>NZ_KV917374.1:1376695-2107067 GCF_002019645.1 Litchfieldia alkalitelluris | reverse complement strand
AGTAGACGTTCCCTGTCTATTTTCATCTTTTAAAATTGACGAAAAAAGTAATCAACATCTTATCATTCGCTTCCATTCTCGTGAGGAATTAAAAACGATCATTCAAACCCTTGTACAACATATTGAAAACAATTCAACAATCAATGCAAGTGTTCATCGTTCAAAAGCAGCCTTAGATTTATTCTTAATGCCCTTATCCCATTTATATGAACGAATAAGCAATGAAAGAATCGTTTCTTTTATTCAAAATGGTAGTATGGTAAGTCACATCCAACCTATTATTGATTTAAATAATGACAAACTATATGGTTACGAATCTTTATTACGCTCAAATGACCCTTCAGAGATTATTTATCCTAGTGAAATTTTTAAAGTAGCTGAAATAACCGGATTGAAGTCAATGCTTGACCAAAGAGCTAGGGAAGAAGCAATTAAAGCAAGAATTAATAAGGTTGAACCCGGAATAAAAAGTTTTATAAACTTCCTCCCTTCAACCATTTACAACCCTGACTTTTGCTTAAGACATACATTTTCAATTGTTGAAAAATATAATATTTCACCTTCTGATCTAGTCTTTGAAGTCGTCGAAACGGAAAAAATCGGTGACATAGACCACTTGAAGAAAATTCTTAATACCTACAAAAATTCAGGGATGAAGGTAGCTTTAGATGATGTCGGATCTGGTTATTCTACGCTCGATATGTTAAGCGAATTAAAACCTGATTATGTCAAAATTGATCGTGAATATATCTCATTTTGTGATCAAGATCGTAAAAAACAAAGCTTCCTAGACCAGGTGATATCTATTACAAACACTCTTGGGATTAAGGTATTAGGGGAAGGGATCGAACGCAAGGAAGAAATGGAATATTGTAAAAGCATTGGGATGGATTTGGCACAAGGATATTATATCGGAAAGCCGAGCTTAGAACCTTATACCAAGGTGTTAGCGCCTGATAGCTAAAACAATAATAAAAAAAGTCAATTAAGGGTTTAGTTACCTTGATTGACTTTTTTCTTTATTTAATGGCTCTATGGATTGTGAAAAAAGAAAAGCGGAAGGCGCCCGCTTATCGGCGACAAGCATAAGACAGGCGCTGACAGAAGGCGCTCTTTGCCTTCCGAAGCGACTGTCTTATGACCTCGAGCCGATGGCGCCTGGAGCTAGACACTAAGCTAAGTATAATTTTTCATACACCATGGTGCTAATTTTAATTAGCAAAGATGTCTACCCTGGAATTAACCTAGGTAGTGGAGTACCGTGAGCTGCGATCCACCTGCTTTCCGCGGGGCGGTCCGTGAGCCTCCTCGTCGCTTTCCTGAGCTCCTGCGGGGTCTCACGAGACCGCTAGATCCCGCAGGAGTCAGGTGGCTCTCCGCTCATTCCACACTGAGTGTTAAACTTTTTCATCTTCCATGGTGCAAATACTTATCCGCATGAAGGTCTATACTGAAAAATAACTTAGGTTGTAGAGTTCCTTTCACTGTGCCACACTGATTCGACTGTTGAAAATCGGTGTTACATATGACGTTTGATGTAAGTTGTATGACAATAAGATAATAACGACTGTGCAGCTTTTAGTTGAACAGATTTTAAAGGTGATGAAATCGATCTCATTCCACTAAACCAATCAGGATATAACTTCTTATCAATATAGCTTAAGTCATAGGAATCCTTGAAACCATCGACATATCCTGTACGACTGATTATTGCTTTCTTGATAGGAAGCTCCACCTTATGCTTTTGAAGGATTTGCTGTGTAATCTGTCCGGTTCTGTTCAATCCTATAAGTGGTGAAACAATCTTTTTCTTTTCCTTGCCATTTTTAACCGCCCAAAATCTCCCTTTTTCCTCAGTATAAACACTATCAGACTCACCTTCTAAAAACACAATGCACCACACTGCCACTGAAGTAATAATTATAATTTCCAGTTCTACAGGCGCATTTTTCAAGAAAAACACAGGGCGATATAGTACTAGATAGGTATCCGGAAAACTCTGGAGTAAATATTTAAGCAAGAAATCATCATAAAACTGATCCTCAACAAAAGATCTTTTATCGATAGTTGAACTTGCCCACTTTATTTGTGTTAAAAAAAGCGCATCTAAAAATAGCCTTTTTAATTCTTCACCTGTCTTAGGCGGCACTGAGATTCTTTTAGTCTCATTATATTCTTCTTCATTGTTCGATGACCTTTGTTTAAAGAGCTGGGAGAAAGGATTCACAACCTGACTACCAGATTCAACATTTACTTGAGATTCGAATTGATCTTCTTGAATATATCCAGACTCCCACTGTTTATTTATTTTTTGCCATTGCTGTTTTTTCAATCGGATAAACTGTGCAGGATATCGGTATATATCCATTTCATAACGAGAAATATAATCCTGCAGCTTTAATAACTGTCCCAGTTATAACACTCCCACTAGTTTATTAGTATTTGTTTTATAAAAATAGTTGAATAAAAAGGGGACATACAATCGCTGTATAAAGCGCACTTAAGATCATGGCAATAGAGCTAATAGCCCCTTCCTTTGGACCAAATTCCAAAGCGCGAGCAGTCCCTATTCCATGAGATGCTGTCCCAAAAGCTACTCCTACACCAATATAATGATTCACCTTTACCATTTTCAAAATTGTTGGGCCAAACATAGCACCACCGACTCCTGCAACCATAACAAAGACTGCAGCTAAAGTTGGTACCCCTCCACTCATCTCAGCAAGATCCATGGCTATTGGTGTTGTAACATTCTTAGGAATGAGAGAAAGCAGGATTTCCGTATCAATTTTAAATAGAAGAGATAACCATAATCCTGATAAAATGGCAATGGTCGAACCTACAAATACACCCACAAACACAGGAATTGAATACTTTTTAAGGATATCTTTATTCTGATAAAGTGGATAAGCTAATGCAACTACCGCTGGACCTAGCAGTTCACCTATCCAGCTCCCCCCCATCATATATCGCTCATACGGTATGTTAAACGCTAATAAAGCTACAATAATAATAAATGATGTTGTTGCGATAGGGACGAATAAAGGATAATGATATTTTTGATAAAATAATCTCATGACTGCAAAAACACTAATTGTTAATAAAAACATTCCAACTGCCCAGATTAAATTCATGCATCGAACCCTCTTTCATAAGAGTTCTGTTGCTTTCTTTCTTCACGAGTAGCAATACTTTGTGAGATTAATCCCGATACAGACATCACTAAAACCGTACTAATAAAAGCAATTAATAGAGTTATAAAACCACTTCCATAAAAATAGGGTAAATAGTCAACCAATCCAACTGTTGCTGGTACAAAAAGGATAGCAAGATACGTTAATAAAAAACCACTTCCTTTTGCAAACCATTTTTCCTTGACGATGTTTAGCTGGAGTAATAAAAACAAAAGCAGCATCCCGATAATACTACCTGGAATACTCACCTTCAAAAACTCTTGAATAAGGCATCCAATATAATAAATGCCATATAAACCAGCGATTTGAACCGCTGTTAGTACAAACTTCATCATCTATTCATTCCTTCCTATTCTCCCATCAACGAAAACCTAGAGATTGCTTCATACTTCGGTGTACGATTTAAATGGGTTTGATATAATATCATCTCTTGAACAGGAAAGGAGGTAACACCTGCTTGAATGTTAAAGGTTTGGATTTTTTTCACATCTAAGGGTGATTTCTCCTTCCATCTTCGTGCAAGTGTAATGTGGGGACTGTATGGCCTGGAATCCAAGGAAAAACCAACTTCCTTACAAGCTTCATGTACTTTTTTTTGAAGTTTTATTAATGCTTCTGAGTGCTGTACCCCTGCCCAAAAAACTCTCGGTGATTCTTGTTTTCCAAAGGTACCTAAGCCATTTATCTCTAACTGAAAAGCAGGATAGAAGCTTGAGATTGCACCTATTTTCTCCTTTGTAAGCGAAATTGCCTTTTCAGATGCACTCCCGAGAAAGGCTAATGTGATATGAAAATCCAACGGATGAACCCAAGATTTAAAGGACACTTCTTCCTTTAATTCCTCTCGCCAATCACTAAGTATGGTTCGAGCATCATCAGATAAAGGGACTGCTAGAAAATAATGTGCGTCAGCCATTGCTCTCCTCCTAGAATCGTAATAGTACATATTTTACACTAAACATGATGCAATATTAATAATAAAATGTTTCAATCTTTTAACCATAGGTTACTAATAATAAACTTGCAATTTAGGGTAGACCTTTATAAAGTGAGTATTTGCACCATGGAGGAGAAAAGTACAAACACAGTTGGAATGAGCGGAAGGTCACTCGACTCCTGCGGGATACAGCGGGCAAAGTGAGACCCCGCAGGAGCCAGAAAGCGACGAGGAGGCTCACCGCACGCCCCGCGGAAAGCGAGTGAACTGTAGCGAATGAATCTACAACCTAAGTATTTTCAGGGTAGACATCTATGCTAAATAAGTATTTCGCACCATGGTGTATGAAAAAATGTTTCCTCCTCAGTGTGGAATGAGCGGAGAGCCGCTTGACTCCTGCGGGATCCAGTGGTCTCGTGAGACCCCGCAGGAGCTGAGCCCTTGGCGACGAGGAGGCTCACGGACCACCCCGCGGAAAGCAAGTGGATCGCAGGTCATGGAACTCCACAACCAAAGTTATTTTCAGGGTAGACATCCATGCTAATTAAAATTAGCACCATGGAGGATGAAAAATTATACTTAGCTTAGTGTCTAGCTCCAGGCGCTATCGGCTCTCAGGTCTAAGTCAATCCACCCTAGAAGGTTAAAGAGCAACCTTCCAGCCGGCTTGCCTTATGCCTGTCGCCGATGAACGAGCGCCTTCCGCATTTCTTTTTTCAGGGTAGACATCCATGCTAAATAAGTATTTCGCACCATGGTGTATGGAAAAATGTTTCCTCCTCAGTGTGGAATGAGTGGAGAGCCACTTGACTCCTGCGGGATCCAGTGGTCTCGTGAGACCCCGCAGGAGCTGAGCCCCTGGCGACGAGGAGGCTCACGGACCACCCCGCGGAAAGCAAGTGGATCGCAGCTCATGGAACTCCACAACTAAAGTTATTTTCAGGGTAGACCTCAATGTATGCGAACGAATATGACCACGAATGAATTTTTATACCTCTGAACCTCTAGTGTGATTTCAATTTTAACGTATGATAATATAAAAGTAAGTCTTTATATTATAAGAATATATTTCTTACATAAAAAGGAAGTGGAAAGCTTGAAGGTTGTTTCAAACTTATCAGATTTAATTGGTGATACACCATTAGTTAAGTTAAGAAAAATTAACCCTAAAGATGGGGCACAGATTTATTTAAAATTAGAATTCTTCAATCCAAGTGGAAGTGTAAAGGATCGAGCTGCCTTTAATATGATTTTAGAAGCTGAAAAGGCTGGCTTGCTTAAACCAGGTGCAACAATTATTGAACCTACAAGTGGAAATACAGGAATAGGTTTGGCGATGAATGCTGCTGCACGAGGTTATAAAGCGATTCTTGTTATGCCAGATACGATGACTAAAGAACGTATAAACCTACTTAAAGCTTATGGTGCTGACGTTGTATTAACGCCCGGTGACGAGAGAATGCCCGGCTCCATTCGAAAAGCTCAGGAATTAGCTGAACAAATAGAAAATAGTTTTATTCCCATGCAATTTGAAAATGATGCAAATCCCGATGCTCATCGTAAAACAACTGCAACCGAAATTATTGAAGCAATGAAAATCATAGGAAAACCACTATCGGCCTTTGTAGCTACCGCAGGTACCGGTGGAACAATCACGGGCACAGGGGAAGCATTAAGGGAATATTACTCTGACATTACTGTACATGTAGTTGAACCTGCTGGATCTCCAGTTTTATCAGGTGGACAACCAGGGAAACATAAGCTTGTTGGCACGAGCCCGGGCTTCATTCCAGAAATCTTAAATCAAGATGTTTATGATGAAATCTTTAAAATTGAAGATGAAGATGCATATGACATTACTAGAAAATTAGCGCAAGAAGAAGGAATCCTAGTTGGACCATCATCAGGTGCGGCTTGTTATGCAGCCATGCAAGTAGCTAAAAGATTATCCCCAGATGATGTCGTTGTTTGTATTGCCTGCGATACTGGGGAGAGGTACTTGTCTAGCGATTTGTTTGATTTTTAAAGAAACTGCTATTGATTAACAAGAGAAAAGAGAGCTAGCATTAGCTCTCTTTCACTTTTTTCCTCATCCACAACCCAACCGAACCAAACACAAGACCTTGACCAATCAATAACAACCATCCCCCAAGCTGTTGCTCTCTTAGTGGAGGAAACGGCAATAAATAATCAAAAAATTCTTCCGGAATCGACTCGATTGGCTCTCCTGGCGGCAAGCACACTTCAAGTGATAACCGAATCAAATCAGGATCTATATATATCGAATATAGAATTTGTTCTGAAAAAATAAACCATAAAGCTAATGGAGAAAAGAAAACAACATTCCATAAGCAATAACGTACTTTTTGTTTAACTGATAAAAAATCTAATTCTTTTATAATCGGAATGAGTGGAGTCCAAAGCAATAAAGCTGCTAAAAATAAAAGAAGAAGATAGAAATAATTTAAAAAATAACTAATCCTTACATAATTAAAAACCGCAGGGATATGATAGCCGATAAATAATACATGAAAAACGACAATTGTTATCTGAGGCTTTTTTATAAAGGTGAGGAATTTCTTCAGCTTCTGATAAGTTACAGCTTTTGAAACGATTGTTGACTTAAACCCCAATATCAATAAAGGAGCGACAATAACGATTAAAATTAACATCTGAGCGATATGTCCTCTGAATATAATCCGTCCAAGGAGATTTAACGGACTTCCTACTGTAAAGAAAATAAGAAATAAGCCAAAAATAAATAACACACTTTTGACTTTTGGGTGATTACTAGGTGTTGGTAATAGAAAAAGATAAAAAACAATACTTAATAATACCATTAATAAAACGCCCGCATTCCATTGGGTATGGAATGAAAAATTACTCAATAATTCTAGTAACATACCTAATCATATCCTTTTAATTTATATTGATTAATTATTAATTATAAAAGGACTTCGACAAGTAGTTAATGAGATTTGTCACATTCTTCTTATAGATAACTACCCTGACAATAACTTAGGTTGCGGAGTTCCAATCGCTGCGATCCACTTGCTTTCCGTGGGGCAGTCCGTGAGCCTCCTCGTCACTTTTTGCTCCTGCGGGGTCTCACGAGACTGCTATATCCCACAGGAATCAAGTGGCTCTACGCTCATTCCACACTTAGTAAGTACACTATTTTCATCCTCCATGGTGCTAATCAAATTACGATTGGGGTCTACCTAAAATATCATTTAACTGTTCTTGATATCTTTCTGTTTCATAACGCATATTATTTACCTTGTATTTGTTCATATTTAAACTATTATAAATCTCCTGCTCTAGAGCCAATCTTTCCTCAAGCACTTTAATGGTACCTTCCAATCCATTAAATCCATGTTCATAGCCATATCCTTGACTTGTATAGTAGTAAATAAATCCTTCTGACCATTCCTTTGGTCGTTCTTTTACAGCTTTAGTAAATGAAGCTTTTAAATCATCTTGTTCAATATAAATTAATACAGGATTTAATAGTTCGATCGCAGTTGCTAGCTGTTTAATATAACTAGCGACAACTTCCTTACTAGCTCCAGACTTAATCATCCCCATTGTCACTGGATTTTGGATAAAGCAACATTCAAAAAGATAAGTTATGTCCTGTTGTGATGCTTTTTCAGCAAACTCCTTCCATCTGTCGGTAACTAGCTTTTCCCAAAGCCAGGTAATCCCTCTACTATTATAAGTTTTGATTTCAAATAAATTTCCCCTTTAGTCTATGTCATCTTCTTCTTTCAATAATTCAAACAGCATTTTCTCACGATGGTCAAGAAAATACTTGGTAATTTGATAATGCTCGGTTGATTCATAATCAACACTTCGGATACTTCCATCATCAAAGCAAATGATTTCTGCATTTGGAAACCCTAATAAAATCGGGGAGTGTGTTGCAATGATAAATTGAACATCCCCGCTTTTCGTCAGGTCATGAATAATTTTAATAAACGATAGTTGCCTTGCAGGTGACAAGGCAGACTCAGGCTCATCTAACAAATAAATCGCTTTACTACTACCAAATCGATTTAAAAATAGTGATAAAAACGATTCTCCATGTGATTGTTCTAGTAACGATTTCCCCCCCGTAATAACGAAAACCTGTATTATCTACTTCGTCTAAATGGGTAGCAAATTGATAAAAAGATTCAGCACGTAGAAAGAATCCATTCGAAACCTTTGGTAACCATGATAAACGTATATACGGGCTTAGTGCAGCTGAAGATTCATACAGATCATACGTATTATTTCTTCCACCACCACCTGTATTGAATTGGCATTGATCAGCAATTGCTTCTAAAAGAGTTGATTTCCCAGATCCGTTTTCACCGACAAAGAAGGTTACCGGCTTTTCAATTTCTAGAGATTCTAACTGTTGAATGGCGGGAATCGAAAACGGATAAATCTCCTTATTATGTATTTGATCTCGTAAAAAAGTGATTCTCTTTAACAATGTGCCCCCTCCTTTTTGCTCTTACCGGTACAAAAATTCAAGCGGTAAGTACTCGGTTATGTTTGTTAATTCAGTTTTTTGAAGCTCATCCTCTTTGACAACTAGTTTGTATGCTTTCGCATTGGAGTCAGATTTTATAATTCTAAACAATCCTTCATTGAATTCAATTGCACAGTTTTCTTCAATAGCAATGCCAGTATGATTTGACATAAGAATATGCTTATCAAACTTTTTTGCGATTTCATGGTCATTATAATGCGGGCAATGTACTCCCTGAATAACCCCTAACTCCTGAATCAAGGAAAATTCATTTATGTCATCGACACGGTCTCGTGAGACCCCGCAGGAGCTCAGGAAGCGACGAGGAGGCTCACGGGCCGCCCCGCGGAAAGCAGGTGGATCGCAGCGATTGGAACTCCGCTAACTATGTATTTTTCATGGTAGAATATCCAGTAATAATAAAGCAGGTTAAAGTAGCAATCAATGTAACAATTAATCCAAATAATCCACCAATACAAACTTGATAAGACAGCTAACAACATAACAAATATATGTAGAAAAGGAATCGTGAAATACATTAGTAGGTACAAACACAATATGGTGACACTAAATAAAACTAAGTTACTAACAAATAAGAAGGTTCCACTGGACCATGGACTACTAAATAATTTTAACTTCCTAAACTTCACAATGAATCGATTCTTAGGCTGAATAGTGTTAATACGGATTTCTTTATAAACCAAGAAACAACTGTACCTACTATTCCTAATACGACGAGGAATGAAAAGCCCATCCGCTCCACCCTCCTTTCTACTCAAGCTTATTAATGGCTTTTAGGGCTGCTTGCTTTGATAAATTATAAGATTGCCATGAGTTAACTTGTAATAGGTTAATTCTCTTTTCATTTAATATCATATCTAACCCTGGGATTTCAGGATGATTTTTATGCAGTTCCACTAGATCCGGGACAACTGAATAAGATAAAGTACTTAAGTATTTTATATCGATTTTTCCAGTTTCCTCAAACCGCTCGATGTTTTTAGTGACAATTAATTGATCCAAGCTGATTAGATTTAAGCCTAAATAAAAGATTAGTGTAAAAATGAGATAAAAATGAGAAAGTGTTAATTTGTTAGCCCAAACTTTTATTAAAGTAAAACCAAATACAACCACTAAGTAAATCATAAAGGAATGTGCTAATAGTCTTGATGCGGTAAACCCATAAGCTTGCTCATACATCATCAGTCTGAAGAAGGCTGATGTTAGCATAACTCCACTAAAAAATATCAATAAGGTCAGCATCAATTTAACAATCGTTAATTCGTGTCGTTTTACAAATGTAATGGTACCCATTAGAATTGCGTAATTAATCAAAGTAACAATCATTAATTCAAAGAAGCCACGTCTTGCATATTCCGAATATGAGAAGCCTACCTCTAGTGACCCGTTAAAAAAGTATTGAAATTGCACGACCGTAAATAGCAGGTAAATCAGATTCAAAAATATGAGAACTGTTGTAAGTATGATTGTATCCCAGTTTCTCTTATGTGTTTTATTATTTTCAATTACTAGTGTTTTTTTCGAAATGATTTTAAATAACCCATACAATCCTAGTGCAATCAGTAAAACTCGAATAAACCTCGGGACGAAAGATAAATCAAAATGCAGCAATCTGTTAGGGATTAAAAATAATAACGACGCAAACCTTGCATCTGCGATTAAAAGCAAAAAAGTAACCACAAGTAAAATTGGTATGGATAAAATAATCCCTAATACTATTTTCTTACTTGTTTTGTATGTAGATTCACCGATATTTCGCTTCAGCTTTCTTCCTGTAAATCGGAAAGTAATCTTTATACAGGAGAAGAGTTGTGAAACTTTTTTCTGCAACAAAATGAGAAAGGAAACAGAATTCCATTTAATATGATGAAAGCTCGTCAATAAGACAATATGTATAAAAACTAAAACTGGAATTAACACAAAATTGATTGAATTAAAAAATTCATTCGAATAAGTAAAGAAAGTAATTGTTAATAGATAAATGGAAACAAAAATAAGACCGCTTATTCGTTTATGAGAGAACGACACATTTCGAAACCAGTAAAAAAAGAACATATAAAAAGCACTAATAAACACTAAATAGGAAATACCTACAGGTTCAGACAATAGGCAAATTTCTGCCGCCAAAGCAAGTACCAAACAACATAAAACAAATGGGTAGTTCGTAATTATTTTCATACTATTTCTCCTTTTACTACATAGTTTTTCTAGGTATATAATCAAAGAAACACTTTTATTACAAAGAATTTCTAGGTATTTAAATAAAAAAGCTTTCTTAATATTAAAATTCCATCAAAATAGATGAACTTTGTTGTGATAAAACCAATGACTACACCTAAAGCGGCACATACAGCGATCAAATATATTGCCCAGAATAGACCGAAGGGTATGTATTCAACAATTTGTAAAAGAAAAAGCTTTAAGAAAGAATCCATACATAAAATTGATATTAAGAAGAAAATGGTTACACCGCAAAACTGAAAGAATTTAGTCACTTGTGATCTGTAGAATCTAATAAAGTAAAAGGAGCACCTCAGGAAAAAAACCGAAAATATAATTGCCACTATTAAAGCTATTGCTACTCCCCCGAAAATCTCAATCATAATCCTATGATACAAATTTTCACCCTTCCCTTCTAAATTTAATGATACATCGTATTTCTATGTATATTGTTAAAAATTTTTATACAGACTTAAATGTTCCCCATTTAAAACTCGCATAACTAATTGGATACAACACGATAGTACATAAGATGCATGCGATTATGAAAGATGGTGTTAATAATGGATGAAACCAAGATCTTGGAACTACTTGAAAAACAACCAACACCATTAACAGCAAATTAGGGACTAAGGAAATATAGAAGGTTTTGGCTAATAATTTTTTGCCACCATAGCCGAATTCTTTGCCTATTTCATATCCTAATAATGCCCAGAAGCACATGTATAGCAATATAATGACAGTTGGAATACTCGTTAGAAAACTCCATGTTTCGCTAACAATAGGCAATGGAATGACATGATACAAAAAAGTTAGAAAAATACCACCAATAAAAAACAAGATATTAACTGAAATAAAGGTCCATTGAGTTTTGCTTGGTGTTACCACTAGTCCCTTTTGGTAATTTAGTGCAATTTCTGTGGGTGTCCCTAATCTAGATTGGACTTCTATCATTGCTTCTGCTTCATTCAAACCCTCTACCAAATACAGGTCCTCCACCATTTCAGTAATATGGATATCAATTTCATGAAGTAGTTCTGTTGAGTCTGGATGATTATTCAATTCTTTTGCTAATAAGCTTAAATAATCCTGTTTAGATTGAATCATAACCCTTTCTCCCAATCACTTTATCAACGACATTTACAAAACTTTGCCATTCGCTTGTTTTTTGTTGTAATATCTCTTTTCCTGTATTCGTAATTTTATAATATTTACGTGCAGGACCTTTTTCAGTTTCACACCAGTATGACTCAATATATTCTTGTTTCTCTAACTTGTGTAAAGCTGGATACAGAGTTCCTTCCTTTACTTGAAGGACGTGCCCACTCCGTTTTTCCATTTCTTTAACGATTTCATAACCGTACATATCTTTCTCCGTTAATAATTGTAGCAAGATTAACGAAGTACTTCCTTTTACTAATTCACGATTAAACATGTTCATTTCACCTACCTAGAATAAAAAGGTACTATATATAAATACATGATACCTATTACAAATGGAAATTTCAACCTAAACTTATAAAATTAAGCACTTCATGTTTTTAACCTTTTAGGGAATTCTGTTAATAGGGGCTTAAAAAAGGAGGATTTTCAACTTGGCTGTTAGTACTTTTTTTATAAAAGATATATCAGGGGAAAGAGATATTCAAGGGCTTGAACAGTTTTTAGCAAATTTGAGTGGTATTGAACGGGCGTTATTTGATACAGACGATAATGAAATTAAAATAGAATATAATGAGAAAGAAATTGAATTAAAGCAAATTGTTGATAATATTCAGCACCAAGGTTTTAAAATACAATAACAGGTGGAATTTATTTTCCACCTGCCCTTTATCGTCACTTACCTCTAATGACCTCATCAATAATCCCATATTCTTTTGCTTCCTCTGCACTTAAGAAATAATCTCGTTCTGTATCCTTTGCCACACGGTCAATAGGTTGATCGGTTCGTTCAGAGATGATTTCATTGATATGCTGCTTAAGCTTCAAGATTCGCCTTGCAGAAATCTCAATTTCAGTTGCCTGGCCTCTTGCTCCTCCAAGTGGCTGATGAATCATGATTTCACTATTTGGCAAGGCATACCGTTTACCTTCTGTCCCCGATAACAATAATAATGCTCCAAAAGAAGCAGCCATCCCTATACAAATCGTTCGAACATCAGGTTTAATATATTGCATTGTATCCAAGATCGCAAATCCAGCAGTCGTAGAACCCCCAGGACTATTTATATAAATTGAAATATCTTTATCAGGATCATCAGCAGCTAAAAATAACAATTGTGCCACAACACTATTTGCAACACTATCATTAATTTCATCACCAATCATAATAATCCGGTCTTTTAATAAACGTGAATAAATATCATATGAACGCTCTCCACGGCTCGATTGTTCAATTACATATGGTATTGTACCCATTCCTAATTTCTCCGTTTCCCCGCTGGTTATGCGGCTAATGATAAGGTAAAAGGAGCACTTGGCTTAGGTGTTAAGTTAACTTGAATTTCATCAAGAGATCTTAGAGTAGGAATCGCCTTAATTAATACTGATGGATCTTCATTTAATAGAGCTGTTTGAAATAAATAAACAAGCTCTTCTATTTCTTCGTTTGCTTCAACATTTTCTTCCTCATCCTCTTTTAGCTTTTCAAGGCGTTTTTTCGCACGATGTAATGATGCCTTAACTGCCATTTCAGTTGTATCCATCATTTCCGCTATTTCTTTCGATTTATAAAGAAAAGCTTCTTTCAATAAATAACTCACTGCTTGGTTTGGTGTTAATTGAAGTAGCAAGTGCGCTGAATACATAAGATTATCAATATTAAATGAAGCACTTTTGTGTTGCTCAAGATTATCATCTGTTATTATCTCTTTTTTCTTTCGAAGTTGATCAACCCATTGATGATACGCAATCTTATTTAACAATGCTGATGTAATATCACACTTCTTCGGGTATTGTTTCCATGCTTTTGCAATGGTTTCCTGAGCCAAATCCTCTCCATCCCATTTATTCTTTGATAGGAAATAGCAATACCTCTGTAGCTTTGAATACAAATCAAGAAAGTCATGTTTATTATCACTTTCAAGCCTACTCTTTTGATCTTCTCGGTTAACTAACCTCAGCTTTGCAGTCATCGATTTCACTCCTCTATTCCTTTCACTATGTATAACGGGAGAGATTCTTAAAAAGATACGGGTATTTTTTATAAATTTAAATTTATTATATACCTTTTTTTGGAACAAGAGTTTTTATTAGTTCTTCGTTTATAACCACCAATTTAGTGTATATCCTAAAATGACAAAAGAAATAACAATCATAACTAAAAAGATAATCCAGTACATCCTCTTATCATATGGAACAGGTTTCCTCCACTTTTCACTAATAACTCTTTCCCCTATAAAATCAAAGATTCTAACATATACCCAATAAAACGAATAAGAATCCCATAGGTCCCAACCATTTCTAAAAACGATAAATCCCACTACATCCTTAAGGAATATTTCACAACCTAGAATAAAGGTCAAAACACTGAAATAGAAAGGAAACGTATATTTAGTTGGCCTATATTTAATAAGAAAAAGAATCAGAAACCCAAAACTACAAATAACAGGCAGTAAAATAAGGTATATAGGTAAAACAAATCGGTAAAAGCCATTAAAATAGAAAAATATACAAAAACTAACAGATAGAAGGATACTGATTAAAAAAATAATTCCATAACGCAATACGTTTGTTTTTATTATAAAAAAACAGCCTGTTCCACAAATAATAACGACTAACCAATATATGATCCAATATATTGACTCCATTTAAAATAGGTTCTCCTTATAAAATTAGTTTTCCGTTAAACCTATTTTTTACATATCTTCTATATATTATGTTAACTAATTGTCGTTTTTTAGATTCGCACTATTGTGAAAAAAATGTTACACACTTAGTGTGGAATGAGCGGAGAGCCACTTGACTCCTGCGGGATCTAGCGGTCTTGTGAGACCCGCAGGCGCCCCCGGCGACGAGGAGGCTCAAGGATCGCCCCGCGGAAAGCAAGTGGATCGCAGCGATTGGAACTCGGGTGCTTAAGTTACTAAAACAATAAAAACTTAAGTTGGAGTGTTCCATTCGCTTTAATTTTACAAAAGGTCAACTTAGTAAAAATAGAAAAACAGCAGTCTATTATCTACTGCTGTTAAGTAGTCTGAGTTGCCATTACCTTTTTCTTTTTATCAATGAAATTGATGACAAATAAAATCACCAAACCAATACCTGTTATCAAGCTGAAGAAGAGATAAACCGTTAATATTCCTGAAAGGTCAAAGATTATTCCTCCAACATAGGTGCAAAACCAGCTTCCTAATCCGTTACCAATGGCTGCATATAAAGATACAGCAGTTGCATTGACGGATTTAGGTGAGATATCTCTGACATATTGTAGTGCTGCTGGTATGAATAAACCAACTGAAATCCCTTGAGCGATAGTCGTTATATAGATCAAGGTTAATGATGGGTCAAAAAAATACAGAACCCATCTAAGCCCTGAAACTAAACCTGCTAATCCTAGAACCTTAAGCATACCTAGACGTTCAATCCAGTTCCCAGCAACCTTCATAAAGGGTGCTTCACTTCCAGCCCCTAATAAAAAGGCGATTCCTACACCAGTCAATGTTCCTCCTATATCTGTAATTAAAAGGCCAAAATACACGTTATTTGCGCTTATTGGCCCAAAAATCATAAAGGTGGCTAAAAGGAATAAAACAAACTTAGGCATTTTCATTAAGGTGTTAATCCCTTTTTTTAAATCAACTTGAACACTCGAGCGTTCCCCTGGCATCTTCCATGTGAGCAATGCAGTTATAAATAACATGACCGAATAGCAGTAGAAAATCACTGACATAGTAAACATTTCCGATAAGCGTCCAGCAAATAGCACGGCTATAGCAAACCCTACTGCTCCCCAGAGACGTAATGCTCCATAATTTCCTTTCACCTTCTGGACATATGAAATGGTTAAACTATCTGCTATCGGAATAATTGAGCTTTGAAAAAATGATAAAATCGCAGCAACTAGAATAAGAGCTAAATATGAGCTTACACTAGAGTAGATGATTCCGATAATTGCTGAAATGATCAGGGTAAAAGACAGGATAATTCTTGGCTTTTGAGTATAATCTGTGAGCATTCCCCACATCGGTTGGGCGATAATCATCACAACAGGTGTGATGGACATAATCATACCAATTTGTGTACCTGTTAATCCGATATCTCCTTTTAAATATACCGATAATAACGGCGTTAAAGAACCAAGTCCAAAAAAGAAGAAAAAATAAACCAAACTGAAGGTTACGTTGGACCTTTTTTCTTGCGAAGATTTCGTTTGCCTTAAAATGGCTTCCATTTAATTACGTCCTTCCACTTCTATAGAAGTTACTCCTATTTGAATAACTTGCTTTATTCAAAAAACGAACAAGGCTGACCCAAGTACCGATAAAGGCTTGCACAAAGTCTATTTAATAGAATTTGTCCCTAGTCTTTATCGCACGTAAAAGGTCAACCTTGTATAACTTCCATTATTTTACCACATTTATAAATGATGGGTGAAGTATTTCCTATTGATAAAAATAGGATTTTATTTTGCTAACTCATAGATGGCTTGAGCATAAATTGCTGTTGCTTTTAAAAGATCTTCAATATAAATATGTTCATCCTTTTGATGTGCAGAATCCTCTCTTCTAGGGAATAAAGGCCCAAATGCTACACCACTCTTCAAGGAACGGGCATATGTCCCCCCGCCGATTGAAATTAATTTTGCTTCTTCTCCTGTTTGTTCTTCATAGACTTTTTGTAACACTCTAATTAAAAAATCATCTTGATTCACATGATGTGGCTTCGAATTACTAAAATGACTTAGGCTAAATTGTTGTTTTTCAGCAACTTTCTCAATTTGTTGTTTTATCAAGTCTATATCCGCCGTTACTGGGTATCTCATATTTAACCCCAGTACTCCTCCATCTTCTTGTGAATAGCTAACCTTTCCTACATTCACAGTTAATTCTCCTGAAATGTCATCACTATACTCGATACCAAGCGCTTTTCCGCGTGAATCGTTCAGGAAGTAAGAGCTTATCAGACGTAAAAACTGATCAGCCTTGGAGTCCCACTCATAATTTGAAAGAAACTGAGACAAATACAGTGCAGCATTTTTACCATGATTTGGCTCCATCGCATGTGCCGACTTACCCTCTAAATGTAAAACACATACTGTGTCTTCAAGAATCGCTTTCCCCCTCAATTGATATCTATTAAGATATTCATTAAATTGTTCAATGAAAGACGTTTGCTCGCCAGCCACATTTAACTTCGCTTCTGCAAAATCCGGTACCATATTGTAGCGTCGACCAGATTGAAAGGATACTAAAACCGAATTGTTAGTCACAACCTTCTCACATTCTTGTTCGATTTGGATTAAGTCAAAATCAACAATACCCTTTTCAGCATAAATAATTGGAAAATCAGCATCAGGCGCAAAGCCCAAGGTTGGCATTTCTTCATGCTTAAAATAATGATCCACACACTGCCAATTACTTTCTTCATCTGTCCCAATAATCATTCGGACTCTCTTTGTTAGTGGCAGCTTAAGGTCATTAACTATTTTCATCGCATAAAAAGCAGCCATGGTTGGACCTTTATCATCAATTGCACCACGAGCAAAGATCTTTCCATCCCTAATTTCTGCATCAAAAGGAGCACTTTGCCAACCATCCCCTTCTGGTACTACGTCAACATGGCAAAGGATTCCCACAATCTCTTCACCTTTTCCTATCTCTAAGTGTCCAGCATATCCATCCACGTTTTTTGCTGTGAAACCTTGTTCAGTACCCTTCGATAATAAAAACGTAAGGGCTTCGTTAATTCCTTTCCCAAAAGGAGCATTACTTGTTATTGTCCCTTCATCAAGGACACTATTTATTCGGAGAAATTCCTGAGTATCAGAAATAATTTCATGCTGTTGCTTTTCTACTAATTCGTACCAATTATTCACGATTACTTAACTCCTTTTTATGCTACGATTATTTTTTCATATGTACCTTTGTCACAGATAATATAAAGCACTGTCCCCTCTAGGATTTTTTCATCTAAGCGACGGCTAATATTAATACCTTCATTGGTAGCTATCAACGTTGCACCTTCTTGAATCAATGCGTTAAATGCATCACGATACGTTAGCCACTCTGGCTTAGGGGTAATTTGATATAAATCATCCCCAACTTGATGACTCATTAGCTGAGAATAAACTGACGAAACTCCCTTTGTGAATGCAGAACGTACAGCCATCCTAGACACTGTTTCATGGGTTACTACAAATTCATCTACATGAACGTGAACAAAGTTTTGGATATGTTCTTCATGTAGGACCTCTACAGTTGTGTGAGCATCCTTTGCAATGCGTTCAACTGCGGTCGCAATTAATAATGTTTTCCCATCAGCTAATAATGAATCCTCAATAGAGTCATCCGCAAAGATAATAACTGCCTTACTACCACTTATGTTAGCTTTATGTAAAATACCATGATTCGTTGCACTACCTTGCACATAAAATACACGATTATTTTTTATCGGAGATTTCTCTAATAAATCTATTAATACGATCTCCATACCAGGATCTGTTTGAAGAATCTCCTCCACCGCATACTCAGCCTTTTTTGACCAACCTATTATTACAATATGATTTTCACCTTTATAATCCAATTTGCCCTCCTCCCTCATTTTACGCAAAACAGTAAATGAATCTATTATTTTACCAATGACTACCCCAATCAAACCAATTCCGAAGATGTATAAAAAGACGGCATAAACTCGACCAGCAATAGTAACTGGATAAAAGTCACCATAGCCAACAGTAGTTACTGTTGTCATTACCCACCAAAAGGAATCAAATAGACTCGGGAATGTTTCTGGCTCAAGTGTTCTCATAATAAGAGTGCTTGCTAAAATGAGTGTTGTACTTGACCATAATAAAATCCAGTTATTTAAATCTATAAGCTTTAAAAAGATTCGCTGTAACGAAAACAATGATTAACAATCCCCCTTTGTAAAATTTTTGTAATTTAATTAGCTAGAAAAATCCTTATCCTTCCATTCTAAAATAACTCTTCCCTTTATGTAACAGCTTCGAGCAAAAAACTTCATAAAAATCGTTAATAGAACTTAACAATTTCTTTAATCTCGATATAAATTGTAATGAAACTGTAAATTACAGAATAATAGAAATAATTTATGATAATAATAGAACAAAATGAAGGAAATTGACAATTTATGTAGAAATAGTCATACTATTCAGAACCAGCAACATATAGATGAGTAATTGCACCAATAAATCGCATGGATATGTGTTTCGCAAAGACCTATAGTGGAACAGAAACACCTAGCCAAGCATCATCACTTTTAATAGTGACTCGAGAGGAGCGATGCCATCATAAACGATTTAAGACTGCATAAAAAGAAAGATAACTCAAGCTAGTTGAAAAGATGAGACTTTTTGTAATCTACCTTTTGTATAATAAAACTATATTTAAGGAGTGGTTCTTTGAAGCCTTCAACAAACCGTATGCTAAATCGTATCAAATCCGTCTACATGTTTATTAGTGAAAAAGGAACAGTTTCGACCCAGGAGCTTGTTGACGAATTTGGCATTACTCCACGGACGATCCAGCGTGATCTGAATGTGTTAGCATATAATGACTTGGTTCAAAGCCCTAGTCGTGGTAAATGGACAACAACTAGAAAGAAAGTAAAGTTGTCTTCATAGCAAAAGTATATCCAACACTTTAGGGATGTATGAAGGGGAATAAAAGTAGAAGAAGCAAGACACAACAAGTAAACATACATAGCTATTTTATAAAAAGAGTATAATCTTTGAACAGTTTTTATTAACAAATCGAATACAATATAAAAAGAAGGACTTTAATCAACTTGTTGTTGAAATGAAGTCCTTTTTTATTCTAATAAATTACTGACTTTTAAGAGATAGACTAGTGGGAAAAGAGGTTACTACTATGAGGTTTTGTAGCATGTAGTATTGAACGTAACTCCCCTATTCGCAGCTTTGTCTTCGGACAAATTTGATTTGTTCTGAGGTCTGTCTGAAGTTACCTCCACTTCGGACAACTTTGTTTTGTTCTGGGCCAAAACTGTCTGAACTTCCAACGGCTTCGGACAGCTTTGATTCGTTCTGAGATAAAGCTGTCTGAAGTTACCTTCACTTCGGACAACTTTGTTTTGTTCTGGGCCAAAGCTGTCTGAAGTTACCTCCACTTCGGACAGCTTTGATTCGTTCTGGGCCAAAGCTGTCTGAACTTCCAACCTCTTCGGACAGCTTTGCTTTCTTCTGAGCCAAAGCTGTCTGAACTTCCAACCCCTTCGGACAGCTTTGATTCGTTCTGGGCCAAAGCTGTCTGAAGTTACCTTCACTTCGGACAACTTTGTTTTGTTCTGGGCCAAAGCTGCCTGAAGTTACCTCCACTTCGGACAGCTTTGATTCGTTCTGGGCCAAAGCTGTCTGAACTTCCAACCTCTTCGGACAGCTTTGCTTCCTTCTGAGCCAAAGCTGTCTGAACTTCCAACCACTTCGGACAGCTTTGACAGGTTTTGAGCCAAAGCTGTCTGAACTTCCAGCGTCTTTGGACAACTTTGCTTCGGGCTCGGCCAAAGCTGTCTGAAGTTACCTCCACTTCGGACAACTTTGACAGGTTTTGAGATAAAGCTGTCTGAAGTAGCCTCCCCTTCGTACATCTTAGAGTGTTATCTGTGAAACTGTCCAAACTTGCATCTCAGTCGAGCCAGTTGATAGCCCATTTAATTCAGCTTATTAATGTTTCTTCAATAAAGATAATTCCTCATCCGTTAACTCCCGATATTCCCCAAGCTCTAACGTTTCATCTAAGTGCAATTCTCCCATACTTAGTCTCTTTAGATAAATAACCCGTTTACCAACTGCTTCAAACATACGTTTTACTTGATGAAACTTACCCTCCATAATCGTAACCTCTATATCTGATGTTAAGCCTTGTTTTAAAATAACGAGTTCTGCCGGCATCGTTTTATAGCCATCATCAAGGACGACACCCTCTTTGAATGCAGTGATATCCTCTTCAGTCACTTCACCTTCAATCACAGCAAAATACGTTTTAGGGACATGTTTTTTCGGTGAAAGTAATTGATGAGATAATCCCCCATCATTCGTAATTAAAAGCAAGCCTTCTGTATCCTTATCAAGTCTCCCTACAGGAAATGGGTTAAACAAGGCATCATCAACCTCTAACAAGTCAATGACAGTTTCATGCATATTATCTTCTGTAGCTGAGATGACACCTGGTGGTTTATTTAACATTAAATAAATAAATTCTTTGTATTCAATGGTTTCACCATGAATTGTAACAGTATCTTCATCAGGTTTAAAATGGGCACTTGCATCTTTAATCGTTTCCCCATTCACCTTTACTACTCCTGATTTTAAAAGCTTCTTTACTTCCTTTCGACTACCATAACCTCTATTTGCTAATAACTTATCTATTCTCATCTTAAATCCCCCTTCTATATATCCAACAATTGTTCCGTACTAAATAGTTTTATAATTAGGCACCTGTCATATACAAACCACAATAACAAACATAGACTACTATCATCTTTGATAAACACCTAACTAAGGAGTGGTTAAAATGTATCAACGTCAACAAATTCCCCAAGGTGGCATTTATTTACCAATACCCGGTTATCCAGGTGGTGGCGGTGGCTATCCAGATGGAGGTAATATCGACCGTCGTGTAGACCGACTAGAGCGTCAAGTTCGACAAAACACAAGAGCCATTGAGCGACTCGAGCGTCGTATAGAACGTATTGAACGTCGCATTGGCTATGGCGGCGGCTATGGTGGCGGCTATCAGGATAATTATTAGACATACAAAGGGGCCAGCTTACTTGTATAAAGTTGGCCCCCTTTTATGTTAATGTTCGCGCACTTTCTTCCGATTAAATTTATTCAATATTGCATTTAAACGACTACCCATTAATCTTTCAAGTAAATGTGATCGATAAGCCAAGTATAAATAAACGGCAGCCCCAACCCCAACACTTACTAAAAGAATAATGACTGAATAAAGCTTTCCATCTTCATAAGTGAAAGCAAACGAGAATAAATAGTTTATGATCAGTATACTACCGAGCATTGCCCCGGCAAAAATAGCCATAAGAACAGAGCGCCTTACAAGTATGTTAAATTTATAATGTGCATGCTTTTTAATCATAAAAAATCCATAAGTGATTGAAACAGTATACCCAAATCCAGTTGCTAAAATTGATCCAATTTCTCCAAACCACAAAATAAAAGGCACATTAAAAATCATCTTAATGACAATACCAAATACCAGGCTCAATACTGCCAGTTTTTGTTTGTTAATCCCTTGCAAAATAGCTGCTATGATTGTAAAAAATGAAAACAGTAATGCAATAGGCGCATACCATCGTAATAGTAATCCACCTACTTGCGCTTCACTAATATTATAAAATGAAGCATAAGCGGGATAGGCTAACACAGAAAGTCCAACAACTGCAGGCAACACGAGTAGTACACAAATTTGAAAGGTTTTATCAATTTGTCTTCTTAACAATTGATAGTCCCCAGATGTGAATGAGCTAGTAATCGTTGGAACAAGAGTTAAGCTGAATGCGGTCGCTAAGGATACAGGAATCATAACAAGTTTAGGCACATATAAAGTTAAGATCCCAAACAATTCCTGAGTAATTTCAGCTTGTCCCAGTTTTACCATGGCACGATTAAACGTAAATTGATCCACGTATTGGTAAAGAGGAATGGCCAAGCCAACGAAAACAAACGGACCTGCATAAGACAACAATTCCTTATACATTGTTTTTATCGTAATTTCACCAGCCGGTTTACTGTCCAATAATAGTTTATCTAAATATGGCTTACGTTTAAACCAATACCAAACGAGCACAGCCAGTCCACCTATCGATCCAATAAAAGCAGCAAAGGTAGCAAACGCAACAGCTGTAGCGATATCTCCCTCCATTACCTTTATGACTATATAAGCCGCGGAAAGCAAGAAGATAATCCGAATCACTTGTTCCACAACTTGAGAAACAGCTGTTGGGCCCATTGATTGATAGCCTTGGAAAAATCCTCTTAACAAGCTCATGATAGGGACAATAATAAGAGCAAAACTCACCATTCTCATCACAAGAATAACGTCTTCAAGCTTATTACCAGTTTCACTACCACCAAGCACTATTTCAGCAAAAAACGGGGCTAGGGAATACAATACGAGGCATCCCAACACCCCCATAACGGACATGATGAGTAACCCAGATTTTAAGATTCTCCTACCAGTATGATAATCCCCTAGTGAGTTATATTTAGATACAAATTTTGAAACCGCTAAAGGAAATCCTGCGGTTGAGATAAACAAAAAGATGGTATATTGACCGTATCCGTAGGAATACAAAGCCCCTCCAATCGCCCCTACAAGAGCGTTAAATGGAATCAGATAGATCATGCCCAAAATACGAGAAATATACGTTCCTAATGTTAAAATAAAAGTACCACGAAGCAATTTTGATTCAGACATGCTTAATCCCCAATCTTATATATACTGTCTTATATAAACGCTCTTTTATGTAACGTTGACTACTAATCCTTAACTTAACTATTTTAACATAAAGCCTGCAACTGTCATTTCTTTTATTATCAATAGGTATGTAGAAATAGTGAAAGAAATTTAGGCTATTTTTTTGATTTTGTTTCTTTTACTATATAATAGTTCTTACAGAAAATAAAATTTGTGGTAGTACGATTACATAAGGCTGGTGTTTATATGTTGAAATATGATGTTGTGGTAATTGGTGGTGGACCATCAGGTTTAATGGCGGCGATTGCTGCTGGTGAAAAAGGAGCAAAAGTTTTACTGGTTGATAAAGGAGAAAAGTTAGGTCGAAAGCTTGCCATTTCTGGCGGTGGTCGTTGTAATGTGACAAATCGACTTCCTGTTGATGAAATTATAAAACATATACCTGGAAACGGTCGCTTTTTATATAGCGCATTTTCGATCTTCAGCAATGAAGATATCATTCGTTTTTTCGAAAACCTTGGCATTAAGCTAAAGGAAGAAGATCATGGTCGTATGTTTCCTATGACAGATAAAGCTCAATCCGTTGTTGATGCCTTAATAGAACAATTAAAAAAACTAAAAGTAACAGTAAAAACAAATATGCCTGTTAAAAAAGTGGATTACTCGGAATCAGAAGTGAAAGGTGTGTTACTTGGTGATGGGACATATGTTGAAACAACGTGTGCCGTTGTTGCAGTTGGTGGTAAATCAGTACCACATACTGGCTCAACAGGCGATGGATATGCTTGGGCAAAAGCAGCCGGTCATACCATTACAGACCTTTTTCCAACAGAGGTTCCTATTACTTCAAATGAGGAGTTTATTAAGAATAAAACATTACAAGGCCTTTCACTTCGGGATGCCGCGTTAAGTGTGTTAAATCCAAAGGGTAAAATTGTTAAAACACATACAATGGACATGATTTTTACTCACTTCGGCATATCAGGCCCAGCTGTTTTACGGTGTAGCCAATATGTTGTACAAACCATGAAAAAATTTAATGTTAAAGAAGTGACGATGAGTATCGATGTTTTACCACATCAAAAGGAAGAAGAAATATTTCAGGGCATCTTAAAACAAACGAAAGAAGAACCAAAAAAAGCGCTTAAAAATTTATTAAAAGGATTACTTCCTGAACGATATCTCATGTTCCTGCTTGAGAAAAATGAAATTGATCCTCTAGTTACTGCTTCTAATTTATCACATGAACACTTAAGAAAGTTTGCAAAAGACTGTAAAAGTTTTCAATTTCAGGTGAATGGGACATTATCTATTGAAAAGGCATTTGTGACGGGTGGCGGTGTCTCGGTTAAAGAAATTCATCCAAAAGAAATGGAGTCCAAGCTAATGAGCGGGTTATTCTTTTGCGGTGAAGTCCTTGATATTCATGGTTATACTGGAGGTTATAATATTACATCTGCCCTTGTCACCGGAAGACTTGCTGGACTAAATGCTGGTATAAAATCAACACAAATTAGAGCCTAAGCGTTGCTTAGGCTCTATTCCTTTGTCTTCAAGGAAGAATATTTCTACATACAAACATTATTTAATCTCTATATATTACACAAGCTGAGAAGCAATAAATCTGTTCATCATCATTATTGGTCGAGCAAGCAACTTGGTATTTAATATCAACGACTTGTGAGTCATCTAGCTTTTCTAAAAAACGATTCACTTCCACCTCTAAATCCTGTTCATGGCTTTCATCAATTATTTTCACACGCACCTGCTTGTCACCCCCATAATACATTATAATCACCAATTTGAATTTTCAGACTTCTATTAGTAATTTTTTGGAAAAATTCTAAAACATTGTATATGACCTAAATAACAACTAATACTAAATGTATATCTACAATGAAAATACTTAGGGTTGAGAGTTTTCATCCGCTGCTATCCACTCGCGGGATGCCTCGGGGAGGTTCATGAGCCTCCTCGTCGCAGGAATCGAGTGGCTCTTCGCTCATTCCACACTAAGTACATACACTACTTTAATTCACCAAAGTGCTAATTTAATTAGCATGGAGTTTATCTTAAGGAGAGCTAAATTGTGAAAAAACGCTATGTTTTAGTAGTAATTATATTTATTTCATTTACTGGTTGGATTTTAGTTAAACAGGTAGCCTTTGAATATGCTTTTATTCCATCAGAGGATAAAATTATAAATTCAACCAATTTTAACGTTCAATCAACCCACTCTCCCGATAAGGAACAAATTGAGTTAGGTAAAGAACTATATTTCAAAGAGACCTTTGGAAATGAAGTGTTTTTCACAGATATTTTAGGGATGGTTGATGGACCTTTTACGATTGGAAATATTGCAAAAGCTATATTAAGACTAGGTGGAGAAGGTACATCAAATTTACAAGTAGAAGCAGCTGAAGATTTTTCAGCCAGCCATGTGAACATAAAAAAAGGTGACCTTATTGATACTGGTCTTGATGTCGCTAAAGGGTCCTTAACTCCACTGGGAGTAAAGATTTCTGTTGACGAAGGTCGCCCAAAGATTGGAATATCATGTGCCGTCTGTCATGCAACTGTTGATCATAAAGGGAACGTGATTGCAGGTGTCACAAACACAGATTTAAATATCGGATTGGCTTTAGCCATGGGTACTAATACTGCTTCTTATTTTACCCATACCGAAATGGAGAGTTTAAAGGAATATTTTCAACACAACGCGACTTCAGAAATTTCAGTGGATGGTGAGAAAAAGACCATTCCAAAGGCTGAAGAATTCGAGCAGTTTGTGGACTCTGAAATTATTCAGTGGCCAATCGGAAGTAATGATACAACCATTGAGTTTATGAACAATCCGGTTCAGATTCCAGATACGTTTACACAAGGTGATCAACCTTATGGATGGAGTGGACAAGGTCAGATAGGTCCTTTTCATGGATTAAGTGCAGCCATTAACAATGCCCATTCGCAAAACATGGATGCTATTTCTCAGTCAGCAATTAGCGAAAAGGTTTTGCAAATTAATAAAGAGGTCTATTTTGCTACATTACTCCAAAACGCGGCAAACCCCAAGTTTAAATATGATATTTCAAGTGAAGTTAAGCCATCTGATTTTTTTAAAGGCGTTGATCCAACACCAGGTGTGCCGGGAGTAAATGAATTAATTTATAGTGCTTCTTTTCCAAAGATTAATTACTTAACAAGCATTAGCTTATTATCTAGTTCTCCTGGTTTTAAGTCGTGGGAGCAAATAAATGCAATGAGCGCATATATGAATACTCTCCAAGTTCCAAAGACTGGGTTAGAAACGAGCAAAGAGAAAATGGATGAAGGAAAGCGTATTTTTGCAAATGCTGGTTGTATCTCCTGTCATGGTGGACAACATTTTACCAATAACAAAGTAATAAAATCTGAGGAAATTAAAACGAATCCCTCAAGAGCAAAAGGATTCGGTCCAAGCGAACGGTTATTTACAAACAAACCAAAAACGTATTCATTTGTTACACCAGTGCCATTACCTAAAGATCCCAAGTTAATTGAATATGATATAAGTGATGAACAAAAAGAGCAACTTGATTTGGCTTGGGCACATAACACGAATGGTGGTTATAAAACGATTAGTTTATTAGGACTATACTGGAGCGCCCCTTATCTGCACGATGGTGGGGTAGCTGTAGGACCTAATGGTGAAATGGGTGTGACCGAAACATTGTTTGCAGGCATAAAGCCTGATCCTACTTTGAGTATGAAAGCAATGCTTGATTCTTCTTTACGTGAAGAAGTTGTGAGGGCGAACAAAAATTCGACAATCTTAAAAACAGCTGAAATCACGGGTGAAGGTCATGAATTTTGGGTAGATGATACAACTGGATTTTCCGAAGAAGAACAAGAAGCATTAATTTATTACCTATTGCGTTTAGGGGATTAATGTTACAAAAATAAGAGGGGCAGAAAAGTAGCTAAGACGTGGGTGCTTTGGTACTTTTCTATTCCTTTTGTTATTCAAAACAAATATCCCCCCTATTGCCACTTTCGCAATTTTCTTGTACAATATTACACTGTGTTCTTCGTTTTACCCCTCGCTCATAAACATTTTTATGGTTTACACATAGACTAACTTAAATAGGAGCGATAACTTAATACACCAAAGAAGGGAGCCTTGAGACCATTGCTTTTTGATAGATTACAAGAAGATGAGTACAAAAGGAAAGACCCGTTAGAAGTGCGAAAGGATTTAGTCGAGCTTGAATTCCAGCTTTTTCGAATGCAGGAAAATATCAAGGAAATCTCGAAGAAAAATCAAATCATTGGGATTGATCAAACCAAAGATGATAAGTGGGTCATTGTTTCCGCAGAAGATAATGGAAATCAATGTAAGATTATGATTAATGATTGTGAAAATCCGTACAGAGGAAAATGGGATTTTTCCATTCATGCTGTGTATACAGATGAAGATAATATCCATATTGATGATATTAGAGGGCCTGCCAACAAAGGCTATGGATCAATCTGTATGAACTATCTTAAAGAAATTGCTCGCGAACAAAATATCCCGTATATAACAGGAGATATTGCCAAGAGAGATTGGGATCATGTTGATCGCCTCGTCCACTTTTATGAAAAACACGATTTTTCAGTGGATATCGATCATAAAGAGCGCTCAGGAGAAATTGTTTGGTCTGAGTAAAAGAAAGAAATAGCCACAAGCCTTTTAAGATAGAAGGCTTGTGGCTATTTCTTATTAATAAGAAAAGCGCAAGGCGCCCGTAATCGCCGACAGGCATAAGACGAGCCGGCTTGAAGGTTGCTTTTTAACCTTCTAGGGCGGATTGGCTTAGACCTAAGAGCCGATGGCGCCCTGGAGCTAGACACCAAAACACTTGGTACAATTTTTATTTTCCCGTTAAATAAGTGAACCTTAATCATTAAAAAATTTCTCTTCCCCTATCTTCGCAACAGCTGCAAATATCTTTTCATCACTATTATACCTTAGTGAAAGATGGAAGGTCGCTTCTTCGATACCATCCATTTTATAAAGCGGTTCAAGCACTTCATAAAGGGACTCACTTTTAAGGTTATAGACAATCACTGTACCATCTTTCTTACTTTCAGTTCCGAGTATCTCCAAATCTGTTGGCAAGTGATCCTTCACAAGCTCGAAAGCCTCCTCAGGAGAAGTAACTTCTTTTGTAAAATAAATTGTCAGATCAGTACATGTTTCATTGAACCTACCACATTGGAATTTAAAGTCTGGACCAATTAATTTGGCTTGAGAATAGGAATATCCTTCCGTCTTCCCTTGGTTCTTTATAACATCAACAGGATCGCCCATCCCACTTTTAAGCGTAATCTGCTTTGATTCTAGGACAATAGGCTCAGGTTTATTTTCAATTGATGATTCTATTTCTTCTTTTTCCGAACTACTAACTGCTGTTGGTACTGACTCATCAAAAGTTAGCTCCATAAATATAAAAATAAGAACTGCAACACCAATATATCCGAATATAATATTCATGATTTTTTTAATACTAAACACCTCTCATCCGTCTAGGCCTTTACCCATTTTTTTCGTAAACCCTCACCTAACAAATTAAAGGTAAAGATAACATAGGTGATTGCTAACGCTGGAAACAATGGGATCCAAGTAGCATTTAGAATATCATTCTTTGTGTCACCAAGTAATGACCCCCAGTTATAGCTTGTATTTTGAATCGGAGGTGTTCCACCAATATAAAAAGCATAATCAATAAAGATTTTCAGTACACCTAGCTGACCAACAATTAGCGCCATTCTGCCTAAATCCATCATAAAATTAATGAAAATTTGGGGTCCTAACACAGGTAGATAGTGACCGAATATAATCGTTCTTTGCTTACTTCCAATTGTAATGGCAGCATCAATATAAGGTTTTTTCGAAATAGATGCAGCAAGTTGCTGAAAGACCATTCCTACCTTACCAATTTCCAATAAAGCAATTGTAAAAACAACAAGTAAAAAGCGTTCAGTTGTATAATTAAAAAGTGGCATATTTAATAAAATGAGTGCCATAAAGATAAGTGGTATACCTGATAATACAGAGTTCCAAGTGGAAAGGAAAAAGTAGGTTACTCCCTTCCCCTTCGTTGCTAGTAAGCCCAAAGGGACTGCAAATAGATATTTAATAAATGTGCAAGCGATCATAAAGTAGAGTGTGTCTTTTGCCCCTAAAACTAGAAGACTCAACATATCTCTCCCCTCTGAATCTGTGCCCAACCAATCCTCATTTGAAGGAGGATGTGGGGCTTTTGCAAACGTACCTGTTTCTTCATAAAACCTTATTCTACCCTCTTCAAAGTCTGTATCAATAAAAGGAAGATGTGGTCCAATGTATGTGACCAAAAGAAGGAAAGCAAATAAAATAAGACCAAGTGTTAATTCTTTATTTTTCATCACATACTCCTTTCTCTTGGATCAATATAATATCTAAGTAAATAAGAGATAATCTGAGTTACATAAACGACTGTCATAAATAACCAAGATAAGACAACAATTAATTCTCGTTCATTAGGAATCGCTAGGTATAATCGGTAACCAGCACCCTTATAGTCTAAAAATAATTCTAAAACAAGCAAGTTCGATAAAAGCAAGAGCATGATGGATGGCAAGTGACTTAACACATTACTTAAGCTATTTTGAAGCATATGATGATTGACCACGAAACGATTTTTAAAGCCTTTCGAATAGGAAACTTGAACATATTGCTCCCCTTGTTCTTCTAACAAGGCACTAGCCGTAAGTTTTGCAACATATGTCATCGGATATAATGCCACAATCAATGAAGGAAGAATAAATCCGTACCATTCATCATAGGCAAACACGTCGACAAACGGAAAATAAAATAACAAAATCCATATGATTGCAATGATGAAGAAAAAATCAGGAAATGACTGAGTCAGTGACGTAAATCGATTACCGAAGAGATTCGTCCTACGATGCTGATGTCGAAAATCAAACACACCCTTCATCACCCCACCAACAATAATGAAGAAAAATGCTGTTAAGATGATTTTCATTGTTCTTGGAAACACCCGTTCAACCTCATCAAGTACAAGAGTACTGGATTTTGTAAACCCAAAATGACCGTCCGTAAAAATACCTTTTAAAAATGCTAGAGTTTCGGGCAAATAGTTATCCCATGAAGCTTGGATTTTTGGCAGCATTTGACCTGGCTGTTGAACCAGTAAAGCATCCCGAGGGAAGAACACAACTAAAACAATTAATGAAGCAGATAATATGTAAATCAGTAAAGTTCTTAGTAGAAAACGCGCAAGCATGACATTCCTCCCCATTTAATAAACTCCTATTTCAATATATTAACAGAATCTTACAAAAGATAAAAGGGAAGATGTCAAACTTGTCGATTAATATAGAAAATTCTAAAAACCTGTATATACTCATGAGATTTCACTATACTTGATTGTTACTTCAAAATAGTGATTCCTCGTTCATTTCATAGGCGATTTCGATCTATCAGCCTATCAGGTTGACTCCTCGTCGTTAACATCGTAAGTATTAAATATCAAATTCCATAGAAAAAAGAGTGAACGCAAAGTCCACTCTTCAACTGTCTATTAATATGGTCCACGAATATAATCTGCCACATTTTCACGATAAAATTGAGTTAGTTTTTCAAGCTCTTCTTCTGAAAACGCTGGTACTTCTTGCGCTTCAAGATTTGCAAGAACCTGTTTAACTGATTTAAATCCTGGAATAACACAAGTTACACCTTGTTGATCAAGACACCATCTTAAAGCAGCCGTTGCCATTGATTTACGGTTTTCACCAATCCAACCAAGTTGTCCACTTAATTCAACTCCACGGTTGAATTCTAATCCGGCAAATGTTTCACCAACATTGAATGCTTCTCCATCTTTGTTAAAATTTCGGTGGTCATCATTTTCAAACTTAGTATCAACCGTAAATTTTCCTGTTAATAAACCACTAGCTAGTGGAACCCTGGAAAGGATACCAACACCCTTTTCCTGTGCCTTAGGGAATAGTTCCTCGATTGGTTTTTGACGGAAAATATTAAAGATTACTTGAAGTGCACTTACATTTGGATTTTCTAAACAGAATAACCCTTCCTCTACAGATTCTACACTTACACCGTAATGTCTAATTTTTCCTTCTTGCTTTAATTTATCAAGTACTTCAAATACTTTTCCATCTTTTAAAATTTCAAAAGGTGGGCAATGAATTTGATATAAATCAATCGCTTCACGATTTAAACGTTTTAAGCTCGATTCTAAATATGTACGAACCTGTTCTTCGGAATAAGTTTTAGGATCATAAATATCCCCCGCACGACAAAACTTAGTAGCAATATGAATTTTATCTTCTTTGCCTTTTGTCGCTTGTGCTAACAATTCCTCACTATGTCCATCTCCATACACATCAGCGGTATCGAAAAAGTTCACGCCACGATCCATAGCTGTTTCTAGAGCTTTCAGTGATTCTTCATCATTTGTTCTTCCCCATGAGCCACCAATCGCCCATGTACCAAAGCTTATTTCACTTACTTTTAAGTCTGTGTTCCCTAACTGACGATATTTCATTTATTTCACTCCTACTATAAAAAATGGTTAAAACTTAATAGGTCTGTTTACGCTTTCACTTTCTATTTTAATCCACCTATTGATATAAGTAAAACTTTTGAATCTACTCCAGTACTTCTAACCGATGTGCCTACTCGGTATTGTAGTAATTTCCACAGTCTTTATTCCTCTCTATTTCTATATCAGCCCATAACCTTGTTTAACAAAATTTCAAAGTGTATATTTAATTTATTACATTAATATTTTTATTAACTTAAAGAATTATGGGGGATTATCCTATGGAAATTAATATCTCTAATGAACATTTACCAGTCTATGAGGCACTCGCTAGCGCTGTAAGAATAAAGATCATTCATTTACTAGCTGAACGTCCAATGAACATTCGAGAATTAGCTGAAGCTACTGAGCTCAGTAGTGCAATCATGACGATGCACGTGAAAAAATTAGAAAAAGCAAAAATCATTTATACAGATATGATTCCTGGTAAAGCAGGTGTTCAAAAACTATGCGTACTAGATGTAGATAAAATTGAAATCATTTTTCCTAAGAAGCTTAAACAAATAAAAGAGTTCCATCAATTTGATGTACCTGTAGGACATTATACTGACTTTACTATTGAGCCAACCTGTGGAATAGCAACACGCGAAAAACTAATTGGTGAATTTGATGAACCAAGATATTTTTTAGATCATGATCGTGTAAATGCTAGTATTCTTTGGTTTGGTCAAGGCTATGTAGAATACAAAATTCCTAACTTTTTATTAAGTAGTAATAAACCTGAAGAATTAGAGATTTCAATGGAAATATCGTCGGAAGCACCAGACTCGAATAGCAATTGGCCTTCAGATATCTCTTTTTACTTAAATGGAGTCCAATTAGGCAAATGGACAAGTCCAGGTGATTTTGCTGATAATAAAGGAAAGTATACACCTTCATGGTGGCCAAGCCATATTAATCAGTATGGGCTTTTAAAGTATTTGCGAATCACTTCTAATGGTACATTTATGGATGGAATTAAGATATCTGATGTAACATTAGAAAATGTAGGAATTAGAGAAAAGCAATGGACCTTTAGAGTTGCTGTAAATAAAGAAGAGGAACATGTTGGCGGTGTTACTTTATTTGGGGCCGGTTTTGGTAACTATAATCAAGACATCATCTTCCGCTTGTATTATACAAAGGAACAAAAATTATAACTAATGATAAATCCTCCCTTTTGCTCTCTCTTTGTAGAAGCTGCAGGGGGGATTATTTCGTTAACAATTTTATTATTGATTAATATGAATAATTATATTTATAATATAATTGATAGTATAAATGTGTAACGGATTGGAAAGGCTTACAGGCTTGTTGTTTAATATTACGGATTTATGACCTATCAAAAAGTTAATAGACTACTAGGAGGTCGTTATATGAAGAGATCGAAATTAGTCATAGCTGCTTTCTTTGCCTTAGCTCTTAGTGCATGTAGCAGCAATGATAGCGAAATGAAAACAACTACTTTCCCTGAACCAAGCTTTACGAATGTAACTGTGCATGATCCTTCTGTCATTAAAACAGATGACACTTACTATGTATTTGGCTCTCATTTAGCTTCAGCAAAGTCTGAGGATCTTATGAACTGGGAACAAGTATCTGAAGGGGTTCATCCTGGCAATCCAGTAATTCCAAACGCATTAGAAGAGATGGCTGAAACCTTTGAATGGGCTCAGACCAACACCTTCTGGGCTGCAGATGTTATTCAATTAGAAGATGGCCGCTACTATATGTATTACAATGCCTGTAAAGGCGATTCTCCACGATCGGCAATGGGAATCGCTGTTTCAGATAATATTGAAGGACCATATGAGGATTTAGGAATTATTTTAAAATCAGGAATGTGGGATCAGCCAAGTGAGGATGGCAAAATATATGATGCAACCTACCATCCAAATGCAGTAGACCCTGATACGTTTTTTGATCATGAAGGAAACCTGTGGATGGTTTATGGATCTTATTCTGGGGGAATATTCATCTTAAAACTCGATCCTAAGACTGGTTTTCCATATGAAGGACAAGGATATGGAAAAAAACTGCTTGGTGCTAACCATAGTCGCATTGAAGCACCTTATATGCTTTATAATCCTGAAACAAACTATTATTATTTATTTTTATCATATGGTGGACTTGATGCTGTAGGTGGTTACAATATCCGTGTTGCACGTTCCGAAAATCCAGATGGTCCGTTCAATGATGTTGAAGGCAATGATATGATTGATGCACATGGTAAACCTGGGACAATTTTTGATGATGTTTCAATTGAGCCTTATGGAGCAAAGTTAGTAGGAAATTTCAAATTCTTAGGGAGTGAGAATGAAGAAGTCGATGAAGCACATTATGGATATGTTTCACCAGGACATAACTCGGCACACTATGATGAAGAAACGAATAAATATTTTAATTTCTTCCATACACGTTTCCCTGACACAGGAGAAATGCATGAAGTAAGAGTTCATCAAATGTTCTTTAACAAAGATGGCTGGCCTTTATTAGCTCCATATCGTTATGGCGGCGAAACGACTGGAAAAATCAATAAAAATCAAGTGATTGGTGACTATAAATTCATTAACCACGGAAAAGATATCTCAGCTACTCTTAAGGAATCAATGATCATTGAACTAAAGAAGAATGGTAAAATTGCTGGTGAAGTGACTGGTACTTGGGAGCAAACGGGTGACTATTCCGTAGAATTAACGATCGACGAGATGACCTACGATGGTGTATTTGTCCTTCAATATGATGATATCAATGAAAAGCATGTGATGACTTTTACAGCTTTATCTGAAAATGGTACAGCCATTTGGGGTAGTAAAGTAGAATAGGAATTATAATTATAACACACCGCACTTTTGGGTGTGTTTTTCCATTTTATAGAGGTATTTCAACAAAACGTGTAATTTTTAAGGTATCATTACTTATGAGTACATACTGGGAGTGAGTATTTTGTCAAAACGAGATAAGATTTTAGGTATTGCAATAGGGGTTCTTATCATCTTTAATATTGTAAGCTATAACAAGGTTAGTAACTTAGAAGAGAGATTGTATATGCTCGACTCTTTGAGCCATGAGATAGATAGTATGAATCATTCGGTTCATAACATTTCCTCAGAGGTTGGTATGAGAATGAATGAATTTATGCAAGAACAGCTATGGATTCCAGAAAAGAATTATGAAGTCTTACATGTAGATATCGAAGGCAACACAATCGATGTGCAGATAAACTGGACCTTACGTGAACAACTTCAAAAAGAAAATGTCTCTTTCTTATACCGTGAAACTACTACAGATGATTGGACTGAGTTAGAAGCGACTCATAAAGATGGATTGAATTATTCAGTAGAGCATACATTTCCTTTGAAAGGTAATTATGAAACACAGGTAATCGCTTCTTCTGAATCAGGAACACGAAGTGAAGACCTACTGGATTTAAACTTCAAAGAACAATTAGATACTAGGATTATCATTAATGCGCATTTAAACCATAATGGCAATCGTGATTATGACTTACATATTGATATCAATAATCCTCTGAAAAGTGAATTTATGGTTGATAGTAATCGTGAGGCGCTTAAAATACAGAGTGCAATGGCATATCTTACGATTAATGGAAAAGCAATAAAAGAATTTAACTTATTAGAGCTTTCTGACAACATGAAACCAGATCCAGATAGTGAGTATCTTTTTTACAGCGATTTTATTACTTTGGATGCTGTCGAAGGTGAATTAGGAAACAATGCAAAACTCCATATAGTCGTTGAAGATGGGCTAGGATTACAATATGAAGTGATTACTGATGCTATGAATTAAACAAGGCTTAATATTAATAGAGATCAACGCCATCTTAAAGAAGAATTGGTGTTGATCTTTTTTTGCTTTTATAAATTCTCTGGAGTAAAAAATGTCTTACCTATCTTTATACTTTTCTATTTCTTCTTCCATCGATTTATCATTAAAATGTATGTTATCTTTTTTTAGTTGTATCCTTATTAGCAGCTCAAGTTTCTCGTTTATGCTTGATACACACCAAATCACAAAGCCTACTACTAATACATTTAACAATAAAATAATAATTACGAAAGCTTCCATATTAGACCTCCCCTCCAGCGGAATTTACAATAAAAAGAGGTACAATTCACATTGCACCTCAAACTAACCCTTGTTGTTATTGTTTTTCTCCACTTAATCGAAAAGGATTATTTAAGAAAAATATGTTATTTTAAATTTACTATAGCTTCACTTTTTATAGATTCATAGCAGGCTTCAATCACCTTCATATTTTTCACAGCTTTTTCACCAGAATATTTTAGTTCAAGCGAAGGATTTAAGATCGCTTCTGAGAAGTGTTCAACCTGAAGAACATACTGCTCTCCATAGATTTTCTCTTCCCTTCTTACTGAACCTTTATCAACGATCACTACACCGATATTTCCATTTACATCTGGACGGTATGCTGCTGGAACGGTAATCGTTCCTTTTGTCCCAATCACTTCATATGTTTGTCTAAAAGCCATATCGAAGCTACTATCAAAAATAGCATCTACGCCGTTTTCCATTTTCATTGTCACAAATGAAGTTGTCTCTACTTGATAATCTGAATCAATCTTAGCTTTAACTTCAACGGAGATAGGCTCACTGCCCAAGATATTTCTTGTTGAATGGATACAATAGCAACCAACATCAAAGATACTACCGCCACCCATAGTTGGGTCCATTCGAATATTTCCAGTTCGATCCTCTAAAAAGAATGAGAAGTTCGATTTCATTAATTTAATTTCGCCAATTTCACCTGATTGAAGAATTTCCTTCACGCGCTCATGTTGAGGATGGAATTGATACATAAATGCTTCCATAAACCTCACACCATACTTTTCACAAGCATCTACCATTTCTTTTGTTTCTGTTGATGTTAACGATGCTGGTTTTTCACATAAAACATGCTTACCTTTTTCTGCTGCCTTAATAACCCATTCCTTATGTAGGTGATTTGGAAGAGGAATATATACTGCATCGATTTCAGGATCATCGAGCAACTCTTCGTAACTAGTATAAGATTTTGGTATTTTTAAATTTTCAGCAACCTCAATTGCCTTTTCTCCTCGACTTGCAATAGCAACAACCTCAGCATTTTTTGCCGTCTTAATTGCTGGGATTAATTGTGTTTGTCCAATGTGGGCTGTACTTAAAACTCCCCATTTAATTGTTGTCATATTATCGCCTCCTATATTTCTATTATACAATGAATAGTAACTTTTGCCTTCTTAAAAGAAAGCCCTCTCAAATAAATGTCCGAGAGGGCTTAACGTTATTATAAGGCTGTTTTTGAATCAAACTTTCAGAAACGTGCCTATTATAATCTAAATTCAACTAACTGCTGATTTAGTTCTTTTGTTTGTTTATAAATTTGCTTATAAATACCAAATAGCTTTTGATATTTTTCAACGTTTTCTGCTATTGGAACAAACTTTTCAGCAGGTTCAGTGAATTTATCCGCACACTCTTGTAAAGTACTATACCAACCAGCACCAAATCCAGCTAAAATGGCTGCTCCCATTCCAGGCCCTTGTTCACTCTTAAGCTTGATGATTTCAGCATTAAATAAGTCAGCTTGAATTTGTAACCATGTTTTATTTTTTGCTCCGCCACCGATTGATATAATCGTATCAATTTTCTTCCCATTTTCACGGAAGATTTCAATGGACTCATTTAATGAGAAGGTAATTCCTTCAATAACAGCACGAACAAAATCCTTACGAGTATGTGACGCATCAGCACCAATAAAGCTAGCACGAATCACTGAATCTGCGTGAGGTGTTCTCTCACCAACAAGATATGGTGTGAACATTAATCCATTAGAACCAACTGGTACAGTATCAATTCCATCCACAAAGCTTTCAAAGCTTTCTCCTGATGCAAAAACATCCTTAAACCAGCTTAAACTATAGCCTGCCGCAAGAGTAACACCCATTGTATAATAAGCATTTTCTTGGCTGTGGTTAAAATAATGAACCTTCCCTTCAAAATCTAGATCATTTTGAGTTTCATAAGACAAGATAACCCCTGATGTTCCAATACTAGCTAATGTTTTACCTTCTGATAAAATACCTGAGCCAACAGCACCACATGCATTGTCTGCACCACCAGCAAATACTTTAGTACTCTCGGATAATCCAGTAGCGCCGGCATAATCAGAAGTAAGTGTGCCAACACAATCAAATGACTCAACAAGTGGTGGGCATAACTTTGCTGGAACACCAACTAAGTTACACACTTCTTCACTCCAGCTTTTTTCAGCTACATTTAATAGAAGTGTCCCAGCAGCATCGGAATACTCACTATGTAGCTTTCCTGTTATACGATATCGTAAATAATCCTTTGGAAGTAAGAATACTGAAGCTTTGGCGAAAACCTCAGGCTCATTTTCTTTTACCCATAAAATTTTTGGTAAGGTAAAACCTTCTAGTGCAGGATTTTTTGTGATTTCAAGTAATTTCTCTTGGCCTACAAGCTCGTAAATATCCTGACACTGTTTTGTCGTTCTTGTATCATTCCATAAAATCGCATTGCGAAGCACTTCGTTATTTTCATCAAGTAATACTAAACCGTGCATTTGACCTGAAAAACTAATTCCTTCAATATCTTCAACACTTCCATTAAAGTTAGAAACGATTTCAGCTAATGCTTCTGTTGTTTTTTCAACCCATTCCTCTGGGTTTTGTTCACTATATCCTGATTTTTCTTGGATTAAAGGATATGATTTTGAAGTTTCTTGAACAACATCACCTTGTTGGTTTACTAATAAAACCTTTACAGCACTTGTACCTAGATCAACACCTAATACATATTTCATCTATACTCACTCCTTATTCAAAGAAAAGGATGTGCCACTGACACATCCTTTCAAGTTGTTATTATACAGTCACACCTGCAGAAACATTTAAGATATAACGGTTAATTGTAGCCTTTAACATCTCTTGACGACCTGATTTGTTTTGAATATCTCCTAAGTCTAATGCATATGCTTCAAGCTTATGAAGATCTGTATTACCTTCTACGATATCTTTACCGATACCATGAGTATAGCTGCTGTAACGATCAGCAATAAAGTTTTCTAACACTTTGTCATCGATTAGTTTTTGAGCAACTTTAAATCCGATAGCGAATGCATCCATACCAGCGATGTGTGCGTGGAATAAGTCATCAGTATCAAATGAACCACGACGTACTTTCGCATCGAAGTTTAATCCACCTTTACCAAGACCGCCATTTTGAATAATTTCATACATAGCTAGAGTTGTAGTATATAAGTCTGTTGGGAATTCGTCAGTATCCCATCCAAGTAATGTATCACCTTGGTTTGCATCTACTGATCCAAGCATTCCGTTGATACGAGCTGTACGTAATTCATGCTCAAATGTATGTCCAGCTAATGTAGCATGGTTTGCTTCGATGTTGAATGCAAAGTGATCAGTAAGATCATATTTTTGTAAGAATGCTAAACCAGTTGCTACATCAAAGTCGTATTGGTGAGTTGATGGCTCTTTTGGTTTTGGCTCGATTAAGAATGGAGCGTCAAAGCCGATTTCCTTCGCATAATCAACAGCTAAGTGGAAGAAACGTGCAAGGTTATCAAGTTCAAGACCCATATCAGTATTTAATAGAGTTTCGTAACCTTCACGTCCACCCCAGAATACATAGTTTTCAGCGCCAAGCTCTTTACCAACTTCAAGACCTTTTTTCACTTTTGCAGCAGAGTAAGCAAATACATCAGCATTTGAAGAAGTAGCTGCACCGAACACATAACGTGGGTTTGTGAACATGTTTGCAGTGTTCCAAAGTAATTTTGTGTTGCTAGTTTTCATGTATTCTTTGATCATTGCAACAATAACATCAACGTTTTTATTAGATTCTCTTAAAGTGCTTCCTTCTGGAGCTATATCCACATCGTGGAATGCAAAGAATGGAGCGTTCATTTTTTCGAAAAATTCAAATGCTGCTTCAACGCGAGCTTTTGCTTTATCTAAACCAGTTAGGTGGTCCCAAGGACGGATTGCTGTTCCAGCACCGAATGGGTCAGAACCTTCACCAGTAAATGTATGCCAGTAAGCGATTGAATAACGAAGGTATTCTTGCATTGACTTTCCGCCAACGATTTCTTCTGGGTTGTAATATTTAAATGCGAAAGGATTGTTTGAATTTGGGCCTTCATACTTAACTTTGTTTACATTTGGAAAATAAGCCATTTTAAATTCCTCCTAAGATTCTATTAATCTAATTTGTAATTTAATAGTTGTAATCGCTTTCTGAAAGCGTACGAACTATTAACTTAACCTGAGTATACCACCCAAAACTTAATTTGTCTATCCAATAAACTAAGTTTATGATAAAATATTTTTAAAGATAAAATATAGAATTGAAACTTGATATATAGTCCCTTTTGCCACATAAAAAGGACTGAAAATTAAGGAAAATACCAATATGCGTTTAAATAATTTATACTAATTCTATCTCAAAAAATTACAGGGGCGAAAAACATGCAAATTACATGGAATCAACAAGTTGTTAAGCGTAATAATAAATCACTTGTACTACAAATGATTAAAGATCAAGCTCCCTTATCTCGCGCAGAGATTTCACAGCGTACTGGTTTAAATAAATCAACTGTATCTTCATTAGTAAATGAGTTATTAGATGAAGATCTTGTATATGAAACAGGTCCTGGAGAATCAAGTGGTGGACGTAGACCTGTGATGCTTCTATTTAACCAAGTGGCTGGATATTCGATTGGAATTGATATTGGAGTTAACTATCTTTTAGGCGTTCTTACTGACCTCCAAGGAAAGATCATTTACGAAAAAAATATTCCTTTAAAACACCTTGATTATGAAGTTGTCACGAGTCAAGTAAAAGACTTTATCCGTCATCTGATTGAAATGGCTCCAAATAGCCGTTACGGAGTTGTTGGAATCGGTGTAGGAGTTCCCGGTATTGTTAATAAGGAAGGGAAAATTTTATTAGCTCCTAATTTAAGTTGGAAAGATGCTTTATTAAAGAAAGAACTCGAAATAGAATTTGAGCTACCTATCATCGTCGAAAATGAAGCAAATGCTGGTGCATATGGTGAAATGAGATTTGGGGCGGGACAGCTTTTTGAAAACATTACTTATATTAGTGCTAGTATTGGGATTGGTGTTGGACTTATTCTAAATAGTGAATTGTACTGTGGAAAAAATGGCTTTTCCGGAGAATCTGGACATATGCTGATTGATATTAATGGAAGAAAATGCAGCTGCGGTAGAAACGGATGCTGGGAAGCTTATGCATCCGAGCATGCACTTTTAAAAGAAGCTAGAGAGCTTTTTAAAACAGACATGACACTTGAGGAATTAATTGAGGAAGCCAAAAAATCAAACCAAGAAGTAATTGATTTATTTAAGCGTGTTGGCCAATATATTGGTTTCGGAATCACAAACCTAGTGAATACACTTAATCCTCAGCAAGTGATAATTGGGAATCGGATGACGATGGCAAAGGAATTACTAGAAGAATCCGTAATGGAAACGATCCTTGAACAATCACTACCATTCCATCACCAAGGGTTGTCGATTAAATTTTCTGAATTAACGATTTATCCAGCTGCCCTAGGAGTTTCAGCATTTGTTGTTGAGAACTTCTTTAAGCAGGAAGAATTAGTGGAGCAGACATAGACAACTATTATAAGCAAAACCCACGGAATTTTCTGTGGGTTTTTTATTGTAAATTAAATGGTATATAGTATATTCTCATTTTCTTTTGTCCTTGATGATCAAGGTTTAGTGTTTTTAATAATTTATTTGAGACTGAAACAGAATCAATTAACAAATATTCTCTTAGTTGTGAATTAGTAATTGTCGGTGAAATGATTAAAGCGTAATCCAACAAAGCTGGTATATGAGCTTCACGACTTTCATTGTTACATATAGAACAATACCAATTTCCATGAATTCGTTTTAGTGGTGCATTGTTACAGTATTCGCATATTACACCTTTAATCAAGTCAGTAATAGTAAGGTTATATTTCGAAAGAATAGATTCCTGAAAGAACTCAACATGTTGCTTAATTAGATGACGTGCAAGTTTTCTTAATTCTTTGTCTGTATTTACATCCTTTGTTTGTAAACTCTCTATTCGACTAATGTTTTCTACTATATTTTCACTATGAATTACTTTTTGGGAAATGATTCGAGTTGCAGTTGGGGCTTTTATGATTGTTTGGGGATTACTAATAACAACAAATGATGTAATGGGTGGTAAAGTAAATCGATTGTCTCTAAGCCAGTTTTGAAATTGAGATTCTTTCTTTGATGTTTGAGTGATAGGATATCTAAATCCTGTTTCTTCCCCCTCTTTTACACGAATTAGTTGCTTAAAGTCGTTATCAAAGATCAATGTTCCAGCAATATTTTTTACTTCAAGTATTATAAACATTTTTGAAGATAAGATGAGCGTGTCAATTTGAAAGTAACGGAGTTGATCATCAGCTAATCTAAGGTCATGTAATATGTAAAATTCCTTGTTATCTAGAAAACTCAAATGATAATCAATGGATACTTCCCCTTTGTATCCTGCTTCTCTTTTTTTAAAATCATCAATGACTACTTGACGTGTGGGATGATTTGGAGGAATTCTTCGAATAAGGGCTTGCAACTGTTTCATTATTAGTGGATATTTTCTTTCTTTTAAAATCATCTTATGGGACTCCTCTCAATTATTTGAATGGATTAATTTTATAATGAGGAAAATCAATAAGCGAATGACGATATTTTGATTTTTAGAGTGAAAAATGGTGTGCTCTAGTAACTATTGTTGTTAAAAATCTAACTTAACGGCTTTGTTTGTGGTTATTTTGTGGTTTTTAAGGTTTGTGGGAAGTTTTTTTGGCGGGTTTTGGTTCGGTATCTACCACTTTGGGACTTTTATTGGCCACTTTTGTTAGTTTATTAGCCAGTTTTCAGATCTTTTCAATTTTTCAACCTAAACCCTTCAAAAACATTAATTACCTCACAAAAAAGTGGATCTCTGGCCCTCATTTCCTACTTAGTATCGTGTGCCACACTGGTTTATTTGCGGGTTTTGGTTCGGTATCTACCACTTTGGGACTTTTATTAGCCACTTTTGTTAGTTTATTAGCCATTTTTTGTGTTTTATCAATTTTTCAACCAATCCCATGTAAAAACATTAATTACCTCACAAAAAAGTGGATCTCTGGCCCTCATTTCCTACTTAGTATCGTGTCCCACCCTGGTTTATTGGCGGGTTTTAGCTCGGTATCTACCACTTTGGGACTTTTATTAGCCACTTTTGTTAGTTTATTAGCCACTTATCGCATCTTATCAATTTTTTCAACCTAACTCCTTTAAGAATATTAATTACCTCACAAAAAAGTGGATCTCTGGCCCTCATTTCCTACTTAGTATCGTGTCCCACCCTGGTTTATTGGCGGGTTTTGGTTCGGTATCTACCACTTTGGGACTTTTATTAGCCACTTTTGTTAGTGTATTAGCCATTTTTTGTGTTTTATCAATTTTTCAACCAATCCCATGTAAAAACATTAATTACCTCACAAAAAAGTGGATCTCTGGCCCTCATTTCCTACTTAGTATCGTATCCCACCCTGGTTTATTGGCGGGTTTTGGTTCGGTATCTACCACTTTGGGACTTTTATTGGCCACTTTTGTTAGTTTATTAGCCATTTTTTATGTTTTATCAATTTTTCAACCAATCCCATGTAAAAACATTAATTACCTCACAAAAAAGTGGATCTCTGGCCCTCATTTCCTACTTAGTATCGTGTGCCACACTGGTTTATTGGCGGGTTTTGGTTCGGTATCTACCACTTTGGGACTTTTATTGGCCACTTTTGTTAGTTTATTAGCCATTTTTTATGTTTTATCAATTTTTCAACCTAAACCCTACAGAAACTTCAATTACCTCACAAAAAAGTGGATCTCTGCCACTCATTTCCTACTTAGAATCGTGTGCCACACTGGTTTATTGGCGGGTTTTGACTCAGTATCTACCACTTCGGGACTTTTATTAGCCAATTCTATTATTTTATTGTCCACTTATCATCATTTATCGATTCTTCGACGTAACTTCACAGAAAAAAGGTACCTAGACCGCACTAAGTACCTTCTCTCAAAAATATTATTATTTCTTAGGCATCCAAATCCGATAATTCCCACTTAAAGCTAACATACTAAACATATACAAGCAGTTATCATAATATCTTCTTACACCTGTACGAACTGGTGTGTTCCAAAATAGTTCAACTGTTTCACGAGCGTGTGGACCATCGACCGAAGCTAATGCAGCCATTGCATTTGTTGCAATTAGCCCAACTGGATGTAATGATTTTTCCTCAAATGGAGTCCCATCAATTTGATAACGACGATAATCTTCAGGTTGCTTATCTGCAAAGAAACCTTGTATTCTATCAGCTTCTTCTGTCTGCCATGGATCTGCCTTGAACCATTCATAGTCTAACCCGATATTAGCAGCAACACGATATGAATCACTAAAGAAATGACCATACCCTCTCTCATCATTCGGGGTTCCATCATAAAAGGCATATTCTGGTGCTAAGCCTGTTACTGGATGACAAGAAATGTGCAAATAGTCACGACTTGCCTTCGTTGCTTCCTTCCAAAATTCACGATCCTCTTCATTCGCCCACAATGCAAACAACTCATAAAAATGTGGAAGATGGTATGAAGGATCTGAGTATTCCACTTCTGGTACAAACTTAATTAATTTATTTTCTGGATTCCACATTGGATGACCATCATTATTTTCACCTTTATGGATACAATCACTTAAAAGCTTTCTTGCTTGTGCACTGTAGTTAAATGGCTCTTCTTCTCCATTTCCCCAACGATGTGAAGCAAAAAATAATGCAAGTGCAAAGAACTCTTCCCCATCAGGAGCAGGACCATAGGCATTTTTCTTTCCATCAGGTTGGCATGACCAAGCAAAATACCCTGCATGTAAGCCTTCAGTCATATACATATTTTTCTTTGTCCAATACCAAATACGATCAAATACGTCTTTTTTATCAAGTTGAACAGCCATCATCATTCCGTATGACATACCTTCTGTACGCACATCATTGTTACCTGTATCAAGCAGATAGCCACTCTTTTCATCTGGCTCAAAGTAAATCTTTGTATCTTCGTCACCAAAAAAGATTTTATTCCAGCTATCTTCTAGTCTAGCTTGAATTTCTTCTTCAGTATAGCCGTACTCCTTGAATAAGTTACGATAAACACCAGTGTAAAATGAACCTTGATTTGTCATAGTCGTCATTTGAATTCCTCCATTTTTTAATATCTTCCCTGGAAATAACCCAGATAGCAGAGTTCCATGTGCTCCGATCCACTCGCGGCATACCGTGGAGTGGTCCGCGTGCCTCGTCGCCTACTGCTCCTGCGGGGTCTCTTTGTACCCGCTAAATCCCAAAGGAATTAAGTAGATCTCTACTCATTTCCCTCAAAGAGCGCACACCTTATCAATCTTTTTAGGACTAGATTTTAATAAGAAGTAATCAATGAATCATCTAACCCTACATAGCTTTCAGTTTCATCGCGTATTGGATTTATTTCTATCAATGTTACTTCGTTTTTTGTAAGAGTAATAAGAAGTGTAACGATTCCCTCTTCTGCTTCAAGCCTAGCTGTAGTTATTTTTGGTACTGCAGCTTCTCTTAATGTTTCTACTGAGGCTTTATCTGGGAATCTTGGTCTGCCCATTTGTTGCCATACTTTCCATGGATTCGCATGATTCTCGTCAATGGTTTGTCGTTTCACAAAACCATCTTTAAACCCAACAGGAATTTTTAATTCTATCGTTCTTTCGAAGCCTTCTCCTTTTTCCATCACCACATTCCAAGCGACAAGAGAAATCACACCGTTTTGCTTTCTTGTAACTAACATCTTGTCGTCACGGTATAGCTGTTCTTCTCCTAGCTGATTAAAAAACGAGAATAAATGGAAGGTTGGTTTTGGAATTTGATTTAATCCAATTAACCCAAATCCGCCATGAAACTGTGCTTTAGGTACATCTAATTCTTCAAACACATCACTGAAAGTCCAATAAGAAATGGAGTCAACATAATCTCCACCCTCACTCAACGTTCTCGCCAAATAAGCAGCATTTAAGGTTGTATCATGAACAGGGTTGATCGGGCTATAAGACGTGTTATATTCGGTAATATGAAAAGGTAGATTTGGGAATGACGATTCCTCTATCAACTCTTTTGCAATTTTAAATTGATCAAGTAAATCTGTTGGTTCATATAAATCTTGGTAATAATAATCTGGAGTAACCTTCTTTGGTGCTTCAGAGGTATAACCATGCCTTGAAACAAAATCAACCGGCACTTCTTCACGTTCACAAAATGCTAGAAAATCAGTAATCCAATGATCAGCACCACCACAAATAGCTGGACCACCAACCTGTAGATCAGGATGAACAGATTTCACGGCAAGTGCGGTAACTTTATATAATTTAAAGTACTCCTCCTTATCCGCATCCTTCCAGAAGTTAACAAGGTTCGGTTCATTCCACACCTCAAACGGCCATTGAAGTACTTCTTCTATGCCGTATCGGTCAATAAAATGCGACACCACTGCAACAATTAAATCATGCCACTTTTGATAATCATTTGGTGGGGTAACATTTCCTTCCCAATAAAAGATCGTTTGATCACCAGAGGCTAATTTTTTCGGCATAAAACCAAACTCAATAAAAGGACGAATATCTAATTCTAAAAAAGAATCAAAAATACGGTCAATGTAAGTAAAGTTGTAAAAAGGGCGAACCTCATCCCCAACCTTTATTTCTCGATAGATTCCAACATCATCTGATAGTAGACCATGACCTCTGATATACTTAAACCCGATCTTTTCTTTCGCTAACTTAAGGTGTTCCAAGTATTCCTTTTGAAGCGCTAACCCTAATCTGCCTGTTCCTACGCAATATTGCCAATTCTTATTAAACGAACTAACCTGGTTTAATTGAACTTGGATGGTTTCCATGATTTCACTCCTCTATTTCTCATGAAGTTTAAAATAATCTCTTGCATTGTAGTAACATATGTCTTCAACTAACTTTCCTAAAAGATTTAAATCATAGGGCACCTCACCCTTTTCAGCCCAACTTCCGATTAAATCACATAGAATTCTCCGAAAATACTCATGCCTTGTGTAGGATAAGAAGCTTCTAGAATCAGTCAGCATCCCAACAAATGTACCCAAAATACCAAAATTTGCGAGATCTTTTAATTGTCTGATCATCCCGTCTTTTTGATCATTAAACCACCAGCCAGAACCAAACTGAATTTTCCCCTTAATTCCCTCTCCTTGGAAATTCCCTGCTGCTGTAGCGATGACTTCGTTATGGGCAGGATTTAAGCTATAAAGAATCGTTTTTGGTAATTGATTATGTTGATCTAATTTACCTAACAAAGAATTCAGTGGCTTTGCTAATTCAAAATCATTGATTGAATCATAACCAGTATTAGGTCCAATCCGCTCCAGCATTCTTAAATTATTGTCTCTGACTGCTCCAATATGTAACTGCATGACCCAATCATGTGAGTGATATAGTTTCCCTAGAAAAAGCATCATATAAGTCATGAATTTGTTCTCTTCATGAGCTGTGATCATCTTCCCACTATAACGAAATGAAAAAATGTCTTCAGCTTCTTCTTTTGTACAATCTTCATATGGTAAATATTCAAATCCATGATCTGAAATCCGACAACCTAACTCATGAAAATAGCTGACTCTCTGTTTTAAACCCGCTAGAAATTCTTCGAAGCTAGTAATCTCTCGGTCGACTTTCTTACTTAAGTTCTCAACCACCTGGGTAAATGTAGGTGCTGATATTTTCAAAAATAAATCTGGACGAAACGATGCTAGAACTTTTGTATTCGGTAACTTCTCCTTCAATTCTTTATGAAAAAGTAAATCATCAACTGGGTCATCGGTAGTACCAATCATCTTCACTTTAAACTTTTCAATGAGTTTCTGAGCGCTAAAGTCAGGACTTTGCAATTTGGTATTACAAATCTCCCATATCTCTTGGCAGGTCTCCTCATTTAATAGTAAATCCACATCAAAAACACGCTTTAATTCAAGATGTGTCCAATGATATAAAGGATTTCCTAGGCAATAAGGGACCGTTTTAGCCCATGCTTTAAACTTTTCATAATCATCTGCATCACCAGTAATATACTTCTCAGCGATCCCGATATTTCTCATAGCCCGCCATTTATAATGATCTCCCTCTAGCCAAACTTGAGTAATGTTTTTGAACTGTTTATCTTCAGCAATTTCTTCGGGGTTTAAATGGCAATGATAATCAATAATGGGTAGATCCTTGGCAAATTGATGATAAAGAAGCCTTCCAGCCTCATTATTCAGGATAAAATCATCATGGATGAATGATTTCATAGTGAAACACCTCCTACTATAGGGAAAGGTGCGAGAGACCATATCATGGTTACTTGCACCTTTTTAAAATGTTTATTAAGACCTTTTTCGATCTTTATCAACTCACCCTTAGTAAATCTCGCGACCTAGTTCATCAGCAATGCCTGATTTTCGATAAAAGTACGTATTAATCTGGTCACGCCATTCACGAGAATGGTCTGCTTGTTCTTGTAGTCTGCTTAAAACACCTTCAAATCTAGCAGAATCAATTTTCCCTTCAAGCTGCTTCCAGTTCTCCACAAGCTGATCTGCTTGCTCCACACCTTCAAAGTGTGTGTTGTAAATATGCTGTATCACCGAAACTCCAGATTTCAGCTTGTGTGTATATGGGACGTGGTGGAAAAATAAAACCAGTTCATCTGGACAAGTGTCAAGTGATTCGTACATGTCACTTACTTCTTTAAAATACTGCCCTGTATATCCAGTTCCGTCTTTAACAGTACGGTTTACTCCAATCCCTTTCCAATCTGCGAAATGATACGTTCCCCATACAGAATATTCATACCCATCAACACTTGGTCCGTAATGGTGATGAATATTGACCATCCAACCTACACCAAGTGGAGCTGTATAATTTTCATAGATTTCCCATGAATTTAATAACATCGAAGAAACGGTCTCAAACACCTCTGGATCATTACCAAAAGTGATTTTAATCCACTCTTCAGTGATTTCTTCCGCCGTTAAGTCTGGGTTCCATATCAAACGGCCATAACCGTAGAAGTTTGCCTGTGCAAGTGTATGCCCCGTCCAGTTTCGGTCATTCCCTGTATTTGTTACGGCTGTAATTCCACTAAGCTTATTGCTATAAAGCTCACCATTGACAATTCGTTTTACGGTTGAGCCTTCTCCTTTAGCATACGTATCAAAATCTAGTACTTCCTTCCATTGCGGAATAAGGTAGCATAGATGTCTCTGTTGTCCTGTATATTCTTGAGCCACTTGGAATTCAAGGACCTGATTCGTATTTGGCATTGCCCCAAATAATGGTGAAACCGGCTCTCTGACTTGGAAGTCCATTGGTCCGTTTTTAATCTGTAAAACAACATTATCCATAAACTGGCCATCAAGTGGTTTAAAATGATCATACGCAGCTCTTGCACGATCCGTACTACGATCACGCCAATCCTGTAAGCAGTTATAAACGAAGCATCTCCAGAAAACGATACCTCCGAATGGCTCAAGCGCTCTTGCAAGCATGTTTGCTCCATCTGCATGATTACGGTTGTAGGTAAACGGACCTGGTCGATGTTCTGAATCCGCTTTAATAACAAATCCACCGAAATCAGGAATATAACTATATACCTCTTTTACTTTTTTAATCCAGAATTGCTGTACACCTTCATCAAGTGGATCTGCTGTATCAAGTCCACCAAGCTGAATCGAGCTTGCATAATTCGCACTTAAGAACGTTTTAATTCCATATGCTCTAAAAATATCAGCGACTCTAGCCACATCTGGTAGAAACTTCTCAGTAATTAAGTCTGTTTCTACTTCATGCACATTGACATTATTGATTGATATCCCATTAATACCAATCGATGATAAAAGTCGCGCGTAATCCTTAATTCGTTCAAAGTTTTCAGTGAAACGATTGTCTTCGAAGTAAAGAGAATTTCCGGCATAACCACGTTCAATGGAGCCGTCCATATTATCCCACTCATTAAGCATTCTTAATTGGTTTGTAGGACTTTCAACAATATGGAGTTGCTTGATATCCTCTTCCATTTTTATTAAACGAAGCAAATGAAATGCTGCATATAATATACCTTTATCTGTTTTCCCAACTAACAACAGCTTACGGTAACCTTCGACAGCAACTGAAGTGATTATATAGCCCTCATTATTTATTGACTCAAACACTTGTAGGTCGACATAATCACTAACCAAAGGATCAGCAGCAGTTGTTAACACGATTGCAGATTGATTTTTAGGTTCAGTTGAAACACTAGGAGTGATCTCAACCATTCCATTGATTGCTGTTAGAATCTCCTGCATTGCAGATTCTACAACTAATGAGCTTGTTAAAACTTCTATTTGTGATAAAAGAGATTGATTGTTTTCAATCCACTTTTGATTTGTAATTTTTGTATATTGTAACCAACAAGAATAATCGTCATATTGACTTAGTCCGAGTTGCTCCACTTGAATTTCTGTACTATTATTTTTCATGGATTCCTCCTATGATTTAATTCGTAGATTATGTTATTGGATAGCCCTAGTTTAAGTACGATTAATTTCATTAACCAATGTTCTTTTCTAAAGAGCCTTTTCTAATCATTATTTTTGATCGTTTATAATGTTCCAAAATGATGACTTTGGTTGATGGTTTTTATCAAATAAAAATGGCCAATTCTTTCTACTAGCAACTGGGAAATAATCTAACCATGTATAATCATCCGCAACTCCCCAGAAGGTTACATTACTAATAGATTCTTTGTATTCATTGAAAATATCGAAAAACTGTTGATAACGTTGTTCCTGTAATTCAACCATTTCTTCGGTAGGTTCTAGGAGGTCTGTTCTTTTATCATCAAATTTAAATACTGAAACATCCATCTCAGTGATATGAAGTTGTAATCCTAATGACGCATATCGTTCCATTGCAGCACGGATATTCTCCAATGAAGGATCATGAATATTCCAATGTGCTTGCAGTCCAATACCATGAATAGGTACACCTTGATCTAAAAGTGATTTCACAAGGGTATAAATTTTCTCGCTTTTCCCAGGGTCTGATTCGTTATAGTCGTTATAAAAAAGCAGTGCATCTGGGTCTACTTCATGTGCAAATTCGAACGCTTTTGCAATATAATCTTCTCCAACTGCTTGTAACCATTTTGAATCTCTTAGTAATACCTCACCACTATCTGTAACAGCTTCGTTAACAACATCCCAAGCATAGATTTTACCTTTATAACGTCCCATCACAGCTGTAATATGATCTTTCATGCGCTTAAGAGCAAGTTCTCGTGTAGCAGGTTTGTCACCATCTTGAAATACCCAATCAGGTGTCTGATTATGCCAAACAAGAGTATGTCCGCGAACCATCTTTCCGTTTGCTTCTGCAAAAGCAAAGAGTTGATCTGCTTCTTCAAAGGTGAACACGCCCTCCTGAGGCTGTAAATTTTCAAATTTCATATGATTTTCTGATGTTAAACTATTAAAATGGTTAACTAGTAAATCGCTTCCGGACACTAATGTTTTTGGGTTGACAGCAGCCCCGATTGAGAAATTGTTCTGAAAAGCTTCATATAATGACGGAACCTTTTTTTGAAGTTGCGTTTGATTCATTGTTCTCCCCCAAATAATTATATTTTTTGTGAAAAAGTCTCATTTAAACAAGTACGAGCCATTAATATGATAAGGGCTCGTAGATGAATAGATTTTAAAATGAGTTAAACTAAAGATCAGCCCTTTACTCCACCAATCGTTAAACCTTTTACAAAGTACTTTTGAACGAAAGGATATACTAGAATAATAGGTACACTCGCAATAATTGTCATTGTTGCACGAATTGATGTTGGAGTTACAACATTCGCACTAGCCTGAGCATTGGCAAATGCATCTGCAGCCGTTTTACCAGACATTGAAGCATTTGAGTTTTGTAGAATTTTCATTAGCTCATATTGCAATGTACTTAATTCTGGAACTGATGAGTTGAATAGAAATACATCAAACCAAGAATTCCATTGGAAAACCGCAACGAATAATGAAACAGTTGCTAATACCGGTAATGATAATGGTAAAACAATTTTAAAGAATGTTGTAAAGTCACCTGCACCATCAATCTTTGCAGATTCCATTAAACTCTCTGGTAATCCTTCAATAAATGAACGAACAACGATTAAGTTAAATACTCCGATAATACCTGGTAAGATATAAACCCAGAAGCTTCCGATTAGATCTAAGTCTCTCATTAATAGGAAGTTTGGAATTAATCCACCATTAAAATACATCGTTAAAATAAACGCGATCGTTACAAACTTTCTTAATACAAATTCTTGACGACTGATCGTATATGCAACCATTGCCGTACAGAATACAGAAATCGCAGTACCTAATACCGTTCTTAATACTGACATAAAGAATGAGTTTACTAGAGATGCTTCACCAAATACATGCTCATAGTTATAGAAAGTGAACTCACGTGGCCATAAGTAAATGCCACCTTTGATAGAATCTGTTGCATCATTTAGTGAGATCGCCAATGTGTTTAGCATTGGATAAAGCATGATCGCACATAAGAATATCATAAATGTATAGTTACTAATGTCGAAAATACGGTCTCCCATTGAGGAATGGCGCGCACTGACTTTGAATGGATTTTTCATGGGAACGCCTCCTAAAATAATCTTGCTTGCCCGAGTTTTTTGGCAATCGAGTTAGCAGCGAATAAGAAGATAAAACTTACCACCGTCTTAAAGATCCCTGCAGCTGTTGCTAGTGAGAAGTTACCCATTGAAATCCCGTATTTAAGTACGAAAATTTCTAGCACCTCTGAAAACTCAAGGTTCATAGGGTTTCCTAATAAGTATTGAGCTTCAAATCCTGCTTCAAGAATGTGACCTAAGTTCATGATTAATAAAATAACAATTGTTGGCTTTAATGCAGGTAATGTGATTAAGAACATTCTTTGAAGTCTTGAAGCTCCATCAATTTCGGCAGCTTCATACTGCTCTTGATCAATCATTGTAATTGCCGCTAAATAGATAATTGTATTCCACCCTAGGTTTTTCCAGACTTCTGATGCACCTAGGATTCCCCAGAAGTATTCTCCAATCCCTAACCAAAGAATTGGTTCGTCTATTAATCCCGATTTCATTAATAGAATGTTTACAATCCCATTTTCTAAAGATAGTGTATAAGAAACAATACTTGCTGCTACTACCCATGATAGGAAATGGGGCATGTAGCTTATTGTTTGTACAATCTTCTTAAAGGCTAAATGCCTTAATTCGTTTAAGAGTAATGCTAGGAAAATAGCAGTTACAAATCCGAGGACTAGATTAATTGCACTCATGGCGAGTGTATTTCGAAGTACACGAAGGAACGCTTCATCACCGAAAAGAAAGGTAAAATGCTCTAAGCCCACCCATTCTTGTTCACTAAAGCTTTTTGCAGGTTTGAAGTCCTGAAAGGCCATCGTCCAACCCCAAAGTGGAACATACTTAAAAACAAATAACCAAATAACAAATGGTAAACTCATGGCTAAAAGTGCCTTTTGCTGCCCGCATTTTTGTAGAAACAGCTTAAATCCAGTTGGTTTATTAGGTCCAGATGGAACAACTACGGATACTGGTTCACTTTTCATACTCATGACTACCCCTCCTTTTTCTCACTCTTGTTGACTCTCAACATTAGTATGGTATTGATTCCTGAAAACTAAATAAAACATCTAGATTATTGTCTATTCATAGATTTTTAGAAAAAAAGGAGGAAAAGGACTTAACCTTTAAGGTAGTTGACCATTTCCTCACCTTTTAAAGAACTGCTTATTATTTATTTTCTTCTACACGTTTCTTAACAACTTCTGTCATAGTCTTTTCAAATTCTGCAGCACCTAACTTATCATGCTCAGCTACATATTCTGCCCAAGTTGCTTCAAAGTCACCTTCTAATACTAACTTAGGATAGTACTTACGTTGTAAATCCTGTGCTTTTTGTTGATAAATTTGAGCTGGTGAACCTTGCTCTAATTCAGCACTCCATGCTGGGTACCAAGGACGGTCATCTGGATCAGAGAATAAATCAGCGAACACTTCTGCTTCGTACTTCTCAAGGATTGCTTTGTCGCCTTCAGTATAAGCTGCTTGTGCAACAGCTGGTTGTCTACGAGGCTCCCATGCATTTCCATCAGAGAAAATACCGTTACCACGAGGCCAGTAATATTCAAATTGTTGGAATCCAAATTCTTCACGGAACTCTTGGTTAGACGTTAATGCAATTTGTTCTTCTGTTCTGAAGTAACTACCATTTTCGTCAACTTCAAATGTCTCGCCTTCAAGTCCCCACATAATAAGCTTTTGGTTTTCTTCTTTAGCCATGTTATCTAGGTACTTCATAATACGAACAGGGTCTTTAGCACTTACAGTAATACCAAGTCCACGGTTATTTACAAATGCTGGTGGATCAATATACTGATCTTTAATACTTTCATCAAATGTTACAGGTAATGCGATATAACGCTTGTCATCGTCACCAGCTTCTTTTAAAGCTGCTTCAGCTTGACCAATTTGCCAACCATAATCAAAGAATCCTAATACTCTACCAGAAGTTAACTTTGCTAAATATTCATCATAGTTAGCAACGAATGCTTCTTTATCAAATAAACCGCTTGCATTTGCTTCATTAAGCTGTTGAAGCCATTTTTTCTCATTTTCAGTTGCAGCATATACTTTTGCTTCATGTGTTTCCATGTCAACAATAACTGATCCATCATTTGGATAACCAGCTAAATGTGCAGGTGGGTTAGTCGTAGAGAAAAATCTCCAGTCATATGTTAATGCTGTGAAACCAATTGTACTCGCGCCATCCACTTCAGGATACTTCGCTTTATATTGCTCTAGTAAATCAAAGTATTGCTCTAGAGTTTTCACTTCAGGGTAACCAAACTCTTTTAAAACTCCACGTTGCATCCAGAATGCACCTTGGTCAATATTAGGGTTAGGCATGTGACCTTGACTTGCATTGAATGGAATGAAGTAAATGTTTCCATCTTCAGCCTTCATACGGTTTAAGTATGGCTCATATAACTTTTTAAGGTTCGGAGCGTGCTCATCAATTAAATCATTTAAAGGAATAAATGCTTCTGCTTCTAATACTTTATCAATTGCAATATCCGGAACTAATACATCTGGGTATTGTCCACTTGCGATCATTGTTCCGATTTTTGTATTAATATCGCCTACAAGGAATTCCATTTTTACAGTTGTACCTGTTTGTTCTTGGTAAATCTTACCGATTTTAGTGTCAGTAGAAACGATGTCTTTACCAGGTGATCCTGCATTAAAATAAGTAAATTCAAAAGGTGCCTTGTCATCTTCTGATGTTGAATCTGAGTTGTCTTTTCCATCAGTTGAAGTACTGTCATTGTTACACGCTACTAAAGTAAATAGTAGAAGTAGTGCTAAGAAACCAGCTAAAAGCTTTTTGTTAAAAAACATTTGTTAACCCCCTCGAGTTATTTTATTTTGTATCTTGTAAGCACTTTCATTATAAAACGCTTTCATTCGTTTGATTACCCAACAAACTATAGTTCTTACTTAAAAAAATTTAGAACACTAGACTAGAAACTATAGTTTCTAGCTTTCTATTAATTATCTCCCCTGAAAATACCTAGGTTTATGAGTTGCATTCGCTGCGATTCACTCGCTTTCCGCGGGGCGTGCGGTGAGCCTCCTCGTCGCAAAAAAGCTCCTGCGGGGTCTCACTTTGCCCGCTACATCCCGCAGGAGTCGAGTGGCTCTCCGCTCATTCCACACTGAAGAGTTAACATTTTCATTCATCATGTGAGAAATACTTATTTAGCATGGACGTCTACCCTAAAAAATTACTAGTTAGCGGTTGCATTAACTTAGTGAGTATATATTTCGTTCACCGTGTTGTTTATTTATCGTTTATTCTGAATGTCTACTAAATAATGTAGATTTTTTTGGGATTGGAATTTTCACAAATACAGTCGTCCCCTTATCTATTTCACTACGTATATCAAAATCGAAGTCTGTACCGTAGTGCATTTTTAATCGATAATACACATTCTTAATACCAACATTCTCACCAATAGCATCTTCAGCTTTCAATGATTCTAGCATTTCCGCTAAACGTTCTTTCTGAATCCCTGGTCCATTATCTTCGATTTCACAAATGAGGTAATCTCCCTCACACCTAATATTGATTGTAATTTCACCTTTTTCTTTTTTCGGCTCAATTCCATGGATGCTTGCGTTTTCAACGAAAGGAAGTAGGATCATATTTGGGATTACCACTTCATATGCTTCATTTGAAACGATCAGCTCGTACTCTAACTTTTCGTCAAATCGGTACTTTTGGATTTCTAAGAAGCAAATAATAATGTCCAATTCTTCTTTAACACTAATCCAATCTCTTCCCCATGTGAAAGATCTTCTTAGCATCTTTGCCATGTTTTGTATAATCTTAGCTGTCTCATTTTCTTTTTTAATAATACTTCTCATCCGAATCGTTTCTAAGGCATTAAATAAGAAATGAGGATTAATCTGACTTTGCAGAGCACTAAGTTGTGCTTGTTTTCGTTGCAAATCCAAGTCCTTCTTTTGAATATTAACAACATAGACATCATTGATTAATTCATTTATTTTTTGGGACATTCGATTGAATTCACTTGTAAGTTGTCCGATTTCGTCTTTATATTGAACCCCATCAATGGTTTGGAAGTTTTGATTTTTCATTTTTTTCATATACTTTAATACTTTATTTAGTCTTAAATCAATTGATTGAGAAATTAATACAATAATCGCAGTTGGAACAATAAAATTAAAAAAAGCTAAATAAAAGATAAACTGTCTCGAGTTTGATACATAATCTACTAACTCTTGTTCATCAATAACCGCAACGATTTTCCAGTTACTAAGATAGTTATTGATATCATAGGTTTCTTCTATTAAGAATGCTTCTTCTGGTTTGCTAACTCTGTTAAAACTAACAAGTTCATTTTTCCAATTGATCGTTGAGTCTGTCGTATATTCAATTTCACCTTTTTCATTTAATAAATACATCTCACCCTGTAAATTTACATTTTTAAAAATGGAATCGATTTTATTTTGGTCGATATCAATTTTGATAATCTTTTTGGTTGTATTATATACCCTAAAAAAGTTTAATTCTTGAATCACACTAAGTGTGTCCCGTGAACCATCAACACTACTCGTTTTAATTACTAATGGAGTTGATTTCTTTTTTTCTAAAAGAGATTGATACCACTCTTCTTGTTCAATTTGTTGTGAAATTGAATTTACTCCACCTGAGTATAAAACAGTAGGATTATCTGTATAAAAGCTTATTGATTCAATCGCAGAAAACACAGGAGTATACTTATTAAAACCTCTCAAAAATGTATCATATGCTTCAACATAGTCAGAATACGATTGATACTCCCTTTCAAGGAATTCATTCATTCGATTATCTGTATAAAGTGCTGAAGAAATTCCAACTGCGTGCTCGACACTATCTAGAAACTCATTACTTATCTGGTTGGTTACTTTAGAAAGATCACTCATTTTTTGTTCTTTTACATTATTTGTGGTTACTTGGTAAAAGATGATATTCGTTAATACAATTGGGAGAATAACTGAGAAAATATAAAGAATAATTAATTTTTTTCGTAGTTTTAAATTATTAAAGTAGGTTTTCAACTCTTATGCTCCCTATCTACGACTCGAGAATCTGATTTCGATACTCTGTTGGGGTAATTTTCTCATTTTTTTCGAACTGCGTAACAAAATAATCAGTGCTTCCAAACCCGACTTCTTCAGCAATCTCGTAAACTCTCTTATGTGTTTGTCGAAGTTGCTTCTTAGCTTCATTTAAGCGCAATGCTAGTAAATATTCCTTAAAATAAACACCGTACGTCTTTTTAAAAAGTTGCCCCATGTATACCGGGTTCATAAAGAAGGTATTTGCAATTGATTTTAAAGATAAATTTTCTCTGAAATTTTGGTCAATATACATTTTAATCTTGTATATATCACCTTTGGCTGTTTGTTTACGAACCTGCCCAAGAAGTTGAGCCGCTTCAATCATAAACTCTTTAAATCGCTGCTTTAATTCAGGGGTTGTCCACTGAAAGGTTTGCCACTCAATCATATCTTCTAATGTATTTAGCGCTGTTTCGTCCCCTTCAAATTCCCTTATCTTCCCAACAACACTATGGATGCAGCGATTAATCGATGTTGAGACGGACCCTGGGGCAAAAACCTTTGTTTCAAATTCTACGAAAATATCATCAATAGCTGAACATAACTGTTCCGTGTGATTTTCCTCTAGAAGCTCCATAAGTTTTTGAAAAAGCGATGACTTAATTTCAGCGTATTTGACTTGATGATCTTTTACCTCATCATAAATAATATGATGATTATTAGAATTTGAATATTTATATTGCATAGCCAATTTCGCAGTAGAATAAGCAGTTCTTAACTCAGTCACACTGGTGACTGCTTTCCCTAAATAGAGAGTTGTTTCTTCTTTTACTTTCTTCTTAAACGCTTCATTTAACCTATCTAGAAAACGCTCAACATTATTTTGATAGCGCTTTAAGTCATTGGATGTAACAACAACCCCATAAACTCCTTCTTTCTGTTTATAAAAATAAACTTGTTCCTTCGTCTGACAAAATTCTGTAAATACATGTACTAAGTCTTGTTTAATCATCTCTAACCGTTCAATTTCATTTGGATGTAACCCATTTACTTCAATTAATAAATAATAATAAAACTCAACAGCGTGATCTACACGCAAAATTTTTCTATGTGATAGCGTAAGTTCAGGAGTATCTACTCCAAGTAGGATTTCTTCAAAAATCGCATCTACTTGGAAGTTTCTTTGAATCTCCTCTTTTTGTTTTTCTTTCCTAAGTGCTTCGGCAAGCGTCACTAGAGTTGATTCCATTTCTTCCTTATCAATTGGTTTCAGAATAAAGTCAGTAACTCCATATCTTAAGGCTCTTTGTGCATATTTAAAATCATTAAATCCACTGACAATAATAAACTTATTTGTAGCCTCTTTCCGTTCGATTACATGCTGAATTAATTCTAATCCATCTAAAACCGGCATGCGAATGTCTGTTATGACTAAATCAGGGACACTCTCTTTAATCAAGAGTAATGCGTCCTCTCCATTACTTGCGTCACCGACTACCTCAAAGCCACATTGTTCCCAATCGATCAAACTCATAAGACCTTTTCTTACGAATTGTTCATCATCTACCAAAATAACCTTGAACATCTTAGTTCCCCCTTACGCAACCTCTAGCTTCTCATCATTTGTTTTAACTAGTAAATCGATTTCATATTACACAAACCTGAAAGCGTTATCAAATAAAAAGATAGAAATATTTATACATGAGAAATTCTTCGAAATTTGTAAACTTACTCCCATTTTAGCAGAATTACGAATGAACTCAATGAATTATTTTAAGATTGGATTTATAAAAGCTGTTGGATTACTAGAAAAATTAATATTTTTATCCATAAACTAGTAAATTTCTTTAATTTTTAAAGAATAATCTTTAGTTTGTATGGTAAACGCTTTCTAGCAGACAAACTATAATTATAGATTAAGAGGAGGTGTTCTAGGTTTTTATGTAAGCGTTTTATAATTTGAACCAAAAAATTTTTTATGGGGGAATGCAGCAAATGAGTAGGAAGTTAAAAAGATTTATTTCACTATTTCTTGTGGCAATTTTATTGATTCCAACAGGCTGGGTTAAGCCGGTTGCAGAAGCGGCAACAAACGAAGATATCCCAGTCCTTCTGTATCATCGAATTGTTGAAAATCCTTCCAATGAATGGACGGATACAAGTACTGAAACGTTTGAACAAACTCTGAAGTATCTTGCTGACAATGGTTATACAGCCTTGTCTTCAGCACAATATGTAAGCATACTAGAAGGATCAGAACCGGCTCCAGAAAATCCGATTCTATTAACCTTTGACGATGCTACTCCTGACTTTATTACTACCGCTTTACCATTACTGAAGCAATATAACATGAACTCTGTTCTGTTTGTTACCAGTGACTGGATTGGCGGCGGTTATAGCATGTCAGAAGAACAGTTAAAAAGTCTAACAAATGAAGCGAGTGTTAGTATAGAAAACCATACTAAAACTCATAAAGATACTGTTTGGGGCAATGGTGTTGGTAGCAATAGTACCATCACACAAGAACAAGCTGAGGTAGAAATTTCCCAAGCAAACACATATCTTAAGGGAATTACAGGAAAAGATCCAGTTCTAATGGCTTACCCTTATGGAAGCTATAATGATATTACTAAACAAGTAAACGAAGCAAATGGAATTAAGTATGCATTTAAAGTTGGATACCCTAATGATGGCGATTTTGCAATGGGACGTCACTATATCACAACGCAAGATGTTACTCAAATTGCAGCAATGATTGGCGGACCAACTCCAGAGCCAACTCCTGGTGATGAAACAGGAACAGTGTATCACGAAACGTTTGAGAACGGTGTAGGTGTTGCAACTCAATCAGGCAACGCAAAATTGGAAGCGGTTTCTGATGTTGTTTTTGACGGTAACGATGATGGAAAAGCATTATATGTAAGCAACAGAACTAATGACTATGATGCAGCTGATTTCAATTTCAGTGACATTGGTCTAGAAAATGGTAAAACGTATACGGTAACTGTAACTGGTTATGTTCACGGTGACGAAACTGTGCCAGCTGGTGGGCAAGCTGTTCTTTCAACAGTAAACAGTTATACTTGGTTATCAAATGTTAACTTTGAAGCTGGTAAAACATTCACTTTGTCAAAAGAGTTTACGGTTGATACTAGTAAGGATGTAAAACTTCGTGTTCAATCTAATGGAGATGGCGCAACCGTTCCTTTCTACATTGGCGATATGAAGATTACGGCTAAAACTGAACCAACAACTGAAAAAATAGTATATACTGAAAGCTTTGCCGATGGTCAAGGTTTTGCAAGTGCATCAGGTGGCGTTACCTTGTCTCCTGTTATGGATAAAGTTTTCTCCGGTAATGAAGATGGTGCGGCATTACATGTAAGCAACAGAAATAACGATTGGGATGCAGTTGACTTCAACTTCAGCGATATCGGGCTAGAAAACGGTAAAACTTATACAGTGACTGTTAATGGTTTTGTTGACAGTGATGAAACTGTGCCAACTGGTGCGCAAGCTGTCCTTTCTACTGTAAACAGTTATACTTGGTTATCGAATTTAAACTTTGAAGCAGGACAACCATTCACTTTAACAAAAGAGTTTACAGTAGATACTAGTAAGGATTCAAAACTTCGTGTTCAATCAAATTCAGATGGTGCAAAGGTTTCATTCTACCTAGGAGAAGTTGTTATAACTGAGAAGACAACTTCAGGTGGTGGCGAGGAAGAGCCAGAAGTTCCAAGAGATCCTGCTAAACCTTTCACAACAATTACGTTTGAAGATGGAATTACAGGCGGATTTGAAGGCAGAGCAGGAACAGAAACACTGACTGTAACAAATGAAGCAAACCATACTGAAGATGGTTCTTACGCTTTAAAAGTTGAAGGAAGAACACAAGCTTGGCATGGTCCAACATTACGCATAGAGCAATATGTTGACAAGGGTGCAGAATATAAAATATCAGCCCGTGTTAAGTTAATTTCACCTGACACTTCACAACTTCAGCTTTCAACACAGGTTGGAGAAGGAGACGGTGCTAGTTACAACAATCTTCAAGGAAAAACAGTAAGCACTACAGATGGTTGGGTACTTTTAGAGGGAACTTACCGTTATAGTAGCGTAGGCAATGAGTATTTAACTATTTATGTAGAAAGCTCAAATAACGCTACAGCATCATATTATATTGATGATATTACGTTTGAGCCTACAGGTTCAGCACCAATTGAAATTGAAGATTTAACACCAATCAAAGATGTTTATAAAGATTATTTCTTAATTGGTAACGCTGTTTCAGGTTCAGAATTTGAAGGCAAAAGACTTGAGCTTCTTAACAAGCATCACAATCTTGTAACAGCAGAGAATGCTCTGAAACCTGGTTATACGTACAACGATGCAGGAGAATTTGATTTTACTGCTGAGGATGAGCTTGTTCAAAGTGCTTTAGACCAAGGACTTCTTATGCATGGTCACGTACTAGTATGGCACCAACAATCAAGAGAAGAATTGCACACTGACGCTAACGGTAACCCTTTAAGTCGTGAAGAGGCACTTGCTAATTTAAGAACCCACGTTCAAACAGTGGTTGAGCATTTTGGTCCTAATGTGATTTCTTGGGACGTAGTTAACGAAGCAATGAATGATAACCCACCAAACCCATCAGATTGGAAAGCTTCATTACGTCAATCTGGTTGGCTTAAAGCAATCGGAGAAGACTACATTGAGCAGGCTTACTTAGCAGCAAATGAAGTAATCAAAGAAAATGGCTGGGATATTAAGCTTTACTACAATGATTACAATGATGATAATCAAAACAAAGCTGAAGCCATTTATCAAATGGTTAAAGAAATCAATGAAAAGTATGCTGCAGAAAATGATGGCGAACTTCTTATCGATGGAATTGGGATGCAAGGACACTATCATTTAAATACAAATCCAGAAAATGTAAGAAGCTCATTGGAAAAATTCATCTCACTAGGTGTAGAAGTAGGCGTGACTGAGCTTGACATCAGAGCTGGAGAAAACAGTGTACTTACCGAGGAGCAAGCAGTTGCACAAGGTTATTTATACGCACAATTGTTCCAACTTTACAAAGAACATGCAGACCACATTTCTCGTGTAACATTCTGGGGACTTAATGATGCAACAAGCTGGAGAGCTGCACAAAATCCATTGTTGTTTGATAAAGATATGCAAGCAAAGCCAGCATATTATGCTGTAATTGATCCAGACAAATTTATCGAAGAAAATCAGCCAAAGGAGAAAGATTACAAGCAAGCAACTGCTGTATTCGGTACCCCTGTAATTGATGGAACTGAAGATGATGTTTGGAGCAATGCAGAAGAGTTACAAGTAAATCAGTATCAAATGGCATGGCAAGGAGCAAACGGTGTATCTAAGGTTCTTTGGGACAATGAAAACCTTTATGTGATGATTAAGGTAAGTGACTCAAAGCTTGACAAGTCAAGTCCAAATCCATGGGAACAAGATTCAATCGAAGTTTTCCTAGATGAAAATAATGCAAAAACATCTTCTTACCAAGATGATGATGGACAATATCGAGTAAACTTTGACAATGAGACATCCTTCAATCCTGCAAGTATTGCAGAAGGGTTTGAATCTGCAACACATGTTTCAGGTAATGGATACACAGTTGAAGTGAAGATTCCATTCAAGTCAATTACACCTGAACTAAATGCAAAAATCGGCTATGATTTACAAATCAACGACGGTCAAGACGGTGCACGTCAAAGTGCTGCTTCTTGGAATGATGCAACTGGTGTTGGATATCAAGATACATCTGTGTTTGGTGAACTAACACTTGTAGGTGCTCAAGATCCTGGTACTGAAGAGCCTGGTACTGAAGATCCTGGCACTGAAGAGCCTGGCACTGAAGATCCTGGTACTGAAGAGCCTGGTACTGAAGAGCCTGGTACTGAAGAGCCTGGTACTGAAGAGCCTGGTAAGAAAGATCCTGTGAAGAATGATGGTAAAAAGTTACCTAATACAGCTACAAACATATATAACTGGCTATTGGTTGGTGTAATGTTGATTGCTGCAGGAGCATTTACCTTTATTCGTTTCAGAAAAAGAGCGTCACTTTAATCTTTAAAAATTAATGAAGAGCCAGCCCTAGGATTAGTTATTAGTCCTAGGGCCTTTTTTATAGAGTAACTGTATCATTGGTTCACTTCTCACCCTTTTGTGCAGACTTACTACATCATAGGTATTCTATGATTCACTTGCCCTCTCTTTTGGTTAGACTTACTACATCATAGGTCTTCTATGATTCACTTGCTCCCTCTTTTGTGCCGACTAACTGCACCATTGGCCTTCTCAGATTCACTTCCCCGCTCCAGCTATAAATTTTATTCCCATAAACCCTTTAGAGCAGAAGAGAACTCACAATCTATTTACAATTATATTTTTTAAAAATTTTAAAAATATGTAAAATTCAAACAAAACATCCTCTTGTTAACGTTTTCTCTTTCATTCTCTCGTTTTTACACAGTCTTCCTTGATTTTATTTATTTCGAGTTATGAAGTATATTAAGGATATTATCGTGAAAACAGTCTATTCTCCACAGCTAACAGCTTACATACCATAGACTATTTCAAAACTAAATCTCTTATAGAAAGGTTCATCAACATGTCAAAACGATCTTTCTATCTGTTGGCTTTTATTATGTTTTTATCAATGACTGGTTATGGTGTAGTTTTGCCAGCTCTACCTTATTTGGCGGATGAACTTGGACTCAGCTCTTTTCAAATGGGGAGTTTGATTACAGGTTGGGCATTTACACAGTTTCTTGTTGTTCCCTTTTGGGGAAGATTGGCTGATAAATTGGGTAGAAAGCCAATATTAGTGTTTGGACTATTGGGTTTTGGTTTAGCATTTCTATTATTATTGTTTGCCAAGTCTTATCTTCATCTACTGCTCATCCGGATGATTGGTGCATTCCTTTCTTCTGGAACTCAGCCAGCCGCTCTTGCACTTGTGACTGATTCCTTTGATAAAAAAGAAAGAAGCCAAGCATTAGCAAAAATGGCTGCAGCCAATGCCCTTGGTTTTTTATGCGGACCAGCGGTTGGAGCAATGTTTTCACCAATGGGAATTAATGTTCCTTTTATTGTTGCAGGAACATTAAGTTTAATTACAATTCCGGTTGTTTTACTCTATCTCAAGGAACCACCACACAATACTTCAACAAAAGAATTACCTTCATTTTCTCAATCATTAAAGCTCATGATTACACCTAGATTCCGCGAATTATTCTTTATTACCTTTGGTTTAGCTGTTGCAGCTTCAAGTTTATTTTCCATGCTAGGCTATTATTTAATCGAACAATTTGAGGCATTGCCAAGTCAAACAGGAATTGCATTTAGCATTCAATCTGGCGCAGCAGTTGCCATTCAGCTATTTATCATTGGATGGTTATATCAAAGATACCGTGACATTAATATTGCCAAAACTGGTTTTTTGTTTGAAGCAGGTGGATTTCTACTAATTGTAGTTTCTTTTACATTTCCACTGGCTCTGATGGGCTGTGTTTGTATTGGAATCGGTCAGGCGCTTTCACGTCCAACCTTGCTTTCCTTGTTATCCAAACAAGAATCTTTCGGACAGGGTACAGTGATGGGACTTCAACAATCAATGGATAGTTTAGGACGGACAATTGGTCCTCTAGTAGCTGGATTGCTTTTTACATTTAGCCCATCTGCTCCTTTTTTAAGTGCATTAACTATTTGTGTAGTTATGTTTTTCCTTTTTTCAATTAGCTTTAAAACTCATTCCAAACCACAAAAAATTGCTCAAGGCAGTTCAAACTAACACAAAAACAATAAGGATGTTGCTTATATATGTCAACAAGCGAGTTTTCTTTTTCAAGACGATTTTCTAGTCATATAGCTGAGATTGGTACTGCTTTTCCCTCAAGGGTAGTTGATGCCATCCCACTATCTTTTGGGTTTCCGGCTCCTGAAACATTACCTATCACATTACTTTCAGATTCAACAGCAAGGGCACTTCAAACCCAAGGCGAGCAAGCATTACAGTACACGGGAGGAATCGGTCCCTCAAAAGTCGTTGAATGGATTAAGAATCGCTCTTCATTACGATCAATTGATGTAGATAACAATGAAATCATCGTTACAACAGGATCGATGCAAGCTATTGATTTAGCTGTAAGAACCTTAACTGATCCTGGTGATCAAGTATGGATTGAAGGTCCTTCATTTTTTGGAGCGATTCGAATTTTCAAACTAGCAGAAGTAGAACTTTCCGCTTTCCCGATTGATGAACACGGGGTAAAAGTCGACTTAATTGAAGATGCATTAATTTATGCTCGGGACAATGAATTACCATTACCAAAAATGATTTATATCATGCCAAATTATCACAATCCAGGAGGCATAAATCTTTCACTTGAACGAAGAATCAAATTAGCTGAGTTGGCTAAGGAATATAACTTCTTTATTTTAGAAGACGATGCCTATGTAGAACTAACATTTGGTCATAAATATCTACCAGCTATCTATTCATTTGCTCCAGAGCGAGTGATTTACTTAAGTACATTTTCTAAGATTATTGCACCTGGTGTTCGGGTTGGGTGGGCCATTGCTTGTAGTGAAATCATCGCTAAAATGAGGATGCTTAAGGTCGATGGTCAAACCAGTGTTTTTGTTCAAGAAATTATCCATCAATTCCTTGAAAGTATGAACATGGAAGCACATCTTTCCAAACTGAATGCGATCTATTGCTCTAGAAGAAATGCGATGATAGAAGCAATTGATGAATTCTTCAAAGATGATGTTTCATATGATGTCCCTGAAGGTGGATTTTTCTTATGGCTTACTTTCCCACTGGAAACAAATACAAGTGACTTATTAGAACAATCACTTGAAACTGGTGTGAACTATATTCCTGGTGAACATTTCTATTTGAATAATGAGGGGTCTAACCAACTACGCTTGTGCTTTACCTTCTGTAATGAGGAAAAAATTAAGGAGGCTATTAGTCGGTTGGCAGAGGCCTATTATGAATTAAAAATGAATCCTGAATACCTTAAGGAGGTGTTATAATGACCTCTGATTTAGCCGAACATCCTAAAAAAACAAAGCCCTATGTGTACGTTAGATACAACATCCCAGAAAAATATGTGGGTAAAATGAAAGAAGTATGTGAAGAAATTATTATTGAGCCGTGGGTTTATGGAACGCCAGAACCAGAACCTATCTCTGATTTATCTCAAGTGAATGTGATCGCAACACTTGGTCTTCAAGATCCATTAACGATCATCAAACAAACACCAAATCTGAAATGGATTCAATCTCTAAGTGTGGGGTTGGATGCAATGCTTCACGAGGATATCCGAAAAAGCGAACTAGTTATAACCAATGTAAAAGGTTGTACATCGGTTCCTATTGCTGAGCATACGATTGCTATGATTACAGCCTTTAGCCGGGGAGTACCCGCAATGATTCGAAATCAATTAAGTAAAACATGGGCACGAATTCCAGTGATGGACCTAGAAGATACGACGGTTGGGATTATCGGATATGGTGTGATTGGGATGGAAATAGCAAATAGGTGTAAATCGCTTGGTATGAAGGTAATAGGCTGCCGAAAACACCCTGGAAAAAGCAATGAAAATGATCCCGCAGATTTCGTAGTTGGAATGGGGGAAGCTGATCAATTACTTGCACAGTCTGATTTCCTAATCCTCTCACTACCTTCTACAGACGAAACATATCGCTTTATGAATAGTGAAAAATTTAAAAGGATGAAAAAAGGTAGTTATTTTATCAATGTGGGGCGGGGAAACACAATCGTTGAGGATGATCTTTTAGAGGTTTTACAAAATGGGCATTTAAATGGGGCTGCATTGGATGTATTTGATATCGAGCCATTGCCGGACGATCATCCTTTCTGGAATCAAGAAAACATCATCATCTCACCACATAATGCTTTTTTCTCTCCTAAAACGATGGATCGTTATATGGAATTATTCATTGAGAATTTACAGCGTTATTATGAAGAAAAGCCATTATTAAATGTGATTGATAAAGACCTAGGTTATTAAGAGAGCAAGAGGGATTCCAAAAAAATTTGATCCCTCTTTACTTTTCATTCCACTCACTTGCAAGGATTCCATAAACTACATGATCGACATAGTGATCATATAGCCATTCTGCTTGTCTTATTCTACCTTCTTCTATAAATCCCAACCGTACGGGAACAGATCTACTTTTGTGGTTTTCTTCAGCTGCACGAATTTCAACTTTGTTTAATTTCAACTCTTTCAGTGCATAACTAGTCAATGCCCCTGCCACTCTTGTCATAATCCCATTTCCTTGATATGGTTCACCGAGCCAATAGCCAATATATGCAATCTTATTTGTCCAGTCAATCTGATTATATGAAGCTATCCCAACGATTTCATTCTTATAAATGATAACTGATGTTAAGCCTTTATTTTCAGCATAGCTTTTTATCACAGCAGCTATAAAACCTTTAGTGTCCTCAACTGTAGTTGTTCCGTCCAACCATGGTAACCACTGTCTTAAGTATTTTCTTGAGTTCTCGGTTAGTTGAAATACTCGTTCTGCATCTTGTTGCTGTATTAATTTTAATGATAGTTCTTCATCAATTTTATGTACAAACATCTTTCTCACTCCCCTATCATTCTCTGTTATTTCTTAATAATCACAATTCTAGCTGAAAATTTCACTTTACACCTCCGAATTAGTTATTCAAGTTTGCTAAAATTTCCTTTAAGGCGTTAACTTCCTCTTGCGATAATGTTACACCCTTCCCCATTTTCTCATGATCCTCTGACCAATCTCTTAAATCAAACTTTGGCTCACGACCATTCCAGCTTACTAGGTTTAATTCCTTTCGCCAGCCTTTTTGATTTTCTGAGAGTACACCAATATTTTTCACAATTTCGTATTTGATTTCTGCCAAAATTTATCACTCCAGGATTTTTTTATTAGAATAACACAAATCCCCTTTCTCTACATATAAAAAATTCGTATAAATCATGATGAATACTTATGTTTCTTTTTATAAAAAATAAGACGAGAAGGTAGAGGTGATTAAGCTTTGTACACAAGACGTTTAAGAAAGATGAAAGCGAAGGATCACTGCCCTGAGTGTCGCGGGAAAGGCTTTCACTCCTTCGCAGGTAGTGATTTTTTCATCTCAGATCCCGCTAACTGTAGCGGCTGTAATGGTAGTGGTGTGTATACCATTTGGCAAAAACGAAATCCAATCACTTAATTTTGTTTACGAGTAATCAAAAGCAGTAATCATGCATGTAATGATTACTGCTTACAAACAAACCTATGATAAGAACTCCTTCTTATTTTCCTCCTCACTTAGAAATGTAACAAAAGAGTCTTCGCTTTACTTGATTTTTCTTCGACTTCTTTCTATTCTTTTTTTTTACTTCTGTTAAGTAAAATGAACTTTAAAATCCTTTAACCGTTTTGTGAATTATCCTTTTGTTAATGGAAAAGTTTGTATGTGAATTTTCCTGTAAAATACGAACTAATTTTTTCCATTTTAATTTTTTGTTCGTTTTCTTAAAAAATAGGGTTCCATTTCCGTTCAAATTCATTTATAATCACTTTCATAACCAAACAATATAACAACTCGTATAATCCTGGGAATATGGCCCAAAAGTTTCTACCAAGTTACCGTAAATAACTTGACTACGAGTGATACACTAACATTGTGTTTATATTTGGAATTTTTTCCTGATATTTCAAAACACGTTGGGTCTAATACAAAACCCGAATGTTAAGGCATCACTTTTAGTCAAAAGTGGCCTTAGCATTCGGGTTTTTGCGTTTGTATAAGAAATTTTAGGAGGTTTAAACGATTGAAACAACTTATGAATGCAATTATTGAAAAGGGTTTTGTCATTTCTGATGGAGTTTTAAAAGTTGATAGTTTTCTTAATCATCAAATTGATACAAACCTTATGATCAATATAGGTAAAGAATTTGCACAGAGATTTAAGAATGAAAACATTACAAGAATCTTAACAATTGAAACATCTGGAATCGCACCAAGCTTTATCGCTGCAAATGAACTAAATGTACCTCTTGTTTTTGCACGAAAAAAGAAATCATTAACCATGAACAATGATTTGTATACAAGTAGCGTTTATTCGTTCACAAAACAAGAGACTGCGGAAATTTCCGTTTCAAAGAATTTCTTACTTCCTGGTGAAAAAGTACTTATTATTGATGACTTTCTTGCGAATGGACAAGCTGCTCTTGGATTAACAAATATCGTTGAACAAGCCGGTGCAGAAGTTGCTGGTATTGGAATTGTCATTGAAAAATCATTCCAAAATGGGCGACACGTTCTTGAGGAAGCTGGCTACAAAGTCGAATCATTAGCTAGAATTCAATCTTTAACAGATGGTACAGTCACATTTTTAACCGAACAACCAATATTATCTAATTAACTGGAGGAATGACAACATGAATAAAACCGTCAATTACCCATGGTATAAAAAAGAAGATACAGATGCATTTTTTGCTCTATTTCAAAATAACTTAGCTAATTTTGTAATAATTGCTGTAACAATGCTTGGAATGGGATTTCCTACTAGCATTGTTTTTGGAAAAGTAATTCCTGGTGCCGCAGTTGCTGTTATGGTTGGTAATCTATACTATGCCTACATGGCCAATCGTCTTGCACAAAAAGAAGGACGTACAGATGTAACTGCAATGTCATATGGAATAAGTACACCTGTCATGTTTGTCTTCTTATTTGGGGTTCTTGCTCCAGCAAAAGCATTAACAAATGATCCAGAGTTAGCTTGGAAAATTGCCGTTGCTGCTGCATTTTTAAGTGGACTTATTGAAGCATTAGTAAGCTTTACAGGTAATTGGGTTCGTAACAACCTGCCTCGTGCTGCCATGCTTGGTGCACTTGCAGGGGTAGCACTTACATTTATTGCTGGAGAGATGTTGTTTAACACATTCTCAGTTCCAGTTGTAGGTCTTGTTGCTTTAATTATCATCATTGTAGGTGTTGTCGGAAAAACAGCGATGCCATTTAAAATTCCTACTTCTTTATTTGCAGTATTAATTGGAACAATTTTAGCATTTGTATTAGGTTATCAATCACCTGAAAAAATTTCAGAAGGTCTTTCAAATGTAGGTTTTTATCCAATCTTACCAAGTCTTGCAGCCTTTGAAGGAATGACCTATTTATTTGGATCTTTAATCGGACTATTAGCAGTTATTTTACCAATCACGATTTACAATGCGATTGAAACAATGAACAATGTGGATGCAATGTCAGCTGCTGGTGATTCATATGATGTTCGTGAAAGCCAAGCTGTTGATGGTGTTGGTACAATGCTTGGAGCTGTATTTGGAGGATTATTCCCTACAACAGTATATATTGCAACAGTCGGTTCAAAAATGATGGGCGCAGGTCGTGGATATAGTATCTTAAACGCAATTGTGTTTGGAATTGCAGCAATGACAGGTGTAATTGCCGCCTTTTCAGCAATCATTCCATTAGCAGCAGTTGCTCCAATCCTTGTGTTTGTTGGAATGTCCATGGTCTGGTCAGCATTTTCAGCTAATGAAACAAAATACTATCCAGCAGTAGCGATTGCAATGCTTCCATACTTTGCAAACTATGTGATGACACGTTTTAATAATGCAGCAGGTGAAGTGGTCGAGAAGATTTCTGGAGGAATTGTTCCATTGGGACAAGGTGCAATGTTTACAGCGATTATTCTAGGTGCAATTACTGTTGCGATCATTGATAAGGAATTTATAAAAGCGAGTATCTTCTCTTTAATTGGTGCGTTTCTATCATTTGTTGGATTTATGCATGCACCGAAATTAGCGCTTAATGCCGCTCAAGATTATTCCATTGCATATGTGTTGGTGGCAGTATTCTTAGGTTATTGTGCTTTACAGCATGCTAAGACTAATGGTAACAGTGTACAAGATCTAAAAAGTGAGAATAAGTTAGCTTCATAATGATGAAAAGCTTGAGGGATAACACCTCAAGCTTTTTTGTTTAAGTTTAAAACCATAAGTTCATCATCAAAAAAGGTGTCTCCGATTTTTAATGCTTCTTTATCTATTCCATAGGTCCTGAAACCAAGTGCAGTGTAAAGGGCTTTCGCTGGTTCATTTGTTGCTGTGACAACCAAGTACACTTGGTTGACATGATTCATTTCCTTGGCTTTTTGGATTGCTTGAAGCATCAAGCTCTTGCCAACGCCAAGCCCACGCGCTTCAGGTGTAACATACATGGCTACGATTGTTGCTCTATGTAGTACTTTCTTTTTTGTCTCTAATACTAATGTCACTGTACCAACTAATTGATTTTGTTTAAAAGCGCCATATGTAAAGGAATTTATTCCTTTGAAGCGAAGTTCGTATTTTTCAAGAGAATCGTTCTCTTCTTCCTCGAAACTTGAACTAAAGGCTTCAGGATTGTTTTTTAAAGCTTCTAATCTAAGAATTTTGTAAATTTCACTATCATTAGGATTGAGTTGCCTGATTTCCAATCGGTTTCACCTCATGATCTAAGTTAATTATTTGAGAATATGAATATTTTACTATCATGCCTTATGAAAATTGCGAAGATAAACTATTGCGCACCATTCTCCCGTAAAACCTCCACCACCCGTTCATACCCTTTCTCAACTGCTAATTCCAAAGCTGTTACCCCATCATCAAGCTTAGCATTCACCTCTACCCCATGATTTAGGAGCAATTTTAGAACCTCTACATTATCATCATGAAAAGCGGCACTATGAAGGGCAGTATGTCCGTTACTATCAAAAATCGTCGTGTCGGCTCCATTGGTTAAAAGTAATTTTATCACTTCGATATTCCTTTCTCCTGCAATCGCAGCGTGCAGTGCCGTATTGGATGGAATATAGCTTATTTTCGAATGAGAAATTGCATTAATATTGGCACCATAGTCAATTAACACCTTGACTACATCAGCATTTCCATAGTGTGCAGCAAAACCTAGTGGTGCAAGCCCATCACTATTTTCTGTATTTGCTAGATTAGGGTTTTCTTCAAGTAACTGTTTTAAGCGCACAAAATCATTTTCCTTGGCTGCTTGAAATATTTCATCAATAATTTGTGTCATACTCATTGTTATATCTCCTTCTTACTTTAGCGATATTTTTTTCCATCAATCGTGCAATCTTCTGATGATTTTCACTTGGTATCTTCTTTAATTCATTAATAACTAACTTCTGACGACTTTCTGGATGATTCTGACTTAACTTTGCCTTTCCCTCCATATGATTGATTTTCACACGAAAACCTACTATTCCTCTTTTCATTCCTTCTATGTAAGCCAATCTAGTTGTTCAAAGTGATAGGAACTGTTAGGTTGCTCATATTTTCCAACCATATCGCCTAATGCTTTAGTGACTTCTTGATCATCTGTTAAAATTTCTATATTTCCGTACACATGGACGGCCACGTAATTCCATGTAGGCACAGCACGCTCTGTTTCATACCACGATGGTGAAATATAACAGTGTGGCCCGTGAAACACAACAAGAATGTTTTGATTTTCAATATCCACCCACTGTTCATTTGCTCTCGCAAAGTGACCATATAAATAGCGATTTTCCCTATCTAGTGTAAACGGTAAATGAGTTGCAAAAGGATCACCCTGATGCTGTGAAAAAAGAACAGCAAAACTATGTTCCTCAATGAGCTCGAACATCCTATTTTCTTCATCCATGTTGAACTGTTTCGGGATATACACTATTAATCCCTCCTTACCTATTTTCAGTTTACTAGGGGTGAAATTATAAATCTCGTTTCTTTTAACGTTTCTTTTAACGTTTCTTTTAAAATAGGAGTATAAATCTTATGATTCATACTCCTAAAAGGTTACGTTAAAGAGAACTCATTAGAAACCTTATATTGCTTATACTTACGTTTTTGTATATAAACTAGTCTAATTGATAATCCAATCCCGGCTGCTAGTAATCCAGCAGTTAATCCAATCCAGTATCCAGGTGCGCCAATCTTTGTATAGTGCGCTAATACGTATCCTACTGGTAAACAAACAAGCCAATAAGCTACTAAAGTCATGATAAAGGCAATATTAACATCCTTATATCCTCGTAATGCTGCGAGAGCTGTTGCCTGAATCGCATCTGAAATCTGGAAAAACAGTGCATAAATCAAGAAATGGGCCGTTAGTAAAATCACTGCTTCTTCATTAGAATAAAGCGCTGCAACCTCATAACGGAAAATCACAACCATTAGTCCGGTTACTAAAGCAATTAGTATCGATAAACTAATTCCAATCCAACTATATGCCCTAGCATCTCGGTATCTTTTCGCACCAACCTCATATCCTACTAAAACAGTGATCGCCATAGAAATACTGATTGGAATCATATATAGAAATGAAACAATATTTAATGCAGATTGATAGGCAGCAATAGTTGTAATATTAAACTTGCTTATCAAAATCGTGACTGCAGCAAACATACTCGTTTCAAAAAATATTGAAAGTCCCATTGGTACACCTATTTTTAATATTTCCATACATTTAGTTAATGAGAATTGGTTCAAGTTGGCGAAAACCTGAAATTGTGAAAAAGGCGTTTTTGTTTTAATCACAAATACGGTCATACCTGCGATAAACCAATAAGTGATGGATGTTGCATATCCTGCTCCAGCACCACCGAGCTCCGGGAAACCCCAATGGCCAAAAATAAGGACATAATTCAAAAAGAAATTCAGCGGCAAGCTCAGGATTAGAACAAACATGACAATTCGAGTTTTGCCTAATGCATAAATAAACGACCTCAGCACATTAAAAATAAATAAAGGAATAATACCAAAGCTTAATCCTACTAAATAGGCATTTGCTGTTTCATGAACACTGTTAGGTAAATTCATGATCGTTAAGATCGGATTTAATAAAAAGAAGCCTAGAATGATCACAAGTGATGCAATGATCACTGCTAAATAAATTCCATTGGCTACAACACTAGCTACTTCTTTATCCTTCTTTTCACCAAAGTGTTGTGCAACAATGGGCGATACAGCTAATAAAATTCCACTTAGGCCCGTAAAAACTGGGTTCCAAATCGAGGAGCCAATGGCCACTCCCGCTAAGTCAGAAGCATTATATTTTCCTGACATAATCGTATTGAAGAACACCATTGAAAACATACCAAGTTGTGTAATTAGGATCGGAATTAATAATATGAAAATTTGTTTGATCTTTTCTTTTGTTGAAAAGGTTTGATTCATAGATGGGTACTCCTAGATCTAAAGTTTAGCAGACTAATTATATCTTATTTTATCCTTGTATTATATATAAATCACTTGTACTTCTTTTGATAAATATTGACAATAGTTGACCTTAGATGAAAAAAAGCTTGGGACATTGTCCAAGCTTTTTTTCTTTTTGGTGATCTACCCTAAAAATACATAGGTTGGAGGTTCAATCGCTGCAGTTCACTCGCTTTCCGCGGGGTGTGCGGTGAGCCTGCTCGTCGCTTAGGCTTCCGGGGGTCTGTCTGTCTGAGAACTAGGCCTTTACGAGTTGTTTAAAACCTTGATCTACTTCGGACAGCTTTCGGAGCCAGACGCTAAAAGCTGTCTGAACTTTGCTCTACTTCGGACAGCTTTTCGACCTAAACACTAAAAGCTGTCTGAACCTTGATCCACTTCGGACAGCTTTCGGAGCCAGACGCTAAAAGCTGTCTGAACCTTGATCCACTTCGGACAGCTTTCGGAGCCAGACGCTAAAAGCTGTCTGAACCTCGCACGACTTCGGACAGCTTCTCAACTCAGACGCTAAAAGCTGTCTGAACCTCACACGACTTCGGACAGCTTTCGGAGCCAAACACTAAAAGCTGTCTGAACCTTGCTCTACTTCGGACAGCTTCTCAACTCAAACGCTAAAAGCTGTCTGAACCTTGATCCACTTCGGACAGCTTCTCAACTCAGACGCTAAAAGCTGTCTGAACCTCACACGACTTCGGACAGCTTTTCGAGCCAGACGCTAAAAGCTGTCTGAACCTCACACGACTTCGGACAGCTTTCGGAGCCAAACACTAAAAGCTGTCTGAACCTTGATCCACTTCGGACAGCTTTCGGAGCCAGACGCTAAAAGCTGTCTGAACCTTGATCCACTTCGGACAGCTTTCGGAGCCAGACGCTAAAAGCTGTCTGAACCTCGCACGACTTCGGACAGCTTCTCAACTCAGACGCTAAAAGCTGTCTGAACCTCGCACGACTTCGGACAGCTTTTCGAGCCAGACGCTAAAAGCTGTCTGAACCTGACACTACTTCGGACAGCTTTTCAACTCAAACGCTAAAAGCTGTCTGAACCTTGCTCTACTTCGGACAGCTTTCGGAGCCAAACACTAAAAACTGTCTGAACCTTGCTCTACTTCGGACAGCTTTTCAACTCAAACGCTAAAAGCTGTCTGAACCTTGCTCTACTTCGGACAGCTTTCGGAGCCAAACACTAAAAACTGTCTGAACCTTGCTCTACTTCGGACAGCTTTTCAACTCAGACGCTAAAAGCTGTCTGAACCTTGCTCTACTTCGGACAGCTTCTCAACTCAAACACTAAAAACTGTCTGAACCTTGCTCTACTTCGGACAGCTTCTCAACTCAAACGCTAAAAGCTGTCTGAACCTCGCACCAGATATAGTCAAATCAAAACTTATTGATAAAACACTTTATCAACATTGTATTTAGACTGTAGAGTATTGATTGCATATGTCTCATAGATTTCTCGTTCCATTGGATCTTCTACTACACATACATCAATTCGATATACTTCATTTCGGTGGTTTTTGATTGGAGATACGTTATCCTCGAAATGTTTTTTGATTCGTTGTCTTAGTTTACGGGCTTTGCCAACAAAAAGAAGTTCATCTCTATTGCTAAAAAACAGGAAGATTCCGCCTTTATCTCTTGGAATTTCATGGAAATCAATGAAGCCGTAAATATCTTTAATCTCAGGCTCCCCTTCTTTCATCACTTGTTTTCTTTGGGTGATGGATATGTCTGGCTTTGGAATGTCAATTTTGATCATTATAAGTCACGTCCTTTATGTATGTTCATTTCTTTTGAATGGCTCCATTTATGTCATACTGACTTAAATCGAGCTCTACTTCTTCACCTAGTGCTAGTTTTGATAATTGTTGTCCTAAGTAAGGCCCTGCAGTTAACCCAGAAGCACCTAATCCGTTGGCAATAAGAAGACCCTCGTATTGAGGTACTTGTCCGATTACTGGAAGAAATCCAGGTGTAAACGGCCGAAAACCAACTCTCGTTTCAATTAATGTGCAATCAGCGAGACCCGGTGCAATGTTTAATGCTTTTTCAAGTACTTCTAGCACTCCACCTGCCGTTACACGCAGATCAAATCCAGTATCATCTTCATGTGTAGCACCTATTACAATCTTTCCTTCAGCAAAGCTTACTATATATTGATTATTAGGTGGCATGACAACCGGCCAAGAATCAGTTTCAACATCTACCATTTGAAGATGGATGATTTGTGCTTTCTGGAACGAGCCTAGAAAGTGAATTCCTAGTGGCTTTAGTAATTGGTTTGCCCAAGCACCACTTGTTATAATCACTTTTTCAGCAGAATATGTTTGTTCTTCTACCCTTACACCTTTAGTTATGTAATTGTCGTGGATTAATGTAGCATCTCCTTTAACCACTTCAGCTCCATGTTTTTTTGCCGCGCGGGTAAGTGAATCTCTGAGTGCTCTTCCATTAACACGAGCTGCTCCACTAATATGAACAGATTCATATTCATCAGATAGTGCTGGAAAGAGAGCTTGTGTTTCCTGTGCTGTTAGTCTTGTGATTTCACCAATTTCAGGAGCTTCTTCACGCCTTTTATGTGCACGTTCTATCATTTGGTCTAATTTTTTTGAATCCGTATGTAAACTGATTGCGCCAACGACCTTATAACCTGTATCAGTTTCACCGTCTTCCTTTAATTTTTCAATTAGTGAATGATAAAATTTCGCTCCATTTTTAGCAAGCGTGTACCATGCCTTATTCCGACGTTGTGAAATCCAAGGACACACGATACCAGCTGCAGCATCTGTAGCTTGTCCTTTATCGTTTCGATCAATTAACACAACGTTTGCTCCTGCTTTTGATAAATGGTAAGCAGTCGATGCTCCAAGAATACCTCCACCAACAACAATATACTTCCTCATGTAAAATAAACACCTTTTTCGTTCATAGTTAGAATCACTTCATTATTTTACCTAACTAATCTTACATACACAAATCTGAGCTAACTTTGCGAATAAATGTTTAGACACCCTGAAAATAGTCTAAAGGATAATAGCCACATAAAGAGGAGGAGTACAAATGACATTTCAAAAGAAATTAAAACAACTCCAGTATGAACAACGCGTGAAACCGGATAAAATTCTTACTATGTACTTAAACACTGACCGTAGTGATCAAGATCAACAAGGCGGCGAATGGGAAATCGCACTAAAAAATGGCTTTAATCGCCTCGAACAATACTTAGAAGCAAGTTCCACCGAAGAGCTAAGGAATTTACAGCAAATTAGAGAAAAAGTTGAACCTTATGTATTAAGTATGAAAAGAAATCTCCCAAGAAGTATCATTCTTTTTGCAACAGCAGATGAATCACTGTGGGAGGTATTTGAGCTTCAAGTTCCAGTAGACACCTACTTTTTCTGGGAAGAGCAACCAATGCTTGATCAGTTAGTAGCTTTACATGAAAACTATCCCTCTACTGCACTTGTATTGATGCAACAAAATCAAGCGAAAATTATTGAAACGAGCTTTGGTACCTTACACAACACTGAAACCTATGAATTTGATTTAGATGATGAAAATTGGAGAATTCATGCAGGACCACAACCTAGTTCAATTAGCAATGGCGCAAGTGCAACACAACAGGATCACGTTGACAACCGCGTCAAAGTACATCAACAAAGATGGTGGAAGAGCTTTGGCAGTATGCTTGATCAAATTGCAGCTAAACAAAACTGGGAAAGAATCATGCTTGTTGGTGATAGAGAAGGAACCGACTTTTTAGAAGAGTCCATGAATAAGAAGGTTCATAAGAAAATTCAGAAAAACCTTCTTAACGAAAATGAGCATAAGGTGTTAAAGGAATTAGTAGGGTAAGATACTAGATAGAAGATTATTTAATTAATGGACATTGATTTTAATTTTTATCAGAAACATGATGTACTTGAGACTGAAGAATGAAAGAATATATAATTCGAGAGAGAACAGGCACAGGTTCTCTCTCTTTCTATAACACAAATCTCTCTTCAAACATTCTCTCAAAAACTTCAATCCCATTGAAAAACGCCAGATCAAATACACCATGATCATCAACAGACCAAGCCGTCGCTAATACAGTATGACAATAACCCCAGAGCAGAAGACGCTTTTCAATCAGGTAAAGTTCCTTCGTTAAAATCTCAACCCGCTTTGAGATGATTTCGTATACACCTTTGTTAGGAAGTTTATTTAGTAAATATTGAATCAGGTCGTATTCCCTCTCGCCTATTAAACCTTTAGGGTCAATCGCTATCCACTCACCTTCTCCTGATGAAAGAATATTATAATGATGAAAATCACCATGGAGAAGATAGTAATCTTGAGGTGTTTTATGTAGGTATGAAAAGATGTTTAAGGCTTTTTCAAGCATTCCACTAGTGATTGGTCCAAGACCATCTGGGTGTTCAGTCATGATTTTATGAAGAGCTTCTTCTCTAGCTTTTGTTGTTTTAATTCGAGTATTTGGTGAAGGTGGCTTAGAAAGTTTTTTCATGACATCAGCTGCAATTTTACAAGCTTCCTCATCATCCTCTATTTCGGCTAACGTATGTCCCGGAGATAATTTTGCAAGGAGAAAGATATGATGAACATCATCCCAATCTAATAGTTTAGCCATTCCGTCTTCAAAAGTGTTCATAGCTTCTAATTCATCCATGAATCCCTCCGAGGAAAAACAGATTTTTACAACGACCTCTTCACCGCTTTCCATTACAGCAGGTGCAACATAATTTACGGAAAGTAAATATGGTTGGTTTAGTTTCAACTTCCATTTTTCTTCACTGTATCGAATCAGTTCTGGTAACTTCTTTAACCATACTTCTCCCTCTTCTTTAAAGTACAAGCGAATCGATTTGATAAAGTTTTCTTGAAAATCCATTTCTCACGTCCCCCTTTTTAAGAGAACTAACTTCCCCTCTACCCTGAAAAAAGAAAAGCGGAAGGCGCTCGTTCATCGGCGACAGGCATAAGACAAGACGGCTTGAAGGTTGCTCTTTAACCTTCTAGATGGATTGACTTAGACCTGAGAGCCGATAGCGCCTGTAGCTAGACACTAGGCTAAGTATATTTTTTCATACTCCATGGTGCTAATTTTTAATTAGTATGGAGGCCTACCCTGAAAATAACTTTGGTTGTGGAGTTCCATGAGCTGCCATCCACTCGCGGGATACCGTGGGGCGGTCCGTGATCCTCCTCGTCGCCCTTTTGGCTCCTGTGGGGTCTCACGAAACCGCTAGATCTCACAGGAGTCGAGTGGCTCTACACTCATTCCACACTTAGGAGTAACCATTTTCATTCACCATGGTGCGAAATACTTATTTAGCATAAGTGTCTACCCAGTATATTCATAGATTTCATTGAACAACTTCACACAGTTTCTCCCGTTATTTTTTGCAGTATATAGCGCTTGGTCAGCCTGTCTCATCAGTGCTTTAATTGTTATGGTGTCTTCTCCATATGGTATGTCTTTGTTTGAAATACCAAAGCTTGAGGTCACACGAATGTCTTTTCCATTTAGATTCAATCGAAGGTCTGAGATGTTTAGCCGGATCTTATTGGCTAATTCAAGGACTTCCTCGAAAGGAGTGTTTATCATACAAATAATAAACTCTTCTCCACCATAACGACCGATCATGTCTTTTGACCTTAGACTATCTTTTGCTAACTTGGTCACCTGAGTTAACACTAGGTCTCCAGCTTCGTGTCCGAATGTATCATTTACATTTTTAAAATGATCAATATCAAACATTAGCATGGATATACTTCCTCCCTCTGTCACTAGGGTTTTTAGGAGCTCTTCAGCTTTCTTTTCAAGAAAAGCTCTGTTATATACCTGCGTTAATCCGTCCATACTAGCAAGTAGTTGTAGCCGTTTCTGCATATTAACTCGTTCAGTTATATTAACAAAAGAAACAATACATCCTAACTCTAAGCTTTTTTTATTTTTTACAGAAGAAAAACGAATATGATAATGAGTAAATTCACCATTATCATGCCACTCGAAATCACATTCCTCTTTCATCAAGATGATGTTTGCTAGCTTCATGTTATCTTTTAAAATGGCACTAATTGATTTTCCAATACAGTGATGATCTAAGTTTGGAATGACTTTAAGCAGGGCCTGATTATAATCAACGATCACATCATTTGGATTTAATACGATTACTCCTTCGCCCATATTCTCAAACACTGTTTCTCTAGCAATTGGCGCAAGGTTAAACATCTGAAACGACAAAAGTGCTATCCCATGAAAAATAAAAGAAATACAAGTTGAAACAGGTCCAAGGTCAATACCACGGGGACTCAATCCAACTAAATAAAAAACACTTGCAACAATAGGAACTAACAATCCTGCAACCATTAATAAAATCTGCATCTTGAATCTATAAGATCGCTTTTTTAGTTGTCTGAGCAACACAACTACACTTGCAGTGATACACAAATATAGAAAAAAAGAATGCACATAAAACCATGGCCCACCCTCAAGATCAATAATTAGAAAAGGTTCAGTCACTTGAAGTTCCATTGATGTGTAATATAGTTGATGAAACTCATTAGTATGGTTCATAAACACCGTTGAAATGGGGATCCCAAATAAAAAGTAATACAACCACCGTGGAATTTTCTGTCCAGCATATTGAAAACACATTAACAAGATGAATACAGGAATAAATGGTAATGCAATATATTCAACCTTTAGCCAGAATTTAATCTGTTCGATGGTCGGACTTGCTAGTTCAAATGCATAGGCAAATGTAAATAATCCTACTAGCAATGTTGAAATGATAAAATAATTAGCTCCTGGCGCATTTTTGATCTTTATTAACGTATATAAGCTTAGAAAAAGACTTAATAAACCGCCCATCACCATAATTAAAATATACATTAATAGCTCTTGCATGATTCATCTACTCCAACTTAAAAAAAGTAATAATTTTACTTATTATATATCAACTAATAGAGCTAGACTAGTAAAAATTACCTATACATTAGTAGAGAGTAGTTCTGGCGCTATTAGAGAAATGTGACAATTTTATGTAGTAATTTCCTATGATCATTTACAAAACATTTTACGGAAAATAGCTTTTCTTTATAACAGATAACTAAATTTACATGAAAAAACTTTCGCTTTTAATATCAATCGCGTTAGAATGAATTGCTCAATTGCCCAATGAATGTAACTGTGTTAAAGTCAGATGAGAAACTAAAGAAGATGAGTAGGTGAAATACATGATTGAAATCAAGTCGTCCAAAGTAAGTGATGGCGAATTTAATAGAGGCGTATTTGCTACACGCGATATTGCAAAAGGGGAATTAATTCATGAGGCTCCGGTCATTGCATATCCAAATGATGAACATGAACATATTGAAAAAACATTACTTGCTGATTATGCGTTTGAATATGGAATAAATCATACAGCCCTTTTACTTGGATATGGAATGTTATTTAACCATTCCTATAAACCTAATGCGTTCTATGAAATTAGCTTTGAAAAACACACATTTGATTATTATGCATACAAAGACATCAAAGCAGGAGAAGAGATTTTTATTAACTATAATGGAGATGTAGATGATAAAGAGCTCTTGTGGTTTGATAGAGAAGACGAAGAATAAGAACTGCCCCTTGGTCAGGCCGTAAGTGCTAAAAGGACCTCTACTAAGAAGCTTGCTCTCTGGGAGAGTACAAAAAAAGCTGATGAGGAACTAGAGACAAACTGGGTAAAATGTAAAGAAACAGGCATCTATCGAAATGATAAGTGCCTGTTTTTAGTTTAAAAGCTGATTTTTAATATGATGTTCCAAATGATCAAGATAATCTTGGATTAACCATTCTAATGTTTTGATTTCCGTATTACCGACCACACATTTAAATGATCGTTTTTCGTCAGGGATATTACGAATGACTTTTATCATTTGAGAATTCAAGCTACACCATAGAGCCAATATGGACTCCAGTGATTGATTGTGATAATCCTGAATAACGACCCATTTTTCCTGATTATAAGGTTTTATCAAAAACGGTGGCTCTTCTATTTGAATTTTTATGACTCGGTACAAATTATGAATAGCCGAATCACATAAATGACCTAATATCTCTTTTTTGGACCACTTGTTTGAATAAGGGCGTGTAGAGACATCTTCTTCAGATAGTTGATTCATCTCAGCAGGAATCTTATCTAACCAGTAGTTCAACCTGTTAATGACTCTCTCCATTTCATCACTCCCAGCATTCTTTTTTATCCTCGAAAAAACCTATCTTAAAGTATATTCATGGTTTCAATAATAAGTATCCTAAAATGATAAAAAGACACATTTCATTGGAAATGCGCCTTACTTTTCACATACTTATACGGCTTTTTTTACCTGTATTACGTTTATTTCTTCCACCTTTACAAACATTTTATATACTGTTAATAATAAAGCTCCAAACAATGCTGTACTACCAATTAATAAGTACAGTGAAGAAATACTATATGACTCTATTAGCTTTCCGCCGAGTAAAGCACTGATCATACCGGAATAACCAAAGAAGACAGAGATTAATAACACATGACCTGTTGATTGAAGTTGAGCTGGAATAATTTTCGTTACATATGAAAGTGCGACCGTAAAGAAAATGCCGAATGTGAAGCCATGTAATAATTGATAAAATAAAAGCTCGACTGGGCTTGTAGCAAACGACATCCCGATAAAACGGACACCGTACAGTACTGCCGCAATAATAATAAAGGTTAAATCTTTAAATTTTCGATACCATAAGCCACTTGTAAAAAAGACGAGGACTTCAGTGGAAACTCCCCAGAAAAACGCCCAACCGATTGTCGTTTCGCCCCCACCTAGCTCTTTAATAAAGATACTTAAATATAAATCATTTGCTCGATGCCCTAAGGTGATAAATAACACAATCACTAAAAATAACACAAAAGGGATATTTTTAAATAATAGGAATGCATCTTTGACATTCACTTTTGCTGATGAATCAGTCACTTTAATATCTTTTAAAAATAGACAAGCTACTAAAACAATCACACAAAAAAGGACAAATGGGACGACAACATTTTCAACACCACCAATATAAGCTAAAAGGTAGCCGATAGTAATACTCGCGATCCCAAACCCCAGTGATCCCCATAATCGAATGCTACCAAATGAAACATTTGTTTGATCTGCAGTTTTTTGAGATAGGCTATCACTCAATCCCCCTGAAGGTGCTAAGAAAAAGAATAAACAGTAGATGACTAGCGCTATTGCTGCAAAATGATCTAATTGAAATAAGATGATACCCGAAACTAGCATTCCGATAATACAAATCAACAAAACTTTCTTGATACTCTTTATTTTATCACTTAAAAAGCCACCCATCGGTTCGGAAATTAAAGAAGCAAATGGACCAATCGCTAAAAGAATTCCAACCTGTGAAGCTGAAAATCCTTTGTGGAATAAATAAAGCGGTAAATAAGATGTACATATAAAACCAATCGCTTGTAAAAAGAATAAAAATGACTTTAACGGTGCTGTCGTACTCATATGTGTTGTCACATGCCTTTCGATATAAATGAATTTAAATTTGTCCGTCCACAGAGCGGAAACCGGTTTCCTAAATAAATAAAAAAAATGAATGCTTTACTTCATCAAAGTATTATAACTAACTTTTTTGATTTTATCAATCCATCTTCAGCTTTTTTAATTACCACCACTGTTGATCTTGACAAAAAACATATTTGAATAAGGCGGGTAGTTACTAATTCCGGCGCTAATGAATTCGCTTCCAAAAGGGAGATGATTAATTCATTGAAAATCTATTAATTAGTCGCAAGCTTTCATAGGATCTACAAAGGTATGTGGACCTGCTACTACTCAAGGAGTTACTTTTGCTTTCTTTTCAAATGGTATGGTTGTGTCCTATCATGTTTATTTCACTGTGGTTGAATTTAACCGGAAAAATTCCGCTTAATTTGGAAAATATCAACTTTCCCGTAAAAATAACGGGCTTTTTCCGCTTATATGGACCTAATCTTTAGATTTAGTCACATATTAGAGCAGTTAACCGGAATTCGTCCGCTTATATCAGCTTCTTATGCCCCTCCTAGATACATTAACCGGAATTTCTCCGCCTATGAGTTCCTATACCTACGCGAAAAATCAACAAAGCTGACCCTGCAGCCTCATCCATAAATTCTTTAGAAGATGGCGATGTGCTTCCCAATGTTGATGTTTATTAAAAAACTTTTGTTTAAAGATATTAGTCTCCATACACGAAAAATACCACAGTTCAACCCCTGTGGTAGTCCAAAAGTTTATAGTTTCTTATCTTTTTAAAAAGAACCAGCTTTAGAAACTGATTCTTAAAATGTTTTATTTAACCAAGAGCATCAAAATTCCTCATCCAGGAAAACTAGTGCTTAAGCTTCTGCCGTCACTATACTCATTCATGATGTTCTCAATTATTTTTTTAACCGGAAGAATATCATTTATCTCATGTACTCTGGAGCCACTAAATACTAGCCCTTCTTCCGCATCTCCATCACGTGAATTTAATAGTGATTGAAGAATACAAAAACGATGTGAACACTTTTTAAGACATTTGACACATTTGTCAATCTTCACCTTTTTATCGTCACTAATTTTATCAGTGAAAGCATTTCTAATGGCTCTTCCTTCTAGGCCGACAACTGATTTAATTAACGTCGTATCTCCTTCTTTACTGTTAAGATACTTTTCTTTAAAAGAAAGTGGTGCGTCACACTCATTACTTGCTACAAATCTTGATCCCATTTGTACTCCAGAAGCACCCATTTCCAATGCTTTTCTCACATCTTTCCCGTTAATAATCCCCCCAGCAGCTATTACCGGAATCTCGACGGCTTCAACCACTTCCGGTAATATATCAAATAATGGTCGATCGGTTCCTAGATGGCCACCTGCTTCAAAACCTTCAACAACAACTGCAGACGCTCCTAATCTTTGTGACATCTTTGCCAATTTGGCTGATGAAACAATGGAGATGACTGGAATATTATATTCTTTCCCCCAAGCATACATATCTCTTGAAATACCTGCACCTGAGATAATAAAATCCACCTTCTCATCTAATGCCGCTTTCATTGCTTCCGAGAACCCAGTCATTGCATATAGTACATTCACGCCAATATACCCAATACCTTTTGTTAATTCTCTCGCTTTTCTAATGTGACTTTTTAATTCATCTACGGAAATACCAGTTCCTGATATGATCCCTATACCACCTGCATTTGCAACAGCTGAGGCTAATCCACTTAAAGAAATACCAACACCCATGCCCCCTTGAATAATCGGTACTCTCGGTTTCATATGGCCAATTTTAAGTTCTGGAAAGTTCATTTTCATTCACCCTTCTTTTTGTGTAAGTGTAAAAATCCTTGTTTATTCCGCTCTTTCTCTTCGTATGTTAGCAATCGAGTGGGTGAATTACAATGAACTTTGTCACTAGGTACTAATAATTGGTTTCAATTATTACAATATTGTGAAACATCTTTCAAATATGTATAACAAATGAACAATTTGATACATCATTACTGAAGGATATGGTTTATTAATGTTGTACGGAAAGGATCTTTTAATCCATTAAAGGATCTTCCTTTTCATACAATGCCGGAAATATTTGCGGATGTAGGATACTTGCGATTTTATTTAAACCAACTAACAATCTAGGTGATGGCCTGCAAAATAATGGTTCCTCTAATATATGTATTTGATTGGTTTTAATCGCTTTCAATTGTTCTGTCCCCTGGCGTTTGTAAATGACCTTTGGGTTAACCTTCTCCATTTGTACACCTACCCACACAATACACATGACATCAGGATCTCTTCTTTTTATCTCTTCCCAATCTGTTTTTACACTTGCTTCAAGTTTATCCTCAAATAGGTTTCTTCCTCCTGCTAATCTACTAATTTCTGTTAACCAATTACTAGCACCAGGGGTAAAAATAGGTTTAGCCCACCATTCCCAATAAATTGTTTTTGGGTGTTCCACCTTCATGGATAAAGAATGATAGGTATTAAGAAGCTCCGTAAATTTCTTGTATATCTTTGTTGCCCTTTCGTAGGTATTCGTGATTTTTCCAACAAATAACAAGCCTTCTCCAACTTCTCTTAAAGTTTTAGGATTAGGGACGATCACATACGGAATGTTTCGTTTCTCAAGCTCTTCAATATTTCGTTCCATTCCCGGTACAGTAAGAGACGCTAATACTAAGTCAGGTTGAAGTTTTTCAACAAGATCCATATCAATCGTTAAATCAGGGCCTAGTTTAGGAAGTAAATTCACTTCCTTCGGCCAATCCGAAAAATCATCAACAGCTATTAATGAATCTATTAATCCTAAATAAGCTAATAACTCTGTATTACTTGGACAGATGGATATTAATTTCAAAGTCAGAACCTCCCTTTATTGTTTAGGATAAAATAGCACGGTTAATTATTAAGTTCATTTAATTATACTCTTACTATTTAAAACGATTACTTTAGTTTGGAGATACTTTAGCTAACTCGTATTTTATTAAAGACTGACTCATCCTTTTTAGTCAGTCCATAATTTTTTTGGAAAATTGTTTGATTTTATCACAAAAGAACCCTCTAATCCTTCGATTATAACGTTTATTAACGACTTGTGGTTTGGTATCAACCGCTTTTTAATTTTTATTAGCCATTTTTGGACTTTTATTAGCCACTTTTCAAGTTTTATCATCGACTTTTCGCCATTTATCAACTTCCGGTAAAACCCTTGTATAAAACTACGTTTCTCAAAAGAAAAAGACACAAACCCTCTTAAGAATTTGTGCCTAGCTTACTTAATATTTACTTTGCTCCGATAACAGCCTCTGATACTACTTTACCTTCCATTGGCTTTTTGAAAGACTGATCTTCTGCTTGTGTGGCTCTTTTAATAAAAAATGCAAGAATTAAAGCAACTGCCGCAATGAATGTTGAGACGAAAAACGCAAAATTAATACCGTCTAACATTGAATGATGTAAAAGCTGCATTTGCATTTCAGGTGAAGATAAGTCAACTGAAGACTTGACTGCTTCTGCTGTTAAAGTTGTTGCACTTGATTCTGTTTTATTAGACATAATCGTCACAAGTAATGCAGTACCAATGGCTCCTGATACTTGGTTTAATGTATTATTCATCGCAGTTCCATGTGGATAGAATCGTGCTGGTAACTGATTAAGGCCATTTGTTGATACAGGCATCATCACCATCGACATTCCGAGCATTCGAACCGCATGTAAAATCATTAACTGATGATAGGACGTTTCAAATGTTAATGTACTGAATAGATAAGTTGTCACAGTCATAATGGTCAAACCAATGATCGCTAAAGCACGACCACCATATTTATCAAATAATCTTCCCGTGATTGGTGACATCAGTGCCATGGCAAGAGCTCCAGGCAGCATCATTAGTCCAGCATCAAAAGGAGAAATCCCTCGAATTGTTTGGACATAAATAGGGATTAAAAGCATCCCAGAAAACATCGCCATGTTAAGCACCATTGTTATTGATGAAGATAACGCAAACATCGGATACTTAAAGATACTAAAGTTCAACATCGGTCTTTCTAATTTAGATTGACGTAAAATAAACGTGAATAATGAAATAACCCCAATGATAATCGTAGGATAGACATGTAGGCTATCCCAACCCTTTGTCCCTGCCGAACTGAAACCATATAGAATTCCACCAAAACCAATACTAGATAATACTAATGAAAGTAGATCAAGACGAATATCGACTTTTTCCTTCTTATCCTTGAGTAAGAATAAGCCAATTAATAAAACCGTTATGGCAATTGGAGTGACAAAATGAAAAAGCATTCTCCAATCATAGTGTTCAACAATCCAGCCGGACAAAGTAGGACCAATTGCTGGTGCAGCCATTAAAATCAGACCAAATATCCCCATCGCTGTTCCCCTTTTCTCAATCGGGAAGCTAACTAACATCACATTCATTAATAGTGGCATCAAAATGGCAGAACCGGAAGCTTGAAGCATACGACCTGCTAGTAATAATGGAAAAACGTGTGATAATCCTGCGACAATCGTTCCAAGTGTAAAAAACACCATTGCTGCTAAAAATAGTCGTCTAACAGAATACTTTTGAATGAGATATGCAGTTGTTGGAATCATAATTCCGTTAACTAGCATGTAGCCTGTTGTTAACCATTGTGCAACTGGTGCGTCAATCTTCAGATCTGTCATAATCGAAGGCAGAGCTATATTTAGTAACGTATTATTTAAGAATGCAATAAAAGCACCGATCATTAAGACAGCTAAAACCCCATAGTTGGGACGTGTTGTTGGTTTATTTATGGATTGTTCCATTGATGTTTCCCCCTGTGTATACTGTCAGTTCATTTTTTTATACTATTAGTTCACAGAGAACATCTTATACCATGGGTTCAAATTTTGCAATAATAATTTCTTCCTATATATAAAGGGTTTGTTAAAGCTCAGTAAGTAGGGTATGATGATGATTAAACAGAGGGTATAAAATTGATACACAAGCCATCTATCAAGAGTTTCGATAACATTTAACTTAGATTATAATAAATTCCAAGGGTGATATATGATGAACGATCGTAAGCAGCATGTTATAAAAATGGCTCACCAATTATTTATCGACAGAGGTTTTCAGGCTACGTCGATTCAAGATATTCTCGAATATAGTGGCATTTCGAAGGGGACTTTCTATAACTATTTCTCATCAAAAAATGAGTTATTAATGGCGCTTTTTAAAGCTATTTATAAAAAAATGGAAAAAGAACGAAATCAACTTCTCATAGGACAAGATCCGTCTGATGTTGAGTTGTTTATTAGACAATATGAATTACAAATGAACATCAATAAAGAAAATAAACTAATTACGCTCTTTGAAGAGGTCATGATTTCAAATGATCCTGAACTTAAACAATTTATTAAAGATGGTCAATTAAGGATGCTTCAATGGACATATCAACGTTTTTTAGAAATCTTCGGACATGAAAAAAAACCAGTATTATTAGATTGTGCAATTATGTTTTTAGGCATTTTACATCACAATATGAAGTATTATGCAATGGGACATGACTCCAAAATTAATGTGTATCAAGTTGTCCGTTATAGTGTAAAAAGAGTTGAGAGTATGGTAAATGAAGTTGCTAATACGGGTGAACAATTAAATGAACCTGAACTTTTGGAGAAATGGATTCCAGATCAAAAAGATGCAAGAAGAGTTTTTCAAGAAGAACTTAGTAAAACGATAGTGGGGTTAAAAAAAGAGGTAATCGATACGAATGAATCTCACAAGTACATTGAGTTACTAGAGTTTATTCAAGAAGAATTGCTTCACTCAAAGAATCCTCGTCCATTTTTGATTCAAAGTGCACTTGCTCCATTAAAAGATGCGCAGGCCTTATTTGATTTGAAGTTAATAGAAGATCTTGAACACCTAATTTCAAGCTATTTTAAAGCGGATGCAAAAAATTAAATTCACTTTTATAACAGGCTTATAAGATTCAAACAATTTTATAGTCTGTTTTATTTTTCCCAGAAGTTCTCCTAAAAAGAATTTCATTTATTGGATAAACAAAAGTTAAGTGATGATAACTATGACTTTCCATTAGAGTATTATGGAAAATGGATATTATCACTAATTCAGTTGGTAAGAAGCTCCTCGATATCCCCGGTATCCTTCGAGTGGAACGCAGCAAATGAAACTCTCCCCCTTAGCAACCTTAGAAATAGTCTTCCACAAAAAAAAGAACCAGCATCACACTGATTCCCTAAATTCCTTCTTTGCTCCACCCCTTAAATCAATTCGTTCTTCACTATCGACATCAAAGAAATGACACTTATTCATATCAAAGTAAAGTGAAAATAATTGTCCTGGCTTCACTTCTACATTTGAATCAACCCTTGAAACATAGCTTTCGACTCCAATGGTTGAATACAACATGGTTTCTGCTCCCATGAGTTCAGCAACCTCGATTTTAGCTGTGACTTTAACAGCTGTATCATATTTTTCACTAGTTTCATGAATGTCTTCTGGGCGAATTCCTAAAATAATCTCTTTTGTGATATATCCATGTTGATGTAAAACTTTAAGCTTGGCTTCTGGAATTTTCATCTTTATTTCATTCACAATAAACGTATCGTTTTGAATCTTCCCTTTGAAAAAGTTCATTGCCGGTGAGCCTATAAAACCTGCCACAAAGGTATTATCCGGGTTATCATACACATCCTTAGGAGTCCCAACCTGTTGGATGATTCCATCCTTCATCACAACAATACGGGTGGCCATAGTCATCGCTTCCGTTTGATCGTGGGTAACATAAATAGTAGTTGTTTGGAGTCTTTGGTGAAGTTTTGAAATTTCAGCACGCATTTGAATCCGGAGCTTTGCGTCAAGATTAGAGAGTGGCTCATCCATTAAGAAAACCTTCGCATCACGGACGATCGCCCGACCTAATGCTACACGCTGACGTTGACCGCCTGATAAAGCTTTCGGCTTACGATCCAGGTATGGTTCAAGCCCAAGAATCTTCGCTGCTGCCTCAACACGGCGCTTAATTTCCTCCTTTGGGGCTTTTCGAAGCTTCAACCCAAATGCCATATTATTAAACACATTCATATGAGGATATAGGGCATAGTTCTGAAAAACCATCGCAATGTCTCGATCCTTTGGTGCAACATCATTGACGAGCTCATCATCAATGTAGAACTCGCCCTTAGATATTTCTTCAAGTCCTGCAATCATTCTTAATGTAGTCGATTTCCCGCATCCTGAAGGGCCAACAAATACAATAAATTCATGATCCTTGATATGTAGGTTAAAATCTTTTACTGCCGTTACGTTTTTATCATATACCTTATAGATATGATTTAAGTGCAATTCAGCCATTCCACCGCCTCCTCAAATTCAAAATCCCTTCAACATTTTGTGAAGGAATAACCTTCTACTTGAATCCCCTTTAATGCTGTTTGATCAGCGATGACTGTTACATCTGGATGAAGTCGAAGTATCGATGCTGGAAAATCCTCCGACAATTCTCCATGAAGCAGTTCGTTCATAGCCTCTCTTTTACTTTCACCAGATGCAAGCAGGAGAATTTCTTTTGACTTCATAATTGTTTCAATTCCAACTGTAATTGCTTGTTTCGGAACATCTTCTGGACGTTCAAAAAATCGTGCATTTGCTTCCCTAGTTAATGAAGTAAGTGTGACGACATGTGTCTTTGATATGAAAGATGTTCTTGGTTCATTAAAGCCAATATGGCCATTCTTGCCGATTCCAAGTAGTTGAAGATCAATTCCACCATGATCTTCAATTTGTTTTTCATATCTTACACATTCGTTTTCTAGATCAGTAGCATTACCTAGTGGAAGAAAAGTATGAGACATTGGAATATCAAGATGGTTAAATAAAAAATGGTTCATATAAAATCGATAGCTATTCGGGTTATCCATAGAAAGTGGAACATATTCATCTAAATTAAACGTGTATACCTCTTCATAAGAGGTTCCATTATGATTAAAATCCTTTATTAAATAGTTGTAGGTCCCTTTTGGTGTTTCTCCGGTTGCGAGCCCAAGATTTAATCGATTTTGTGAACGAACTTTTTCACTTATAATACACGCTGCGAGCCGACTCATTTGCTGATAATCTTTGACCTCTATAATTTTCATGTTTTAACCTCTTTTGAAAAAATTCACTCAAGATCAACCTTATTTTAAGCCAGTCAAAGTGATTCCTTTTATAATATGGCGCTGGAAGATTAAAAAGACAATGATTAAGGGTATAACAGCAATGGTTGCTCCTGCCATAACAAGCTCCCAATACGTTTGATTTTCACCTGAGAAAAAGGCAAGACCAACCGGTAATGTTCGCATTTCAGCTGTTTCAATAACAATGAGCGGCCATAAATACGCATTCCAATTCCCAAGGAATGTGAAAATACATAGTGCAGATAATGCTGGGAATACTTGAGGAATGGCGACCTTAAAGAAAATCGAAAACTCATTCATACCATCAATTCTTGCAGCATCTAATAAATCATCCGGAATGGACTCCATAAATTGCTTCATTAGGAATATACCAAACGCTGAAATCACCCCTGGAAACATGACTCCCCAATATGTATCAACCCACCCTAAGTCAGCTGACATTAAGTACCAAGGGATAATTAACATTTCTGTTGGAATCATTAGAGAGCTTAAGATAAAAAGAAAGATAACTTGTTTCCCAAAAAAGTTGAACTTAGCAATAATATAACCAACAAGGGTATCAAAGAGAGCCACACTGACTGTCGTAATCACAGCAACAATAAAACTATTTAAAAACCATTTAGTAAAAAGGGTCCCTTCGATAATTTTACGATAGTTATTAAATGTAGGGTTATCAGCAATAAGCTTCAACCCATACACTTCACTCGGAGGTTTGAATGAGGTGGAAACCATCCAAATGAATGGAAATAGCATGATTACTGAACCTAAAATTAATAATGTATAAACAATGGCTTTTTTTGTAAAGTTTCTTCTTTTCACCACTTCACCCCCAAGACTTAGTATTCAAATTTCTTTGTTAGGAATTTCATTTGGAAAATCGTAATGATTAGAATAATTAAGAATAAGATAACTGTTGCCGCTGAAGCAGCACCCATTTCAAAATGTTGGAATGCCAATTCATAAATATAAAGAACGACTGATTTGGTGGAATTCAATGGTCCACCAAGTGTCATATTCTGAACTTGAGTAAATGTTTGGAGGAAACTAATACTCCCAATAACAGCAGAGAACACAATCGTAGGATTCAACAATGGGATCGTAATATGGATAAACTTCTTCCATCCATTAGCCCCATCAATTTCAGCTGCCTCATAAAACATTTTCGGGATATTTTCTAACCCTGCTAAGAAAATAATCATTTGAAAACCTAGTCCTTGCCAAATCATTGTTAAGATAATAATATAGATTGCTTGATCAGGAGATTTTAAGAAGAGCTGTGCTTCAAATCCTAGTTTTAATAAAATATCATTGACGATTCCATTATTCATAAGAATCCACTTAAACACCCAGCTTACCGCAACAATACTCGTTACATAAGGAATGAAGTAAATCGCACGAAAAAACCCTACAAACTTATTAATTCGCTGTAATAATAGAGCAATGCCTAGTCCACAAATCAATTGACCAATGACTCCTAATACAACATATATCATCGTATTGTAAAGGGATTTTCGAAAGACCTCATCATGAAAAAGATTCACGTAATTGTCCATCCCAACAAATGGCTTATCATTTGAAAGAATATCCCACTCATGAAAACCTATATTAAAGGTATACAGTGTTGGAAGAAAACGGATAACAATAAAAAAGAGTAGGGGGATTAGTAGACAAGTATAAACAAAGATGTATTTTTGCTGCTTTAAAGTGAACCTTGATCGTTTTTTGGGCTTGAGTTTTATAGGTGGCGAAATTTCGGCTTTGGTACTCTCCATTATGTATATCCTCCCTTTAAAAAGATGGGAGAGACTCAGGTCCTAGCCTCTCCCTAGTGAATAGGATTAAATTATCGACTACTCCAGTAATCATCAAATAACTTCTGTGTTTTTTCCACCAACTCAGCATATGCGTCCTCAATTGAAACTCCATTTAGTACAACCTGATCAACTGCATCCATCATAAGCTGTCTTTCAGCCGTTTCATCTACGAAGAAGTGAGCATTTGCATATGGAAGCTGTTCAATAAAAGGCCCTAACAGTGGGTCAGTAATAAATTTGTCTTGAGAAGCCACAGCTTCCTTAGCTGGTAATTCACCAATCTTATCAACCCAACGCTCCATCACTTCTTTGCTTGTTAAGAACTTTAGGAACTTTGTTGCTGCTTCTAACTTTTCACCTTCAACCTTAGCTGTAATTCCATTCGCCCAGAAGGAAGATTGTGTTGCTTTTTCCTTATATGATGGCAGTGGAGCTACCGCATAATTCAAATCTGGTGCATCTGTAGCAAGCGTTCCTAAACGGAAAGAACCATCAACATTCATTGCTGCATTTCCAGTTTTAAATGCCGTAACATCATCCGTATAGAATCCTTTTTCACCAACTTTATGCTCTGTCGTAAATTCAACTAAATAACGGAACGCTTCTAAACCAGCTTCCGAATCATCCCATAAAATTTGTTTTCGATCCTCACTTAAATCTTGACCACCTGCTTGATAAACAAGAGCATCTCTATACCAGTTATGCAACTGACCTCCAAGTTCATAAGCCATCCCTGCTGTAACTAACTGGTTACCATCACGAACCGTAGTTTTCTTCGCATAATCAACCAACTCATCCCAGTTTGTAGGTGGGCTGTCTGGATCTAAACCAGCTTTTTCAAAAAGATCTTTATTGTAAAATAAAGCGAGGGTACGAACTGCGGTTGGAATCGCCCAATATTGATCATCAAGTTTTACAGCATCAACAAGTGGGAAAAATTCACTTTCAATTTCACTTGCAGAAAAGCCATCCTCTGGAAGGGGTTGAAGATATCCAGAGTCAACATATTTCGGAATCCAACCATAATAAAGATTAATAACATCCGGTCCTCTACCCGCTGGAACAAGTGTAGCTACCTTTTCGTTATATTGTTCATATGGGAACGTTGTATGCTTTACTTTGATTCCAGGGTTTGCTTCCTCAAACTCTTTAATTAGTTCATCAATTAAATCCACCTTGGACTGATAAGCATATTGCCAGTATTCAATCGTAATCTCTCCACTACCTTCTTCTCCATCATCAGTTACATCACCACCAGCCTCTTCCTTATCGGAACATCCGACTAGCACCATAAACAATGTGACAAAAAAGAGTACTCCAAGAAATTTTTTCAAAATTAACCCTCCTCTTAATCTACTTTATTTATTAGTTAATATTTCATAACTACCATTAAGTAATAATCCCTTATAGGAATTAAATTTATATTCCCATTCCTGAATCTCAGTGAGGTATCCTTTTAATTGATTTGCTGAAAGGGTTCGCTGTTTTTCTGTTTCCTTTGGATTTGGCCCTCCTAAAATAGACCGAACCATCACAAATTGATAAGGATCTATCGCATCCTTGTAATGCTCATCAGATAGAGATAAATCGATATGACATTCTTTCTTAGCAATCTCTTTCACAAGTTCAGCATTTCCATGGCTTAAGTTGTATCCATTTGTATTTAAGTGTTTAACAAATGCTTGAACGATATGGTGTGCTTGTCGGAAAGATAGCTGGTAATCCCTTACCAGGACATCAGCTAGCTCTGTAACCGTTGAGAATCCCTCTCTACATCGGTTATATAGCTTATCTTTGTTCACAGTAATATTTTTTAAGATTTCGGTTAATAGTTCGAGTATTTGATAGGTATGTAGAAATCCATGATCAAGAATCGGTTGAATATCATCACCGATGTCAACAATATCTCCAAAAGGTACGCTATGAGTCATCATAAACGCTGATTGTAATTCTCCAATTGTTCGACTTATTAGTGATCGTGTATGTTCTAATGATGAAGGGTTCCTTTTTTGCGGCATTATACTAGAAGTTTGTACTAAGCTTTCATCCAATCTAATTGCTTCGACCTCATTGGTTGCAAAAAACATTAAATCATAGACAAAGCGTGATAGAGTACTAAGTGAGGTTGATAATGTTCCAACGATTTCAAGCATATAATCAGCTGCACTGATGGAATCATATGAATTATCTAGCGGTTTTGTAAAGGCTAATTGTTGTGCCATAAATGTCCGATCAATAGGAAATCCTGTTGTTCCTAGAGCTGCCGCACCCATAGGCGATTCATTTATTCGATTTAATAAGGAAAAGCCACGGTCGAGATCTCTTTCCAAATGCTTATCAACGGCTAATAAATAATGAGCAAGTGTTGTCGGCTGAGCTTGCTGATTATGCGTATATGCAGGCATTACAGTGAGTTCATGCTCCTTTGCTAATTCAAGCAAGACTTCCTTCATATCTATAATCAGTTTAAGCCATTGAACCACTTTTTCACGCCAAATCATCCGAAACATCGTTGCGTCCATATCATTTCTGCTAAAAGCAATATGCATATTTCCAACAAGTTCATCACCGATTTCATTTTTCAGATCATCTTCAATCATGAAAAATAAATCTTCAAACTCAGGGTTATACTGCTGATCAAAACCATTTCTTAACAATCTCTGATTAGCTTCAATAATTTTTTTCACATCTTCGTTCTTTAAAATCTGTTGACGAGCAAGCATGGCAGCATGAGCTATATTGATTTCAAGTATACAGTTCAAAAATTTTCTTTTCGTAAAATCGTAGGTAGGTTCGAGTATATGGTTCACATAAATCCTGGACCTATTGTGTGACATTCTCTGACTTCACTCCAATCTCAAGATTAAATAGTCTGCGTGCATTATTACCAAAGATCTTTTCAATATCCTCCTCACGCATATTGATTTCCCGGCAAACTCGAACCTGGTCTTGTAAATATCGGTAGGAATAGCCTCTTGGAAACCCATTTGAATCTGTCCCAAAGATAATTCGTTCAGCGCCAATGAGCTCATAGGTTTTTCTGAACAAAATCTCCAAATCTAAATGATATGGCATCCAGCGCATCCATTGATTAGACCCAGAGGTATCCACATAAACATTTGGACAACTCCAGCAAAGATGAAGTAATTCTTGAAAGTAACCTGCTCCAAAATGTGGAATGATGATAGGAAGTTCAGGGAACTCTCTAGCAACTTGAAAGATTGAGAGTGGTGACATGTTTTGATGCTCAACAATTCCACCAGCTCTGCCCAAAAGTCCAAAATGAATTAATACGGGAATTTGCTTTTCAGCCAAATACTCCCAAACAGGCATTAATGAGTCATCATGAAGCTTTCGATTCACAAGAGGCCCAAACATCTTATACCCCTTTAAGCCAAGTTCCTCTGTTGCCCGTTTTAATTCCTGAAGTGCATCACGGTTTTCAATCGGATGATGTGCAAATCCAATAAAACGACCAGGATACTCCTTTATCTTTTTAGCTAAATCATCATTATCCTCAGCAGTAAGAAACACGAATCTTTCAATTCCATATCGATCCAGCTCCTGTACCCAACGATCCATAATTGGTATGGCCTTCTTTTCATCGGTTTCCTCAGATGGATGCGGGAAATCCCAAGATAACATCATTCGCTTTGATCTTTCTGTATTATATTGATCACCAATTTCTGTTCGCTTAATGAATCCACTACCCTTTTTCCCTGGCAAGTGGCCATGGATATCAATGACTTTAAAATCATTTTGAAATAGCATTATTTACCTCCTATTAAAAAAGTTTGCTATAAAAATCAGAATTTCTTTTCGATGGAAAATAACTCATGATTTCTCAAACATAAAGCTGTTGCTCCGATAAGGGCCACTTGTGGCAATTGAGTTAGAAGCACCTCTGTTTGACTTTGCTTAGGTAGATACATCGCTATTTTATGTTGTAACTTCGGTAAAAACCATTCTCCTGATTTCGAAATTCCTCCTCCTAAAACGATACAATCGGGATTCAAAAGAGCCGCTACATTAATTAACGAAACTGCAATGTGATCTAATGCTTCATTAATCACCTTTGTTGCATAAGTCTCACCTTGAATGGCTTCATTAAAAACCATTTCCGCACTATACTCGCCATTGACAGTTGTCGTAGAGTTCTTTATATATTGCTTTACGATAGCAGGACCCCCAACATGATTTTCAAGAAAACCAAAGCCATCAAACATTGTTTCGAAATGTTGTCCAGCTTGATCTTTGTTAGTAATCATATAACCAATTTCTCCTGCAGCAAATTGAAAGCCTCGGTATAGCTCACGATTAATAATAATGCCACATCCAACACCCGTTCCTATCGTAATCAGAACGACATTGGATTTATCTTTCGCAGACCCCTTCCAATACTCCCCAAGCACCGCCATATTCACATCATTTTCAATATATACAGGAAACGGAAAATAAGAGCTTACTTTTTCTTGTAAAGGATAATTGTCCCACTGAAGACTTGGAGCTTCAATTACAATACCTTTCTCTGTATCAGTTATCCCAGGCGCACCAATTGCAAGTGATAATATATCAGTATTGATCAATCCACTTACTCTTAACAATCTATTAATCTCTGTTACTAGTAGATGAATAAAATCATCTTTTAATGCCTGTTGAGTAAATAGTTTTCCGGTAATAATTAATTCACCTTCAAGATTCATTATTGCTATTTCAGTATGTGTGCCGCCGATATCAACTCCGATTGTATATTTACATACTTTATTGAAAAATAAATGAACAGGCTTCCTCCCACCTCCATGGGCCGTTTCATTACTTTCCTTTTCAATGAGCCACCCTTCTTTAACCAACTCATCGACTAACGAAGAAATCGTTGGTTTACTAATATTTAATTCTTTAGCAAGACTTGCTCTGGAATAATAATCATCACCCCCGATAATCGTTTGTAAGACCTTTTTCTTGTTTAATAGCTTCAAATAAGTGGGTGTTCCTGATTGCGGGATACTCATGCAGCCCTCCATGCCTTTTAGTTAGTTAGTTAGTTAGTTAGTTAACCTTACTAACCAATGTAAAACATTTTCCATAATTAGTCAATATCATATTCTGAAAATTTAATATAATTAGATTTTATTTCTTTTAAAATTGTATTTAAGTATAAAAAAGCTACACTCAATTGAAGAAAACAATTAGTGTAGCAACATGTCGTATTTAGGGTTTTTTATAAAGTATGAAGATTATATTTCTGAAGAAATCATTTAGAGGGTTTTATTATCTGAACTTGAATCCAGATAATTAAACAAACTATCTCTTTGTATGTAGCTAGAATATACCTGTTTATGATAGAATCTAGCTACATTTTTTTAGAGCGTTTAAATTGAATCAAATTAAGTAGAGAGTCTAATTGTTGACTTAATTTGATTGTTTCAGGATCAGTAAACCCATTGTTTTTGGCTGAATCTATCATTTGACTTCTTAAAGTATAGACTTGAGCCTCAACTTTTATTCTTTCATTTACAATTTGTTCCATCAAAACACTACTCCTGTAACACGTTATTGGAAAAAAGTCTCCAAATAAATATACAATTTATTACATAAGTAGTAAAGGGTTTTGTAAGAAAGTATTACAGTTTTTTAGTAAAAAATATTTATTGACAATCAAACTATTTTCGCAGATACCATAGTAAATGTTTGATAGAAAATTATTAATCTCCTCATTCTCCACTTGGAACTACTATTCCCTCTTCAGTAGAAATAGTTGATCCAAAATGTGGTAAACCTTCTTCCTTCCAACTAAATGATTGCATGCGTATATCTCGTTCCCAGCCACTTTTTTTCATCGGCTATCAAGTCCTTTCTTGAATATTAGCCCTCTGTCTACTACCTCACCTCCATACAAAAACAATTCATATACTCTCTTATTAGAATTAAGTCTGACAACACCTACTAAAAAATGATAGCCTTTTACCGATACTCACTACCTCCACCCCAAATACTTCTACCACCAGTGTGTCCTGTATCTTGGTGAGTTTCTTCATCAACTAACTGCAAAACACCTGGCTGCTCGTGATGGTGCCAATCAAATCCTTCGGGTGTAATTCCATTCTGAAGAACTTGTACATCGTACGAGGATAGTCCTAAATCATTTGCCAGACCAGGGTTCTCTTGAATTGACTGATACAATGTGTCATTTGCAATATTAAAATGAGCCTGGTCACTTGAAGTATATACTTCTTCTGCTATAACAACACTGAATTGTGAATCAAATACTGGGAATGTTCCCGTTTGAAATTCTCCGCTTGGCCATTCAATTGTTTTTGCTTCAAAAAGCACACCTGTCTCAGCATGTTCCAACCCCGCTAAACTACTATTTCTTGTATCAATTTCCTGTGCGTTTACAGCATCCGGCCCGTCTACAATATCAATAATTCCAACCGCTAGAGTTGTGACTGCGGCAACCTTTCCTAAATTCTTCACACCGTGGAGAATTTGTTCTCTATCCCTATTCTTTAAACCATTCACAGTGATACCAGCACTCTTAACCGTATACTTAATGCTTGAGCCAATTCCCCTGACCGTTCGACCAGTAGAGTCCGTAATATCAGCCCACCCTCTTTGTTTATGGTATTCATCTTTTTTTACAGCACCGTAAACGCCTCTTACTGTCCCGTCTGCAAATTGAGTAACAGAGTCCACCGCCCCCTTTGATGCTTCAATCACACTATTTCCTAAATCATCGACATATTCACCAAGTTTTTCATTCTTAGATGAAACAGCCTTACTAACAATCTTTACTCCGCCTTTTGCGGCCTCACCAACGACAGTATTTACAACCCTGCCCATACCCCGAAATACGACCATCCAATTCTCTCCATTCATAGCTTTTTATAGGATAATATTACCACTTAATGAACACTTTTGATAGTTATCCAATTGAATTGAACTCCTATTATATATATAAAATAGGACTTTTACCTTACTTCACATCGAGCGCGTTCTAACACCTTTATCTATGTATCACTAGAGTTAGTTGTATATTTAATAGAAGCTAATGAATAAAATTCATAAGAGTAAGCCATATTGAATGAATAAGTATACTAGGGAAGGATGTACGAAACATGGAAAAAGATGAACACGTAAAGAACCAAGTGGTATTTATAACAAACCCTGCATATGATTCACTTGAAAATTCTGATACACTAACAAATGAAGCGGAAAGTCAAGGCAAATCAGTAGATCAGGATACCATAGTAGAATGATGAACCCCTACCCGTTGAAAAAAGCCATTCAATTGGTCTACTTATTTGTATACGGTTCACCCGGAATGCAATAAATTAAAGTCTTTTGGAATTTTGAGCTATAATCATTCTCTTTTAAATAAGATAACTTGCCCTTAATCGGGGAAGCATCAAAATAAATAAAATAAGAGGAAATTTTCCGGTTAAAGCCAAACTGGAGCTCGTTTCGGGGAATATAAGGGGAGATTTTCCGGTTAAGCATAGGAAAATCTCCTCTTTTTCAAATTTTCAAGTCAATACGCGGAATTTCTCCGTCTATTTATGCTTTTTTTTAAAGTAATTACTAATTAAGGGGAATTGCTCCGCCTATATTTCGGCTGCTTAACATGATCTCCAACCGATAAGTGCGGACCCTCTTGTTCCTAAATGTCGGAACAGCCGCTTGTAGTCTTTAAACTTCATAAGATATGCTTCATACTGACCATACCACTTTTGGAGTTGACGTTCATTTGAGACAAATAGAATCAAACTCTCTACCTCATTCTTCAACAACCGGAATTCGATGAATAGTTGGATCTGTGAAAATATCAAATTCATCTCTACTCGTTGTTGAAAACTCAGAAACAATTGCTCCCTCTTCTCCAGCTTGAAACCAATGTAGAGTATTAGGGGGTATCGTGAACTGATCACCCGGATTCAATTCAACCTCATGAAATACAGTGTAATACTCTTTACTTGATTCTGGAATACTAGCGTTTATCGTCGCTGAAGTTGAACCCTCAATATATAAAAACACTTTCCCTAGACGGCAACGAAAAGTTTCTGTCTTTCCGGCCACTTCACCAATTGGTGGATGCTTATGCTCAGGACAAGTTTGATGTGGAAATAATACTAATTCCTTTGCACAATAATGATCATTGTTAATATAGGTGATTAATTGTAACCCTTGAGTTTCTAACTGTTCTAAACCGAAGTCTGCAACTTCGATCTCTTGCTGTTCGAGATCACTCAATACAATTCCTGCATTATTTAACAGTTCTAATGTCTTCTCTCGTGCATCAATATATTCTTGTTTTGTTAACATCGACATTCTCCTTTTTCATCTATTGGACGGAACATTTCTTTGAAATTCCTACGGTTTTTTCGACAAATTTCGAGCGGTGACAGGCATCACCTATTTCCCGGGTAATAAACTTCGACAAAAAACGGGCAGGTGAGTATCTTAGTTAGTTCAATTTAAAATGAAGCTATAGCTACAAGTTACTATTTATTCAGGATACGTCTCTCTTAAAAAGTGTATAGATTGGTTGATTAATGCTTTTAAGACATCAACATTTATATCATCTATTTTATTTATGTACACACATGCTTTTCCTGTCGTATGCTTTCCGAAGTCCTTTAGTAACTCCTCTCTCTTAGTATCTCCCGTCGCGAAGTATAAGCTTATTTTGGCTTTACGTGGGGAGAAACCAACGAGTGCTGCATCGCCTTCATGTCCGGATGCATATTTGTAATGATATGAACCGAAGCCAATAATACTGTCACCCCACATTTTTGCAGGAAACCCAGTAGTCTCAGTGAAGATATCTAACAGCTTATAAGCATCTTCACGTTTTTTTACACTATCTACTTTTTCAATAAACTCAATTACACTTGCTTCATTTTCTTTTGTTTTTAATTCGTACAATATCCTCACGCTCCTTAAATCATCAATCCATCTATTATTTCGATTATTGTACAGGATTATCCTTTCTCAACAATGAAATACCTCCAACATATGTTTTCATTTTCTTGAAAAAGTTAATTTCAGACCAAAAGGATATATTTGTAAATCAGTGTTTTAAGAAAGACTCTAGTCCTAAAACCAGAGTCTCCATTCTACAGGGATTACACCCATAAAAAGAATCGAAAAAATGACAATAAATAGACTTAGTTCTGCTATTCCCTCATCAAGCACATTTTTTTGAGATTCAACAAAACTGTCAATTTCTTCGTTGGTGGTAAGCTTTTAGGATCTAGGATTTCACCTGTCTCTTTATCAACATAATAGATTGCGTGATGATTTGCTTCTAAAATTGTATCTTAGTTGTTTGATATGAAACAGAAAATACAGCAAGGTTAATCGGAGTGCTCTCACTTTGATCTCCTTTATGTATGCTCCGCTTTCCTCTTCAAAAGCTTCCTCGCGTTCCTTCAATAATTTCTTTGCTTCATTTTGTAATGAAATAATCTCATTTGTACTAGTTGTTTGCTTGATATTTTTAGCGATAAAGTCATTATAAAACGTCACTTGTTGTTGGTGAAATTCCTTTTCTATTTCTTCCAACTCAGTCTCATCTAATGTAATTTCTTCTAGATTAACTGTTATTTCTTTATGATCCAACAATTTCGTGCTTCCGCTTTTATAGCTCGATTCGTTTTCTTCATGGTTTTCTTCAATGATACCAATCTTGTGATGTACTTTCTGCCAACACTGAATTCGTCGTAAGCGCTACCAACATAATCATGATTAAGTACATTATTTTCTTCAAATGATCTTCCCCCTTATATTCAACTTGTTCACCTCAGCAAACTGACTGGATAGTATAACTATAAGTTAATAGGTAAAAATTATAAAAATAAAAAAGGAGCTATGAAAAGTAACTTTTGTTTACTTTTCTCCCTCTTTACTTTTAAAAAAATAGAGAAATCTCTCAGGTAGTAACATATACCAAGCCTTAACCCTTGCAAGTAGCCTTGTTAAGACTTTATTATTTATATGTATAGGTAAATTCGAACGGTCTTAACACTTTTTACACCTTTCAAATAATTTATAATTATCATATAATAGTAGATAATTTAATAATTTAATCTAAACTAATATTTATGCATTATGATATTGCGATAACAGAAAAGCTGTATAACTAGGTAGCACCTTAGTTTGGTGTATATGCTACATCTTCTTTACAAATTCAAGGGGAAAAGGTTGGTAAAAATGAGCAACGGAGAAACTAAAACAGACGTCATTCTTATTGGCGCTGGAATTATGAGTGCAACTTTAGGAACACTTTTAAAAGAATTAGTACCAGAATGGGAAATAACAGTGTTTGAGAAACTCTCAAAAGCAGGAGAGGAAAGCTCTAACGAGTGGAATAATGCCGGTACGGGTCATGCTGCACTTTGCGAGCTTAACTACACGAATGAAAGACCTGATGGATCTGTAGATATTAGTAAAGCTATAAAAGTGAATGAACAATTTCAAGTTTCAATGCAATTTTGGTCACATCTTGTAAATAGTAAGCTGATAGCTAACCCACAGGATTTCATTAGACAATTGCCTCACATGAGTTTAGTGCATGGAGAAGAAAATGTGACTTTCTTAAAAAAGCGTTTTGAAGCGCTGTCAAATAACCCTCTATTCCAGGGGATGGAATTTTCGGATAACACTGAGAAATTAATGGAATGGATTCCGTTAGTTATGCAAAACCGTACATCGAAAGAGCCCATTGCTGCAACAAAAATTGACACAGGAACGGATGTTAACTTTGGCGCTTTAACAAACATGCTATTTGAACATTTAGAGAGTAAAGATGTGGTTATGAACTACAATCGTAGTGTTAACGATATTAAACGCACTAGTGACGGCTCGTGGAAATTAAAGGTACGCAATTCGGTTACAGGTAACGTAGAACATCATACAGCGAAATTCGTCTTTATCGGAGGCGGTGGTGGAAGTATCCATTTACTTCAAAAATCCGGTATCCCTGAAGGAAGACGTATTGGTGGATTCCCTGTAAGCGGTATATTTATGGTGTGTAATAATCCGGATGTTGTCGCCCAGCATCATGCAAAGGTATATGGAAAAGCAAAGGTTGGTGCTCCGCCAATGTCTGTTCCACATCTAGATACACGATTTATTGACAATAAAAAAACGTTACTATTTGGGCCTTTTGCTGGCTTCTCACCAAGGTTTCTAAAAAATGGGTCAATGTTTGATTTGATCACTTCTGTAAAACCAGATAATCTCGTAACCATGCTGGCAGCAGGTGCAAAAAACATGTCATTGACGAAATACTTAATTCAGCAAGTGCTGCTATCAAAAGAAAAGCGTATGGAAGAGTTGCGTGAATTTATCCCAAATGCTAAAAGTGAAGATTGGGATTTAATCGTAGCTGGCCAACGTGTGCAAGTAATTAAAGATACCGAAGAAGGCGGAAAAGGAACGCTTCAATTTGGTACTGAAGTTGTTAGTGCAGTTGACGGTTCAATTGCCGCATTGCTTGGTGCTTCTCCAGGTGCATCGACTGCCGTTCACGTCATGCTAGAAGTATTAACAAAATGCTTCCCAGAACATATCAATGAATGGGAACCGAAAATTAAACAAATGATTCCGTCTTACGGTCTATCTCTAATGGATAACCCTAAGCTTCTGCAAAATATTCACACTTCAACTGCAGAGACTCTTCGCTTGAGCGAAAAAGAGCCGGTTTTTTGTTAAAGTAGAAGGTATATAGAGTCTCTATCAAAACTGATGCATTGGAAAGAAAGGACCTTTAATCGATTTATCGAATTAAAGGTCCTTTTTTCAGTTGCCAATGTAGTAAAACAGGCAAAACGATTAGGTAAATCTACGGTTATGAATTCAACAATTGTTCGATAACCGATAATGCTTCGCCCGCACTACCTTCAATCGTTACATCAAAAAATGATTGTTCTGAACCTATCTCTTTATTAATAAAAGCTGTCTTCCCGCTCGTCATTCTTGGCAGCTGACTAACTGGGTATACTTGAAGACTAGTGCCAATCACAATTACTAGGTCTGCTTTTTGTATATGAAATAACGCAGAATCCCAGGCATCGTCCGGTAGCGCTTCTCCAAACAAGACAACATTAGGACGAAAATGGCCACCGCAATTGCTACAACTTTCTTTCTCTAGAAATTGCTGCTTAACGCCTTTCATTCCACAATCATGACAACGAAATGAATGAATAGAACCATGTAGTTGATCTACGTTTTGACTTCCTGCCTCATGGTGCAATCCATCGACATTTTGAGTTGCCACACTCTGAACAAGTCCATCTTGCTCCCACTTTGCAATTATAAAATGTCCTTTATGAGGCTTTATGTCTCCTAGTCCCTTTAATCTCGCACTATAAAATTCATGGAACAAATCATAATTCTTGTGAAGTGCTTCCTCGGTTGCAACGGTTAATGGATCAATATCCTTCCACCAACCTGAGCGTGAACGAAAGTCTGGGATTCCACTTTCAGTTGACATGCCGGCCCCTGTTAAAATCACGGTGTGTTTGGATTGATACATATAGTTAACTAAAGTAGCATGATGTTGATATGAACTAGTCATTACATTCCACCTCTCAATTTAGTTCCTCCCTATAAGGCATCCCAGTCCCGGCACCCATTCTTTGCACCGATAATCCCGCTGCACTGATCGCAAATCGCACTGACTCCCTAAGTGTTTTATCTTCAGAGAGCGCAACAGCTAAAGCACCAACAAAGCAATCGCCAGCACCTGTTGTATCAATCGCCTTTACTTTTTGGGCTACTAGATGCTCTCCGTAAAACTGATTTTCGGCAGTTGACGCCATGTACACTCCTCTACTACCTAATGTGATAACAACTTGTTTTGCACCTTTTTCAAGTATGATTTTTGCAGCATGTTCAACATCATCCATATTTGAAATTGAGACTCCAGAAACGAGCTCAGCTTCTGTTTCATTTGGGATAAACAAGTCTACAAATGGTAAAATTTCAATGCTCTCCTCCATATATGGAGCAGGGTTTAGTATAATTTTTGTTCCGCTTTGTTTTGCAAGTTCAATCGCTCTTTTAACCGTCGGAAAAGGAACTTCCAATTGAATGACGAGCCAAGAAAACTCTTGAAAATCAACCTTATTCTCTATATCCTCTGGTAGTAAGTAATAATTGGCACCTGGAGTTACAATGATTTGATTTTCCGCTGATTCATCAACAACGATGCTGGCTATTCCGGTATTCTGTTCCGGGTTAACCAGTAAATAGTCAGTATCAATGTTCTCAACCGCAAACATCTCCAGTGCTTCTTTACCGAATAGATCATCACCGATGCATCCCATAAATGAAACCTCTCCACCTAATCTAGCAGCAGCAATTGCTTGGTTTGAGCCTTTTCCTCCAGGTCCTTTGTGAAAACTTTTCCCTATTAATGTTTCTCCTGGCTTTGGTAATCTCGTCACATGAAATGATAAATCCATGTTATAACTACCGATAACAAGTATCCGATTAGAATGAGTCATGAATATTCTCCTAACACTTGTGGAATGGTTTATTTTTTACCCTTAGTAATATTGTTCAACAAAATGCCTACTATTTCCTTTAAAAAATCAATAGCTACGATTTGCCCATAAAAATGTAGTATTGGAGAACGTCTAGGATTCTATAAAAAATAAAAAGGAAGCTAAAACGCTCCCTATTTTAAAGATATTTATAGATTAACTAATTTTATTACTACTTGTTAGTGTTAACTCCATGTTTATTTTATCCCCTGCACGATAAACCTCAAGAGATACTTTGTCACCTACTTTAAGCTCTGTATATAAATACTTTCGCAAATCATCTGAACTTGTGATAGGTTGATTATTCATTGATACAATTACATCTTGGACTTTTAACCCAGCTTGAGCCGCTGCTGAATTGGAATCGATCGTCGTCACCATTGCCCCACCCTCAATAGTTTGTGGTAGATGTTGAAGGTACATGGAAGGAACTTCTTCTAAACTAGCTAAGCCAACTCCCATATATGGGCGCTCAACTTGTCCAGTTTTAATCATTTCATTAATAATAGGCACTAAATCATTGCTAGGAATCGCAAAGCCTAAGCCCTCAACTCCATCGACAGCGATTTTCAAACTATTAATACCAACTAATTGACCTGAGGTATTAATAAGAGCTCCACCACTGTTACCAGGGTTAATTGCTGCATCAGTCTGTATGACGTTTAAGTCCCATTGTCCTGCTGAAGTTGTAACAGAAATAGTTCTGTCAACAGCACTAACAATACCTTGAGTAACTGTATTTGAAAACTCAAGACCAAGAGGATTTCCTATCGCCAAGACTGTTTCACCCGCTCTAAGAGTACTTGAGTCACCGAAATCTAGATGACTAGTTGCATATTCAGCATCAATTTTTAACACCGCTAAATCAGTTAAAGGATCTGCACCAATGACCTCAGCCGTTGTCTTTTCTCCACCATACACAGTGATTTCAAGCTCAGTTGCATTCTCAATCACATGATTATTCGTAACAACATATGCGCTTTGTTTATCTATTTGAAAAATCACACCCGTACCTGTGCCACTTTCAACAGTGTCTGAATTAGTAGAATTCGAATAAATGTTCCGCCCAGTTTGTGCTTGTAAATTAACGATTCCAACAATCGCTTTGGACGCTTCCTCTACCATGTCTGCCAACGAACCAGACGAAGTTGTCGAAGTTGATACACTTGTTACAGGAGTTTCTTGTATAGCCACTTGTTCAGTGTTACTTTCTTCTTGTCCAGTAAACTGAGATACCTTTGCGTGAACCTGAGAATACAAATCTTCTACATAACCGATGTAAGGAGCAACACCCAGCGTGAGCATTGAGCCAATCACTCCACCAGTTACTAGTGTAAAAACCCCTCTTCTCTTTTTTGCTTTTTTAAACTTTTTCGGTTCTTCTATTTCAGTAATGCTATTATTGTTAATTAAATCATTCATTTTAACTGCCTCCTTATTTTCACCATCTCTTTGGCTTAAACAAATAATAGCGTGAAAATATGAAGAAATTATTAACAAAGCTTTAATAGAGAAAGAAATATTAGTGGCGTTTTTTGGAGTAAGGTTGATTAGGACCAGATTTAATAAAAAAAATTGGGGCAAGTTAAAGGCACCCCAAATTTTACGATTTATTATTTGCATAACTTCGTGCCATTGTTGATGGGGAAAATTTTATTGTGTATGTTTCCTTAAGTTCTTTTTTTACTTTTTCTGTTAGTTTAGCACCTTGGGTGTTATGTTCGTCTTCCATTTCAATACCGTTAGGAATCAATTGATCTCTATCCCAATCTATCCATTCACCGTATTTTGTCACCCACTCGATCAGCTCACTTTTCAACTTTTGGGAAATTGGGAGTTCCTCAAGATTAAGGTTACAACTGCAATGTTTGCACCATATAGGATCAGCACCAACATCACCCTCAATTTTCAGATCATAGGATTTCATTTGCTTACAGGCACAACGCATGATTAATTAGTCCCCCTTAAATTGTCTTTTATATTCGTTTTAGATTGTTTTTTGTGAAATTATTGTTTGTATTAATTAGGACATTTTTTACCAAGAAACACCTCATGCCCCTGTTATTGACGAGGAGCAAACAACATGACTGATACCCCCACTATACAAATACCAGCCCCTACCCAATCATATAAATCAGGGGTTTTCTTATCAATTCCCCAGCCCCATAACACCGAAAGAACGATAAATACTCCTCCATATGCGGCATAAACTCTACCGAATGAAGGGAATGTTTGAAATGTTGCGATCACACCATATAATGCCAGGGCAATACCACCGAAGATGCCCCAATAAAATGGTTTCCCTTCTCTCAACCAAAGCCAAATAAGATAACCTCCACCGATTTCAGCAACTCCAGCTAAAATAAATAAAATAATTGCATAAGTCATTTAGTTACACACCTTTATAAATCTATTGTTTTTTACTATATAATTTTCATACTATCAGAAAACCTTACGTTCTTTCTCTGAAAATCAAATAAGAAAAACCGGGGATTTCACTGTGGTTGAATTTAAACGGATAAATTCCGCTTAAATTAGGAAATATCCATATTTCCCTTAAAATAACTGGAGTTTTTCCGCTTATATGAGACTAATCGTTCGATTTAGTCATATATTAGAGAAGTTAACCGGAATTTCTCCGCTTATCTGCTTCTTAAGCCGCTACTAGATACATTAGCGGGAATTTTTCCGCCTATGGAGAATGGAGAATACCCTTTTAAGATATTAGTCATCATACACGAAAAATAGTCTCCATACACAAAAATAGCACATTCAACGCCTATGGTAGTCCAAAATTTGATATCTTTCAAAAAAAGCGTCCTTTCATTTCGAAAGAGACGCTCTTACATGTTATTTTATTGAATTGTAGCTCTTATTTCCTGCATTTTTTGTTCAACTAATGGATAGAAGTTGTTTTTAGCATCGGTTGTCGTATTGCCTCCAAAGAAACCAGTACCAGGGCATGTTTTTACGGCATGTCCTTCACTTTTATCTAACACTCTTTCACCCGTGTTAATGTCCCACCAGCGATGATATTGGATACTGTCTATTGAAGGAGTTAATCCAAATTTCAACATGAGGAGAGCTGTGACAGTAATGATTGTTTCTCTTTGTGCCTTTGTCATTTGGTCATTACCTGCATTAAAATCGCCAACGTTTTCAATCGTTAAGGCATCCGCCTGGTTTGCCAGCATCGCCTCTGGATTTTTCAACCCATAAGATCCTTGTGGTGGTGAATTAAATGGTCGACCAACAGCTACCGTCCCGTCCGGAAACGTGGTTAAATGTTGACTGATATTATTCCATTTCATTGTATTCATATGATAATCTGCCATCCCTCTCAACAGATTAAAATGATTCGAGCCATTGAAGGTTTTATATGATGGTTGATAGGTGTGATGTTGTTGAACTTTCCCTATTTTTCTTGAAAAACGTTGATTAAATAACCAATCCCTAAACTCTTCCCTTGTCATCAGAATAAATTGACCCTGCATGTTTAGTTTTTTCGGAGGAATTTTTATATCCTGACCAATAAAGATCGTATCGGCAGTAAGGCCATTCACTGTTTTAATCGCTTGGACTGAAGAATCAAAGGATTGTGACAGCTTCCATAAGGTATCTCCAGAAACCACTTCATACATGAGTGGCACTCTTAGCCTTTGGCCAACTCTGATTAAATCAGACTGCAGTCCATTTACTAGCTTTAAATCCCCAATAGATGTACCATATGTATGAGCAATTTTCCATAAAGTATCTCCTGCTTTAATATCATATAAATTCCTTGGATGATTGTCAGCAAAAGCTATATTCAAATTCACTTGCATAAAAAGAAGAAAACTTAATGAAACTACAACTAGTTTTTTCATTTTGTAAATCCTTTCCTCTAGATTTCTCGTGGTACATCAATATTGTTTGTACCCACTGTGAATTTATTCTTATCCAAACAAAAGTAGCTAATAGTTAAATTCTTCAAATATAATTATCTTCATACTTGTTCATCCTATTAGATTTCTCCCTTTTTCTAGTAGTTGAATATTTTCATAGTTTTCGCTATTATAAGTAGGATTTAGACCTGATAATAAAATAGGCAAAGATCCATAAAAGAAATAAGGTGAGCTTCTTTGAAAAGGAAAATAACAATCATATCAGTAATTATTGTTTTGGTTTTAACCATTGCTTACGTATTTGTTGGTAACTATTTTTACAACTTTGCGCTTCTTGCAAATCAAGAGAAAGAGTTTTTGCAGGATAATCCTCATTTAGAAGAAAGTGAAGCGGTTATGGCTGATGTAGCCCAAGCAGATGAGCTAGCAAATGAAGAATTTAAGTTGAAACATACACCATCAGCAATGTCGATTGTATCTAATGATAAGCTGCAGCTTAAGTTACATGCAGATGTTTATCAAAACGAAAAAGCAAATCATCATTGGGCCATTGTTGTTCACGGTTATACGAGTAATGCAGCAGGGATGACAAGGTGGATCCGTAATTTCCACGATAAGGGATACAATGTTCTTGCCCCTGATCTTCGTGGACATGGCAAAAGTGAAGGGAATTACATTGGTATGGGGTGGCATGATCGAAAGGATATTTTGTTATGGATTAATGAAATTATTCAAATTGATCCTAAGGCCGAAATCGCCTTATTCGGTATTTCTATGGGCGGAGCAACGGTGATGATGACATCGGGTGAAGAGCTTCCTTCTAATGTAAAAGTGATTGTCGAGGACTGCGGTTACGCATCAGTTAGTGATGTGTTCATTTATCAGTTGGATGATTTATTCGGCTTGCCTGAGTTCCCAGTACTAAACGCTGCCAATACAATCACAAAAATACGTGCAGGCTATGACTTATATGAAGCCTCCGCCATAGAACAAGTTGCCAAAAGTAAGGTTCCAATGTTATTTATACACGGAGACCAAGATACGTTTGTTCCATATGAAATGGTAGATGAAGTGTATGAAGCTGCACAGGTAGATAAAGAAAAGCTTGTGATTCCAGGAGCAGGGCATGGTGAAGCAGCAAAAGTAGACCCTGAAGTTTATTGGAGCACCGTTTGGAGCTTTGTCGATCAATATATTCAATAACGTTATATGAGGAACTGCTAGGACTAGCAGTTCCTTTTTTCATTCACTATTTTGAGTGGTATTAAAGAATTCAGCTTGTTCCTTTTTATTTTCCTCAATTCGATTTTGCTCTTTGCCCATTTTTTCGTCCGATTCATAACTTAACTTTTGTGGTGCTTTTTTATTTTGTTTCATAACTATCCCCTTTCTACACATAGTTTATCCTCAGGAAAGAAGATATATTATTTTCGAAAGCATAACCTCTTAATTTTGCTTATAAAAAACTGGTGGTGATCCAACATTTTTGAGCCATATATGCTCTTGTCCATCTAATCCATCCTTTAGCCATACATCACCTTTCATTTCTTCTCCTGTCTTACGAAACCATGATATGTATGAACCAACAACTTCCGGGTTTACATCAAGTTCGTTCTTTTTTGGAAAAGAGATTTGGTTTTGCTCTTTAGTGATTAAATTAACTCCATAAAGTGCTGTATACATTGTAGGAACAGGACCTTCGTCCCACTCTTTATTCTCCTTAGAACGAGCAACAATCATCATATCTTCAGAAAACCATTCTAAATCAAGATCAACAAATCCTTCAGGTGTATATTCCTTTTGCCTAGCAGTGGCTGGCACATCTTGTATAGCAAGACTTTTGTTATCTACGAAAAACCTTCCCTCCCCGGAAATATAAGCTAGTTGATTAGAAGATGGAGCCCATTTCATCCAATCTCGGTATCCTAGCATTTTTCCAATCACTTGAAACTGTTCTCCCTCTTGAGATAAAACACATAATGTATTGCTATCCATCGACCAAGAAGCAGTAGGAACAGCCATAAAACTCACCCACTCTCCCTCATAACTCCACTTAAAGTCATCAGCATAAATGGCAAACAAGTCAGGTTCTTTTGTCTTAATCGTATAAAAAGGCTTCATTTTAGCTGGATTAAGATTTGCACCGATAGGAATTCGATAAAGTGGGATTGGCCCCCAGCCAGTTGGCAGTAAGTTTGCTTGTGAAGATACGATAAACTCTTTTCCATTTGGAAACCATTCAAAACCGCTAACACCTAAAGAGACATTTTCAAAACCTTGTGGACGATTATTCTTCATTTTTGTCACATTCAATACACCAACTGAGGTGTAAGCTAGTTGATTTTTTACAGGCGACCATTTAAAATCTGATGTTTCAACAATTATGTAGGGCTGGTAGTTTTCTTTTTTCTTGGTGTCATAAATGAACAAATTCGATTTTTCTCCAAGTTCATCGCCATCAATATACGCAATAAATCGACCATCATATGACCACTTTGGAGAATACACATATTGCCCCTTTGTTACCTGTATTTCTTCATCACCGTTTTTAATCCATAGTTGGTGGTCTCTTACAAATGCAGCGGTTAGTGGTACTTCAGCATTTGCCACTGATGAAAAAAGAAAACAGTTTATAAATAATAATAATAATAAATTCCGATATCTCATGACTGATCCCTCCTAACCATAGATTGTCCTAATCATTATGAGGGATTCGTCGTAAAGAACGGTTAGTATGAAGAACTTAATAAAATCGTGCTTTTGTTTAACTTGTATTTCTTGACTTTTATTTTTAAAAAGACTTTATATAAGCTTTATAAAAAGCCCAAATCTCTTTCGGATTTGGGCTACTCTGAATTTATTTACTTATTCTTACCTAGATCCTCTGAGCAACTAAAGAAATGAAACATCCCTCTTTTATGTGGAATTAAATTCAATTCCTTTGCTTTATCAGCATGATTTGTCATAATTTCTTCGAAAAGTTCGAATGAAGACTTCCCTTCCGTTTTAAGCCCCAGTTTTTCTGCTCCTTGAAACACCTTTTTTTTCCACACTTCATGTGCTACCTGATGAAGGTTTTTATTATCAACTGATACTCCTAGCTCTTTGGCATCCTTCTTAATTTGAGCTTCATGAACTTCTTTTGCTAACAGCTTAAGTTCTTTCCCCTCAGTGGAAATTCCTAATTCTTTCGCAGCTCGTTTCAGTTCTGTTTCACGAACTTCTTTCGCTAAATCCTTAAGTTCTTTCCCTTCAGTCGGTATTCCTAACTCCTTGGCCTCATTTTTCAGTCTTGTCTCAAAGACCTCTTTGGCTAGTGCTTTTAGCTCCTTTCCCTCGGTTGATATTCCTAATTCTTTCGCCTCTTTTGTTAGTTGAACTTGATGAATTTCTTTGACGATATCATCTAGTTCTTTTCCTGCTGTTTCAATACCAAGCATTTTTGCTCTTTTCTTAATCATCGTCTCCTTAACTTCTTTTGCTAAGGTTTCTGTATCTTTACCCTCTGTCTCAATCCCCATTGCTTCAGCCTGCTTTTTTAACATCTCCGGATCATGGTTGAAATGACCCTTATGTTTATGTAGTTCTTTCGAATCCTGCTTTACACTTACATCTCCTGCCGCAAACGCTTGAAAAGAACCTAACAGTCCGAGTAGTAAAGTAATGGCACAAATAAAACTGATCTTTCTCATTTAGTATTTCCTCCTTATCGTGTATTTGGTCTTACACACAATAGGATGCCCACCAAATATGACCAAATTATGAACAAAATGTTAAATGTTTTGTTTTTAAATTTTTTCAAAAGAAAGCCAATTCCAAACCAATCTCAACTGAACCTAGTCATACCACATGGACAACTAGTCTGAAGTTCTTTTCCACAACCGCTCAACACTTCTTAACTCTCTATCATTAAACGATAGCTTATAAATATCTGGCATATCAAGATTTTTCCAAAACGAAAAATTATAGTGGTGATCAAAGAAATTCATGATTAAAACCATCATATTTCCATGTGTACCGATCACAACATTTTTCCCCTGGTGTTTCTCTAGTAGTTGATAAGTCGACTTTACCCCTCGATCTTGAGCGACGTAATTGGACTCGCCACCCTCCCAGGAGAAGTTGTAATCCTCCCATACCTTTGTAATCGCAAAATTAAAATCTTCGGCAGGAACGGTAGTTAACACGCGTTCTTTAAAGCCTTCAATGATTTCAATCTCTTTTCCTATGTATTCGGTAATGCCTTCGACTGTTTGAACTGCTCTTGCATATGGACTAGAAACAACTATATCAATTTCTTCACTCTTTAATAGTTCAGTAGCTTTGGTTGCATCAAAAAAACCTTTTTCAGATAAAGGTCTTCTTAATTCATCAGGTGTATATGTAGAGTGCGCATGTCTTACAAAATATAAGTTTGTCATTTTGGTAACACCTACTTTTAAGCTTTTTCTTAATTAGAATTGAACTAAAGTTAGTCACTCGGTTACTCTATCCACTAGACTTACCCACAACCTTCCAAGAACCATGGATATGTTCTAATAATAGGTTAATATTTTTCATACCTATCTGTTGACCATTTTCTTTATCGTATTTTACACAGGCAATCCCTATCGTTCGATGTTTGTTTTTATAATGCTTATTCATTACTTCAGTTGTAGCTTTACCATTTTCATATAATAATGAATAAGTCGGAGCTTCACACTGTTGAATAAAGCTCTTCAAATCCACCCAATCGATTGGATCTCTTATGAGCCTGTATATAGAGCTTCTAGAGAGTAGTGTCCAATCGGATTCACTAACAATGTGTACACTTTTTCTTTCATCATTGATTGCTTCTTCTACTAACTCATCAACAACTTTAACGGGGGCTGTATAAAGACTTTTAATATAAATGTATCTAGCAGTTAAAGATAGTAAAACTACTAAACTACATACAGCTAAAATAATTCCTATTCTTTTTAGCAAAGATTCCCCTCCCTTTGGACACCAAGCTTTCTGCAATTAATGGCTTTAATCTAAAATAACAAGATTAGACATACCTAAATCTTTTTAATTAATTTTTCTTTATTTCGATAAATAAACCTATAATACCTTTAACCATATAATATAAATCTGTAATTTATATATCCAAGGGTGAATTTTGGGGAAGCTACCATTTTTGAGTATACATTTCTAGGATTTTCTATTTCGTATATCGCTTTATATTATATAAATAAGTATTCGGACAGCTTTTATCGCTTTCTCGCTAAATCTGTCTGAAGTTGCCCTGGGTTCGGACAGCTTGACTTCATTTCTCGCTAAGGCTGTCTGAAGTCACCTTGGGTTCGGACAGCTTGACTTCATTTCTTGCTAAACCTGTCTGAAGTTGCCTTGGGTTCGGACAGCTTGACTTCATTTCTCGCTAAAGCTGTCTGAAGTCACCTTGGGTTCGGACAGCTTGACTTCATTTCTTGCTAAACCTGTCTGAAGTTGCCTTGGGTTCGGACAGCTTTTATCGCTTTCTCGCTAAATCTGTCTGAAGTTGCCCTGGGTTCGGACAGCTTGTCTTCATTTCTTGCTAAAGTTGTCCGAAGTTGCCCTGGGTTCGGACAGCTTGTCTTCATTTCTTGCTAAAGTTGTCCGAAGTTGCCCTGGGTTCGGACAGCTTGTCTTCATTTCTTGCTAAAGTTGTCCGAAGTTGCCCTGGGTTCGGACAGCTTGTCTTCATTTCTTGCTAAAGTTGTCCGAAGTTGCCCTGGGTTCGGACAGCTTGACTTCATTTCTCGCTAACCCTGTCTGAAGTTGCCTTGGGTTCGGACAGCTTTTCTCGCTTTCTCGCTAAAGCTGTCTGAAGTTGCCTTGGGTTCGGACAGCTTTTATCGCTTTCTCGCTAAAGCTGTCTGAAGTTGCCTTGGGTTCGGACAGCTTGACTTCATTTCTTGCTAAAGTTGTCCGAAGTTGCCCTGGGTTCGGACAGCTTGACTTCATTTCTTGCTAAAGTTGTCCGAAGTTGCCCTGGGTTCGGACAGCTTGACTTCATTTCTTGCTAAACCTGTCTGAAGTTGCCTTGGGTTCGGACAGCTTTTATCGCTTTCTCGCTAAAGCTGTCTGAAGTCACCTTGGGTTCGGACAGCTTGACTTCATTTCTCGCTAAAGCTGTCTGAAGTCACCTTGGGTTCGGACAGCTTGACTTCATTTCTTGCTAAACCTGTCTGAAGTTACCTTAGGTTCGGTCAAACCCCACATCATTCATTATGACAGTTGTCAGACTGACCACCTATTGCACTATCTCATCATGCGCATTCTATTCATATGCTATATCGTTATCTTCGCACCATTGTATCGCAATTTCTTTCAATCGCTCAGCACGAAAAAGGTACCACTGATCCTCGATATTGAAATCTATGATCAGATCCTTAAATCTCCGAAAGGCACCTCTTCCTCTGATTGCAACAAATAATGCTTCCTGTCTTGTGTCATCAACTACCGTGAGGCAAAAGTCTTCCATGATGTCGTAATCATTTATATCCTCTTCAGTCGGTAACTCAACATAATCCTCAAAGTTCTCAATAATATCATTAGCTACCACTCTATTCTCTTGTTGCCATTCGGGCAAATGCTCATATGGTTCTTCATCCTCAGCAGCTCTTAAGTCACCTGATGTTACACCTACTACTTCACCAGTTTTAAGATTTAGAAAGGAATGTGACTCATCAAATTGCATTTCCAATTCATCTACTATCTTCTCAAGTTTGATCTTCATATAAAAACTTTCTCCTATCTAATAAGCTAGTTTAGTATCTAATATCCTTCATTAAAAGAAACAAGCAATTTTCTTGAAAAATTCTTGTATATTGAAGTTATTTACCATTAATCCAACTTTTAAACAATGTAATAAAAGCGGTTAAGAGATAGTCTTAGAGTCTGAATGCCCCTAAAATATTACAATATTATAAAAAGCTATTCCTCAACTGAAGAATAGCCCTACCTTCCCTGAAACGTAAACACTCACAACATGTAAGGAATTGCTACGACCACTAAAATCACGACTAAAATTGCAATAACAACTCCAACACCACTAGGAGCCTTATATCCGCAATTCGGGCATATTGGTGATCTTCTTGAAATTGTTTTCCCACATGATCTACACCATCTAAATCTATTTTGGCCATTTAAGTCCATCGAAAATTCTCCTACCTATAGTTAAGATGCGCGATAATATCCTTGTAATATATTCTTCGTACACTTTATAAGAAATCTTGCTCTATCAATTATTTAAGAGCGACGATTTATTGCTATTCGGAGCAATATAAAAAGACCAACCACTATTGTTATGCAAAATAAAAAACCAAAAACTGAAGTGAGTGTAGTAATCAAGTAAATCACTTCCTTTTAATCATTACATTATTGATCAAGAAGATTAAGTCGGTTGGGTATCGAAGTCCTAACTGAAAGAAATATATGCCGCAATTCCTAAAACAAACCAAAAAAGAGCATCAGATAAATAAATAATATAGAGTTTTTCATCTTTTTTATAGATATATTTTTCAATACAAAAAAATAAGTTCATGAAGGTACCAACGAATGGAAATAGGAGAAATAGGTTAGCATCTGGGAAAACAAATGGAATTAGCATACATGCTGTAAAGACTAGATAAAAAAATATAGCATATGTTTTATTGTCATGTTTATACCATGACCAGCCTCTTTTAGGTACTTTAAACTTTTGATGAATGACTCTATCTATAAAGAAATACCAAATCACTCCAATAGATATCAAGACTACTAGCCCCATAATGTCTCCTTTTCATATAATTCATATTAATTGCTACTCAATAAATATAAGATTCCACATGACCAAACCTTATTCCTTCTTAGTTTACTTAATCAGATTATTAAGCTAAAAAGCCGAAAGACATTATATAGTCTTTCGGCTAATCATTCACACCATAGTTCTAGAAATCTTTGCAACACCCAGTGCAAAATGAGCCCAAAGGATATTTTCTATGAGTTCTGATTGTGTCTCCTCACAATCAATAATAAGAATCACTTCTGAATGTTTTCCTTTTAACTTTCTTTTTTTCTTTTTTAAAACCAACTCAGTATAAAGACGTATCGCAAACCCAAGAACAAATCCTACAAATGCACCAATCAGGCCCCAGTAAATCGGACCCCAAGCTAGTTCGAAACCGACACTAGCTCCGATTACAGCAAAAGCTGCTGCAAGGGCTATACCTATATCAATAAAGGTTGTACCGTCTGAACGATGAAGTGTATCAAATATTTGCGTTCCTCTTGTCGATTATCAAGTGGAACTGCAAATATATTTTCTTGTTTAATTCCGTTTTTCTCTAGCATTGTTATTGCTATCTCTAAAAATGTATTATTTTCAAATGTAGAAAAGAGTTGCATCCTATTCATGTAACTTTTTGTCCTCTCAGTATTTGAAATTTAGCATTTTGATAATGTTCTGCTAAATATTTTCTTTGTTCTTTTTCATAGAGTTTGTTATTTTCGACAGTTGCTGTATAAGAGTCAAACGTAGCAAAACCGTAGAGTGAGGGGAAAAATAAAAGCCATTCTGGATCTAGCACATCTGTTGCTCTTTGGATTTCCCCAAAAAATAAAAAAGTCACTGCTTCAAGTCCATGAGAGAGATAAAAAAAGATAACAGCCCAAACCACAACAAAAGCTGCTGTTAAAATTCTATGTATATAGAGTAGTCCTAGACCTGGCATAAACAACGACCATATTAAAGCCAAAGCTGGTTCTCTCTTATCTAAATAGTTAATTTCTATTGGAGATATAACAAAAGAATTAAAACGGTGATTTTCTCGCTCTGCCAGTATGTAAACTTTATTCATATCTACTGTGGTTCGATAGCTATCCCATATGGCAAACAGGTATACAGGTATATAAATAAGAAGCCAGCGTGTATCTAATATATCCTTGGCCATTTCTATTTTTCCTTGAAATGAATAAACCATGGCTAAGTTTATATTGGCAAAGTAATTAACGACCACTTCCCAAATAAATAACAAATAACCTCGTATATATTTTGATAACAGCAAATGTCCAAAGCCTGGAAAAGCTGCACTCCACCAAGCAACAATATAGGGATTTCTCAGATGAATCTGTGTTGTTCCAAGCGCACTGACATGCGCCTTGTACCGTCTAGCCGTATTATCGTTAGTATAGTTATTCATCAAAGTTGCCACCTAAAACACTAATTTTCACTAGTTTCCATCAAAATTCCAATTTTATACCTTCTTTTGGAACTTGCCCCTTATGTTCAACCTTCAAAGTAATACATTAACATTATATTGATATCACAGAGAGACAGATTAGTTATTACTGACGTTAAAAAGCCGACTGATTATATAAAAATCAATCGGCTAATATAAGGGTTTATTCTTTGATGATATTGCTTTGTTTTTTCTAAATGCTTTTCAAAAGTACCTTGTTTATGATTATTTTACATACTTATAAAATATTGGTTAAATATGATTGCATTGACTTAGGCAAAAGCTGAAAGATTAATCCTTCATATTTAAAATCAAGCAGAACAGCAATTATTAAACTTATAATTATTACAACCAATAGAGTTTTCTTGTTTTTAGTAGTCCATTGCAAAATATATTCCTCCAGCTAAAACTTATATATAGATAAAAAATACTACAGTTATAATATAAAATAAAATGCTCCCCTTTTTATATTAAACATGTTACTTCTACTTAAATTCTTTCTCACTAAGATAAAATACCCTTCCTTCTTGCAACTTAGAAATCTCTTCATTATTTGCAAAAACGTGAGTAACACTTGAGTTGTCATCAAAAGTAATCGTGATCTGGAAGTAATTAGCGTTAGCAACACCGTTATTAAATGGAATCACATAGAACAGCTCACCATTTCTAGCTTCATATAATCCGCTTCGATAGTCCCACTCTGGATACTAACAGCAATATGTTTGATACTTAGGTCCTTAATGACACCGAATAAAGTTGGATTTATATTCTGATCCTCATTTAGCAATTTTACGAAAGGGTAAACTGTTTGTTAAGTGGAACATCTGTATTAACATGTCCTCCACCACCCAACCACTTATATCCAGTAAGGGAGTTTTTTACTAAGTCGACAGAGTACATATAGTTTTCCCCATTATTTGATTCACCCACTGAATAAATCATGATTCCTTCTGCTGTTTCAAGTTGATCAATAACCTTTATATCTTCAACAATATCATCTCTAACTTCACGAATAATTTCAACTGGTTCATCATTTCTATAAAACATAAAGAATAAGATGATTGAGACTAAGATTGTTGCGAATAAAAGTAGTTTTTTCATATAATATTAACCCTCCTATATAGCTACTACTCTTCTTCATTTAATCAATGAAATGAAACTGTCTCGAAAAGAACTAAATAACAATTATATGTGTTTTTCTCTAACTCAATGGCATCAAGAAATATTATAATTCATCTTTCTCTATATTAGACTATTAGTTAGCTTACGAATTACCCTAAAAAAAGTTTCAAATTTTAAATTTCGTGCCCGTCTATAAAAAAAGTTAAAGAATTTATGTATGGTGGATGACACCTGCATCATCCAACCGGCATATACTATATTAACTTACTCGGTCGATTCATTCTCTAAAACATCCCTCGGAATGTCTTTATGACTTCGAAAATATCTAATGTGTTCATGGGTAATAAGAGGTAACTTCTTAAAATGATGAGGATCTCTTAATTCATTTCTCGGCAAAGCTTGGTTTAGACGTTGGTATGATTCTTGCTGGTAAATCTCATCCATCATGCGTTGATAGTGATTTAAAACATAATCATATTCTTTTAAGCACTTGAAATAATTAAAGCTTGCTTCTTTCATTTCATGTAATATTGGATCTAACTTTCTATGTTTTAGTTGGGGTAAAACGTTATCATTCCAACCTTTTGTTAATTCATCAATGGAAGGGCCTTTTTCTTTTGCCTTTTTTGCTTTTCTATATTGTTCAAAGCATTCCCATTTAATTAAATCTCCCATCCAAATCACTCCTTTGTTACAGAGTACGTGGTAATTTTATAAGCGGAACGGTATTTGTCCAAAGATAGACGCAAAAAGAACGATTGTTATTTTCAGCTCAATTAGAAATCACACAAAAAACCTACAATATCTTATGCATCCCTCTAGAAATAGAATCGATATCTAGTAACCGTCACAAAACCTTCTCATTTAATCCACCTTCTCTTTATCTTAGCCTCATAGACAAGACATCTGTATTTAAAATTCTTATGAATTTTTACCACGGCAAGGTTCTTTCCATTAATTGGTAATATTTCCTTGTAATTTGAAAGTTTTGTAAAGGAGTTGAATATTTTTTAACAATGGTAAATTTAAAAAGCACATTAAAACGTGTATTACATACAGATCTTAAGGTGATAAAAAACTTAATTGGGGTAAATGTCAATCAAACGCGACGTGTTGTTTATGGAGGAATACTTGCATCATTTGCAACGATTCTTCAGTCTACGGGAATGTTAGGCGGAGTGTTTTTGATAATTAGCGCTCTTAGTACTTTGCCAATTATCCTCTCTACTACTTTGTCCATCCATATGGGTTTCTTAAGTTATGTGGTAGCCTCAGTTCTAATTGCTATTATTCAACCAAGTGAATTATTTGCATTTCCTTTTACCACTGGATTACTTGGGCTAAGCTTAGGGGTTGCTTTTCTTCTTTTCAAAAAGACTCTTGGTGTGGTTCTCTTTTCGGGCATTTCACTGACGCTTGGCATATTCTTTATTCTCGCGATCATCCAATTTCCAATATTAGGTCCTTCCATTGCTTCAACTATTGATCTTAACATCCTCTTAATGATTACAATCTTTTCTTTAATTTATAGTTGGTTATGGGTGAAAATTTTCATATTTCTTGTTAGAACATTTAAAAAGTTGGCTATTTTTTTTTATGAAAAATAAATCTAAAAAAAAAGAATCTACAATACTTTATTATTGTTTAACTTCGATAAAACAAGTTAAAATTTCCTATTTTTACTTTTTGCTCTTGAATCTCCAATAGAAACACTCCTTCTCCAACCTTTTTCCAACTCTTGTATTATTTCCTCAAAAAATAAAAGTATCCTTGAATTAATAGTTAATTCTTAATTCTATGAACTAGCAGATTCGAAATTTAGCTATTATTCTAATTCACACAAAATGGCTACATCAAATGATGTAGCCATTAAATTCTGTATTAGTACCCACCACCAATTGGGTAGTTGTTACCGACGATGATTAGTAGAATGAACAAGACAACTAAAAGTGTGAAGCTATTTGACATACCTCCACCAAAACCTCCGTAACTCATAAAATCACCTCCTTTTAAAATGATTTATCATGAATTATGCGTTACATTTAATAACCTTGAGCAATTGGATAGTTAGAACCAACGATAATCAACAGAACAAATAATACGACTAATAGTGTGAAGCTATTAGAGTTGTTACCCCATGTACTCATCGATTCCACCTCCTTTATTAGGTTTGTTATATCCTATGAAAAAAGTTTCATAGAGGACAAGGCATCTGTCTTGTTTTCTTTAAAAAAGGCGTTTGTCTTAATGGCTCTCTTCTACTATTGGATAGTTTGGTTCCAACATTTTTTACTAGAAGAACAATACGACTAGTAGTATAAAGCTGCTGTTTGAGTTGTTACGGTCATAGTCATAACCTGTGCCAAGCCACTGGCCCATTCTCCACCTTCTTAATTATATAAATTAAGGGTTGTGACTTTTCTCCTTCGACTGACATAAGAAAAGGAAGCACAATGGCTTCCTTTTCTGTGAGATGTTATGAGTTGAAGTGCTTTTACAGGCTGGATATGGTCGGCTTACTTTACTATATGATGGTAAAGCTAGTTTGATAGGACTGATTACTAGATTGTATAAAAAAGGCGCTTGTCCTCTATTAGTCTACATTAGACGCTTAAGTTGGATGGCCTTATACATAATTCTCGCATCTCTTCCCATCTTCGTTGGACTATTTATGATAGGCTCTAATTGTCTTAAAAACCTTTCATCACAAATCGGATTATGACCAAATTTCTGATAACATGCATCATGACGCATGCAGATAGCATCTAATTGGTTAGTTGGAGCCCCCGGCCCACTACAATTTGGTCCTCAGTATCGATAACCCGGAAAGCAAGGCAATATTGACACTCCTTTCATATCAAACTTCTGTCTCTAACCATCTTATGTCTATTAAGAAAAAATCGACTGGGTATTTTACCAAGTCCAAGCACATCTTTTTCTTTATTCATAAGCTATCCAAAGGATAGAAGGAGGCGAGAAAATGCCTGACATGTTTAAAGGAGTTGAAAATAAGACAGGAATAAAAATGGAAGAACTTATGAAGCTAGTTCAGTCTTTAAAGAATGCTGATTTGCAAGACGAAACCACAATAAGAGAATTAACCCAGAAATTATCACGAATGACCGGTAAGAAGGTTCCTAAACAAGTAGAAGATAAGATTGTAGATATTTTAGTGAAGCAAAAGAAAAATATTGATCCTCAAACGATCTCTAAAATGATGAATAAGAAGAAGTAAAGAAAAAACAAAAAGAAGCAGCTTATGCTGCTTCCCTTATATGAACTAAACCCATGGGCTCTTAATAGCCATAACCATATCCTGCACCGGCTCCATATCCATAACCTGCTCCACCAGTTGTAAATCCGCTAGCGCCAACAATGATTAACAGAATGAAAAGGACAACAATTAATGCAAAGCCTGCGCCTGCATATCCTGCTACTCCACTCATCATATCACCTCCTGTTTTCTCTTTATATCCTATGAAAGTTTAAGAAGAATGATTGGACTCTTTTACCAGAAGAACGGAAGTAAGGCAAGTGCCGTTATCGCTCCAAGAGCAACCCCAGTCCCATATCCTCCGTATCCATAACCACCATAGCCATAAAATCCATATCCAAAGCCACCTAAGTGACGAGTAGCTCCAGTCCCACCGAATGATTTAATATATACATTTTGATGATCAACATGCTGAATAATCCCTCTTTGAATTCTTCCATCACGAGTTGTGATTTTTACAGCACGGCCGCGATATCTTTGGCATAATCCATGGTAATGTTGAACTGACATCTTTTCCACCTCCCAGTATCGCTATACCATAGTGTATGATTCAACTAGGAAAACGCAGGGGACAAGTGCACCAAGACAATCATGGAAAATTGTACGAATCACATAGGACATGAACCCTTACCTTATTGAGAAGTGTTACATAAGATAACGTATCAAGGCTGATTGGAGGTGTTGTTATGAGCGGTGGCGGTTATGGATATGGTGCAGGTTTTGCGCTAATTGTTGTTTTATTTATCCTACTTATTATTGTAGGAACTTCCTATACAGGAGGATATGGATACTAAAAACCAAAAGATAAAGGAGTGAAAAATATGTCTTGGTGTGGCTACGGTTACACAGCACCAGTTGCATCATATGGAACAACTAATAATTCATTCGTATTAATTGTTGTTCTATTTATCCTACTTATCATTGTAGGAGCAGCTTGGTGCTAATAAAAAGGAGAGTAGAAGGTCAACTACGGCCTTCTATTTTTTTTACTTTTTAAAGAGTTTGTTCACCTAAAACAATCCCAACCTGGTTATTCAAATTGGCTTGCAATCTAAAAAATACTTAACATGTTTGCCTTGGTTATAAATATAAATGAACCCTTTTGTATTCTTTTTCGCTCTAATGCAGATACTAAAGTTAAAAAACAAATAGGGTGATTGAGCTTATGAGTTTTACAGAAATAACAATTAGGTGTTTAACGATTTTTATTGTTCTCTATCTTGTGACAAGAATCTTAGGGAAGAAGTTAATCTCACAAATGACTTTCTTTGATTTTGTAGCCGGCATTACGCTAGGATCCATTGCAGGAGCGTTAATGTTAAGTAAAAATGTCCCTAAAACTGTTGGTTTGTATGGTTTAGTGTTATTTGGAGCGCTTACTTTATTCATTGATCTTATTGCTCTAAAATCGTTTAAGGGAAGAAAAATTTTAAACGATGAACCTACTTTGGTCATTAAAAATGGCAAAATTTTTGAAGAAGGTATGGGAAAAGCTCGTCTAACCGTTGATGAATTATTATTTCAATTACGCAAGAAAAATATCTTTTATTTAGATCAAGTGGATATGGCTTTTTTCGAAACAGATGGAACTGTTTCAGCTTTAAAAAAGATCACGCAGTTGCCACCTACTAAACAGGAATTACAAATAAACACTCCAGCGCGGGGAATCCCACAAACGTTTATTATCGATGGACAAATTCTAGAAAATACCTTAAAGTCGCTCAAAAAAGACAAAAATTGGCTTGAACAAACTCTACTTTCCTTTGGAATAACTGATTTAAAAAATGTGTTTGTTGCTCAAATTGATCAAAATGATTTAATTTATATCGATTTTAGAGAGGATCATGAATCTCTGTAAGGTGATAATCCGATAATTTGTACTCCTAAGCCATTTATTCCTTTATCATACAAAGAGTGCATTTCTCCACCATGCTTCTTGCACGAAAACTTAGGTTAATATTCATCCCACTGAGGTTGAATTTAAAGGGAAAAATTCCACTTAAATTGGGAAATATCAACATTCCCCTAAAAATAACGGGAGATTCTCCACTTATATGAACCTAATTTTTAGATTTAGTCATATTTTAGTGGAGTTAACGGGAATTTTTCCCTCTATATCTGCTTCTTAAGCACCCACTAGATACATTAGCGGGAATTTCTCAGCTTATGAGTCCTACACCTACACGAAAAATCAACTAAGATGAATAGCAATGCTTAAAAAAAGTCCATTATGGTCAGTGCTACCTTATCCTATAAATTACATGTCTATAATTAACTTAGAAGTATCAACGACTGTGCTAATAAATAAGAACAGACGTTCCTACAAGTCCATTCTACTCCATTTTTACCCAAATGAAAATAAGTTACTTTATAGGAAAAAAGCAACACCCCATCACGGATGCTGCGCAATAAGGTTTGTCACACACCTCATCATCAATCTATTAACTTTCTATATCCCTCTTATTAAATCCAATTCTACCTAATAGGGTAAGAACCATCGCGACAAGTGTTAATAAAAGTAATGGAACAACCGAAAACTCTTCAACCGGTGCTTGCGGCACATGACCAAATGGTGACAATCCACTGATCACTTCAGAAATTTGAAACAATCCACCGAAGTACACGACCATGAATGAATACACGATATAAAGCCAAACAAAGCTTGTGATTCTTGGAAAGAACCCAATTAAGAAGACACTTAAACTAATCATAACGAGCATCGCCGGGTAATAAGAAAGCGCTGCTTTAAAGATCATAGTAAAAGAGATTCCTTCTTCAATCGAAGCATTCCCTGCCGACCATAATCCAATCGCTGCTAGTGAAATCATCACAAAGCCATTAAGTACAGCGATTAATAGATAACTTCCTAACAACTTTGTTCGTGAAACGGCTCTAGCTAGTAGGTGAACTACCCGCTCCTTTTTCTCTTCAGCTCGAAGCTTATTGATTGCCATCACAGGTGGAATGGTCGCTAATATGGACATGACAACCATTAACATTGGAATAAATTGCTCTGTGATTGTAAACCCAGCTTCTGGCTGAAGCATCTGTTTCATCATTTCATTATCAGAAATAAAGGACTCGAGATCTCCTAATACAGACCCATACGAAGCCCCTAACACAAACATGCCAATTGCCCATGCAATGATTCCCGTCTGTTGCAATCTTAACGCTAGCCCGATTGGATTCTGTAAGAAGCGTGAAGCATTTTTCCGACCAGCTCTAGCAGGTAAAAAGCCACTACCTAAGTCACGAATGGCGTTCAAGAAGTAAGCAAACGCATAAAGAAGAATAGAAGCAGCAACCATTAAAAGAATAGGATACCAATTGTTTTCAGAGTAAACCTCTGCCTTTGTTACCCAACCTAATGGAGAAATCCATGATAGCGATTCATTACTTACATCCGTAATCGCTCGAACTAAATAAGAAACTAAAAGCACTGCAATCGAATACCCGATCGTTCCACGAGAGCTTTCCGAAGCTTGAGCAAAAACCGCTGTTACGCCTGTAAAAAACAAACCCGTTGCTCCTAATGCGACTCCATATAGCAATGATCCTTCTAAGTCCATGCTTTCAATACCAAGTGCGTAAAGCCCAAAACCATTGATTAAGGCTAACACAACAAATGTAGCAGTCATTACAACAAGTGTTGAATGTAAATATGAAAGTCTTCCTGTTGGTAGCGACCGAATCATCTCAAGACGCCCTTCTTCTTCGTCCGCTCTTGTGTGACGACTAACTAGCAAAATACTCATTAATCCAACAACTGCAGCCGTCATGAGTAACATTTGATGTGATGTCATCGCCCCGATCGTATAATGTTCTAACGCACCTGGACCAATCATTGCCGTCATGGCAGGGTTAGCCATCGTTTGCGCCATCACATCTCTTTCAGTTTGAGAACCATACAACTCAGTAAAAGAAATAGGAACAATTACCGTGAAAAAAGTTAAACCAATGATCCATAACGAAATCCGAAATCGGTCAAGACGAAGAATAACTCTAGAAAGGTAAGCAGTTTTGGCGACTAAGTTGTTTGCCATTAGCTTCTACCTCCCTCGTTTCGGTCCTTTCCTTCTCCATAATGACGCATAAATAAATCCTCTAGTGTAGGTGCTGAGCTTTCTAACCTTGTGATACCAAATTGACTAATATGTTTGATCACAGAATCCATTTTTTCAGTATCAATTTGAAATGACAAACTCTGTTTATTTCTTTGAATTTCATAAATCCCTTGCAGTTGTTCAAGACCTACTAATGGCTCTTTTGTTTCTACTAGAATTTGTGTTCGAGTGAGATGACGTAGCTCTTGCAATGAACCAGATTCGATGATTTCTCCTTGACGAATAATACTTACTCGATCACACAGCTTTTCTACCTCTGATAAAATATGACTAGACAGCAGAACACTTTTTCCTTGTCTCTTCACATCAAATACACATTCTTGAAAAATTTGTTCCATCAAAGGATCAAGCCCAGATGTTGGTTCATCAAGGATAAACAAGTCTGCATCTGATGAAAAGGCAGCAACTAAAGCAACCTTCTGCCGGTTTCCCTTCGAATATGTTCTACATTTTTTGGTTGGATCTAAATCAAATTTCTTAATGAATATATCGCGCTTATTTTTATCAGCGTTTTTATTTAGCCCTAAAAATAAATCAATCACTTCTCCACCAGTTAAATTAGGCCATAAATTCACATCACCGGGAACATACGCAATTTTTTGATGAATTTCAACCGCATCATTCCAAGCATCTTTACCAAAAATCGTTACCTGTCCCTTGGTTGCCTTTAATATCCCTAATAACACTTTAATGGTTGTTGACTTCCCTGCACCATTAGGACCAATGAATCCTAAGACTTCACCTTGTTTTAACTCAAGATTGATTTTGTTTAACACTTGCACTTTCCCATAATTTTTTGTTAAATCTTTCACCTGTATAATAGCCATTCTCTCCTTTAGCTAAAACTAAATAAATGAGTGAAATGAATAAAAAAGTTACAATTCATTCATAATATATAATAAAGAATAACTCTTCGTCAATATGTTTTGAATAAAATTGTTTGAACTTATTCAAAACATATTTTATGATAAAGAAAGAGGTGAGAAGATTGGACGGGTATCAATTACGAACTGAGAAGAAAAAGGAACAAATACGAAAGGTTTCCTTGGAGCTATTTAAAGACTATGGCATTGAAAAAGTGAGCCTTGCTGAGATCGCCAAGAAAGCGAAAGTATCTCCAGTGACTATCTATAATCATTTTGGAACCAAGGATGAATTGGTTAAAAGTGTGATTCAAACGTTTCTTGAAAAAGAATGGAATAATAGCATTAAAACACTACAATCGGATCATCTAAGCTTCCCTGAAAAAGTAGAGAAATTGATTTTAGATACCTCCAGTGCTAGTGGAATGAATCCAGACTTTCTGAACAAAATGCTTGAAAGCCAACCTGAGTTAGAGCAGTTTATTCAAGATTTTTTGAAAGACAGAATGAGATACTTCATCGAGTTTTTTGAAGAAGGAAAAAATTCAGGCTATGTAGACCCAGAAGTTTCAACAGAAGCAATTATGGTTTACTTAAATATATTGCAAAATGCCAAAAAGGATTTAAGATTTTACAATGATAGCAGCAAAAATACAAAATTAAGTGAAGATTTGTCACGGCTCTTTTTTTATGGGCTGTTAAAAAAGCCAACAAATGAATAGTAAGTGGGAGAAAGTCGTATTGTAAAAAACTACGGCTTTTTTATATGTACGGCCTGTAAAAGGACATGTAATGACAAAATCATGGCCTGTCCATTCTTTATTAACGAATAATAATATCAATCAATTTTTTCTATCCTAATAATCGTTGGATCTGTGTTGTTTGGTAGTGCAGGTGGAAATAGCTCATTGAAGGTATCAGTAAAAAACACAAATATGATCAAAAGAATGGCAAGAAACGTGATTGAAATGAATATTTCATTATTCCTGCTTCTTTGGTTAACCCTTTTCCTTCGTATTACCTCTTGGTATTTTCTTTGGACATGTTTTTTATTGAAGTCAAGTTTCAAATCGCTCACCTTCTAACTGTTAAAAATGGTAGTAAGAACTGAAAATCATTAAATCTTTTCCCAAACTTTTTCCCACACAGTAATATTTTACCATAAACACCCACATTTCTGATAAAACAAATTGACTATTTACGTGGATCGTTTCGTTTTAGCACAGCATAAGAGACTTGGGTACTCAACACTCATCTCTCTCTATTCGGGATACTCTTATGTATTATAGAAATGCTGTTTCGTAATCAAAAAGAGAGGAACTCAACGTAAGCTGATGTCCTCTCTTTTCTTTGTGTTTCCTGAGCTTAATCTAGGTTTGTAAACCACCTCATTATAAGGTTTATGTTGCTTTAATTTTTATAAACTTACGCTTACCAACCTGTATAATCAACCCATCGCTAATAGTCACTTGTCCCTTCACATCTTCTACTTTCGTTTCGTTGATCTTCACCCCTCTATTTTCAATCATTCGACGGGCTTCACTTTTAGAGCTTAATAGCTTAAGATCTACGAGTAAATCGATAACTAATACTTGTGTATTTCCTGTCCATTCAACGACTGGAATGTCATCCGGCAATGATCCTTGTTGAAAGACCGCGACAAAATGTTGTTCAGCCTTATCTGCTTCCTCAGTTCCATGGTACATTCTCACAATAGTCTTTCCAAGCAGCATTTTGGCATCTCTAGGATGTAATTCACCTGTATCAATTTGAACTTTAAGTGTTTGTTTCTGTTCAGGAGACAAGTCTGTAATTAGGTCAAAGTATTTACCCATTAGCTCATCTGGGATGGACATCGCCTTTCCGTACATTTCTTGTGGACTTTCATCAATACCAATGTAGTTTTTCTTTGATTTTGACATTTTTTCAACGCCATCAAGTCCCTCTAATAAAGGCATTAACAAAGCGACTTGCTTTTCTTTCCCGAACTTTTCTTGGAAATGTCTACCCATTAAGATGTTGAAATGCTGATCTGTTCCACCAAGCTCAATATCACACTCTAACATCACGGAATCATAGCCTTGCATTAATGGGTAAAAGAATTCATGCAATGAAATAGGCTTACCAAACGCAATTCGTTCTTCAAAATCATCTCTTTCTAACAATCTTGCTACAGTAATTTTTCCGGCCAGTTGAATGACATCTTCAAAGTTTAACTTTGATAACCACGCAGAGTTATAATGCAATTCCACTTTCTCCATATCAATGACCTTTGCAAACTGTTCGAAGTATGTTTTCGCATTATGCTTCACTTCTTCATCGGTTAACTGTTTTCTAGCCACAGACTTTCCAGTTGGATCTCCAATTTTCCCAGTAAAATCACCAATAATAATTTGAATGATATGACCATTCTCCTGAAACTGCCTCATTTTGTTCAAAACGACCGTATGACCAAGATGTACATCTGGAGCGGAAGGATCTAATCCTAATTTAATTTTCAATGGCTTATTCTCTAAAATTGACCTTGCAATTTTTTGTTCTAATTCTTCTGCAGGGATGATTTCCTGAACACCTTGGCTGTAAATCATCATTTGTCGCTTTACATCAATTCGTTGATCTTCAGTTAATTTTTCAATAAAATTAGACATCTGTATTCCTCCTAAAAAAATATAAAAAACCACATCCCTAAAAAAGGGACGTGGTTAACTGTTACACGCGGTACCACCCTTATTGAAGGATATCATCCTTCCACTCAAACGAATAACGGCTCGTCCGTTCTTTGCTACAGATTTACATCAATATGCGCAAAGAAAGCTCAAGGAGTGTAATTCGTGTTATCTTTGTGTCGATTCGCACCAACCATCGACTCTCTGTTACAGGGAGATAACGACTACTAAAATTCCTCTCATAGCATTTAAAACTATTATATTGTAAGATCAAAACTGGTTGTCTCGAATAACCTTTCTTAGTAAAGAAGATATACTCTTTTGTTCTTGTACAGACAAACCAGTAACAATTTCTACTTCACCTTTATGAAATCGTGGATAAAGAATCTCCATCACTTTCTTTCCTTTATCTGTTAATGCAACAAAGGTCATTCTTCGATCTCTGGGATCAGTCTTTCGATAACATAACTCTTTCTTTTCAAGCGTTTTCGTTATATTACTGACTGTCGCTTTTGAAACACCGGCAGACTCTGCTAACTTTTTTGTTTCCACAGCCTCCCAAATCCATAAATCATATAGCATCGAAAAAGCCGTCCAAGACAACCCATATTCTGATAAAACGTCTTGCTCCATTTTGTTTCTGAGGCCCTGTGCCACTCGATACAAATTGGTCGCGACTGCAATTGCATCTAAGTCTAATGATTCAATTGGGAGATTCGTTAACTTATTAATTGTATCGATTTCTTCAGGAAGTAGTTCGCCGTCCTCATTAAATGAATGAATATGAATCACCCCTTCGAATTGTCAAAACCGTTAGCTATGAAACGATAGTAACAAAAAAATATACAGATTGCAATAAATAATTTAACTTGAGAAGAGAGAGTGTTTGAAATCACTTCTCTCTCTCTTTTAATGATCGTTTATCGAGACGTTCTTCTGCCCCGTGATGAAGCACCTGGCTTACTTTTCGGTCGGCCATCATCGGTTTTTCTTCGTCCAGAAGAATCTGCGCTATTTTTTTTCTCAGGTCCCCGACCGACTGGACGACGGGCTTTTTTCACTTGGTCATTTCTTTCTTGTTGATAATCTTCACGATCAGGGATACTAACACCTTTTATCACTTGTTTTTCCAATGTCTGATTAATCCCTTTTTCAATCATTCGTAAGAAATCAAGATCTTTAGGAGCTACTAATGTAAAAGCAACACCCTCACCACCAGCGCGCCCTGTCCGTCCAATTCGATGAACATAGCTTTCAACATCATGTGGGATATCATAGTTGAATACATGTGTTACACCTTCAACATCAAGCCCCCTTGCTGCTACATCTGTGGCAACCAAAAATTGAACCTTTGCTTCACGGAATCGTTTCATCGCTTTTTCACGTTTTGCTTGGGTTAAATCACCATGTAACTCGTCGACTTCATACCGATTAGCAACAAGTGCGTCATAAAGCTTTTTCGCACGGATTTTTGTACGACAAAAAATGATTCCGAGAAAAGGGCGGTGCTCCTCAATCAAATGAAACAATGTTGCTTGCTTTCTTCGATCAGTCGTTTCAACGACAACTTGTTTGATTTCTTCAACCGTGACTCTTTTTGCTTTGACTTCAATTGTCTCTGGGTCAACCATATATTTTTTGGCAAGAGAGCGAATTTCTTGTGGAAGTGTCGCAGAAAACAGCATCGTTTGACGTGTCGAAAGAGTTTCATAAATGATGTCATCTACTTCCGGGAGAAAGCCCATATGTAGCATTTGATCGGCTTCATCTAACACAAGCATCTCAACAGTTGACAAGTCAATGGTTTCGCGCCGAATATGATCAAGCAACCGTCCAGGTGTCGCAACAACAATATGCTGGGCGCCCTTTAACTTTTTTAATTGTTGAGAAACATCCTGTCCACCATAAACAGCTAACACATTTACGCCTTCTACGTTTTCTATCATTTTCTTTATTTCTTTTGTAATCTGCTGAGCAAGTTCTCTTGTTGGTGTTAAAATCAATGCTTGAACATCGTGTTTACTCACATCAATTTTCTCAAGAATTGGAAGTACAAATGCTAATGTCTTTCCTGTTCCCGTTTGGGCTTGTGCAATAACATCCTTCCCTGCAAGTACAGATGGAATTGTCCGTTCTTGTATGGGGGTGGGCGTCACAAGTCCTAGTGACTTTAATGTATGGTTAATTTCTTTTCGAATTCCTAGCTGTAAAAAATCAGGCAAAATCATCACGTCTCTTTTCTTATATAGTTCCAGTAAAGGCTTATTAACTATAGCATATTGATTAGTATGATACAGAGGGTTTTGAATTATTATTGATGTATTTGAGGACGTTGCTTAAAAAATGTTCCCCACACATGTTTATAAATTATTTTTACCAACAGAAAAAAGTTAGCTCCCATGATAAAGCACCCAAAATAAAACAATTAAGCATACTAGAAATAATCCGAATAAAAAGGAGAGAAATTTAAAGATGACGATGTGATATCTCTTCGGAAAAAATTTTTCTGAGATGAACAATAAGATACTAAAAACTACTTCTATAAAGGTAAATGTGTTAATACCCACAGTAAAATCATCATCTTCTTCATATTGTTTAAAAGCAACATAAAAAGCATATCCAGCTAAAAAGAGCAATAAAGTCAAAATAACAAATAAAACGTAGATATTCATATTATAAGCTCCTTAATTAATCCTTTAAGGCTTTGATGCACTTATTCTCTCTATTTCTAGGACTAACCTATCCTCAATAACTAGGTCTAGTAAAGTCACATCATTTTTTTGCAAACATAGATCATTTGATTACTATCAACGGTTATAGGCGTTTCATTCCAATCCTTGAATACATTTTCAATCTTAAATCCATGGGAAACTAAAATACGTTCCATTTCTTTTGGAAAAACATATCTTAAGCTTATGTTTGTTCTTATTTCATCAATTATATTATCATCGTTAGTTCTAAACTTTCTAATGGTCGTGTTATGTTGAACCTGATTTAAGGTGTCATAGTGGCTAATCGTGTACACATCTACTTTATGTTGAGTTTTATCATCTATATAAGTTTTCCAGTATTCTTCAGAGCTTGGCTGCAGCAATTCCTCAGCATTCGGAAATCTTGTCCCGAATATGAACAAACCACCATCATCTAAATGTCTATATACGGACATCAAAAATCCATCTTGAGCTTCGTTTGTAAGAAAATGTTGAAATGAATTTCCGACAGAATAAATCAGATTGCTTTTTTCATACAAGTTAAAGCTAGTACAATCTTGGTTGATCCATCTTATTTCCAGATCTTGAATAGCTGCTTTCTTTTTAGCTTCATTTAACATACCTTCATGAAGGTCTACTCCTATTAAACGATATCCTTTTCTCGCTAACGGAATGGTCGCTCTACCTGTGCCACAAGCTAAGTCCATGATTATTCCTTCTGTTTTAGAAGCATATTTAGCTAAAAACTCAACATCTGCTATGTAAGCTCCATTTTTTTTATCATACAAAGAAGGATCATCATATTCTTCCAAATTATCTACTTTCTCCTCATTGGAATGTCCCATCCCTTTTAACACCTCTATTTATAAATAATCTTTTATAAAGCTTAATGAAGGAGGATACGTACGTTTTAAACAAGGTGTTTTAAGAATATAACCTCGACGTCAAAATCTAACACACATCTTAATTACACAATATACTTTTTTGGGGGAACATCCAACAAAAATATAGATCTAGCTTAAATTCTAACAAAGTGACAACTCTCACTACAGAGGTTTAAGCAATAAAAAGAAGAGATCATCACAACTAAGTGGATCTCCTCTTTCACTTGCATTAAGATGTCAATTCTCTTACTTAAATTCAGAGACAAGTGAAATTAGATGCACCAAACAAGAAGTAATGACCCGTAAACAGTCCTATATCTTATTTCCTTTGTTCAACAGGCAAATGAACAGGAACATCAAACCACAAAATAAAGAAAACACCTATTGGAATTGAAAGTAAATAAGCAAGAAGCGGCTTTTTGTAAAAGAGACGTAACATTGGAAACATAAAAAGATCAAATCCAACTGACCACCAATATGTCCAACCAAATTGATAGATAATATGACCGGTGTGTGAAAAAATTAACTCTATCCCTGCATACCATCCTATATAAAATAGATAATGAAGAAGCACTCTTTTAAGACCCTTCCCTTCTGGATAATTCCCAATAAAAAGTAAGGCAGTTCCAGGAAATATAATAAATGTGTATAACATTTCTGTTAAGGTAAGATTGCTTAAAAAGTCGGCTTCTAACCTCCACAAAAAGTAGTTAGCTGTTAAGAAATTATATAATAAATTGCCCATAACAAAATAAAGCATTACTGCATGATACTTTTGCCAATTACGCCAATCTCCCCACTTCCACACAATAAAAATCACAAAAACTGATAAGATAATATGCATAAATTCTTCTCCATTATTCAAAATAGTGGATGATCGTTAACCGTTTTCTTAACCTAGTGAATTAATTTTGTGTGTAGTGTTTGTTAAATAGCCTATTATTATTAGTTTCTTGATTATCTCTTTTTCCAATAGAAGATCTTTGCTAACATTCTTTATCTATTTCTTCATAAATCAACTTCTTATATTTGTTTGCACTCGTAATCATGATTATATAAATAATCGGTAAGGTAGCAATATTGAATGTCTTTAACAAACGCATGTTTAGTAAAACTAAATCTTTTACAAGCATGAAGGTAAACGATTTTAAATTTGCTTTTAACGCATCCTTTTTCAGCCACCGTGCTAAAACAAAGGAAGTTAGAAAACCAAAAAAAGGTGCAACTTTAAAATGCTCTTCCCACTTAAAATAAGGTGGCATACCATAAAGTATTTTTCCTAATACAGCCAAAATATAAACTGTATTCATCCAGGTCACTTGGATTAGATTAAAAAAAGAAATAAACAAAATGAAAGGATTTTTTTTAGTTAGTTGTTCGTTCCATAGATCATTTATAAAAAATGATAGAAAAATGATAATAAATGTGTATCTTGTTTTCCACCAATGATTTTTAAAAGAACCCAGCAGTATAAACAGCTTCTCAATTAACGCAAAATACAAGCTAAATATCAATTTCACTTTCCATCCAAAACTGAAAACTGAAATAAATAATGCAGTTACCGGGACATAAAATAACTGAGAACATATGGAGCCAAATATATTATCTAAATTTTTTTGTTTTAAGAAATTAGGTTTATATGCATATGCATCACAAAGCACAGCAACTATATATTCAAAAAGGTATGAAAACCCAGCATAATTAAATAAAAGGACCACACTTTTTTTCCTATTTGGACTTTTATATATCGTGACAACCAACATGGTGAGATGAATTAGTCCTAGTATAATATATGGGTATTTATTAATATGTCGATTACTTCTCATATTCGTCCACTTCCACTAAGTTTCCCATTATTATATCCATTGTTTACTAAAGCAATTTATATGAGTTGTAAAAGTTTTCATGAATAGCATGTGTCGAAAAAATTAGGATTTTTTCTCTTCTTTAACGGTTAAGATTTGAGCTTTGGCTCCGTATTCCAATCGAATTGTTTTTCTTGCGTCAACGGGTGTTCTCGCAGTCACCGACTTCAATTTCTTTTCTCCATTTACTTCCATCTCAACAAGAAAGCACTTTGATCCACATCTCAATTGAGTTCCTCCTTATCGTATTAAAATGTTAAAATCGAAAAATAAGATCTCTAAATTATGTGTAAAGAGAAGGATTCTTAAACAAAGAGTTCAACATCCTTCTACGAAAAAGCATACCTTCCAGTTGGTTCTGGGAGTTTTTTATATTCCTTCTTTTTCGCAATCATTTCATCATGCAAAAACTGATGAACAAATATAGCTAATTTGTTTCTTATTTGTTCATCGAAAATTTCACTTACCCAATATGCTTGATAGGCTTCTCCATTCAATTGGATGACTAAATAGTAACCAGCAGAAGGAGTGGAAGAGATAGAAGACCCGTCTTCCCCTATGTAGGTAATATGTTGAATGGTCTCTTCATTTCGCTATAGATGTTTCGAAGTTCGTTTTTTGAAAATGTCAAATCTGTTGTAATGGTTCCGTCTTCGACCAAGTCTTTTGTATAAGAATTCTTGAATGTGTTTATTTCATTCAATGCACCAACTCCATATTTTAACGAAAAGTTAAAATCACCAGGCATTTCATCAGGCATCAGTACTTCATTTTCTACATCCATTAAATCAATACTATTTGTCGGCTCTGGTGAGTCACATCCATTTAAAAGAATACTATATAAAGATAATATAAGTACAAATAAAACCAGATTAGTATTTTTCATTTTCCCCTCCCATATATGGAGTTACTTACTTTTAATCATTTCTTCATTAACTAAACGTTCTTTATCATCCAAATTAAATCTACCTGGAGTCCAACTTGGAAGCACACCATAGCCTCCGATAATTTCCCCTTCTACTTCGTACACAAATGCTTTTAAGCGTTCTCCCTCAATATCTTTATCTTTTAACTCGTATGAGTATGTCGTAACTTCCTTCCCTAAATATTCATTTAAAAATGTTATACCACTTGCTTCATAATTACTTAAAAGTTCATCGGGGATATCTAATAGATAGGTTCTTTCTTCTGTAAGTTCTTTAATTTCCCATCCTTTGTCAGATAAATATTGATCGTGTTCTTCATTAAGACGAACTGAACCACAACCAGAAATGAATAATCCTATAACTAACATGACAATTATTCTACCTTTCATAACGTCCTCCCCTAAAATATATGGTTTCATATATTGATGACCAAAAAAAGAGGTTAACGATGACCTCTACTTAAAGCAACGCCTTCGGTAGCTCAGTAAGAACTATTTACGCTTTTTTATCAATAAATAATGAAACTCTCAAACTACAGTCATTACTGTTTATTCGTTTACTCCGGAAACTCAAATACTTGTCGCAGCTCAATTTGACCTTCCCCATGTCCCTGTGGATCCGGCATCCGCATGGCCCACTGCATTGCTTCTTCCCTCGACTTCACATCAATTAGAATGAACCCAGCAACTAATTCATTCGTTTCCGTAAATGGGCCATCCGTGACCACCGGCTCTTCTCCTTGTTTTGGATAAGAAAAGCGAATCCCATTTGAACTTGGATAAAGTCCTTTAGCCATAACTTGCACGCCAGCCTTCACTAATTCCTCATTGTACTTCGTCATTGCTTCCATAAGCTCTGGGCTCGGAAGATTTCCCGCTTCCGAATTCTTCGAGGCTTTGACAATAATCATGAAAAGCATAAAATTTGCTCCTTTTTAGAAAAATTCCCTTTTCACTTAATTATAGGCTACCTTTTAAATCACCTAAGAAGGTACCTTACGAATTTTATTAGGTAGTTTAAGGAAAAATAATACTAGATTAGAAATGACTACTACCGATAGCATTAATAATACACTAGCAACAAACATATCATCACTATACTCGTTCATTTTCATTCCTAAAGTTAAAGGAGAGCCATCTTCATTTCCTGTTGGAAGGAAGTAGATAAAATGGTCTAGTATCAAATCCGTTAACCCAAAGACCCAGAAACACAAAAAGCCGATTACCGCTGAATGGCTTGAAATCACACTGAATCGATTGTGTTTCAGGTTATAAATGATCGAGATGACTGCCAATGAGCCTATAATAATAAATAACTCAGAGCCTTCTACATACGTTGATTTTGTTACACAAAGTAGAATAATAGTTAATACAATTAACAAGCCTATAAGCTTTTTCATGTTTGTCCTCCTAATTTCATTCATAAAATTTATTTCTAACACCTTGTTATGACTGTTTCGTTAATGCCTGATCTTCTCCTTCATAATATTTGCGTATTGCTTAATTTCGTTTAGTTCCCGTGATTTTCCTTGTTCACTGTTAGCCCATTCCGAAGGCGTTATATTTCTTTTGTCTTGAATTGGAAGTACATCTACTACTTTATCATCAACTGCATTTAAGCCGATTAACTTCACTTCATGGGAATCATTGATTTTTTGCTTTTCTATGTCCCCCTTTAAAATACTCGATGATTATATAGACGGGAAATAATGTAAAAAGTTTCACTCTAAAGATTCATCCAAGTACTTGAAACAGTAGGGTCTAACTACTGTTATAAAAAAAGTTTCCAAGATACAATTGACAACCATAGTGTATTATTCATATAATACACTTGTAGTGTATGAACCACTTAGTACATACAAAGTGTATGAATTACTTAATACACACACCTAGGTGATGTAATTACTTAAAAGCTCGTATAGGAGTTGTTTTGATGAATGTAAATTTTAATAATCGTGATCCAGTCTATTTGCAAATTGTTCGTTATTTTAAGGAACAAATAGCAATTGGTGAATTGGTGCCTGGGGAGGAAATCCCGTCGAGACGAGATTTGGCCAATAGGATGAAAGTGAATCCTAACACCGCGCAACGAGCGTATAAGGAAATGGAGGAACAGGGTTTGATTTATACGGAAAAAAACCATCCAAGTAAAATCACAACAGACAAAGAAATCTTAGGTAAGGTAAGAGAAGAACTGCTGGTTGAAGCAGTTGATGTGTTTGTGACATCTGTTCGTTCTATTAATGTACCAGTCGAGGAACTACTTAACTTGGTTAGGGAAAAGTACACGGCTAACGATGATAAGGAGGCTTAAACATGATTGAAGTGATAGACGTTGAAAAGAAATACGGACGCAAGAAAATATTAAAAGGTGTATCTTTTACAGCGAACAAGGGCGAAATTACTTGTTTAATAGGAATAAACGGTGTTGGTAAGACGACCATCTTAAACGCAATTATGGCACTCACGCCAATTAATAAAGGACAAATTTTAATAGACGGAAAGCCACTAGATAAACACACATTTGAAAAAGTCACCTTTATCCCTGATGCGATTACGATGCTTCCACAGATGACCATAGCAGAAGCGATGGAGTTTATGAAAGACTTTTACTCTTGTTGGAATCAAGAACGTGCCACCGAAATACTAGGTTTTTTCAGATTAGAATCAAACGATCGCATTTCTTCCTTATCAAAGGGAAATACGGCAAAAGTAAATCTGCTGCTTGGGTTAGCACTTGATGTGGATTATGTACTGATGGATGAGCCATTCTCAGGAATTGACATGTTCAGTCGAGAGGAAATCGCCAACGTATTCACAAGTCATCTGATTGAAAATCGTGGCGTCATCATTACAACTCATGAAGTAAGCGATATCGAACATTTAATCGATAAGGTGGTCCTACTAGATAACGGATTAGTCACAAAGGAATTTAGTGCAGAAGAAGCACGTGAAATGGAAGGGAAGTCTGTGATTGATGTGATGAGAGAGGTGTATCAACGATGATGAATTACCTGAAGCTTGTTAATTTTGAATTCAACCGTGTTGCAAAACTATTTTCAGTCTTACTCGCTATTACATTTTTTGTGCAGATTATCGGAGTCATTGTTGTATCAAAAAATTACTTAAACATGGCTAATGAAAGAATTTATGAAGATTTAATGCCAAAAGCAGAGTTTCTAGAATCTTGGGGTCAAATGAGCTTCATTCAAATCGTAAGAAGTGCATGGTTCATGGGTCCAATTGCGTTGTGTGTTGCTGGTGTAGGGTTTTACATCTTTCTGATTTGGTATCGTGATTGGGTTGGAAAAAACACATTTGTTTATCGATTATTAATGCTTCCAACCTCTAGATTGAATATCTTTTTTTCGAAAATTACTACGATCATGATTATGACATTTGGTTTGGTTGCCTTTCAACTTATTATGCTACCGTTTGAGATGATGGTAATGAAGGTCATGGTTCCAGACGACGAATTCCGAAACGATATGACTGTGAACGAAATTGTCACCAACTTACCAGAATTATCGATCATTATTCCAGGAAGCATGATTGAACTTATCTTATATTATGGAGCAGGTTTGTTGGCTGTTTCGATTTTATTTACAGCCATTTTAATGGAAAGAAGTTTCAGATGGAAAGGTATTTTTGCGGGCCTTATTTATACGGTTGTCGCTGTAGTTGTATTAATTTCACCGCTACTTTTACAAGAATTGGTTCTAGATGGTTTTTTCTATCCGATTGAGTTGTTAGTACTTGAAATCATCATTGGTTTAATAGTACTCGCAGCATCTATTTGGATGAGTGGATTTTTATTAACGAAAAAGATCACCGTATAAGGAGTGTTTAATATGAAAAAATATTGGAAATTCACAGCAATCCTCGCTGTTATTGTGCTTAGCATTGGAGCTTTTTATGTGAATTCAGCTTTGTCAGAGGAACCATTCCCAGAGTTTGTGATTCAAACACAAAGTGGTGATTCGAAAGAGATTGAGTCACTAGTGTTGGAAGGATCTTATTCAGTTACTTCTTCTATGAGTTATGTGAGTACGAACTTAAAAATTACGTCAGAAGGCTCTACATACAATAGTCGTTCCTTTCTAGACCAGATCATCGGCCACTCTCCGACTGTGATCAAGGAGTTACAGAAAGAATATCGTTCCTTTATGAGAGGAAAAGATGCATGGGTTACCTCATATTTTGAGGATAAGCAGTTTCTCGCTTATGCAGGTGTAGAGTATGACATGAGATCATTCCAATCGCGTGATTTTAAGTTTGATATCTCTGTGTTAAACAAAGAGGATGGTAACATCGACTCCTTCACGATTGAAGTCCCAGAAGCATTAGAACTCGAGCATGTTTTTGTGGAAGATGTACAGAAGCTTGAAAATGAGATATACCTTATTACCCAAAACACGATGAGAAATGATAATAACTATTACAATGAAAAACATATCTATACAATTGATTTAGCTAATCAGAACATAAGTAGCCATGAAGCTATTGTTCAGGTATCAGAGGGGCAACATAATACCCATACAAGCATACAATTAATTGGATCTGACCATACAAAGGCTACTGAACAGCTTATCATCTTAAAAACGGAAATGAAAATAATTGATGATAAAGAGTCTTATAGAGAAGAACTGACAAACCAGGAAATTATCACTTACGATTTAGTAGCGAAAGAAAAAGAAAGTATTGATATTCCTGAGTTGAAATTAGATGAAAATTATTTAAGCTTCTTTGATGGTTCTACTATTTATTTTACGATTTATGATGAACAAGGGCTTTTAGTGACTCCTTATAGTTTAGTAGATAAACAAATTGGTCAAGTTTTCAGCGTCCCATTATCAAATCAAGAGGGAATTGCGCCATCCACAATAATAACAGTGCAAGACGGTAAGTTCTATGCTGTCACATCCCAAATGACTCCACACTTGAATTTAGATGCGGATGTGGTTGTTGCTGATATTAAAACAGGTGAAACACTCTTTAAAGGGCAAATCGCTTTAGAAGACCCTGCGAAAGAAAAGGGACAATTTGAGTTATATCTGCATGAGATATTTGTGAAATAGGATGATAAAAAAAGGGTTATCAGGTACTTCCTTTTCAACTGGATTTAATAGGAGGACCCGATAACCCATCCCTTATGGAATAGGGCTGGGTTGTACATATCTTTTTCAAGAAATAAGGAGGCTACTATGGAAATAAAAGCAAATCAAGCCATTTATCTAGCTAGATTTGACCAAAGTCTGAGCGAACAAAAAGTGAATGAGCTCTATATGGAATACAAAAAGAAAGTGTATAGCCTCGCACTTTCTTATGTGAAAGATATCTATTTAGCAGAAGATCTATCCCACGAAATTCTATTGAAATGCTATTTATCTCGTAAACAGTTTAACGGTGATTGTTCTTTCCATTCCTGGATCTACCGTATTGCGATCAATCATTGTATTGATTTTTTACGAAAAAGATACCATCAACGAGATTTGCTTCGTGACGATATCGAGGTGTTTCAAGCTAAGGAAGTGTGTACACCTGAATCTGAACTTTTATCTTTTTATGAAAAAGAAGAACTTAGAGAAAAACTTAGATTGCTACCTGCGAAGTATAAGGAGGTCATTAATCTCTACTACTTTAAGGAGCATTCTTTAAAAGAAATCGAAGAACAATTGAATATCAATTTATCGACAATTAAAACAAGGTTGCTTAGGGCGAAGAAGATGTTGCGGGAGATGTATTAGGAGGTTAGAGGGAGTATTTTAGACAGGTTTGAAGTCTTATGATTTAGAGGTATCTGAAGTGCGTCTGGGTTCGGACAGCTTCTTAGTTGATTTAGCCAAAGCTGTCTAAAGTGCGCCTGGGTTCGGACAGCTTTCTTGTTGATATAGCCAAAGCTGTCCGAAGTCTACCTTGGTTCGGACAGCTTTCTTGTTGATCTAGCCAAAGCTGTCCGAAGTCTACCTAGGTTCGGACAGCTTTCTTGTTGATTTAGCCAAAGCTGTCTGAAGTGCGCCTAGGTTCGGACAGCTTTCTTGTTGATATTGCCAAAGCTGTCCGAAGTCTACCTAGGTTCGGACAGCTTTCTTGTTGATCTGATTAAGTCCGTATAATTGTGTAAAAAGAAAAAGGGTTCATTTTATTCACTCTTGGCTACAATGTTTTCAACGACGATAAACATTAGAAAAGAGGAATAATAATGACCCAATTACAGTTTACCCTAGATTTGGAAAATTTAAAAGAATCCGTTATAAATTCTGATATTGAAGCAGTTATCAAATCTGCGATTGTTTTGGTATTAAATAATGTCATGGAAAAAGAGAGAGATGACTATTTAAACGTAGCTGCCTATGAGCGGTCCGCTGATCGACGTGATTATCGCAATGGTTATTATGAACGTGAGTTACTCTTGAATGTTGGTAAAGTCACGCTTAAGGTACCAAGAACTCGTAATGGTGAATTTTCAACCTCAGTATTTGAGAAATACGCCCGTTGTGATCAAGCTCTAGTAATCTCTATGTTGGAGATGGTTATTAATGGTGTATCAACTCGCAAGGTCACTCAAATTGTAGAACAACTTTGTGGCGAAACTGTCTCAAAGTCATTTGTTTCGTCACTTACTCAAAAACTTGATCCAATTGTTAATGATTGGGCTAAACGACCTTTAAACACTAGATATTTCCCTTATCTTTTTGTTGATGCAATGTATATAAAAGTTCGGGAACATCATAAAATCGTCTCCAAAGCAGTTTATATTGCTACAGCGATTACGGATAAAAACAAGCGTGAAGTTTTAGGTTTAAGTGTGGATCATGTTGAAGATTTTGAGAGTTGGAGTCGCTTTATTCAACAGCTGAAATCGCGTGGGCTTCAATCCCCAAAACTTGTTATTTCAGATGCACATAAAGGGTTACAGAAGGCAATACAACGTGAATTTATAGGTACTAGCTGGCAAAGGTGTTATGTACATTTTAAACGAAATATTATTAACACGCTGCCAAAGAAAGACTCTGCTGATATTCGTAAGATGATAAAACGAGTGTTTGAAGCAATTACGATCGAGGATATTCGTACTTTTAAAAATGAACTAATGAGTCAATATGGAGATATCCCAAAGTATGAGAAGGCTCTTCAAATTTTTGAAGAAGGTTTCGAAGATACCATTCAGTATATGAATCATCCCGAAGGTATGCGATGTTATCTGAGAAGTACCAATTCTCTTGAACGTTTAAATCAAGAAGTACGAAGAAGAGAAAGAGTCAATAGGATATTTCCGAATACACAGTCTGCTTTTCGTTTAGTAGGTGCAGTCTTAATGGAATATCAAGAGAATGCATACTCCCGGAAGAAGTCCCTATAGTATTTTTACCGAAACTTCCAATTATGGTATTATGGCATATCCAGGAGAGGCTATCAAAGTGAAAGGCCTTTGACAGCCTCTCCTGGATATGCAAAAGAAAAATCATGGAAGCTTTCGCAAAAAAAAATGTAAGGGGAGACCTAACCCCAAACCTTGAAAACAGTTGAAAACATTGTATTAGTATTTTACACAATATTATGGACTTGACTGTTGATCTAGCCAAAGCTGTCTGAAGTGCGCCTGGGTTCGGACAGCTTTCTTGTTGTTAGACACAAAGCTGTCTGAAGTACACCTGTGTTCGGACAGCTTTTTTGTTGTATGAGCCAAAGCTGTCCGAAGCCTACCTTGGTTCGGACAGCTTTCTTGTTGATTTAGCCAAAGCTGTCTGAAGTGCGCCTGGGTTCGGACAGCTTTCTTGTTGATTTAGCCAAAGCTGTCTGAAGTGCGCCTGGGTTCGGACAGCTTTCTTGTTGATCTAGCCAAAGCTGTCCGAAGTCTACCTAGGTTCGGACAGCTTTCTTGTTGATTTAGCCAAAGCTGTCTGAAGTGCGCCTAGGTTCGGACAGCTTTCTTGTTGATATTGCCAAAGCTGTCCGAAGTCTACCTAGGTTCGGACAGCTTTCTTGTTGTTATTACCAAAGCTGTCCGAAGTCTACCTAGGTTCGGACAGCTTTCTTGTTGTTATTGCCAAAGCTGTCCGAAGTCTACCTAGGTTCGGACAGCTTTCTTGTTGTTATTGCCAAAGCTGTCCGAAGTCTACCTAGGTTCGGACAGCTTTCTTGTTGTTAGACACAAAGCTGTCTGAAGTACACCTGTGTTCGGACAGCTTTTTTGTTGTATGAGCCAAAGCTGTCCGAAGTCTACCTAGGTTCGGACAGCTTTTTTGTTGTATGAGCCAAAGCTGTCTGAAGTCTACCTTGGTTCGGACAGCTTTCTTGTTGATCTAGCCAAAGCTGTCTGAAGTGCGCCTGGGTTCGGACAGCTTTCTTGTTGATATTGCCAAAGCTGTCCGAAGTCTACCTAGGTTCGGACAGCTTTCTTGTTGTTAGACACAAAGCTGTCTGAAGTACACCTGTGTTCGGACAGCTTTTTTGTTGTATGAGCTAAAGCTGTCCGAAGTCTACTTAGGTTCGGACAACTTTCTATTAGATCTAACCAAAGCTGTCCGAAGTCTACTTAGGTTCGGACAACTTTCTATTAGATCTAACCAAAGCTGTCCGAAGTCTACCCAGGTTCGGACAGCTATCTCGTAAATCTAACCAAACCTGTCCGAAGTCTGCCCAGGTTCGGACAACTTTCTATTAGATCTAACCAAAGCTGTCCGAAGTCTACCCAGGTTCAGACAGCTTTCTTGTTGATCTAACCAAAGTTGTCCGAAGTCCGCCATGGTTCAGACCAGTTCTAACTATGTAAACAGATTAAGCGTTAAAACGTGACTTGCGTAGCTTCGCATCCAGAATAAGATTCCCAAAAGGAATAAACGCAACAGCAATACTTGACGTTACCCATAAAAGTGACCATCTAATTTTAAAAGTAACATAAGCGATAGTAACCAAATACATCAGAAAGAACAGACCATGAAGAGAGCCAACAACTGTGACTGCTTCCGGCAAACCCGCCATGTACTTCAGCGGCATAGCAATAAATAACAAGATTATTAATGATATACCTTCTAAAAAGCCCATTAGCCTAAATTGGCCAATTGGTGTGTTAAACATACAGTTACCTCCATTAATTTTAAATAATACATTACTAAACTGTATAAAATTCTATAAATCTTGCGAGAGCCGAATCATATCCCTACACTGTATCCCATTTTCGTAGATTTCTTCTGGATAGTGTTTAATAAAGAAATCCAAATCAACACCAGTTATTCTAAATCCACATTTTTGATATAGTGCGAGTTGCCCTATACTTGAATTTCCAGTACCAATTTCGATTGTGTTGTGGCCTTTGTTTTTTGCTGTTTTTATCGCATCCATCACTAACTGTTTACCAATTCCTTTTCCATGCAGCTCTTCTGCTACTGCAATGTTTACTAACTCGACTGTGTTAGGTCTGGTAGGAAGGAGGATATAGACACCAATCATGTTCCCACTAATTTCAGCAATAAAGCATTCTCCACGTTTTAAGTAATCCTCAACGATTAACTGTGATGGATCAGCTAATAACAATAAATCAAACGGCGCTTTTTCACCCAATTTTAGTTTTCGAATTTCCATATTACTCTCTTAAAAGACACCTCTCTTTTTATCTTAATTATAAATGAAATTCTTTTAAGGAGTAAGAGATAATTTCTGTAAACACCTTATATAAGATGTTTACTAATTTAGCTTAATCTACTCATACGCCAATCCTACATCCCTAGTATCCAACTCAAAGACGCGTTAATCCTTAGATTAACGCGCCCACTTCTAACTATTATCTTAGTCTCTTCATTTAACTATCTCTATTTAAAGCTATACAGACTGCTTTCTCTATTACTTGTTCACCAATAATGGCTGGTTATCTTTTTTGCCAAATGCTTTTTTGATATAAGGAATAACATAATAATCCAAACCAAATTTACCTGCATTGCTTCCCGCTACTAAAATGAAGAAAGTGATTAAAACCATCTGTGGGTTTGTGCTTGTTGTTCCAGAGAACATAAAGGCAAAGTTCATCACAATTCCCATTAATCCAGCAAATGTTGTGAATAAACCTAAAATTAATGCGATCCCAACAAGTACCTCACCCCAAGGGACTAATACATTAAATAATCCAACATTTGGAATAGCAAAGCCTTCTAAAAAGCTCGCCCACCAACCTTGCACTGCCGGGTGTTCTCCTGTCGCTTTTTGTACAGCTCCTTGTAAATATCCACTTGCATCAAAGCCACCTGTTACTTTATCCCAACCAGATGTGATCCATTGATACCCCAAATATAATCTTAAAAACACCATTACCGCTGCCGCAATCTTATTTTCTCTTAAAAATGTATAAAACATTTCTTATTCCTCCCTATCCCTTACGAATTTAATTAACTTTATAATGTAAGTATAGTGGTAATAAGAAAAATAAAATATTAGGGAACACACTGATTTTAGAAGTGTATTCCCCTGAAAAATTGTTACTTTTCACCTTACTATATATCAAATTCCCATGACATCAGCCCACTTTTTTCTAAAGATCTCTAGGGGTTTTTGGAGTATTAAAAAAGAAACCTCCTCACTCATCCTTATTGTTCATAAAATTCTGCTGCTGCAAGTAATTCAGTACTGTCTGCGAGAACTCTTGATGAGATTCTTTCGTATATTTGGCAATCGTGTAGATTTGAGCAAGGTTTTTTAAGCCTAATTGCTCTGTCATTTCCTTAAGACGCGGGACGTCCATGTAGCGTTTCCATCCTTTTTCATCTCTGTCTTTATAGATTTCTAGAATCTCTTCATCCGAATAATCACGATACTGATCGTAGTGAACAAGTCCCTGTCTTGGCAGTCGATCACGTGGGGCAGGGTTTTCAGCTGGATAACCTAATGAAAAACCTACAACTGGTACCACATTAGGTGGCAGATTTAATAACTCCCCAATTTGATCACAATTGGCTAACGTTGAGCCCATATAGCAAATCCCTAGCCCAGCATTTTCAGCGGCTAAAGCACAATTTTGTGATACTAAGGTTGCATCAATTGCTCCAATCATAAAGCTCATGAAATTATCGAATTGTACCGGCGCATCATTGAGAGACAACCACTTTCTCATTCGATTAAAATCAGCGCAAAAAGTTAAAAGAATAGGTGCATCAACAACCATCGATTGTTCCATATGTGCACTGTATAATTTTTTCTTAAGCTCTTTGTCTTTTGTGACAACAATCGAATAGGTTTGCATATTTCCACTTGAAGAAGCACGGATACCTGCATCTAATATCTGATCGAGTAACTCTTGACTGACTTCTCGATCTTCATACTCTCTAATTGATCTATGTCCATATATTACATCGTTTAGTTCCAAAAAAACCGCTCCTCGCTATTTTGTAGGTCTTCCCCAATAAGAATCTTCGATTAATTTAAGAATCGTCTTAAATCCTGTCCAATCTAAAATGTTCTCTTAAAAGGGCTAACCTCCGTCCCAATGGGTCTTATGATTTTCATATCCATGACTCTTATTTCAACATAAAAATGCTAATCTCCTTCTTCAAGATTAGCATCCTTCAGTAAATGTATTTCCTTACTAGTGACCCTTACAAACAAGGGTTACTCTCTCATTAGCGAAACAAACGACCCATTTCTACCGCTAGTCCTATGAACATGATAAAAAGGCCCATAAAGATGACTGTTGTACTTACAAATACCAAAATAGGTGTCTGTATACTTCTTGGAAGAAAATTTGTTAAGGATTTGTAGACTAATGGATATCCCGTAGGAATGATACTTTCAAAAACAATGAGCAAACCTAAAAATATGACAAAAATGGTAGGCATGAAGATATTAGGCTCGATAAAAAAACCAACACCAAAAATAATTGTGATGATGTAAAGAGGTAAACGTAAACGAGATTGGACCAATGCGGTTTCGAGTTTATGCCATAATTTTTTCATCTAGAATATTAATCCTTTCTACTGTTGAACAGACTGAAATCAACTACCAAACCATTATGTAAGCTTATATTCAATCCCTGTTAATTGCTCGGAAACATCCCATAGTTTCTTCATGGTTTCTTTGTGATAGACGCTCTCCTTTGGTACTTCGATCACTGGATTTCCTTTTCGGTTGCCTGCACCATCCGGACCAATATATTCTCCCCCTACCAACTTTTCATCTGTAGCTGCCATAATCGTAGGCAAAGCCCCTTTTTCTGCAGGTTGAGAGAGTAGTTTGATCAGAGGTTTGATATACCAAGGTGTACTTTCTTTTCCAATTCTAAAAAGATTGGTCGAAGATATCCCTGGATGTGCTGCTAAACTAATCGTTTTATAACCGTTTCGTTTAAGACGTTCATCTAGCTCTTTAGCAAATAAAAGGTTTGCCAATTTACTTTGACTATAAAACTTCATGGCTTTATATCCCTTTGAACCCTCCAAATTTTCAAAGTCAATGACGCCATTTCGATGAGCAATCGAGCTTAATGTCACCACTCGAGGTTGTTCTGCTTTTTCCAAATAAGGAAGAAGCAAACCTGTTAAAGCAAAATGCCCTAAATGATTACTCCCAAACTGAAGTTCAAAGCCTTCTTCTGTTTTTGAATAAGGAGGCGTCATCACCCCGGCATTGTTAATCAACAAATCTAAGGAATTGTATCTACTAGAAAACTCGGCTACAAAATTATGTACAGTCTTTAATTTCGATAAATCTAAATGAAGAACGTCAATTTGCCCCTTAGGGTACAACTGCAGCAACTGTTGTTTTGCAGCTTCACCTTTATTTAAATTTCTGACTGCCATGATTACAATATTGCCTGTGCTTAGAAAATGTTTCGTGGTTTCAAGACCTAACCCACTGTTTGCTCCTGTAATAATCACTATTTTATTTGACATGGTTTTGCATCCTTTTTTAAAACTTAGTATAAGATATTGAATTCTTTCTCCATTGTAAATCATTTATCAAACTCAGTTAAACAAAAACGTAGATAATTAAATAGGAAAAAGACACTTTGCTCTCTTGCATCCCGCAAAAAGTAGCGTGATTCTCCGATCATTCAAGCAAAGAGTATGTAGAAATATTTTCATACTTCATGTTACGAGTTATTTTTCAAATGCTAATCTCCCCTACACTAACGGAGCATTAAGTATAAGTAGGAAAAAAGTTTTAGTAATGATTCAATCTATAGCTATATAAATGAGATCCTTAGCCATAATAAGAAAGATTTAAATTATGATAGGAGGGAATATGATGGGTGGAAGACAAGGTGGTTCTAAACCGGCTAGCAGTAAAACTTCGTTGCCTCAAACTCCAGCAAACTTGAAGATCGAACCAGAACGTGTGGATGAAGAGTTTGCTCGTGAGCTTGGAGAAACTGGCAATAAAATAAGAGCTACAAGACCTAAATAATACTCTGACAAAATTTCGTTCAGAAGGTAAAAAGCGGATAACAGAAAAATATATTAAGGGTTCATTTCTGAACCCTTTTTGTTTATATAAGAACTTTTTAAAGCTTATTATTTAATTATTGGGCTTCCACTCAATTTACTGAGTTTTTGTAAACACTTTTTACAAACTCCCAATTCTCCACTAAATTCATACCAAGAATTACAGTTCAAGCACCGCTTATGTAAAACATTATTTATAAGCAGATCATATCCATAATAGGTTGGTCTTTTTTCAATTTTCATTAAACCTACCTCCAATAGTCGAATTCTAGGAATAGTATATGAATATGACTTATTTATTGTTATAAAAGTACAAACCATATAAATTAGATACCGAGAAAAAGCTTACTTGTTCAGCAACAAGTTATATAAAATAAAATATAACTTTCTGTGTAACTAGAGATTGTGAATAAGGTGTAAAAAAGCCCTAGACGTTTCTAAGGCTTTTCAAATAAGTTTTATGTATCTAATGATTGAGAAAATCAATTGAGTGTTTTGGTCATAATAAAATCTATTTGTTCTTCATCACCCATATAAAAAGAGTGGGCTCCGGTTTGAACAAACGCCATTTTTTCATAAAAAGCAATCGCGTTTTGATTCTTTTCCCATACGCCTAGCCAGATTTTCTGTTTATTATGTTCCTTTGCAATTTCCAGCGCTTTATTAAACAGATGTTTACCAAGCCCATGTTTTTGGAATTCTCTCTTTATGTAAATCCTCTCGATTTCAAGTGATTCATCACCCATTGCTTCTGATTGAGCCTCATTAGTGTTTACTTTTAAATATCCAGCGACTTCATGATTGAAATAAACAAAAAAGAATTGCGAGGAACTAGTGGATAACTCTTTTTCTAATTGTTTTATGTTAAATGCCTTATCCAAATAGACTTTCATATTTTCAGGTGAGTTCTGATCCTTAAATGTTTCATTAAATGTTTCATAGCTAATTTTTTGAAGTATGAGTAAATCTTCAAGAGTGCATTTCTTTATGCTCATTGTCATTTTATTATGTCGCTCCTTATTCAATAGTTTCTTTTGTTTCCTTTTTTAACGAATTCCCAATCAATTTCTACATTTTTTCTCACTCTTTGAAGAAGAGTAAAAAGGGTTTCCATTTCTTCTTCGGAAAATCCCTCTAATGCAATCTTGTTGGAAAAATCATTTTCTCTTTTTATGAAGGGATAAACCTTCTTCCCTTTTTCTGTTGGAAAAAGTTTTTTAATTTTTTGGTTATGTTCATCATCCTTCTTTTCAACAAAATCATTTATTTCAAGTTTTTTTATAGCACGAGCTGCTGTTGTTCGATCAACCTTTATCATCTCAGCTAGTTTTTCTTGAATGATTCCTGGATTTTCACATATTCGCACAATGTACAAGTACTGCCCTTTTGTAAGGTCGTAATCTTTAAATTCGATATTACTTATTGAATCCAGAGCTCTTGCAATCATTCCAATTTCACGAAGTATTTCCTTCATAATTTACTCCTTTGCCATTTAATGTTGTAATTGCAACATAATTTACATAAATTAAATATAATTTAATTTTATTGCATTTGCAACAAAAAGAGTTAATCAAAACAAAAATACTTCTTAATAGATCAATGAAGGAAATTAAAAATGCGTCAGTCTTTTGACCAACGCAACATTGTAGTAGCTTATTTACATTTATCTTCAACAAACATAGGTAAACGTAGTATGATAATCATTATTGTCCAGTAAATTAGTTCTGAGGCTACGTAGTCATTTTCAGTCCAATAACGGCTGCTACAATCACACCTATAAATAAAATCCTTCTCCAATCCTTTGATTCCCCATAAAACAACATTCCAACTAGTGTTCCACCCACAGTACCAATCCCTGTCCACACAGCATAAGATGTTCCAGCAGGAAGAGTTTTCATAGCTAGGCTCAAAAGGCTAAAGCTACATATAAAACCAAGGAACACGATCAAGTATGACTTCAAGTCTTTGTCCTTGACTACTTTATTCATTCCTATAACTCCGACTACTTCAAAAGCTCCCGCCAGCATAAGATACAACCAAGCCATTTTACGCTGCACCCTCTTTCATATCTGGTTCAGTTGTAACAAGTTTTAGGCCTATTACCCCAATCAGCAGTAATAGAATAAAAAATACTTTCGTCCAACTAAAGGCTACTCCGAAAGCCACCATCTCCACAACAACTGTCCCTGCTGTCCCGATACCAGTGAAAGTTGCGTATACCGTAGCAACAGGCAAACTCCTTTGTGCCTTTATCAGTAAAACAAAAGAGACATATATGAGTACAGCGATACCTACCCAGGAAAGCCAGCTACTCGCATGCTTCAATCCGATTGCCCACACTATTTCAATAAAACCAGCAATGATAACTAGTATCCAATTTTGATTCATTCTATAACACCCCATCACCTTTAATTACATCGAAATCCCCCGCCAATAAATTTCCCAAGAAGCATCGAATCTCCTCTGTAGTCGTTTTGGGCCTCCATAAATCATTTCAACGATGATTCCATCGTAAATTCCTAAAAAAGCAGCTGTAGCCTGTATTTCACCAATGGTTGAACAAATTTCTCCTTCTACCATAGCTTCTTTTATTATCGGTATTAAAAGTTCTTCTAACTGATCTAAAAATTGATAAGAGACTTTCGTTACCATTTCATTAAGATGGCTAGGTGGAAAAAATGCTGTGCGAATCCAAAATTTATTAGAATCATTTTGTTCGTATCGGTCTATGCTTTGCAATAGAAAGTCATATAAGAAATCTTTTATTGGTCGATTCTTATTATTGTCTATAAAATTACTAACAAACACTATTTCCTTCTCACTCGCATCACTGCAGAGCTGTAGAAAAAGTTCATCTTTCCCTTTAAAATGTGTATAGATTGACTGTTTTTTTATCCCTACATCTTCGGCAATATGTGCCAATGATGCACCTTCATACCCACCTTTTGCAAAATGCTTTAAAGAAACTTCTTTGATTTGATTTAAGGTCGTCATCACATCATACCTCCCGAACGGTCGTAAGGTAAACTTAACACCTCTTCTTTTTGTTGTCAATTTTTATATTCTCCCAATAAGATTAAACTAATCTACTATGGATCTTTTGGGAAATGTAAAATGTCAGAATAGATTTTTCACTTGTACTTGTGTGATATGGTTCACCGTAATGCAATGTACATGAGGTTCTTATAAAAATAAGTACCCCGCCTTCATCCAACTGCCCTTGAATAAAATGCCAAGTCCTTAAATTGAGAAACTAGCGATAAAAAAATAAGCGGAGTTTTTTCCGTTAATTACAGATGAGAGCTCGTTTTGGGGTAAATAAGCGGAATATTTCCGCCTATACAAGCAAAATTACCTAATTTTAAGTTTTTCGAGCAGAATAAGGGAAATTTTTCCGTCTATTTTAGCTATTTTCAACGCTGTTTATTAATTAAGGGGAGTTTTTCCCTCTATTATTATTTAATGCGCAGTAAGTGTCTACTGCGCATTAACCAATCAAGTATTCTCATTCCATATAAGCCCTAGTTAAGAATGATACTAACGAACCCCACAACACTTTAATAAACTTGATACTACCTCTGGTTTTTGTTTATACATAAAAACATCCTCAATAGGTAGAACTGCATACCAAGAACGTTCAGATAGTCCAGTTAAACATAATCTATCATAAATTAGATCAATTTTTAGTCGTTTATCGATAGTTATTGATTTCGATAATTCCCTATAAATCTTATTCATTCGATCATCATCAAATACACCTTCAATGGCTATCTTTCCGTAAATCCCTTGCCACCAAGCTAAAAAGGACTTAACACTCTCTACATATCCGAATTCACCTGTTTCATCGTGCTTGAACAACTTTTGGTAGAGTGATTTATCTATGTCAAATATTCCAATGATGGTCATACGTCTCACTATCGTAGTTTTTATTTAATGCCTCTTTCCATACTTCTTTATAGGTCTTTTCATATTCTTCTTCTAAAATGCCCCAGTTTGAGCTATCAACATATGGAAATAAAGGATTTTTACTATCTTGATTTCTACTGTTTAAAAATATATTTTGAACATATATTAAGTAATTTAATGAATAAGGCGCATTTACCCCCATTTCAAATCCACTTTGTTTTGCCTCTTGAACATTCTCCATCAAAACATTCCTCTCCTGCACTTTAATATTAACCATATTTTACCACGAATTAGCACATACCCTAAGTAAACGTTACTGAGCTTAATGATAACTTAATCTTTTTCTTAAGAGGTTTAACTATTAATTAATAATAATTTATAAATTATAACTATTTTTCTCCTTACTCATTACCTTAATCACGGGTAATTTATCCTAGGTTTACCCCAAAAATAACATTCGTCATTTTGTTCCTTCGTTAAATGAATCAAATCTCTCCCTCTTTTTTTATAAAAACCTACCTTTATACCTATTTTCAAATATTCACACGATGTTAACAGTGTCTTCATTCGCAATTAATCTTCATTTTATAAATTAGGAGATGGGATTGGCGTAACGATTTTAGATCCTACTAAACTAGTAAATTTCAGGAGGCAATCGAATGGAAAAGAACGGTTTGAACAGAAGAGATTTTTTAAAGGTTGGTGGAATGAGTACACTAGCGTTGACTTTAGGTACTACAGGTCTTTTATCTGTAGATGGACAAGCTAAAACGTTCGCGGCTGGTAAAGATAATAACCCAACTAGCGGCTTTGGTGGATATGGTCCTTTAGTTCCGGACCCAAATGGAATTCTTGATCTTCCAAGAGGCTTCCATTACAAGATTATTTCCAAAGAAGGCGACCTAATGACAGACGGCTCCCCAATTCCTGGTATGTTTGATGGCATGGCGGCATTTGAAGGCCCGAACAATACTACGGTTCTTGTCCGTAATCATGAAATATCTGGGGGTCCTGCTTTTGGTAAAAATCCTTTTGATGTGAACGCTGGTGGTGGTACATCGGCTCTAGTTGTAGGTCCAAATCGTGAAGTAATGAAAGAATATGTGACCTCTTCAGGAACCATCCGAAATTGTGCAGGCGGAGCGACACCTTGGGGTACTTGGTTAACTTGTGAAGAAAATCGTTCTGAGGGCCACGGATATGTATTTGAAGTAGATCCACATCAGCCGGAGAACGACTTGTCCAGAACTCCAATCAAGGAAATGGGACGTTTTGCTCACGAAGCTTGTGCCATCGATCCTTCAACAGGCTATGTGTACTTAACTGAGGATGCAAGCCCAAGCTACCTTTACCGTTTTATCCCGAATGATACTAGCCAAAAACTTGGTTCATTACAAAAAGGCGGCACACTTTACGCAGCAGCAATTGAAGCAGTAACTGATCCAGCTGCAAGTAACTTTAAAACAGGACAAACCTTCAAAATTGTTTGGAAGCAAGTAGATCCACATATGTGCCGTGAGGAAGCTGATGCACAAAACTGCATCAAGTTCTCAAGACTTGAGGGCGCGTTCTTCCAAGAGGGTGTTTTCTGGTTCGACGACACTTCTGCTGGTGAGAAAAAACTTGGACGCGTGTATCGTTATGTTCCTCACACGAATACGTTGGAGCTATTTTATGAAGGAAATGATGCACAACAAATGGAATACCCAGACAATATTTGCTGTACTCCATGGGGTGACCTTTGGTTTGTAGAAGATGGTTCTGGACAAGACCGTATTATGGGAATTACTCCAGAAGGTAAGGTCTATCCTTTTGCTGCAAACCGTTTAAATAATAATGAATTTGCAGGTCCAACCTTTTCACCTGATGGAAAAACACTTTTTGTTAATATACAAAAGCCAGGCGTAACCTTTGCTATTTGGGGACCGTTCGCACGCAGAAACGCTGCGCGTGCAAGGGAAATGTCTTTTGCTGCACCAGCAAATCTTGCACCTAAAGTTTCTGAAAAAATAGCGAAGGCTGCAGAAGCGCAAGGTATGTCTATTTTAGAAGCAGCAGCATTTGAGCGCCACGGAATTAACTTATAAAATACCTACACTTAAGGAGGTTCAAGCATGCTTCAAAACATCGGTATTCCTGGATTAATTCTTTTATTGGTCCTAGCTCTCATTATTTTCGGTCCTTCAAAGCTACCTGAAATTGGCCGAGCATTTGGTACAACCTTAAAAGAATTTAAAAAGGCCACACGTGAATTAGTAAGTGGTGATGACAATCAGCCAAAAACGGAAGAAAAAACAACACTGCACTCAATCGATCAAACGAACAAAAAAACAGGAAGTTAACTGAAAAGATAGATGTAGGTAGGCCTCCACCTACTCACATCTATCTTTTCTAATGAAAGGAGGTCCCTAAATGGAAAAAGAAGCCATGCAACTCACTGACCATTTAGCAGAATTACGTAAGCGAATTATTATTACCTTACTTATTTTTATTTTAGCTCTGATTGGGTCTTTAATTTTTGTTGGAGATTTATATAATTATTTAGTTAGAGATTTAGACGCCAAATTAGCTTTACTTGGTCCTGGGGAAATTCTATGGGTGTATATGGTCATTGCGACTGTCTTTGCCGTTGCATTTACGATTCCTGTAGCTGCCTTTCAAGTATGGAAGTTCATTAAACCAGCACTATCAATTGAAGAACAACGAGCCACCTTAATGTCGATTCCAGGCTTATTTATCCTATTTATTTTAGGGATATCCTTTGGGTATTTTGTTCTTTTTCCATTAGTTCTCTCCTTTTTATTAGATATAGCTGGAGACCAATTTCAAACTTTCTTCACAGCAGAAAAATATTTTCAATTCATGCTTCACCTAACACTTCCATTTGGGTTTTTATTTGAAATGCCAGCAGTCGTCATGTTTTTAACCAGATTAGGGATTGTTAATCCAGAGAAGCTAATAAAAGGAAGAAAGTTTGCATACTTTTTGCTCGTTGCAATCTCTGTATTAATTACACCACCTGACCTTATCTCAGATGTTTTAGTCATTATTCCTTTATTCATCTTATATGAAATAAGTATTTCTCTTAGCAAAGTCGTTTATAAAAAACGAGTTTCTGCCGAAGCTTCGGTAGCATAAAAGGAGGAAAATAAATGGTGTCCGTTTGTCCAAAACATGTAAAAGAGGGGCTTCACACTCTCGAAGTTCCACATATAGCTAAACTAACTAACACTCAAGAGCAATTAACAGCTTGTAAGTGTGCATTTTGCCATTTAAGTGCGGATTACAGATTATTTAATGAAAGGCCTTTTAGGAAAAACAAACAGCTTAATAAAGGATGAACTTAAAGAGCCAAACCTGAGTTTGGCTTCTTTACGTTTTATCTTAGTGTTCAAGAGTAATAGATTCATTCGACCTTTCTGTCGTCAAAAATAGTCTTTTTCATGATACTCTTTATGGATCAATGAAACTATCTTTTATAACTCTTTCAGAATTTCCTTTTTTGGTTGAAGCTTCTTCAATACACGATTTAACCGCTCTGAACTTAAAAGCATGGCTGCAATAAACATAACAACACAAAATGGAAAGATACCGATTGTCGAACGTGCTGCGATAAACCCTAGAAGTGGGGGCATAAATGTACTACCTGTATAGGCAATTGCCATTTGGTATCCCATAATGGTTTGCGAATGCTTTTTTCCAAAACGAATTGGCGTTTCGTGTAACATACATGGAAAAATCGGTGCTAATCCCAATCCAATCAGCACAAAACCGATAAGCGAGAAAGTTGCTGGAAATGGTAAAATCAGGAGAATCGAACCTATTAATGCGATCAATTGCCCTGTTCGAATAAGTGTACGATTACTAATTTTAAACGTAATAAAACCAGTAATAAATCGACCAATTGTAATGCCTAGATAATAAAACGAAACCCACCCTGCAGCAACTGCGACAGGTATATCTTTGATATTTACTAAGTAACTACTTCCCCAAAGGCCAACTGTGGCTTCCACCCCACAGTAGAACAAGAACGAAGCTAACGCCAATTTTACCCCTTTAATTTGTAAAGGTTTTAGATTTTTATCACCATCATGAACAAATTCTGATTGAATTAGCTCATCGTTTGAAGCAGTATGGCTACCTGTCGTCACTCTGCTCCATAAAGGCAAAGCGAAAAATAGGATGATGACGAGTGAAAATTGGATTCCTGCAATGGTAAGATACCCATTGTTCCAAGTTTGTTGTCCAGTAATAAACTGGGCCATAATGACAGGACCAAGAGTCGCGCCAACTCCCCAAAAGCTATGCAGCCAGCTCATATGATGTGCTTTATAGTGTGTAGCGACATAATCGTTTAATCCCGCATCAATCGCTCCTGCGCCTAATCCAAGCGGTATCGCGCAAAGAAATAACCATATCACCGATGGGGAAATTGAGAAGCCAAGTAAAGCCATTGCAGTCATGAGGGTGCTAACGACGGTAACTTTACCCGTTCCGAATCGCTTTAGAAATCTCCCACTAACTAAACTGGAAATAATCGTACCACCGGCAATCGTCATAAATAGCAATCCTGCAGTCTCCAGTGGGGCTTCATAGTCCGACTGCATCACAGGCCACGCTACTCCCAATAAAGAATCAGGCAAGCCTAAGCTGATAAAAGCCAAGTAAATAATAACTAAAAGAAATGTTGCCATTTTGTGTTAACCTTTCCTAAAAAAATATTTAATAGTCTACATGCTTGTTTTATTTAACATTATATCAAGTCCTCCACTTGGCCATCTATTTAAACAATCTTGTTTCTAATTACTCATTATAATTGTAGGAAGATGTTCAGGTGGGATATAAGTGGAACTAGTTTTACTAAATTGGATGTTTTACTTCATCCTAACAGAAAATAATACTAAAAGGGTTAATTCACTCTTTTTGGGAACTTTAATAAAAAGGAGTGAATACGGTGAAGAAAGTTTTGAGATACGCCTACGTGGGGTAACTTCCTGAAAGTGTGCCTATGATCCACTTCCTCCTTGTTATCTCCCGGGAAACTGAATCATAGCGGGTCTATGATCCACTTCCACCTTATTATCGCCCGGGCAAGTGAATCATACAGGAAACAATAGCAGACTAATGTCAAAATGTCATCCTAACACGTTTAATTATTTTCCATAATAAAAAGCGTTTCTGCTTCATACAGAGACGCTTCATCTTTTAGTTAAATAGTCTATTGAATACAATAGGAGTTAAGAAATATATGAAACTTTTAGCTACCCTATATAAAATCACCAACCCCTTAGTACGCTAGACAGGTGATTTTATGTTGGTAAGTACAGAAGATGTCAAACGTAGGAATTCATTCCAACATCCGATGTTATGCTAGTTTAACTCGCTTTCTGTAATCTCAACTTATCAGCAATCAATGCAATAAATTCACTATTAGTAGGCTTTGCTTTTGCTGAACTAACCGTAGAGCCGAAAATGGAGTGAAGATGGTCCATGTTTCCACGCATCCAGGTAACCTCAATTGAATGTCTTATGGCTCTTTCCACTCGACTTGGTGTTGTTTTGAATTTCGTCGCAACCGCTGGATAAAGTATTTTGGTAATACCGCCAATATATTCAAGATCATTGCACACCAATTCAATCGCTTCTCTTAAGTAAAAGTATCCTTTGATATTTGCTGGGACTCCAATCGAGCGTAAAATTTCTGTAATTAAGACTGGAAGGTCTGTTTCAGCTAACTCTTTAACAGGTCTATGAAATTGTTTGTTCTCAGATGAATTAGAATTAGAATGATAATTAGAATGAATGTTTCTTATCGTGCTCGATAAATAGTCTAGGTCAAATGGTTTTACGATAAAGTAAGATGCTCCTAATGCACTCGCTTGTTGAATGATCGAGTCACTTCCAAATGCGGTTAACATGATCACTTTTGGTGAAAGACCTTCTTGTTTAAGCTGAGTTAATAAAGCAAGTCCATCTGTATGTGGCATAATTAAATCTAACAATACCACATCAGGGTTTTGCTCTTTAATAAGTTCAATCCCTTCGTGTCCATTCAAACATGTTCCAACCAATTCCATATCATGTTGGGCGGAAATATGGTCCTCCAACAATTCGATCAAACGAAGATTATCTTCGATGACTAAAATTTTTATCATCTTTTACATCCCCCTATCAGGTCTACTCTTATTATTCTTCGATATTTTCGACAAATAAGCAAGAAATAAAATACAACAAAAAATGTAAAACAGCACTAAAACGTGTTACATCTTACGAAAGAATGTCGAATGGACGTGTAATAAAGGAATTACTGATGAATTTTCCCAACCTTCATCTTAATCACAGCGGATAATTGTCATTCTAATGCATGAATTTTAGCATTAAAAAAAGCCTGTAGTACAAAGACTACAAGCAAGAAATAATCGTTTTCTATTAATCCGACACCTATTAAAGCCCTGGAAGAATTCCAGAAAATAAACTTAAGATTAACACTGTCGTAATAGCAGTTAATCCTGCGATGAATCCTCCAAGCGTCCACGCTTTCAGTGTTTGTACAACCGTCAGTTTACCGAATCTATTAACCACCCAGAATCCTGAGTCATTAGGGAGCGATAGACCGATACCACCAGCACAAATTGCTAGACCCAGAAGGATCGGTGAAACACCTAAATCAACCGCCATTGGCCCAAGAATACTTGATGTGGTAACAAGTGCAACCGTTGCTGAACCAAGTGATGCACGTAGGATTTGTGAAAAGATAAATGCTAGTAATAAGACTGGGATACTCCAGCTTTGCATCGTCGCGATTAAATGATCACCAATACCACTTTTGTTAATTACTGCTCCAAACGCACCACCTGCACCAGTAATTAAAATGATCATACCAGCAGAGCTTATTGCTTCTGAATAAAGTCTATTAGTTGGTATTGAGATATAAGGCGTAAGTAAGATAATACCAACAATCACACTGATTAACAGAGCAACGTTCTTCTCTCCTATGAAACCTAAAGCACTCGCAAATGCTGTTCCTGGGAAAAGTAATTGAGATACTGTGTTAGCCAAAATTAACACAATTGGTAGAGCTAGCATGAAAAAGCTTAAACCAGTACTAATTTCTTTCTTCGGTTGATCTTCTACACTAACAGCTACTTCTTCAATCGCACCTGAGTGATTCATACGTTTTCCAATAAACAATCCGTAAAGATATCCACCAACAAGCGTCGCAGGAATCGCTACTAGAATTCCGTAAAGAATGAACAATCCTAATTCTGCACCTGTATTTTCTGCAACGACAAGTGGACCTGGCGTAGGAGCAATCATATTATGTGAAACGATTAAACCAACACCAAGAGCTGTTACAAATGAAATGACTGAAATCCCTGTTTTCTTTGATAAACTCTTAATTAAACCACTTAAGATTACAAATGCAGCATCAAAGAATACTGGAATCGATACTGCAGTACCAGTTAACGCAAGACCTGCAGGAGACTTTTGAATCCCGAAAACTCTTAGTACAGCTGCTGCAATTTTCTCAACCGCACCAGATGCTCCAAGGAATTGTCCGAAGATAACTCCAAGACCAATCAAAATACCAACACCAGTTAATGTATTACCAAATCCTTGCGTGACAGTAGTTGCTACTTCATTTAACGGCATTCCAATGATTAAAGCAGTTACGAAAGCGATTCCAATTAATGACAAAAACGGTTCTACTTTTAATTTTAAAATTAAGAAAAAGAGTCCTGCTAATGCTAAGAAGAAAATTAAAATTAACATATTACCTGTAACCATCCCCGGTTACCCCCTTTGTTTGTTTAAACTATTTATGATTTCAATGTAGCCCCATCCTGTTGATAGGACTACACGTATTACACAATCTAATTACGTTCAAGTGTTAAAACGACATCTTTTAACGTGTCGTCAGCTCCAACATTCCCAGGAAAGATCACATATGGAATAAACGGGAACGTGCTTTCTTCGCCCGTTTTCCACACCGGAATTCCCGGTGCAATTTGTCCGGCAACTGTCGCACGTTTTACACATAACCCTTTTGTTCCTACATCACTTGAGGTGATCCCACCCTTTGCAATCAGGTAATTAGGTCTGATTGAGAAGTTGCGAACAATACTCGTAACCGCATCTGATATTTCAACAGACAGCTGTAACTCTTGTTCTTCCATCCCATCTCCAAGATCAAGGCGCTTTCGCTTTGTATAAATAACAGTTGTGACACCTTCTGCGACTTTCTTTTCCGCCTCTAGTTGGACACGTTGTACTTCTTCCTTAAAATCTTCTTTATTTAACACCAAGTGGGCATCAAATTCAATAAAATGCAAGTCTGATAGTGTTTTCAGTTGGTTTAATTGGTTGGTTGTTTTTTGAACATGTGAACCAACAATAACAAGTCCGCCATGACCTTTTTCTTCACTGATTAACTCTTCTCTTGTTAACAATGGTCGTGAAGAGATATCACCAATTACCTTCGTGAATGCTGCAGCCGTTCGGAAAATAAATCGCTTCCCTTTTTGGATTGCAGCAATGAGTGCGATTGAAAAAATTCGAACATCACTTTCTTCGATGGCATTGACCACGACTTTATTAAAATGTTCAACAGCAAGCAATTGATCAACGATTTTGTCATAATCCAAGTTTCGAAGCGTTTCCAAAGAGATGTAAGTGACAGAATCCTTTGGATAAGCACCCTTCGTTTTTTCTTCAATAAATTCACCTAAATGACTTGCTCTATAACCAAAGGTTCGGTCTTTTGCAAATTCCGTTTCACCCGCTGGTACCAACAGATCATCTTGTTTAACAAAATGAGTATTATCAGCTGTTAACCGACCACCTTCCTTAAAAAAAGGTAGAATCACTTCACCGTCAATTTTATCTGAACTGTTTTTTTCGATCGTGCTGCGAAGTATTTCTGTTTCAAGTGGATAATGTCCTCTTAGAGTGGAATCACCTCGACTAATGATTAGATAAGGTTTTCCGTGTTTCCCGGAAATCTTCTCGACTCTTTTGGCAATATCAGCGTGAACTTGTTCTGTTTCTTTTGCAGTAAAAGCTCTAGAATTTGTTAGGATGAAGAAAATTTGATCTTCATTTACAAAGCCCTGTTCAATCGTCTTTTCTTCCCAGTCCGTATAAACAGAAACACCATGAACCGTTTGAACACCAGTAGGGTCATCATCAAGGACAATGATTTTATGATGAAAAGCTGATCTTACTTCTTTCCAATCTCTTTGGACCTTTTCTTCATCGATTGACTTATATGAATTTATAATGATGTCTGCTTTATAGGTAGTGATCATTCACGATCACCCTTTACCTCGAAGTTCGCAAGCTTTTCATAAAACTGAATTAAGCCACCATGATCATCTGCTGCTTTACCATCAGCCATCAATGAGTGATACATTTCCAGCACCTGACTTGTTAATGGAAGCGGAACACCAATCGAGTGCGCGGTATCCATCACATTTGTTAAATCCTTGGCATTAATATCAATGCGTCCACCAGCTACAAAGTTGCGTTCAAGAATTAACGGAACCTTTGCATCTAGCACGGCACTTCCAGCTAACCCACCGCGAATCGCTTCATACATTTTACTAATGTTAATTCCAGCCTTCGATGCTAAAATAAGCGCCTCTGACATAGCTGCAATATGAACGTTTACAAGAATTTGGTTCGCAAGCTTAGCTGTTGTTCCACAGCCATTATCTCCAACTAACGTAATATCCTGTCCCATGCTTTGGAGTACAGGCTTCACTTTCTCATAGACAGCTTCCTTACCACCAACCATAATCGCTAATGTTCCATCAATTGCTTTAGGTTCTCCACCACTAACAGGTGCATCTAACATCTCCATGTTTTTTGTAGCAAGAAGATCTGAAAGTTCTTTTGATTGAACAGGTGAGATTGAACTCATATCTACGATAATAGCGCCTTCATTTGCGCCTTCAATAACACCGTTTTCATCTAACAATACACTTTTTACATGTTCTCCCTTTGGTAACATTGTAAAAATAACATCACTGTTTTCTCCTACCTCTGTTGGAGACTCTGCACCTCGTGCTCCTTTTTCCACCAATTCCACGATAGATGACTTGTTAATATCATAAACAGTAACTTCATAACCACTTTTTAATAAATTAAGTGTCATTGGCTTACCCATAATGCCAAGACCTATAAAACCTAGTTTCATATCATTACCTCCTGATAAAACGTTTTCATTTCCTTCTTGTCACCAATTGTACACAATTTAAATTATTTTGTATACAGTTTTTTTAAAAATGTATACAAAAATTTCAAAACCTAAAATAAAACTTTTAAATATTCCCAACTCGTCCTATACTTTAGGAAAGGGTTTCAATTTCGAAAACCGAATGATGTTGGAAGACTACAAACAAGTCTCAACCTTTAATTGGAGTAGATTATCTATGGAAAAGAAAACGCAACAAACAGCCTATCAAAAATCCTATGAATATATACGAGATCAAATTTTAAACGGAGAGCTTGAACGTGGGACAAAATTGATTGAAGAAAAACTTGCCGAGGAAATTGGGGTAAGTAGAACGCCGATACGTGAATCAATTCGCAAGCTTGAACAAGAAGGATTAGTTCAACAAAAGCGAGTTGTAAACCCAACAGAAACAGATCTTCGTAATTATTTTCAAATCAGAATCCTACTTGAGGGCTTTGCAGCACGATCTGCCGCTACCTATATGAATGAAGAAGATTTAGACAAGCTTAAGAGTTGCGTTCATATTGGACGAACAGGAACACCAGAGGAAATTATGGAAGCAAATGAAAAATTTCATGACCTTATTGTTCGAGCAACTAATAATCCGGTCATGGTCGATACAATTGAACGCATGCATTCCATCATCTACTTATTCCGTAAAACCGTTGTTTATCATAAACGTCCGTTTCTAATTGATGAACATCAAGATATTTATGAAGCGATCCTTGCACATCAAGCAGATCAGGCTGAGCAGCTAATGAAAGAGCATATCCAAGCTGATTTAGACTTTTGTTTGCATGTGATGAAGAAATAGGAATGGTTTCATTAGGCAGCAAAAAGCCCCCAATGAATGAATTGGGGGCTTTTTATGATTTTCTCCATAGAACTTAATGAAAAAAACAAATCGATAGTTATTTAAATTAGGAGTTTAGGTACGTTGCTACATCATTCATTATCTTAGCCTTTTTGATCCTTAAAAAGCTGTTCGCATTTCGTTGAAATTCATAACTCACATCTACTTCTTCTACCATATAGCCATCATCAGTTAAATAACCTATTAATTGATCTAAATGCTCATATCGATTCCCTTTAAGATCGACTAAAGGAAAAATACGAACTTCTTCCTTAGTTACCCGCAATAATTCATTAATGGTTTTTATATGAAACTGAAAATCTAGTCTGTCTGCATACATAAATAAAAAATGTGCTGACAGTAAAAGATCAAATTCATCATCTTTAAACGGCAAAGTAGGTAAAGTAACTGCAACATACCTTTCACTTGATGCACTCATATCTTGAGTACAATCATTCAATGCCCGTAAACGGTGCGCTCTAAGACCTTCTATGTTTTTAAAATAATCCCATTTATAATTATTTTTAGCTTTTTCCATATGCTCCATCGCGTGTTCTATATCCTGAAGACCCTTGTTTTTCAGGTTTTCACCCTTATGATCATAGGTAATATCGCAAGCTGTTATATCCAAACCTAATTTGTTCCCAACAGCAGTGAACGAACACGCACCTGCAGGACAATCAAGAACCTTCTTCCCTTGAAGTTCTTCAGGCAGCAACGAAAACATATCCAAATACTCTTCGAATGTTCTTCCGATAAAAATAACTCTCTCTAACTCTAGCTTTGTACTCTGCTCAACTTTTCTCAACTACACTCACCTCTTATATATTAGTAATTTCATATTACCATATTTATCAAGTAATTGATGTTTTCTTACTAATATATAAAATAAGCGGAGGTTTTCTGGTATATGGCTGAATAGTGGTCTGGGCGATAATCGTAGAGTTTCTACCGTTAGCTGTTGGATAGTGCCGATCCGGAGATATAAGGGGAGTTTCTTCCGCTATTTTATGAATAGTGCTCGGTCCGAGGAATATAAAGGGAGTTTCTACCGTTAAGTAAAGCAAAACTTCTCATTTTCACGTTTTTTCAGTAGATAGAGGGAATATTTCCCTCTATTTATTCTATTTTTAGTGCTATTTCACAATTAAGGGGAATTTCTCCCTTTATATGGCTGAATAGTGGTATGGGGGATAATCGTGGAGTTTCTACCGGTAGCTGTTGAATAGTGCTATTCCGGGGGGGATTTCTCCCTTTATTTATCGTACCATTCTGACTTCCTCATCTTGGGGGCTGATGGTCCACTCTTCTATGGTTGGGTAAGTAGCCGAATGTTAAGCGCCAGTTCATGCCAACAAAAAAATGGCTCAGTACAGTGACTGGGCCACCATTTTAAATTGTAATTTTGTGCTACACTTTTTGATTTCCCGACAGTAAACGGGACCCACGTTACTTACCTATACCACTGGTTTCGTTGTCGGAAACCGAATGATAGCCGTTGTTCCTTTCCCTTTTTCGCTGTTAAAAGAAATAGACCCTTTATACTTTGCAGCAATATTAAAGCAAATCATCATTCCTAACCCGGTTCCTTTAGCTTTTAACGAGTAAAACGGAGTACCAAGAGAATCGATTTCTTCCTTTGACATCCCTTGTCCACAATCAATCACGTTGATTTCGACGAAGTCTTTTTTCATTTCGGCGGTAACTTCAACAGAATCACCGACTTTAGATGCTTCAATGGCATTTTTTATGATATTAATTAACAGCTGCTTAAATTCAATAATATTGGCTTGAATATAGCAATCATCAATCATACTAAGTACAATTTTATTATCATGAAGGAGGCCATAAGTGTTAAGAAGATCTGTTACACTTTGGAGAACATTCTTTACGTCTACCAGTTCAGTTTCAATCTCTTTGTCTGGCTTGGCAATCGATAAGAATTGAGAAATGACCTGTTCTGCCGTGTTTAATTCATTAATCATTAATGAGTAATGACGCTTACGGTCCACATGATTTGCTGCTTCATTGTCATACATCTGCAAAAAGCCTTTAACAACTGTGAGTGGATTTCTAATCTCATGTGCCACCGCAGCCGCAAGTTGTCCCGTAGTTTTCAAACGTTCTGAATGTTTAATTTGCTCATAGTAGAGTTTCTGTTTATTTAAACGTTCAGAGGATATGAAAAAAATAAAATAAAGAATCGCTTGACTCCCTATAAAGTTAATAATGTTACCAGCAAGGTCTTCTCTTATGTATGGAAAAAGAGCTCCTTTATCAACCTTAACAATATAACTAAAAAGACAAATAATCGAAAAAGTATTTAATAGTAAGGAAAAATGAAAAAGTTTTTTATCATAAAACAAAATTGAAAAAGCAGGAATGAAGCACAAAAAGATGAAATTAGACCACGTATCTGGATACAAAAAGAAAATTGTATAAAAGTATGAAGCTATGACGATGATCATTGTTAATCTCAAAAAATACGACTTATACAAAGGATAAATGACCAAACAAACAGAGAAAAGGAAAACAAGAACACCATGAGTAATATAGCCTATTCCAGGATCTTGAAGGAGTGGATTCTCTACAAACAGCCCTAGTAACATAAGTGTAATGACGATGATTACTGTACTATAATATAATTTTTGATTAATAGGATTATAATTTTTTTCCATACTGATCCCTTCTGTTGTTAAGAAACTGATACTAGAACTATTTGTAATATTATTTCTTTATTTCCGCCTAATATTTTCATAAACTTGATTCTCTAATTAACCTGATCTAGCAGTTGTTCTGACCTTGGCAATGTAATCGTAAATGTTGTCCCTACATTAACCTGACTAGCCACATGAATTGTTCCTTTATGACTTTCGATAATTTGATAACAAACCATGAGACCAATTCCTGTTCCTTTTTCTTTCGTCGTGTAAAAAGGTTCACCTATTCGATTAAGCACCTCTTTTGGAATCCCTTTTCCTTGGTCGATGATTTGAATAGTAATAGTATCACTGTTCTCTTTGATTTTAATAGAGATCGTTCCACCTTGATTCATTGCATCAACCGCGTTTTTGATTAGATTGATAAACACTTGTTTAACTTTATTATTATCACAGTTGATGAACATTTCTCTGTGATCAGCTTCTAAGCATATTTCGATATTATTCAAATTCGTTTGAGACGTTAATAATAGCTTCACTTCCTCAACCAGTTGAACAATATTATAGTCTTTCCGATCATCGGTATGAGGCTTGGCTAATGTTAAGAGCTCACTTGCAATCTGCTCGATACGAGAAAGCTCTGCATCAATCACGTTATAATACAATTCTACTTTTTCTTCTGTTTGCTTCATCATTTGGAAAAAGCCCTTCACCGCAGTGAGTGGGTTTCGTAGCTCATGTGCAATACTTGCTGCGAGCTCACCAGCGATCGTCATTTTCTCAGAACGGATCATGAGCTTTTCATTTTCCTTTTCCTGAGTAACGTCCACAAACGCATGAAGGATAGCTTCTTCATCTTCGAATAATAGATTGATTGAATTCACTAAGTAATATTTTGTAAGATCATTTTTCAATGACAGTTGATGTTCTAGTAATTCTTCACTGTTTGGGGAAACTAGCAAATAATCATCGTATTTGTGAAAAAAAGATGCTAGTTCTTCTTGCTGATTGTTTGTTAAAAATTGTTCCCTGGCCTCGTCGTTTAAAAACAAAACCGAAGAATTTCTTCTAATTATGATTGGAATCGGTAATGCATTAATAATTTGACGAAGCTTTTGTTCACTTTGCTTAATCGAATCATTCTTTAACTTAACTAAGTTATTTTCAAAAGCTAAGCGAGCATTTAAATCTTTTAAATGCTTGTATTGTCGCTCAATCTTCTGAAGTTCTTCTTTTTGATTCATGGAGAATTGCTTGTGATTGTCTTGATTGTATAACGGAGAAAGATTATATAGATCATCAGTCATCAAGTGTGTGTGAATTTTTAATAGTTCATTTTGGACATAAGCCGAAGTAGTTAGAGCATTATATGCACAGACTGAGATCATTTGATGGTTAAATATGAATGTATCACATTTACATTCATAGGATTGAACCCATTCTAATGAGGATTCATGATTAACAAGCGGAACCCCACCCCATGTGCGTATAGAATGTCCACGGTCAATGAAGGGGAGCAATAAACTATTAAATTTTTTACCGGCTCCAACAAAATCTATCTCAAGCCCATTTAGATAAAACTCATTAGAACTTAAGCATATTAGATTTTCTAAATGGGAGTCTTGAAGATCCATTAAATACAACTGCTTCTTCATTAATTTAATGATCTCTTCACTCTCACTAAACAGCACGATTGCACCTGAAATTAACCCATTATAAATATAAGTAACAGCATTCTCTACATAACGATCAACCTCACTATACATGTAGAGAATGTGGGCTCCATTGTCTATTGTTGTAGTATTATTTATTAAATCACTAATCGGATGAAAAGTAGGCATAATTGTATTCTCCTAACTCTCGTTGTTGTTTACTTAGGCTTCTATGATAATATTACCATAATTAATATCTTAATAATGAGAAAAAAATCATCAGGTTTCTTTGGTAATCGGTGCTAAACCACTTAAGATTTGGTATGATTCTATCATATTGAGAAGAATGGTATGCTAAATATAATTACGACGTACTTGATGTTTGTTCATGGTTGTCGCTTAGTCTTTATAACCTGATTCTACGGGACAAGGGGGAGTTTGCTATGATAGTGGATCTTGGTATCTTTCCACAAAGTTATGTGTCTATTAAACCTGAAGCTGGTGGCTTCTTTCCATTTGCGATTGATGGAGAAACTCCATATCTGTATGATCTTTCATTTGTAGATCGAAAAGATGAACATGAGGTCGAAGAGTTTGTTACTCAATGGATGAAAAAGATTAATCTCTTTCCTATCTATGCTTTTTTCGAGTCCTTTGAATCTTACCAGCAGGAATTGGATGAGAAGTGTGAATCTCATTCAATTGAAAGCACTAAATATAATAGAGGCGATATTGATTTTTATTATCGTATAACTCTTCGGACGATTGAACAATTCGCTGCAATCTTCCCCTATGTGTATGCTCATGGAAGTATGAATAATTTTGCTTGCTTCTCTTTTAAAAAAGATGTGTTTAGTATTGGAGCAAGAGAATTTAAACATGCTTGGAATGTGCTTGAAGAGTTAGAAACGCCAATTACAACACTAGAACACAACACCACAATATGTTGGGTCAACTATGATGGTGATGGGATGATACTAATATCGAATGATCAAAAGTTTGCTCAATTGTCATGCGTAATTGAGACACTTCCTGATGGTGTGGAGTATTCGATTATTGAATATGATGAATAACTAAGAAGAGGCGTGTCTAGATGAAAGAACGCCTTTTCTTAGTTTATATATGGCTATTTGAAAGTTGTTCCTATTGTTATTCCCTCGTTTTCACTTCGACAACTGAATCATAGAAGCCCTATGATACATTTCCTCCTTATTTTCACTTCGGCAACTGGATCATAGAAGGCCTATGATTCACTTCCTTCTTGTTTTCACTTCGGCAACTGGATCATAGAAGGACTATGATTCACTTCCTTCTTGTTTTCGCCTCGACAACTGGATCATAGAAGGCCTATGATTCAGTTCCTCCCTGTTTTCACTTCGGCAAGTGAATCATAAAGGACCCCTATCACTTCCGACTTGATTTTACTTTGGCAACTTGTATCAACGCCACTAAAATCACCTGTCATAAAAAGGCATTACGCCTCTTTTTTCACAATATACTTACATTTTGGATAATTACTACAACCGGTGAACGGCCCATATTTTCCGACCCTCTGAACTAGTTGAGCAGCACATTTTGGACATTGATTCGAGGAAATCATTTCTCGCTCTGTTTGCAGTGTTGATTTAATAGCAGTAACATGTTTTGTCTTCATTTCTTTATCTGGCTTGTGAATAAAGGAAAGCCTTGTTGTAATTCTTCGGACCTGTTCATCTGTTAAGATCGGTTTTTTATATTGTAGGATTACCTCTAGTAGTTTCGTTGTGTATACAACATTTACTCGTTCACTTTTAATATCAATGTTTTTCAAAGTTGCTCTTGGGCTAAACGCAACTATGGAATGGTAAAGGATATCATCCTCTAAATCTAGGAAATTTTGTAATCCCTTAATATGACTATAATTCTGGTAAAGTGGGTTGTAAAACTTATGCTTGCGGTTGTATATTGTCTGGGTCCATTCACTGCTTTTTTCGCTACCAAAGATCCAACCTTTATAGTTTTTCGTTTCAATTACAAAAATCCCATATCTTGAAATCACGACATGATCAATTTGAGTTGTTTTCCCACCCTTTTTATGAAGGATAATATCATTTTTTACAGTGTAAGTATTTTTATCTAGCTTACTTAATAGATAGCTTACTGATTTTTCACCAATGAATCCTTTTACACCTGGTAATTTTAATACAAAAAGCACCCCAATTATTAACACAAAAAGAATTAGTTCCATTTAATCACTTCGTTTCTATTTTTTCTCCCAATTATTGCTAGTCTTCCATTTCGACAAATATAGCTATTTCCCTGCAAAAATTCAAAAAAACTACGGAGTTGTTCTGCAGTCTATCGTTTGTTTTGTTATCTAATATAAAAAGTAGTACAACCAATCAGATTGTACTACTTAACAAATTACTTATACACAGGAATTTCAAGATAAATACTAAATGGTTCCATTTTATAGAGATCATATATAACATCAACTTGTTTAGAAGCCCATTCAATATCTGAAGCATACTGATGACCAGCTACCAAATGAGTAGACATCACTTCAGGATTCCAGCGCATCTCATACAATGTGTTCTGAACTGATTTATATGAGTTGATACCATTTAAATATTCATTACTGATAAATGCTGCACCGCCTAAAATTGCGTCATATGGAGTAAACCACCCATTATCATAAGCAGCTTTGGCTCCACAACTAACAGAACACCCATCAAATGCATAGATTCCAAACATGTTAAAAACTGGTTGACCATTATATTCTGCGTCTTTAGAAAGAGTGGAAGTTCCATTTTTTGTTTCTAGTAAACTATGCGCCACTAAGTATACAGCATTAATTCCGTATTTTTTTTCTGCATCAACAAATGCTTTCCCTTGATTTTCAAGGCTACCTTTTCCTTCAAGGTACCGATTTAATGTCTCCATCGACACATTACTAGGTTTCGTTAGATCCATGAATTGAAATCTCTTTTTTTCATCATTTATAAAAGATGTTGGATTCAAATGGTTTGCCACATCTGAAGCTTGGGGGATTCTCCAATCTTTTATTACTCTGGACCATCCATTGCTGCCTTCTTCTAACACTATTAATTCAGTACCCTTTTTTACAGATCCATAGATATAACTAGATTCATTCTTTTCCGCATGAATGATTAATTCATCTGCAGTGACTGTACCTACCACAGAATGAACAATGGCAAGACCACTGTGGATATATAACACTTGACCTTGATACTCAATCTTAAACCACCTTGTGCTTCCAGAAGCAAAAGCAGGATCCCCTGTCACATTTGTATCCAGCACTATAAATTCTGTATCTTTCTCAACATAAAAAGCTATTTCTCCATCTAATCTTGGAGTTTTTCTTAGATTTGCTCCTTCTCCATTCATTAAACCATGATAAGTCATCTGAAGGTATTGGCTTTTCACATAAGCTGGGGCGTCACTGTATTTATCCGTCTGTGGAGCCGCTTTGATTTGCATCTTTAGGGCGTCACTCAAATTAAGATTATAGTTAATCTGTGTCTTCTTTATTTCAATAAACGGTTTACCTGTAGCACCAGGTGCAGCTCCACCTTTTTCTACTAAGGTGATTTCGATCGCTTCTAATCGTTTGCCAAGGCCTTCTGTTCCCGCATCGTCCCCGTTTTTAGCCCAGTCTAACCAACCAAAGCTTTGGGCGTGTACACGATAATAAATATCATAATGTTTTGCTATGTCTCCTGTTAGGTTTATTCTAATGGCTTCAAGTCGCTTACCCTCACCAGATGTACCTGATAATGCGCCATTTGATACAGTGTTCATCCAGCCTTTTCCTTGGACATGTGTTGAGTACGTAATGTCTCCTGGATATGGTTTCTTTTTTAATGAGATCTTGATTGCTTCCAGACGTTTCGATTCTCCTGATGTTCCTGACATCTTTCCATCTGAAACTGAATCTAACCAGCCATGACTTTGTACATGGGTAGAATATGAAACAGATGGATCAACAACCAATGGTTGATACGTCGTTCCTGGTGCAGCTTTACCTTTTTCAACTAAGACAATTTCAACCGCTTCAAGGCGCTTTGCTAACCCTTGAGTACCTGCAGGTTGGCCGTTTTTAGCCCAACCTAACCATCCATACGATTGCGCGTGTACTCGGTAGTAGATATCATAGCGCTCCGCCATTTCACCTGTTAAGTTGATTTGGATGGCTTCCATTCGTTTACTTTCCCCAGATGTACCCGATAACTCTCCATTAGCTTTTGTTGGTAACCAACCATAAGTTTGTACATAAGTCTTATAAGTGATATCACCAGAATAAGGGGTATTTTTTAATGAAATCTTAATCGCTTCTAATCGTTTTGACTCACCTGATGTACCTGACAGTTTCCCATCAGTTACAAAAGGTAACCATCCTTTGCTTTGTACATGTGTGGTGTAAGAAACAGATGGATCAATGACAAATGGTTTTGTCGTCGCACCAGGCGCTGTTTTCCCCTTTTGTACGAGCTTAATTTCTATCGCTTCTAATCGTTTTGAAAGTGCTTGAGTACCTGCTGATTGTCCATTTTTCGCCCAATCTAACCAACCATAGCTTTGTGCATGCACTCGATAATAGACATCATAATGCTGTGCCATCTCACCGGTTAAGTTAATTTGAATGGCTTCCAAGCGCTTGCTTTCCCCAGATGTTCCAGATAACTCACCATTGGATACAAAGCCCATCCAACCACGGCTTTGAACATGTGTATTATAAGTGATACCTCCTTCATAAGGAGCATTCTTCAAGGAGATCTTAATGGCTTCTAACCGTTTGGATTCTCCGGATGTTCCTGACATTTTCCCATCTAGAACCGTAGGCAGCCAACCCTTGCTTTGAACATGTGTTGTATACTCAACAGATGGAGCGGTGGAAGTTGTCACCGCATCAATTTCTGTTGATGTAACTTCATCTACTGTTTCTTCAGAAGTTGTTATTTCCCCTAGAGTATTTAGAGAGTTGTAATCTTCTTCTGTGATTTCTACTTTTTCATTTCCTTCCGTTTTCACAAAAACGAGTTCACTATTTTTCATCAAGGTGCCATACTCATCAACGGTTGTTATTTCTTCAATAGCTGTTCCATTCTCGTTTTTCTCTAATACAGTCGATTGTTCAATTAATTCAAGTGGTGTTACTTTTTCAACACTAAATGAATCTGAGACAACAATTCGATATTGAATACTTTCACTTTCTATGTATAGATCATTTAATTTATCACTGACCTTCATGTTAATTTCTTTTACTGAATTAATAGAATCATAGATTGTACCGCTAACACTAGATTTGATTTCATCTGCCCAACCGGTAAGCAACAATGATACCTCTTCGTTGATCACTACTTCCTGCTCTTCACCATTATAGTGAATAAGATAATAAGATTGAGTTGAATCTGTAGGTGAGTTGTCTTCTGCAAGAACAATACTCAAATTGGAAAGAAAAGAGAAACTCACTAATAGTGTGCTAATTAATACTAAAAAAATCTTCTGGACCATCTTCATTGGATCATAACCTCCTATAATAAAGTAGTTGAAATTGATGTAAACAGTTTACAAAGAAATGAAAAAGACACCGTCGTTCTTATTACAATAAGGACGGGCGTCTTCCATTTTAATTCTGTTAATCTCAGACAAAAATTTACATATTTTTCAATCCTGCTATTAGGATAACAAAAAATACTAGTTTAATATAGAGGAATTTACCTTTTAACTCATATATTTCCAAATGATAGTCATTTAGGACTAGCAGTATTCACAGTGTTAACTTAGATGGTTTAAAAAGGCTGTATCCTATAAAGTTGATTTCACTATGATTGAATTTAAGCGGAAAAATTCACTTTAAATTGGGAAATATCAACTTTTCCCTAAAAATAACGGGATTTTTCCGCTTATATGAGCCTAATCTATAGATTTAGTCATATATTAGAGACGTTAGCCGGAATTTGTCCGCTTATTTCTGCTTCTTAAGCCCCTACTAGACACATTAGCCGGAATTTCTCCGCCTATAAGTTCCAATACCTAAGCGTTTGAATCCTTTTCTTTTATCCCACCGTCCCTAAATTTTTCAACCTACTTAACTATAAAAAAAATAGTACACCCTTAAAACGGATGTACTACTTTTCATTAAATCTACTTATATGTCGGAATTTCTAAATACAAAGTAAATGGTTCCATTTCATAGATTTCATACATTACATTAACTTGTTTATAAGCCCAGCCGATGTCTGTAGCATATTGATGACTAGCAGCTGAACGAACAGACATGCTCTCAGGGTTCCAACGCATCTCATATAATGTATTTTGAACGGTTTTGTGATAGTTGTTACCACCTAAATACTCATCACTAATAAATTCTGCTCCACCTACGATTGCATCATATGGAGTAAACCAGCCTTTTTCATAGGCCGTTTTTGCTCCACATTCTACCGGACAAGAGTCATAGGCGCCTATACCATACATGTTATAAACGGTTCTACCATTATAGGTGACTCCCTTGGCAAGAGTAGATTTCCCGTGACCTGTTTCTAGTAACGTATGAGCCAGTAGGTACACATCATTGATACCATATTTATTTCCGGCATCGATAAAGGCTTGTCCTTGATTTGCAAGTTTGTCTTTTCCTGCAAGGTACTTATTTAATGTCTCTACTGACACGTCACTAGGTTTTGTGAGGTTCATAAATTGTAATCGTTGCTTTTCATCATTAACATAGTTTGTTGGATCTAAGAACACTTGAACATCGGCTGCTTTTGCATTACGCCAGTTTCCTATGCTTACTTGATACCAACCAGTTTTCGTATCTTCCTCTAAAACAGTGAGCAATCTATCTTTCTTTGCGGAACCATAAATGTGACTTGATCCATTTTTCTCCGCGCGAATCATAAGATTGTTAGCTTTTACTTTACCGATTCTAGAATTGATTTTCGCAAGACTACTATGAACATACAACACTTGACCATCGTATTCAATTTTGTACCATTTTGTGTTTCCTGAGACACTATCTCCTGTTACATTGTTATCAAGTACGAGGAAAGCTGTGCCATTTCCTACAGTTTTAGCAATATTTAAATTCGTCCGTAAATCGGTAGAAGTTCTTAAGTTAACACTGCTACCAGTGATTGAACCACCATCAAACATCTCCAGATATTCACCACTTACATAAGCAGGGTCAAATCTGTATTTATCTGTTTGTGGAGATACTTTCATTTGCATATCTAATGCAGCATTTAATGTTAGGTTATAGTTGTTTGTCGTTTTGATTAAGCTTGGTTTAACAAATGGTTTACTTGTAGGGCCAGGTGCCGCTCCGCCTTTATCAACTAACACCATTTCAATTGCTTCTACTTGCTTCGAAAGGGCTTCGGTACCGGCAGATTGGCCATTTTTGGCCCAGTCTAACCAACCATAGCTTTGAGCATTCACACGATAATAAATATCATAATGTTGTGCCATTTCACCTGTCAAATTGATTTCAATCGCTTCAATTCGCTTATTAGAACCAGCAATACCAGAAATCGCTCCATTTGATACAGAATTTAACCAGCCAGAGCCATCCACATAAGTTTTGTACGTAATGTCTCCAGTATATGGTTTCTTGTGAAGAGATATCTTAATTGCCTCTAAGCGTTTTGATTCTCCCATTGTTCCAGACATGATTCCATTTGATACTGCATTTACCCAGCCATTCCCCTGTACATACGTGGAATAACTCACAGCTGGATCGATTACCAATGGTTTTGTTGTCGGCCCTGGTGCTGCTCCACCTTTTTCAACTAACACAATTTGAATGGCTTCTAAGCGCTTGGAAAGTCCTTTTGTACCAGCTGACTCTCCGTTCTTGGCCCAACCTAACCAACCATAGGTTTGTGCGTGTACACGATAGTAAATATCATAACGCTGTGCCATTTCACCAGTTAAGTTGATTTCAATAGCTTCCATTCGTTTGCTTTTCCCAGATGTACCGGCTAAAGCTCCATTTGAAACAGAGTCTAACCAGCCATAGGTTTGAACATATGTCTTGTACGTAATATCACCGGTATACGGTTTATTTTTTAACGAAATTTTAATCGCTTCTAAACGCTTTGATTCTCCTGATGTTCCTGATGTAATTCCATTTGTTACAGGAGTTGACCATCCATAAGATTGAATATGTGTAGAGTAAGAAACTTTTGGATCGATTACAAAAGGTTTTGTTGTCTTACCTGGTGCCGCTCCACCCTTTTTAACGAGAACAATTTCAATCGCTTCTAAGCGCTTTGAAAGTGCTTGGGTGCCGGCGGATTGGCCATTTTTCGCCCAGTCTAACCACCCATATGTTTGAGCATGAACACGGTAATATACATCATAATGCTTCGCCATCTCACCTGTTAAGTTAATTTGGATGGCTTCCAAACGTTTACTCTCCCCAGATGTACCAGATGGAACACCATTTAATACATTGTTCAACCAGCCTTTTTGTTGAACATGAGTTTTGTAGGTAATGTCACCGGAATACGGAGCATTTTTCAACGAAATTTTAATCGCTTCTAAACGCTTTGATTGTCCATATGTTCCTGACATTTTCCCATCAGTAACTTCTTCCATCCAACCGTGGGTTTGAACATGTGTCGAATACACGACTGATGGATTTCCGGCGGTTGTAGTTGAGTTAGATTGTACAGAGATAGACGTTCTTACATCTGTTTCTAGACTCGCAGATTCTTTACTAACCGCTGATCTTTCAATTGGAGATGTACGTATAGTAGAAGATTTATCCTCAGTCGTTATTTCTTCAATCGCATTTAGAGAGTTGTATTCTTCTACTGTAATCTCTACTTTTTGGTTATTTACATCTGTTAAAAAATAAAACAACCCCTGATTTTCAATAACAGTACCATATTCATCAATTGTTGTTGTTTCTTCGATTGATGTTCCGTTATCATTTTCCTCTACAACAGTTGATTGATCACTTAACTCAAGAGGTGTGACTTTTTCTGCATTAAATTTATCTGAAACAGTAATACGATAATTAATATGTTCATCTTCTGTGATATTCAGGTTATTTAACTGTTCACTCACAACCAGCATCGTTTCATTTGATTGATTCGTAGAATGCATGATTTTACCATTCACAGAGGATTTGTCTTCATCTGCCCATCCAGATAGCAATAATGTGACCTCTTCAGTGATTGCCACTTCTTGTTCTTCACCATTATAGTGAATGAGAAAATAACTAGAACCTTCTTCAGCGTCTTTTGTGTTTGAGTACTCCTCTGCATAACCAATACTTATATTGGATAGAAAAGAGAAACTCACTAATAGTGTACTAATGAGTAATAAAAAGATCCTTTGCAACGACTTCAACTTTTCTTAAGACCTCCTATTAAATTTTTATTATATTAACATATTATATAATCATGAAATTATATAATAGTAATTAACCATTAACTAGAATGCTAAGACGATACATCGACAACAAACTCCAATAAGTTTTATCAGTGTTTCAAAGATTAGTTGCAATTAATCCTTTATGAGACAATAATTTACATAATTTTTAGTACATGTATTAGGATATCAAAAATTAATAGAATTATATAGTGGTATTTTCTTTTTTGTGGGCCATGAACATACTTTTAGTAAATTGGAACTAGAGTGTTTAAGTGTAATGGTTCGATCGAAAATAACGACTTAATGATGAGGAAGCAAAAGAAGGTATACAACTGTAAGCCCAATAAAAGTGTAGCAAGAATTGTATTCTTATCTAGTTTATATTTAAGATTTTCCAGATAATTACGGGTTATCTTCAAACAAAACGAAAAGACACGGGAGATATAAGAGTCTTCAATTCTAATCTATTCATCTTTTCGATAGTTTAAATCGTTTTTACGTTAAAGAAAGTGCTTGGTAATTTAAACCTCCAAGCACTTTCTTGTATTCCTACTTCCTAACTTTATCCAACGACCATCATTCGTTGTTAATTTACCACTTAATCAAACAGGCTTAGGCTCATTTTTACCGATAGAGTCTAAGAAGTCTTCAAATTCATCAAATTCATCCACTTGCTGCGAGTCAGGTTGAGTAGGTTGTACCTGGACTGCTTCTGTTGGTGTTTTCATAGATAAAGCTTTCATTTGTTCCTTTAATTTATTGATTTCTTTTTCATGTTGCTCTTCACTTTGCTTCGCGTACTTTAAGTGAATCTCAAGTTGCTTTGATAATCTTGTATTCTCATCTTCTAGATCAGAGAGAAGGGACTGCTGTTGTGTGTAGTCCTCCATCGCTGATTTTAATCTACTATTCGTATTTATCAAATCATTGATTTGCTTTTGATAATCGTCTGCTAAAATACTCTTTTCAGCTCTAAACTTATTTTGTAGCGTCTCTTCCAATGCATGGATTGCTTCTTCCTTATTGTTACGAGAGCTTGTTACCTCTTTGAGTAGCTGAGTATTTTCTTTTCGTAAGTCAGTAACCTCCTTACGTAAATCACCTAATTCACTACCAAGCTTACCAATCTCTTTGTTTTTTTGCTCGATACTTTTCTTTTCATTGTCATATTTCTTTTTAAGCTGGCTTTGCTCTTTATTTTTCGCGGTTAATTGTTGTTCTTTTGCATGCAATTGCTCATTGACCTGATTCAAGTCTGTTTGTAACTGACTCAACTTTAGTTCAAGCTGTTTTTTTGCTTCATTTACTTCCCTAAACTGGTCTTTATACGTTTCTTGTCCAACCTTTTCTTTAAGAGCAAGAAGTTCATTCACAATCGAATCAAATGTACCTTCGATCCCGTCTTCAATTCTTTCTTCTTCCTCTTCTTCTTTGACTTCTCTTACTTCAAATTCCCCGCCAAGTAGTAAGCCTGTTTCTTGTTGAAATTTTTGACCAAAATACTCTAAAGTCTCTTTAATTTCAGAATGATATTGATTTTTAAATCTCAACCATGTGACATAGTAATAATAAGATACATTATCTTCAAGAACTTCTTCTTTTAACAATTCCTTTATTTCATCATCAGTTAATTTGCCATCCTCATCGATAATTTCTATTACTCTTTCAATGGCAGACATATTTACCCTTGCTAAATAGTTATACAGTGTATATGATTCTCTAACCCATGGAGATATCTCACGAATGAGTTCAAGTCGGTCTACATCTTTTGAAACAATTTGCTTCATGTTTAAGTTTGATTTTGCAATGACGCTTTTTTCGTCAGAAATCGCGTGGCAAATAAATTCAACATCTAAATGTAATAGAAGGCACGCATCTAGATAAGTGTGGTCAATCCCTTCTACGTCAACATATCGATAGCGTTTCACTTGTTTCTTTTTACCTGGAGCCATTAACGTCCACCTCCATCATATCCAACTTCACTACCACGTTTTGGCATCGTCTTAAAGATTTGCTCAAGCTCTCGCTTCATCAATGAATCTTGTTCTTGTTGTTTTGCATCAAACAAGATTTTTTGCGGTAAAATTTGACGCTTCGTATTGACGAATTTAGCAATTAAACGATAAATTTCAAGTCGAACAGGTGCACTTATTTTCCTCTTTAATAATGACTCAATTATTGGTCCCACTTCTTTTGGTAAAACATTTGGTCGTTGTAGAGCAAGTAAGATGGATACCGCTTTAGAATCAGATAAGTCATATAGCTTTTCAGCCATTTTAGTTAGTGAATTAAATCTAAGTAATGCTGCATACCCACGTAATCGATGTTGCTCATCATCATTTCCATCTGTAAGTGTGCTTATATATTGATCAAATGCTGGTGAATATCCTAGTTGGGTAAGCGTAAAAATTGCCGACAATTTCACTTCAGAATCCTTCAAATAGTTTTTAAGATAAGGAATCGTCTGTTCTGTTCCAACATTTGCAAGTGCGATAATACAAGCATCCTTTAAGCGTTGGTGATCGGCCTGCTGTAATTCCTCAATTACAAAATCAGCTAATCCTTGTTCACGAGTATGCCCTATTCCTTCCATAATTGCTGCACGTTTAGTCGAATGCTTTCGGTAAGCAGTTCTTAACTTATCAACTGCAATTGGCTCTCTTATTCCTCCAAGTAATTTTGACGCCTCACGAATTCGCTCTGGTGATAAATCCTTCTCGATGATATCTACTAAACTTGGAACTGCCGTTGTGTTAAAGGATTTAATTGCTTGTGAAAAAATCGGACGATATGCACGATTATTTGTATGAACATATCGATCAAACAAGTGTGGGATGATGGAATCCGATACCTTATAAAACTCTCTAGCTAACATGATGACTTCCTCTAAGATGGCCTTTGGTAATGTAATCACATCTAAAACCTTTAAAAGATCAATAACAGCCGCTGTGTCACCCATTTTTAATAAAGAATCTAAGACTGAGATAAACAAATTCGGATTTTTGGCATGACCTAAAATGGAAGCTGTTGCCTCTTTTTCATGAACTTGTCCTGCTACACGAATCGCTAATTCAATATGTTGTTCATTTTTTGCATATTGTAAAATCCCAATGATTAAAATACGGCCTTTTAAACTTAATACCGTTAAACGACTACATAATTGAACAAGCGCTTCTAATTTAAAACGTTCTTCCTTATCCTTGAAGTCAAACATATAAGCTTCACGAAAAACGATTTCAATGGCTTTGTCACCAATACCTTCAATGTTATTTGCAGCTTCTAAAATCTCTGTACGTTCATTACTTTTACTCATGATGTCGATATTTTCGATAATGATTTCATTATCTTTATTCGTTAAACTTGGGTCTGGTTTAAATGCTTCTACATTTACAAATCCGATATAACCTCCGTCTACACCTTGATAGGAAACTTCCTTTTCCTGTGACTCTTCTTTACTTTTCGGAGTATTTCCAGCTAACAAAAATTCAAACTCATCAAAGCTCTCCTCTTCCTTCGGTTTCAACTGAGACTTTTGTTTCGTTAACACTTCTCGCAGCTCTTTCTCATCAGGGAGATTGACATTGACTGTCAATCCCTCATAACTTCTTTCACTTTTTGATGTTTTACTTTTCAATTGTTCTTGTATCGTTTGATTAAATAAATCGGCCAATTTAACCATGTATTAAACCTCCTTATATTCATTGCTTGTCATAGCTTCTTGTCTTTTTCCAATCAATGCTTTTTCCTCATCAGTCGAATCTGTCACTCCTAAGTCAACATGAACCATCTGTGTTTCATCATCCTTCAACCATGCTCTTACCTGAAGATTCCGATCATTATCTACATCCACATGGAAAACAAGTGGTGATCCGACACGAACAGGTTGTTTAAACTCTAAGGTTGCATTCTTTAATTGCTTTTGAATCATCGCCTTCGGATCATCTGCAGAAAATAAATCTAGCGTCATCGTGTTCACAAACTCTCCACTTCCAGATACAAAGAACCCAGTATCAATGATTTTTGAATGTGGAACAGATGTATCCTTTGTAACAAGTGCAACAGGCGTGCCTTTTCGAACCTTAATATAAACATTTTGTGGATATAATTTATCAATTTCTTGAAAGATTGATATTTTATCTAAGAAATAATGATAGATTGCTGCTCCTCTTGATACAGAGTGCATTGGGTTTGTTGCAACAGTTGGTTCTTTTCCAAAGATTTCCTTCACACGTTGCTTTACTGTTGGATATGCTGTCATTCCACCCACTAAAAATACATGATCAATATCATCAACTGTTAATGGAATTTTCCCCATTCTAAGTGCATTCAAAATCGGGTATTCAATGTTTTTATCGTCCTGATCACTAGTTTGGTAAAGTAATGGTCTGATAATTTCATCCATTTCTTTCTTTGTGATTGAGATTTCTCCCTCTAATTCACGAGGAACATCAAATAGTGTTAAGCTAAACGATAATGTGTCAAACATCTCTGGCTGATCATAATAACGAATGCCTAGCATTTCTTCTCTAGCTACAATACGACGTGAAAAATCAATCTTTGCTTTTTCAGCAAAATCAATAAGCATTTCACGTAATTTTGTAAATTCCTTTTCAGAGTATTTCGCCATCATGTCTCTAGGAGAAACACCTTTTTCACGGAATCGTTTTGCAAATAAATATTTCATGACAGCATTATCAAAATCAGATCCACCTAGCTCTGTATATTGGGAGATTGATAAATCACGAATGTTTAATTTGTCATTTTCCCCCTGTGAAATTCGATGAATCGTCACATCACAGGTACCTCCTCCTAAGTCAAAAACAAGGACCGTCTTTAGACCGGTTCTAATGTCTAATACTCGTGCTGATTCGTCCTTTAAACTTTCTTCATGGAGGAAATCAATTAATGATGCTGTTGGTTCTGGAATCATATGAATTTTATCTTTATTAAAACCTGCTAGTTCGGCAGCAATCTTTGTTTTTCCTTGTTGGTGAAAATCAAAGCTTGCAGGTACAGTAATGACTGCGCTATCAATCTCTTCCCCGAAGTATTTTTCTTCAACAGTCTTTTTTAACTTTTTTAATACGAAAGAAGAAATATGCTCTGGTTGGTAGCTGTCATTATAGATTTTCCACTCTACTTTTTCTCCCATATGTCGTTTTACATTCGATAGCGTTTCTGATGGATAATAACTTTGCATCCTTTTCGCATATCTTCCTACATATGGAACTGAGTCTTGATCAAAGTGAACAACACTCGGTAATTCCTCACTAAAGGTCATTCCATGTTCCTCGTATTGTTGTATCTGGATTGTTTTTGCCTGCACTTGTTGATTTGCATTTAATTCTGCTACTGAAGCAGTAGAGTTTGTTGTCCCTAAATCGATTCCTACATATCTTTTTCTTACCATCTTTAACCCCTCCAAATATCAATTAGTTTTGTGTAACTGCAACTACTTCTTCAGCTAGTGGAAAGATAATCGTCTTCCCTTCAATACTCCAGCCACGTTTTAAGATTTTAATTGTTACTTTTTCTGCTTGGCTTGTTAATGGACTCGTTAACGTGAATTTATCCTTTAACGCTTCTTTTGTGATGTCAAATTCCTCACCGAGATCTAAACCGTATGTTGTTGGTTCGATTCCAGCCATGCGAAGATAATTGAAAAAGTTTTTCATCTTACCTGCTAACATGGAAGAATCATCATGTTGAGTGATTTCATCAAACATTTCAGATAAAAGATATTGAGACTTTTTCCCTGCAATTCCATCAAATAAGTCAAATAGCTTTTTATATTGCACTTGTTCTTTCTCTTGTTGAAGACGCTCTAAATGACGATATAGACGTTGATTTTCAAGCTCAAGTTCCTTTAGTTGATTATTTTCTGTTTCTTCAACCTCTTTTTCAGGTAGTTCTGGTTGAGTTAGTTGCGAGCTTAAATCAATAATTTTCTTTGCATAGTCCTCGATTTGTTCTTGCACGGTTAACTCATTACGTTCTACAGCTTGGTGGCCAGTAGAAGTAGATATATCATTTTGATGGCTTTCTTCAACAGAGACATCTGTTTTTTCTTCTGCAGCGACTTCTGTTACCACTTCTGCTTCTTCATCACTAGATTGATAATTAATTAACGCATCGTACAAGACTTGCATTGACTCTTCTTGTTCTTTTAACTGCTCCGCGATTGGTAATAAAATAGAAATAATTCCATCAGCAAATACCGCAGATTGAAGAGGGATATTTTTTACCAAGCTTTCGATATTAAAAACTAGTGGTTTTCCTGAGGTATATATATAAAAATCAAGTCGACTTAATGTTTTTTTACCAATCGCTAACGCTGAACGATCAAATACATGCTCTAGTAGTTGATTATATATCTTTTTTACTTGGTTCCCTTTAACCAGATAAAGAAGCACACGAATTAATAATTCACTAAACAAAGTAGGATCTTCATCAGAGTAAACCTTATAAGATTCGATGCTTCCTGAACATAAAGCATTGAATGCATGCTTTTGCTTATCGTTTGCGATAAGAGAACGATCAAAGAACTCTGAGATGATCTCCTTTGAAATTTTTAAATCATGCGTAGAATTCCAATGTTTCACAACCAAATCATTCAAATCTACATTGTGTACAGATGGATTTTCATACACCATTTGTTCAGCTAGCAGTTGAACTTCCCAACAAAAAATACGACGCTTGGAATTTTTATCTAAGTCAACACTCTTTAATTTCTCATCAATTTCTTCCAGTGAGAGATTTAATTCCTTTTGGATTGGTTTAAGAAATCCATTATATTTAATGATTTGCTTCAATAATTGATTCATTTTGCTTCCTCCATGTTTTAACAAGGCCCTTTTTTCCGAAGATATATCGAATGAAAAAGTGCCACATTATTTTGTTATTCCTTCTATAACTATTAACAACCAAAGTTAAGAAAACAACTTCATACCATAACTTTCTCCATTAACAGCTGGTACGACCGTTAATGGTAATTCTGATAATAAATCTATAATAGTCGGGAAAACATTCAAAGACTCAAAGGCTCGGGGTGCAACATATTTTTTATGATGCTCACCATGTACCAACATAACAACCTCTGGTTGAAGTGATATAATTGTTTGAACCATCTCTTCGCGACTTGCATGTGCCGAAAGTTTGAAGCCTTTCACACTCGCTTTCACGTCCACCTCGGCTTGTCCAATCGTCAATTTACGATCAGTCTGTTCTTGTAATCTTTGTAAAGCAAACCCTGGGCTTTCTTCATCAACATAGCCTGTAAATGCAATGCTATTATTTGGGTGTTCTAGCATTTGTAATGCGTAACGTGAAGAGGCACTTCCAGACTGAAGCATTCCTGAGCTTGCGACAATCACTTTTTTACTGTTACGCATCATTTGAGAATACATTTCTTCAAATGAACACCCTTTATATTGGTCTTTCACACTTTGAATTCCCCCAGTGAAAAAGAGTGATCGTTGACCTAAGTGTTTTTCATACACTCGACATATATTGGGGACCAGACCATCTGTATATACAATATAAGGCAGGTATTCTTCAGCTTTGAATCTTTCTTTAATAATCAGTAAGATTTCTTGAGCTCTTCCTAATGCAAAAGCTGGGATCAATACAGAGCCATCTCTTTTTATGGTCTCTTCAATAAACTGAAGCAATTGCTCTTCCTGCCTTTTACGTGGTAAGGAAGCCTGTAATGGGGCATATCCATACGTACTTTCAGAAATCACTACATCCACTTGAAGATTTTTTGCGAATTGAGCTCCTTTTACAGTTAACTGGTCCTCAATTGAATAGTCTCCAGTAAATAAAATCTTCTTGTCATCAAGTTCAATTAAAACGGCTGCAGCCCCTAAAATATGACCGGCTTCTAAAAACGTGATTTTCCATTTTTTACCCTTAGACGGAACAAAAAATGATTCATTCATCCTTTTAGTGTCAATATGCAAAAGAGCTGATTGGAGGTCTTTTTCCGAATAAAATTCAGGAAGACTTTGACTGTTTCTCCATAAATCTTTTAATAAAATTGACATTAAATCGCGCGTTGCCTCAGTTGAGTAGATTGGTAGATTTGGCCCTAAACGGTGAACATGTGGAATTGCACCTGTATGGTCAAGATGGGCATGAGAAACAATAACACCATCAATATCTTCAAATGTAAGAGATTTTTCCTCTAGTGGAGAATAATTAGGAAATATCTGTTCTGATTGATCTAAATGGATACCTGCGTCGAGAAGCAAATGGTGGTTATCAATAGAAATCAAAATAGAAGTACCACCAATTTTATGTCCCCCACCAAGAACAGTGACCTCCACATTGGATACATCTTTTTTCTCTTTGACATGAACAATCTTAGTTAGTTGATCATAATAAAGTAGTGCTTCTGGTAAATCAGCATGATAAAGAAAGGCTGATTCTAGAAATGGATAAGCTTTTACTCCACCTTCAGTAACTACTAATTGAACTGCAAGCCAATCATAAGGATGTTTGATCAAATATTGAAGTTCTTCCTTTGAAAGTTGGTTGGTAACTAGCTTCTTGCAATACATAAAATAAATTGTACGTTTCTCCGAGAGCATTTCACTCAACTCTAGGCTTTTGAAGTCGTGGACAAGCTGTTCATCGAACTGTTGTTGCCCAATATTTTCATAGAATTCGATAAATTTCTTGATAGGTTCATCTAGTGATTGTTTTAATGAGATACAATCTTTTCTCGATAAAAGAGCAGGAACTAAATCCAATACAATTGCCCATTCAGCGATTTTATTGGTAAAAATGACATCATCTCTATGTAATGCTAAAAGCTTTCTTAGGTGATATCTTGCCTGAGTAATATTATGCTGATGATATTCTTCCGCAATTAAAGTTAATGTGATGTCATTATATAATCTTGAGTAAGCTTGACCATGAACATCAAATTGCTTTGCCACCTTTTCATATAAATCAATCAACCTTAAATAAACATCATGTTTTTTTCCCTTTCGAACCTTCAAGCATTCGAAATAAAGAGAAAAGTCCAGTTCGTTAATTCGCTGCTCAAGTAGCCATTCGATATCATCAACAAATGCATCACTACTAGCTTTTGCACTATCAAAAAAGAGCGTTCCAAAGATTTCAAGGGATTCGCCACGTTGAATGAGTTCCTTGGATAAGAAATAGGTCATCTCATAGTTTTTCAATGAATAGAAAAATTGACATGTTCTTTGCAAGATATATGACGGTAAGTCAGGGCTATCAGCTAATTCCCTGTATAAAACTTCACTTTTACCGATTTGACTGCGATTTTCATAAGAAACGGCTTGTTCAAAAAGAGAATGAACTTTTTCCACACGGTTTCCTCCTTTCGTCAGAATACAACAATTGTACTATCTTGTTCTTGCAAATGTTGTCGATTATTGTTAGATAACCGAAGGATTTTGTCACAACCCCTTGAAATATAGGTCAATTGGCATATGTATTTTTTAATGAGAATGCTAGTTTCATAAATAACACAGCCCCTGTGACGACATTCACCCCTGGAATCGACATTAAGGCAATTATGATTGATACTTTCGCCACCTTTGCTCCGCAAAAGACAGTCAGCATGGCTACATATTCTTTTTTACTTATCTCCTTTTTGATGTACCTTTTCGTTAAAGAGGCAGCTATTAAACTAATAGACCACGCAGATAATGCCGGAACATAATCCCATAGCGTTTTATCCTCCACAAGTTTATCTACTACTGTTTCAACATCAGTTTCTAATTGCGCATTCGAAATACCGGAAGATTTAAGCCCCATTTTTTCAGCAAGTTCTGACGTAACAACCACATTTTCTTCACCCACACGATCAATTGCTTCGTTAACATAGGAACTTGAATCTGTTGCCTTTAGTTGGAAACTAGTTGATATCCCTTCCTCATCGTATAAAACAACATCATAGTCTTTATGATTTGTGTCTTCAAACATATAAGCACTAACTTGATCTCCGTCTTCATTTTCAGCCTCTACATAATAAACTTCATGAGCAATTCCCTTTATATTTGAGACAAGGCCTGGAATTTGAGACTCATCTAAGGAAGAAAGATAATCTTGTAGTTCGTCAATATCAGCGTCATGCAATTGCTTATTACTTCGACGCAAAGCCTCAATAACATGTCCATACTGTTCTTGGTCAAATGATTGTTTGTCCATATAAAACTTTCCTAATGCAGTAGCAATACCAATTTCATCCCAGTTTTGCTTAACAATCTTTGTTACTTTTTGAAACCCCAATTTATTCACCTTACCCTTCGATATGAGAATTTTTCAGATCTGAGCGTTTCATTTTTCTTCCTTCTTTTTTCCCCGTCTTGAATGCCTGAATAATATCTTCTTCTGATGGGGTTTTCCCAACTGCCTTGAAACGGAAATAGAGGTCTAATGCTTTTCCAATCCCCATAGTTAAACCAGCAACTAATGGAATTGTCACAAAGCCACCGAGTCCGGGTAAGCCAATTTTAAATAATCCAATGGCGGTTTGTTGTGCAACTAATCCTAAGCCAACTACCCCACCTATGTATTTAATAACTTCCCAAATACCTTCTTCTTTTAATTCTATTCCACGGATTTGAGCAATTTTATGCCCCATAAACCCTTGAATGGGAGTCAGTATAAAAACATCGGCAAAAGGGATCGGTTGAATGGCAACCCCTGCACAAAGGAGTGCGGTAGACGTGATGACCTTGTTTACCTTCTGATCAGGACTTAAGTGTGGATTTTTCTCTATTTCAAAAAATTCTTTTGCAAGCTGTTCTTTAAATTTCCCAAAAAGTTTCTTCGTTTCTGCTGACATATCATTCTCTCCTAGCATTATTGATAAGATTTCGATTTTTAGCTATAAAAAAATGGCTATCCCTTTTTCAAATAGAAATAGCCACGATGAATCGTTAAATTAAAAGTTGCAACCCGGCGGTCATAGATATCCCTTAGACCCGTAGCTTTGCGTCCTCATTTTTCAATGAGTTTGCCAATTTTTTATTTTTTCTATATTATACCATTAGATTTTAAAATCCATAGAAAAACATAGTTCCTATGTACCATTAAACTTCTATTTTAGGTATTAATACCTAAAACATTTTTCTAGTTCAGTCTAAATATATCAAAATAGCCCAGTTGTATGACTGAGCCATTCTGAGTTCGTCTTTATTGTTGTTCTTTCAAGCTACCTTCTTCTTCATACTCATTAGAGGTACGTAGTTTGATCTCTTTCAAGAAGAACGTTAAAAGTACTGTTAATGCGATTGCCAACATGGCAAACATGAAAACTGAAGACAATGCATAGCTTAATGCCTCTCGTAAGGAAAGAATGAGCGAATCGAACATCTCAAGCATTGGTTCAGGAAATTTCACTTCGGACCTTCTCTAAAGCTTCCGGATTCATTAATAGCTGTGGGTCTTGAAGGGCTTCCATATTCATCCCATTTCCACCTGCTGGAGCTTCACCCGCTGGCATGTCTGGCATGTTCATTTCTTCCATTTTCTCAGCCATTTTGCTCGTCATTATCGCACCCATAATCGCCACACCAATCGTCCCCCCAAGCTCACGAAACAATTGAGATGTCGCCGTTGCAACACCTAAATACTTATGCTTAACCGCATTTTGTACAGTCGTGTTAAATACCGGGAAGGTCACACCCATTCCTAGCCCTGTCAATTAAGTTTAAAATCACACGTGTTAATGATGTTTCAATCGATAACAATGTGTTTAAATAAATACCAAATGTCATGATCATTAAACCGATGATCGCAATTTTTTTATACTTACCGGTTTTCGTAATCAAATTTCCTGCAATCGCACTTGAGACCACCATTGAGATCGTCATCGCCATTTCAATAAGACCTGACGTTGTTGCGGTATCTCCTGCAACACCTTGCACATGGAACGGAATATACATAATCACACTAAACATTCCCATTCCTAGTAAAAAGGCCACAATATTTGAAATGGTAAACACACTATTTTTAAACAAATGCAGGGGAATCACTGGACTTTTGACCTTGGTTTCGATATATAAAAATAAGATCAGAGAGATAAAAGATGTCGCAAATAAGCCAATAATCTGTGGTGAGTCCCAAGCATACTTTGAATCTGCCCATGAAAATCCTAGCAGTAGCGTGACAATCACAATCGTTAATACAAATGAACCTAAGAAGTCAACTTTCTCTTTCTCTTTGTTCGCTGCATGTGGATATAGCTTAGCAATCAAGATGAATGCGACAATTCCAAAAGGTAAGAACACCCAAAATACCCATGACCAGAGGAAGTTATCAACAATCACTCCTCCTAATGTTGGACCAAACATTCTGGCTATCCCAAAAACCGCGCCAAGCGCCCCTTGCCAACGGCCACGTTCTCTTGGTGAAAATAAATCTCCAACGGTTGCAAACGAAACACTCATCAGCATTCCGCCACCAAAACCTTGAATTCCACGGTACCTCATGATGAAGTAACACCTTATCATTAAAATTATGAATAGTAACCAGCTTTAAAAACATAAATTTTATCTTAAACAGTGACTTCTTCCTTTTGCACATAATCAATCTCAAAGCCTAGATCCTCCAACATTTTATGATCTGCGGTTGATTCTTGGCCACTTGTTGTCAAATAGTCTCCAACAAAGATTGAGTTAGCCGCATAAAGCCCTAAAGGCTGAAGACTTCTCAAATTCACTTCACGACCACCGGAAATACGAATCTCTTTTGTTGGGTTGATGTATCGGAATAAAGCTAAGACTTTTAAGCAATAGCGTGGATCCAACTCATCTGTTCCTTCAAGCGGTGTGCCATCAATGGCATGAAGAAAGTTCACAGGAATCGAATCCGCATCTAAGATTTTTAAACTCCTCGCCATATTTACCACATCTTGCTTCGTTTCTTTCATCCCGACAATCACCCCTGAACAAGGAGAAATGCCGCTTTGTTTCACTGTTTCTACTGTATGTACGCGATCATCGTATGTATGAGATGTGGTGATATTTGAATGATTTTCTCTGGAAGTATTAATGTTGTGATTATAACGATCCACTCCAGCTTGCTTTAACCTCATCGCTTGATCTTGCTGTAAGATCCCCAAACAGGCACAAATCTTCAGTCCGTAGGTGCTTTTAATTTCTTTCACCGCAGAAACCACATGATCTATCTCTTTGTCTGATGGCCCACGTCCACTCGCAACAATACAATATGTACCAACATTAAGGTTTGCCGCTTGCTCTGCTCCCTTCACAATTGTATCTTTATCTAGCATTCTATATTTTTGGATAGGAGCTTTTGACACAACTGATTGAGAACAATACCCACAGTTTTCAGGACAAAGACCCGACTTCGTATTAATAATCATGTTTAACTTCACTTTTTTTCCATAATACTTCTTTCTAATTTGAAAAGCACCATTTAGTAAAAGTAATAAATCATCATCAGGACAATCAAGGATTGATAATGCCTCTTGATCCGACATTTCTTTACCATTCATGACTGATTCTGCAAGACCCAACCAATAGTCCATATAATTTCCTCCCATATTCTATAAGACTGTTATTTCCATATTAAGTAAATGGTAGGATAACCCCCCTTAATTGTCAACCTGTTTATCAAAATGGTTAACAAATATATTTTACAACGATTCAGTTGCTATCAGACAACTTCATATATAGAATAGTCTACATAAAAAAGTTAGTAAGTATGGGGTGTGAATCTATGAAAGAAATTCAAGCGTTTCTAAAAGATTATCAAAGAGAAATGAACTGGGAAATTAACGAAGAAAGTTATGAAAAAAGCAAGTCATCATTACTGAACAACTATATGTTATTAACGACTGAGATTGCTGAAGTGGCTGAAGAACTTAGAAGAAATTTTAATATAACGGAACAACATAAATTAAACGGGTTAAATGAAACTGAAGCATTTAAAATGGCGAAGGAAGAAGTGAAAGAGGACTTAGGTAAAGAAATCGCTGATTGTATTGCGTACATTTGCAAGATTGCTAATTTTTACGAGATCGATATAGAGGAGTCGTTTTATGAGAAAATGGAGGAAGTGAAGAAGCGGAGGAATAAGGATATTTAGTATGTTAAAAATGACTCCCACTAGTTCCATACATAGTAGGAGTCATTCAAATAATCCTTGCAGAAAAACATATGGAACATCGAGTTTGCTACCACTTGTGATTGTTATCTTTCATCAAGAAAAATCATTTCTCAATAATCAATTCTTCTTCATCTTCTCGTTCTACTATTTGAAGAGCAACTTCTCGAGGAGAACGCAATCTGGAACGGTCTTTTATATGATCACTGTGATCCCAAAATGGTGTATCCATCCCGCCCATATAAACAGCTGATACTGAAATAGCTGTATGTTCCAATTCTTTCGTAAGGCTTTCTGTGAACCCACGTATCGCAAATTTGCTTGCTACATAGACCGTCTCATGAACTTTCGCACGTAATCCGGCGGTGGAGATGATATTCATGATTTTTCCGGAATTTTGCTGTAGAAAGAAAGGCAAGATGGCCTTAGTCATAAAAATGGTCCCTTTTATATTTGTATCAATCATTTCATTGATCTCAGACATTTTCAGATCCTGTAGTGGTCCAAAAAAGCCGGTTCCTGCGTTGTTAATGATCATATCAATGTTTTCTTTACTATGTAGTTTTTCCATGAAAACTTCAACAGCATGAACATCTGTGATATCACATGGAGCAGCAATAGCACTCCCACTATCTTGTTCAATCTCTTCCTTCACTTCGTTTAAACGAGATTCTGTTCTTCCAACTAGGATGATGTGATTGCCCTTTTTCGCATAAGCTAGAGCTAGTTCTTTTCCAAGCCCAGATCCTGCACCTGTTATCAAGATGGTCTTCATGGTTATCATTCACTCCGTATGTTTTATTATTGTTTCGTACTACTACTCTTTCATCAATTTATGTATTCTCAACACACCCGGAAGATATCGGTCTTCACCCTACCTTTATGTACGAAAGGATTTTCGATGAAAAGCTGTGATATAGCGAAATGCCTCCCTACCCTCTGTTAACGGAACTGCATCGGGCTTTAAAGGTTGCCACATTGCCTTGTAGGGTTCGGGGACCCAAATATAATGATGAGTATAATCTTCTAGAAGCTCGAATTTACATTTTTTCCAAAAACGGATTCTGGCAAGATTATCAGGGGTTTGTTCACATTCAGCTTCAAGTAGCATCATTTCAAAATTTCTAGAAAGCGCCCAATCCTTTATTTTCTCAAAAAAGATTAGTCCAATTCCCTTTCCCTGCAAATCTCTCCTGACGGCAAGATAATCAATCAGCATGATTGGCCTTCCATGTACCCTACCAGTTAAAGCCATTGCGATGGTATCCTGCCCTTCCATCAATACATGAAGAAAACAAATACCTTTTGAGAACATGTTTTTAATAATGTTTTCAGGCTTCCCTTCCTCGAATTCCTTCAGATAAATTTTTCTTACTTTTTGCCATAATGCTTCGTCCCATTTGTCGGTAGTACTAAATTCCAAGCAGGGCCCCCCTCTAAAAACACCTCTAAAATGGAAGGTCTGCAACACACTTTGTACAAACCAACATAATAAAAAAGGAGAAACCACTTATCGGTGTAGTTTCCCCTACCTATGACGTTACTTTTTCTGAAGCTATCTCGTCAATTTTTCTCGATCTGCCGACTGCGGTGGTTCTTCCAACCAACTATGCTTAATCATTAAATTAGCCCCATCTTCGGCATATTGACCAATTTCAGCTGCTAATCGAACAAAGTGTGCGATTAAATCACGTCTAGTACTCGCTGACATAGCCAACCCATAATTCCCTACCCCTACTGCATTTAAAAATGAAATATGAACCATCATTAACTTATCACTAAAAGGCGGGTTCATAGACTCTGTTACATCTGTATCCCATGTCATAGGATCAGGAATATCTTCTTCATTTAACAAGGAACTGAACACTTCAATTTGTTTCTTTGACAATTCTTTTCCCCTTGCAAAATAATCTCTGCTGTCTTGATTTCTTGCTACCTGTGAAAATCCCATAATCAAGGCTTTCCCCACCGCATTGGTTTCAATGTTATGGAAAAGGTGGGCAATTTCTATCCCTAATAACGGTTTTCGCTCCCCAAACCATCCTGTTAGAAATCCTTGTTTTTTAACAAAAGACACTTTTTGAGGTGGGTTAATATATGGCGGTCTAACATATAGCCCTTTTGATAAAAGGGTCCCTTTCACTTTCTCATTAAGATCTATTGTCGATTGTAGAGTTCCGTTAAAATACTCAAGTATATCCTTACGTGAACTTTGCCCAAGAGCCATCCCATATGCAGCAAATCCTGATTTTGCCGTTTGATTGATGTATTGCAAGAAAAATTCATCCGACCACAGTCTACCAGCTTGGGAAATAACATCTTCTTCTTTTGTGAACCCATGAGGAACAGGATAATTTTCCTCAATAAAAATACGTTTAGCTCCTTCTAGGGCTTGATTAGCAATATCAAAAGCCATCCTTACTACTGACTCAATTTCTTTATCCTCAACGACTTCCAAGAAGTGTCCTAACACACAAACAGCCATACTGTTATTCATATAAGAGCCCCATAAGCTAGATATCTCTGCTGACGTTAATCGAATGTGATGTTCTGTTTTCATCTCAATGCCCTACCTTTTTTAGGAAATATATATAGTGTTACCGGAATTTTATAGGATTATTTATTTTGTGGGTTCGTTTGCCATTCATAGGTATGGATATTTTTAATCAAAGGCATATCTCATCATGCACTTCAACTAAAATTACCCAAAATATATAAAAAAAGATAACCTAATCGATACTGGTTGAATATCCTAACAGGAAAGAAAGGAGAGTGTTTTAATGAATACTTATTATCAAATGGATCCTCAAGACCAGCGTAATCATATGAAAAACCTTTGTAAAAGCTATATGAACTATCATGTTATCGGGCAGCTGAGTGACGGTTCGCAGTTTGAAGGGATTATCGATAGTATGGATGAGGATAGTGTGACGATGTTAGTTCCCGAAGAAGTGGAAGAACAACAGATGACTAGGTATGGATATAATGGCTATGACGATGATGATTATTATCCTCCTCGTAGAAGAAGATACCGTCGATACCGTAGAAGTCGTTACCCATATGCGAATTTATTAGGATTACTACTTTATCCTTATTTTGCTCCGGCTTATCCTCCATATTCTCCTTATCCATACTATTAGGTAAGCGATAGTATATATAGTCGGATGAAACTTGATTGATGGGCAGCTAATAGTTGCCTATTTTTTCTGAAAAAAGCTGCCACCTGGGTCTACACATTTAATATAATTGACTGTTTAATTAATTCTTCTATGTAATCAAAATCCTCGTCTGTCGTTATTGTTATCTGATAATCACCATTTCCCCAGTGCCCTATTGCTGATACATCTCTGGCGATATTTCTTGGGTCATTAAGGTTCCATGCTCTTAGATTGATAAAGATTTTTATTGCTTTCTTGAGAATGACTAAATCAACAATAATCTTCCCATTAGAAACAAACGAGATATGTTTTTTCAAAGGATTTACCGTAAAGTTATCATCCAAATTTAAAATTCGCTCTTTAAGTCCTTGATAAAGCTCATTGATTTCATTAGGTTTTCCCTCTAGGTGATCGACTTCAGAGTATACTTTAATTTCTTGGCTTACTCTTTCGATCGTTGTACTCTGAGAAATGGTATTAATAGATTCGGTTGTTTCAGTCGATTGAATTTGCTGAAACTGAACAGTCTCATTTTCATATTTCTTCACTTCCCACAATTCGATAGGCAAATCCCTAAAATTTATCGACTGCTTTTGATAAGTGGTAAAGATAGGTGATATGAAAATAATTCGGGATTGTGACCAATCCACATCATCTCGTTTTAAGTTCCCTTCACAATTTTCGTTGTACTCTAAAATAAAATCAGCTTTATTGTTTAACATGAGTGATAAATAAGCATACCCTTGATCAATCACACTAAAGTTTTTATTATTCTTATATTCAATAATCACAAAAGAACTAGCACTTTCATCAAAGGCGAGAGTATCAATACGAAAGTTTGATAATGAGAACTCAGAACAAATAAATTGTAGCCTTAGTAACTGATTCAGGTTTTGTTCACAGAGTAATTGCAAATCCTTTTCCTTGTTAAAACCTTTTTCTTTAATCTGCTCCAAATCACCGTTAACACTGTTGATTTTATACAAATACAAAAAACACAGCCCCTTGATAAGTAATGATTAATAGTAGTGTACCCTATGTAATTAAATCTCAAAGCTTCCCTTTTGAGTAAAAAAACCGTTTTATACTTAATTCATGAAATCTCTCGCTAGTCTATACATTCATTCACACCACATGCACAACTACAAGATGAAACGTTTTAGCTCATTCTCCCCTTTACTTATCTGACTAGAAATGATTAAGGTAGGAAAAGTTAAGCATATATGTTGTAGTTAAGAGTATCTAAAAATAAAATACGGAGGATCTTATGGAGGAACTAGGTAAGAAAATTGATAAACTGTCAAACCAATTAACAGATTTACGAATGGAGATATGGACAGAGCACACACTATTCACATGGCAATGGTGGATGCTTCTTATTGCTAGTATCATCATGGTTGTCCTATTTTTTGTCATGATCAAAAAAGAAAGACGCCTTCCTTCCGTTGCCTTCATCGGACTTATTTATATACTAAATAAAAATCTAGATAGTGTGGCTACAGCCATGGACTGGTATGATTACCGTATTCAGCTCGAACCTATTATCCCAACCATGTTACCAGCTAATCTGTTTATCATTCCAATTGCCCTTACAGTCATATACGACAGATATCGGAAATGGAAATCATTCTTGATTGCCTTGGTAGCGGCATCTGCTTTCATAGCATATATAGCCCTTCCTTTAATGAAATTAGTAAAGATTTACCTTGAAAAAGCTTGGAATTCTCATTGGTCTTTTTTAAGTCTTGTCGTAATCTCAGTTATTTCTAAGGTGATTATTGACAGAGTTAAATTAAGGTATGATGGTTCAAGTAGTTAAAATTACGAAACAGCCCAAAAGTTAGACGAAGTCTTTTACTCTGGGACAGGTGGGGACGCTTTATCCTGTAATTCCCACCCGCTTTACTAACAGTTCATTGAATCACTATCTTGGATAATTCTCAATAATTAACTTCACTTGTTCTTCATTGGATATATATTGTGGTTCTGCAAATACTTCTACTGGCTTAGGTTGAATAATCATATAGGAAAAAATGAAAAAATCATAGCTTGCTGCAAGATAGTCATCAAGTATGGGTTGATCCTCATCCACAGCAATGTCTCTATAGCTGTTATAGAAACCGGTCATTTTTTGATACAATAAAGGACTTTTTCCTTCTATCATTGGCAGCAGTGATGATAATCCTTCCGATTTATCACTACTATCTTGTTCAAGCAAATTTAATAGTCGATTGGTATGTTGAGGTTGGTGGGCCTCTGGTTTGAACTTACTTTGTTCGTTAACTTGCTCAAACTCCCCGTTATTGATCACAAATTCTCTACCAATCTTCTGTAAGCCACGTATAAGTTCTTGTTGGGTAGCAGTATCAATCGATTTGAACTCATTTGCCATCGACTTCCACTCTTCTCCAACAATATAGACCTTTTCTCCATGATCATTAAATACAGAAACAAAATTATTATGAGGGATTCTATCTGCCATTGCCTCTAACTTATATTTAGATAAGGGTTTTGTTAAAGTTATTGCAATTTCGATTTTTTCTCTAACATTATGGTCCTCATTATACTTGTGTAAAAGGTATTCACTAAACTTATTTTGGATTCCCTTCGGCAACTCTCTAAATGCCTCTAGTGCCTCAGCATCTGTTAAAATACCCAAAGCTAAATCACTAATTTCGTCTTCCTGTATTGGTTCTACCTCTTCTGCTAGTGGCGCTTGTATTGTCTCTTGGTTATTTTCTTTTTCATCATTTAAAAAGAGAAAAGTCCCCCAAATCAAACCAAAGCAAACGCAGAAAGTGAGTAATGAGTGATATACTAATCGAAACCGACTTGGTCCTTTTTTGGATGTCTTATCTAGACTGGCTTTCAACCAGCGTTCTGTATATGTATTATAAGGATTTTGTGAAAATACTTCTTCATCTAGAATTCTCTTAAATTCTTTATGCTTCAAACCAATCACTTCCTTCCAAGTTTCTTTTTAATAGGTGACGCCCTCTTTGTAACCTACTTTTCACTGTTGAAGGATTCAGTCTTAATAAATCACTGATTTCACTAGTTGATAAGTCTTCATAATAGTACAGGATAATCACTTCCCGATATTTTATAGGAAGATCAAACACCTGGGTCGATACGAGACGATTTTCTGCATCTGCCATCACTTCCATTTCAGGAGTATGGGTAATTGCTTTCCAAAAGTAATTTCTTATACCAACAAATAAATCTGTTTTAAAATATTTCCTTCGCAATAAGTCTTTACTTTTGTTCGCAGTTATTGTGAAAAGCCATGCTTTATAGGCCGTGATATTCACATACTGATCTGCCTTATACACACTTATAAAGACCTCCTGAACAATATCTTCCGCTAAACTCCAATCTTTCACATAGGTATAAGCAAAATTGATTAATGCTTTTCCATATTGATCAATTAGCCCTTCAACTAGCTCTCTCTTTTTCTCTTCATCTATTTTTTTATGTAAAGGTTCATTCATTACATGTAACACCTTCCTTCTAAAAACCATCAAGAATAAGACGTATGGAGAATTGGTTTGGACTCATTATTTATTAAAAGTTTTTGGGCAAAAAAAATAAAGAGGAAATTCACCTCTTAATTTTATGGATTAGCCTCAATAACAGCATTCAACATTTTTTAAATTATAGCACAGCATTTTCAATTATTTTCCTTTTTTTAGATATTTGAATTGACACTCTTATCGAACTAATACTTTTGATATAAACTAGAATTAATAAAAGCGATAGGAGATAACATGAAGATTCCACAAAAGGAAATACCTTATTTTGAAGTCGTTCAGCAGTTGCCTTACAGAACGAAACTAATATTAGGAGAATTAATTTATAGAGGCTCAAAAGATGGATTTATTGTGTTAAAAAAGAAAACAAGGGAGATTCATCAATTAATAGAATTAGGATTAATTGTTGAAAATCCCATATATCGTGGGAAGGGGTTTAGTATTTCTATTTTGCCTGCGGCACCGCACCTTCATCGAGCTTATAAGCGGAAGTTTTAACGTGAAGGTGGCGTTGTATTAGATTAGGATTTACTTTTTCTGCGTTAAGATAGCTTCTGATAAAACTTCAAGTTGATTTACTTTCTTTACTGTTGGGTTTGTAGCCGGAATGACGATTTGATCTTTTGGAAGATTTAAGAGATGAGTGAGTACTTGTCGGATTAGTTTTAGTCGAGTAGTGGATTTATCGAATGATAGCTGCAGTTTACGGGCATAGTCTCGTATTTCTTGTAATTTCATTGCTCTCGTGCTTTTTAGTGTGGTTTCAATTTGTTTTATCACTTTATATTTTTCTTCATCTTCCCTACGAAGTTCAGCTAACGCATCTTTCATATTAAACTGTTTGTTTGATTGTACTATCGTTTTTTCCTGTGCTTCACTTTTAGTAGTTGTGTTTAATGAGTCACTAATTTTCGTTAAAGCTTCAAGACAAGCTAAAACACCTTTATCTTCATCAATCGCATCTTTTACACTCTTAATCTCTTCTTCAGTATATCTTTCATTTATTAATAAAATTTCTAACATCAGCTGCTTTGTCTTCATAATCCTATTCTCCTTGCAAATGCTTCTGCAAATGTTTTAAATTCTTCAGTGGTTCCTCTTCTGGTATACCTAGTCTCATTAATCGAACTAATTTCTCTTACACTTCTCATATACGAATCACTATAGCTAATTTCCTCTTCAAAAACATGTAAATGATGTTTTGCTGCTAACTCTTTGATCTCTTCTTTTGACTCATCGGCTTCTCGGGTTTTTGTCACTACATTAAACACAATTCCAGCAACAGCAAGATCATTTCGATCATATTCCACCTTGAACTCTTCCGTTGACTCAACGATTAATGGAAGACCAATCGTCGAGAGGAACTCAGGCTTCATCGGCACCAAAATAAATTGGCTAGCTCGATATGAAGCATTTGTAAACATAGACTCTGTTGGTGGACAATCAATCAAAATAAGGTCATACTGTTCTTTCACATGAGAAAGAAATACGTCTAAAGCATGTTCCTTTCCTCTTGGGTTCTTGAGCATTTTCGATAGCTTCAGAGAAGCAGGAATAATATCAAGCTTTGAATCATGAATTGAACGTACACTATAAATGTATTCTTCTGGTGAATGAGATGGTGGTGATGTAACAGGTGATGAATACTCTTCGAACACATCCTTTGTTGTTTTTCTGTTATTTTTTATGTATTCCTTGTACATCTCCGGCCCTAATAAATAGTGACTTGCATTTGACTGTGGATCAAGATCAACCACCAATACCCTCATGTCTCTTTCTGACATCATATACCATGCTAACTGAACGGTTAAGGTTGTTTTCCCGACTCCACCCTTCATGTTGAAGACCGAAACTGTAACTGCCAAATGGACTCCCCCTTTCGTTTATCAATCTAATCATATGTTCGTTTTAGGAGAAAATTCATTTATTTAAATCGCCCTGCAATAATTCAATATATTCTAATCAAAAGTAGAAAAAAACCCTTCTTAGGGTGGAGATACCTGCTGAAGGGTTCAATGGGTCAAACTTTTATATTTAGTTGTTTTCTCCAGCGGTCAATATGAGAACCAGGATACTGATAATAGCTAGGTTTTAGTTGAATATTGTAGTGATTTGAAACATATTCCATGGCTTCTAATTAAGAAGAGCCCTGTTCTATCTTTTCAAACACTGCTCTCTTAAATTCATCATCAGGTTTAAAATAAATATTTTTTGTAAGACTAGTAGTTTTTTCTAGAGTAGGTATCGCCTCTTTTATCCACTTCCCAAAGCTCCAAAGCGCAGCGTCAGTGCTTTTAATAGATTCCAGGGTTGGATTTTTGGAGTAGCTTTCATGAAGTTCGCAAAAGAACTGTTGATACTCCAGATAAGTCTTTATATTTAAATGGTGTAACTTTACATTTGTATCTTGTCCAAGTAATGCACGTTTCCCCCGCTCTACATGTTGATCGTAAAGTGGGTATAGGAAAGGTGATAGTATATGTAAAATAAATGTAGGCATTACAAGAGAATCATATAATTTAAATCTTAATGATATATCTTGTAGTAGATTTTTATCAAATGTATTATTTTGCATGACACCCTTTGCCCATTCAAAGAATTCGTCTGAACATAAAATTTGATAATGTTTTTTCTCGTTGAATGTATTTGTTTTTGCCGGTAAAAACTTATAATTACATCCTGATATAGAGAAATCGCCTTGTACGTCTTCTCTAACCTTACCATCCTTCCAATGAAGCATACCAATAATTAATTCTCCAAACCTAATATGATCTTTCGTGTGGTGTAATTCGTTTAAACACGAATAATAAAAATCAACCGAATACTTTTGAAATGCAAACCTATCCTTCCATGCTTCAACAAACAGTTTCATTACGAATTCCCCTTTGACTATAAACTTTCACTTAATTTTGCTCTTGGACCCAATTCATGAATTTAGGTTTATTTCGATCATACCATTGACTGCACATTAAATAACGTTCACCATTGATTAGTATTGGTTTCTTCCAATAACGGTTATATCCATTGAAAATCCCCTGTTCATCTATTGGAATTTCTGGTTGTAGTTTAATTAAAAATGGATAGTTTATATCAAAAGTTCTTTTACTATATTTATAATCGCATAAAAACTGGATCTTATCTGCTGAGAGCTTATTTGAACTAGCAAGGTTTCTCATTGTTGATTGTACAAGCTCCCCTACCTTTACTTCCTTATAATCCTCCGTAAAAGTATCAGTATTAATCAATAGAATCCGCTCATTAAATCCACCACGCTCTTCGGCTTTTTGTAACCGAATTCTTTCAACCTCTCGAATTGATGTACCGTGTGTTTCTGCTAGTGCATGAATTACTTCAAGTATATCTGCAAGTTCTCCAAGTGATTCGCCCTGATCAGTTGCATCAAGGTATTCCTGTACTTCTTCTTCCAATTTTTCTTTCAGTCTACTTTTGTATTCCTTCTCATTTAATCTTTCAACATTACACCTTCTCCCTGAATCCTTTATGATTGAAGGAATCTTATCACGAACTAATTTATTGTATTTAGACGACATAAATATACCCCTAACAAACCTTTTTTCTAATATTTTACATCAACTCTAAATGATAGGTATACATCTTTTATCGCAATACAAGAAAAAAGACTTAACCCAAAAGAGTTAAGCCTATTTAAAATAAGTCATTAGTATTTTAAATACATGTGAAGGACTATTTAGTAGTTCTTCAACTTTGACTATATTTGTATCGGTGACAGAACTGAATTCAACAAGTCCTTCTTGATGTTTAAGTGTTATTTCAACATCTTTAACTTCATACTTATTTACTCTTTTTGCTTCATCAATTGTTGAGTGATCTAGGTCGATCTTAATCTTATCAGACACTCGCCGCAGCATTTTCCAAATGACTCTTTCTTCTTCAGATTTCATAAATAGCTCTGGTAGCTCACTAGCATCTTCTAGATTATTAAGTGTCGTTACCATGTAAGTGGCTAGCCCATAGTTTACTGGTTTAATGACTTTACTTAAATCTTTCCAGATCTCAATATGAAAGTTAACGTAGCTATTATTTATATCAACATGTACGATCTTGCCGTAGCATACAACACCATTCTTCCCGCCTACCTCTTTTGTTAGGTAAAGAGCAATATACTTTGCTTCCTGCCAACCTTTTCTTAAGGAAGAGGTAGATATTTTATAGGCTAAGTTCTGAATAGAGTATTGATATTCTTCAAATGTAGAAACTACTCCAACCAAAACCTTTTCTTGGATTGTTTCCTTCCATTTTTCAATTGAACCTCGTGGAAGAATACCTTCCTTCTGAATTTCTTCCGGACTCTTTTCAATTAAATTCTCAACAAACCTCTCCACCATATTTGTTGCATTTGGTAAAAAAGGAAATCCTCCGATATTAACCTTCTCTATACTTTTGTAAAAGTGATGGTCCTGATAAAGATGCTCTTGATCCCAAGGAAACAAGACATATGCACCGAATGCTGTTCTTTCATAAGGTCCACCACCCTGCTCGGCAACAATGGAATCTCTGTACCTGTGCATCGTATTTATATCTTCCTCCATTGGGCCAGGGGTGACATATTTATTGCCGTAGTAACTACCCGAAGAGGCAAAATCAATTCTATATTTTGCATCAAATACATAATTGAAAGAATAGTCTTCACCCTTCTTCCCTATACTCAACATCGTGTCAGGCTTTTGAGAAATTGTAGGCAAGTTACCTTCATATTTTTGATAAGTGAGTATTATTTTTTCATTTGTTACTGGATGTTTGTAAATTCTAGTAGCTTGGCGATTAGCTTCAAGATTTACATATAATCCTTCTCTATTCACCTTAATGATATCTTGACTAATCAACTCGTACTTCTTACCAAGAATTTGCCCTAGCTTGAGATATGTCCAGTATTCATATAGGGTAGCTACATCTTTTACAGACATTTTATAAATGCCACTTTGCAAGGTGAGACCTTTCGAAACAGTTAAAAAGATTTGATAAGCATCTCTATATCCAGGAGCTAGCTGAAGTACTAGGCTAGAAATGGTTCGATTAGGCTTAGGTAAGTCTTTCCAAAGGGAAGATTTTAACTTAGACTCTAACTTCCTTTTCATTTCTGTTACAAGTTCTAGAATTTCCTTATCTCGCTCACCTTCGTTCCACCTTCTATTATTTCCTAAACGCTCATTCATGTCCTCTAGCTTCCAGAATAACCTCAACATCATCCATTTCACGAGACGATTTTCATGGGTGTCATAGGTGATTTCTTTTTTAACAGACATTCCCTTGATTGGCATGTATTTTTGCTTGCAAAATCTGATACCATGATCAACTTCTAAAAATACCTGACTATTTTTACGAAGATAATCTCTTCCAAAAGAATCAATGTGTTTTAGACGATCACCTCTCACCATGTCATACCTTTTTTCTAATCGATGATGTGGCTGTCGTTCAATTTGTTCAATTGACTTTATAAACGATGTAAAATAGACAGAAATTAACCGAAAGAACTCTGCTGGAGATGGGTTTCCTTCTAGCCTAGTTTTCGCACTATGATACGTTTTTTTTAGAAAGTGAAAAGCAAGATTGTAAATCTCATCATTCACTTCTTCTAAAAGCTTTCGATAATCATCCTTATAGTCTAGCTTTGTTGGAAAGATCTCAAGTGTTACCTCTAATAATGTATCCTTATTCTCTCGAATCTCGAACGTTGAATAGCCAATTTCATTTTGGAATTGTAGATTACCTAATAAAACATAGGACTTACCAATCTTGACCCGATCGATTGCATTTCTCAATAAAGGATGCTCATGATAAAAGGATAAGTCTTTGTCTTCTTTTGGTGACACCATTACCTGATAAATTCCATTTTCAAAGAAAATAGGTCTTAAATGATCAAAGTTGTTATCTTGTTCCTGTTTATCGATATTAAAAACTTTTATCTCATCAATATTGGATCCTTTCACATCAAAAAGCATTACATCTTGTTTATTCAACTTTCGATATTCTTGCAATCCAACATATCTTTCATGAAACGGCTTTCCTTTTATAATAAGTGAAAAGTCTTTGGTTTCAATGGTAACAAGCTCTACTTCTTCCTTAGCTAATCCAGAATGAGGTAAAACCATCATCATTTAGCCTCCTAAGCATTTCGATAACTTTGTTGGTACTCCTCGGGTATTTTGATAACTTCAGCTCATCTTCAATATTATCCAGGTCTAAAGGTACTTCCTTGTTTGTAAATAATTTATATAAACCAATCAAGACACGTTCTACCCTGGAGTCACTACCAGAAATTCGCGGAAGAATCTTTTGTAAAATGCAGCGGTCCATTGCTTGATTTTCAGTCATCACATTACCTTGCTTATTGTAAGCTAGGTAAAAGCTTATCTCATCACGAACACGGTACCCCACATGAGCACCAAGGGGCTTAAGTATGTTATTTATTTTAACTAATTCTGCTGTTGCATGTTCAACAACATCAGCATGAAGTCTATATACATCCTTAAGGTGAATATAGCTGCTGACAAAGCTATGGTTATGTAAATGAACAGGATCAACGTGTGACTGATTATTTAAAAACGCCAAATTTTCTAAGTTCACATCATTAAACTCAATCGTGTTTGCACGGTCTAACACTTTTTTACTAAAAGGATGTGTCGTTTCATCCATGTTCACTGTTCCAATAATATAGACGTTTGGCGGAAACCCAATAAGTTCTCCTGCCACTTCTTCTTTGATCAATGGCAAGGTACTCAAGTTATTTCCAACTAGCTCTCGACTTTCCATAACACTTAACACATCACTAAAATAATACTCAACACGAGCAAGATTCATCTCGTCAAGTAAGACAAAATAAGGCTTGTCCGAATTCTCTTGCGCCTTCTTTATCACATTTGTTAATGGGCCTTCAATAAAATCTCCCTTAATATCAACATAACCTAATAAGTCAGATCCATCATTCCAATCAGGTCGAACAGGAATTAATGTAAACTGACCATTATCCTTTGTTGCCCCAACACTTTCCGCTAACCATTTCACCACCATCGTTTTTCCTGTACCTGAAATCCCAGATAAGATCACAAATGGTTTTGTACGAAGAGACAAGTATAAATTTTGAACTTCTTCTTTTTCATAATAAAAACCTTTACTAGTTATGTAAGCATCGATATGATTGATAATTTCATTTATTGTTCGCAATTTAGGTTCATCCTCAATCACTACACTTTCTCTTTCTTTAGGTGAATAGGTTTTCAGTGAAATATATTCCTCATAATACTTCACCATATCTTCCAAATCTTTAATTAGCTGCTGTTCACTAGGAAAACTTTCTATATGATATGAAATATATGCAGCAACAGATTCAGTATAATCCCTTGCCTTCTTTGTTTCACCCAAATCCAAGTTATTGTCTTTATGCACTCTTGGATTCATTTCAATAGAAGTCCGAATCTCTTCATTAATTCTAATCATTTCATCTTTAGCAGTTTCAGTAACCCCTTGAGCAAAGGTTAAATACAACCTTTTCATATCATCACTAAATAAATAAACGATATAATAGCCTCGTTGAGTAGATACTGTAATTTGCCTATTCATAATGGCAATCCATGGCACTGTTGTCCAGTTACCTTTTCCAATTGACCCGGTAACTTCATAGTTTTCATTGATAAAAGGAAAATCCTTAATCGTCGAAGGGATCTCATGCCTTAATAATCTACCTAATGGATGACTTGAAAAAGGACCTTGTCGCGCTTCTAAAAATTCGTTCATCACCTTTAATAACTGAGGACTAAGCTTCTCTTCAGCCACGATATTCCACTCCTCGTCTACCATCCCACATTCCTTGAACCAATTAAGGATATTTCTTGTTCGATATTCTGCAACTGATTCTACCATCTGATTTTGTCCCATCGAGTTCCTTACAAGTAATCTTCCGATGTCTGAAAGAAAGGAGAGTTTATCTGATTTATCCAGATCAGGAATAAACACAAGTAGATCATAAATTAACGAAAGATATGGATGCTGTTTTATTTGAGTTGCTATAAAATCAGACTCATCTTTAGTCTCTTTATATTTATCGATTACCTCAGTCATAACACCATAGTTTTCATCTAGCATTCCAAGTATTTTTAAACCTTGACGTGCGCGGAGCTTTAACCGTTTTATACTGTCCTCATTGTATTTATTAGATATATTTTTAGGATTTAGATCTTCTATTAATATTTCTTTAAGCAACGTAATTGTTTGCTCTAAACTAGCTTCTGGAAGTTGATCTGTTGTGAATTCTTTTAGGCGTATTGACGTTTTGTTATCTTTTTCTGATTTTTCAACAAAAGGTAACTCATGAAAAAACGCCATTATAAACGAAGATCTACCTTGTGTTCTGATAAAATCATCTTTTGAGGCATTTCTAACAGATATGAATTCTTCCCAAGCATCCATTAAGAAATCAAATGATATGTAATAATAAGGGCGACTTTTTTCACCTCTAGAGTACTTCTCACGTGAGGATTGTGTTTCTACGTGTAATCCTGTCTCATCAACCTTTGTAATCCAATTTGGCTTTTGTGTGCTTAAAGTTGTAACTTCTTTCGTCTTTTCTGCAAATCTCCTTAACAACTGTCTGATCATCAAAATTCCTCCTGGCTGTTCCCCTTAGCATATTTTACCATAATTCTAATAAAAAGACGCACCCGTTAAAGTGCGCCTTAAGCTAATCATTTCTTTACTTTTCTTGCTTCTTCTTCTTTTTCTAGGTTTTCTATAACTTCGGTAGGAAGGGTTCCTAAAAAATAATCTTCAATAGAATCCCAAAATTGTTGAGACGATACTTCTTTCTTAAATAGATAAGTTAACATTTCAACAGAAGTTTTATGCCTCTTGTATACATTACTTAAAACAGAGTTTTCATACCTTGAAGGGTTTTTAACCACACGATCAAGTTGCATTCGAGAGTTGATACGAATGAAGATTTCAGGATTAATTCCACCATTCACTTTATATACTAGCAAACCAAACGCTTCTAATATTCCTAAAAGGATAAACGTCTTTTCGTTTACTTCTCTAGGGAATTTCGGTAAATAGGACTCAAATAAATTATCAGTTAATTTAATAGTTTTTGTTCCTATAAATAACTTCTCAGTGTCTTGTAAAATCCAATCTGTAAATTCAGCATAAGATGCACTTTGCATCGTATACTTCCCATTAGGTCCTTTACCTTCGTGGAATTTCAAGAAGCGATTGTAGAAGTTTGTTTCTCTTTTCTTTAATCGATCATATGAATCAGCACTTGTAAGGAGGATTTGTGCTATGTTTTCACTAAGGTATTTATTGAAGCCCGTCTTTTTACTTAATTCTCTTGCAAACTCTTCTATTGAAAAATACTCGCTAGATCTTGAATACTCCCCAAAAATCATACCAATCTTAGAAATAAACTGATTTAATCTTCCTTTTGTAATTTTGTAATCCTCATCTTTAAGAGTTAACTCTAATTGCATGATTGGTTGTAACAAGTCTAGGAAAGAGAGCTTTAAGCTAGTATCTTTTGTATGAAAGAAATGTTTAAACTGTGGATATGAAAGCTTTTGGAAATTCTCCTCCCAGATTCCTTTCATGTTACAAATATAAATATTTCCTTGTCCATGCCTAGAATTATCTCTAATGAGACGAAAGTATCTTTTAAACTTTGCAGGTATTTTATTAAATTTCTCTGGTTGAATCAGAAAATATTCTGTAGCAAAGATACTTCTTGGACGAGCTATTAATGGTGAATATTCCAGCACTGCTTTAAAACCTTTTTCAATAATTAATAGTGCTGTTTTTAACTTATTATCAAAATCATCATTTTTTGGGTCAACAGCATTTTTCTTTTCAAATATATATCTAAATTCATCTGCACTTACTAATAGGTTACGAGTAGCTTTATTATTGTCATCATTTTGCTCTAAGAGCTTTAAAATCTTCTCCATGACTTGGATTAATTGGAATCTCTTAATTGTTGAAATTCCATGTAATCTATTCACATGAACGAAATCCTTCGGCAAGTAATCAAAGAAGGCATAGCCTTTTATTTTAGGGTCACGGGCAGCTCTTCCAATCTCTTGGATATAGTCACAAACATTACCTGTTGGGGCAAAATGATATACAATATTAATATCAGGTATATCAATACCCATCCCGAATGCCTTGGTAGCAAGCATAACCTTTGATTCGTTTTGCTTGTACATCATATAATTTGCATTCTTTTTGTCTTTTTCTAGTGAACCGTAATAATAAGAAATCTGTGAATGAATCTCTTCTCCACCATAAACTTTTGCAAATTGCAAGAAATCATGAATTAACTTCACAGTAGGGAAATAAACTAACGTTTTCTTCTTTTTTGAAATAAACTGGTCGATACGAGCTAATAGAATTTTAAACTTATCGTGAATATACTCATTAAAACGATCTTTCTCGAGATCCTTTTGTTTAATTCGTACTTCGAGATCATCACGTTTTACATATCCAAAATAGCTAATAACGTTTTGTAAATTTAAACTATCTCTAGTTTCGCTATACATATCCTCAATTCCACCATAAATTGCCGTCGCAGTAAAAGTAGCGATTGGGAACTGCTTTTCTACATCTTTACGAAGCTTTTGTAGGTAATTTCCTAGATACCAATAGTCAGATCTAAATGCCTTCCCCCAAGTCGTTACGATATGTGCTTCATCAATAACAAATAACCCAATTCGACGATCTCCAATCAGCTGTGTAATATCTGAGCGGCTTAATAATGTTTCTGGTGAGATATATAAAATAGAGATCTTTTCGTCTTTAATTTTTTCAATGATTTCCATTTTTTCTACAGGTGTAATATCTGAATTTATTGTTGCAGACATCTCCACATTTCTACTTTGTAGACCCTGTACTTGATCAGCCATCAACCCAATTAGTGGCGAAATAACAATAGTCATTGCTCTATAGTTTTTAGCTAAATAAATAGCCGGTATCTGAAACATTACTGATTTACCTGCACCAGTAGGTGATGTGACGAAAATATCATTTGGTGTTTCGTTATTAAGAGCTCTTTTTGACTGTTTAACAATATCATCAATGATTTGCGTTTGTGAGATGGTTATGGTCTCTTTCTTATTAACAGCATCATTTACATTTTTGTACATTTTTAAAGGACGGAAAGAGTCAAACCCCCAGTATTCTTTAAGGATTTCAACATAGGGTTGTTCATCGATTTCCTCTTTTTCCTGCATTGTTTTTGTGGAAAGTCTTATTTCATAAAAATCATTATAAAGCTTTTGCAGCAATGCGATTCGATTTTTATAGTTATTTGGAAATGATTCAAGTTCCCCAGAAAAAGTAATATGGACCTCTTTTTCTTTTATTCTTCTAGTAATAATATTATCTATTACCTCTAATAGAGCATCTTCTTCTTCTGACAATTCAATGTAAGCATGGTCATACATACTTTGCTCAAGGTCCTCATTAATTAAGTCTGGAACATCGAAAAAGTTCAACTCATCACTATCTTCAGCATAAGTAACATAAAATTTACTTCCAATTAACTTTAGGTCACCATAATAGCTTGAGAACACACTAAACGATGGATGTTCACTTTCATCTTCAATATATTCATCCATATCTTTGAAATGAGTATTAAAAAGCTCTTCCATATTTTGAACTTCATATAATGCAGGAAACGTTTTATGGAATATGTTGTTTTTTATGATTACTATTTCAGAATAGAGAGAAAGCATTTCATTTGCACCAAGTGTTAAAAACTCTTCATACGTACACCAGTAAACTGCGCCTGTTTGTACTGGTAATTTTGTAAATACTTCTGGTAGAAGTTGTGCTTTTGATCCATGAAGGATCTCTAATGTAGAGTTTACCGGTAAACTTATTAATTTATCAGCTTCTTCAATGTTAGTAAGGAACTCACGGGAGAAACCCTTGAATACTAATAAGATGTTTTTCGAAGAAAACTGTTCCTTAAGATGACTAATATGATTGCTTAATTGCTTTTTTGCAGAAATTACCACAGTATCATCTCCATTAAATTTGTAAATATTTGTTTAAAATTATCTATAAATATACTAATATATATTTAAGTCAAACGCAATGAAAGCAGGGATTTGCATGAAAGTACCAAAAAACTCAATGAATCAAATATTGAGTTTGTTAGATAAAACGTTTAAGAAGAATAAGCGTTTTTCACTTTCAGAAGCGAAAAGCATTATTGAAGACATTATGGGTGAACAAGTAAACGAATTATTCGTAAAAGAATATTTATCTAATAAAGGTTGTATTATTGAAGAGAAAAAAATCATTAACCATAAGCAAGATGCAACCACCAAAAAAGAAGCACCATCAACAGTTGAAATAGAAGAAGATGATTTTCTTGATGACTTAGATTTGGACGATGTGCTGAACTCAGAACTAAAGCCAAATGTAGATTCTTCTACAGAAAATAAAAAGGATTATAAAAACAATGATCAATTGATTCAAACTTACCAAGCAAATTACGATGATATTACACATCAAAGATTAATTAGAGCTAATACAAACTTGGTAAAGAAATATGCTAAATTTTATACTGAAAGATACGCAAAACACAAATTAGATTATGACGATTTAGTTGGTGAGGGCATGTTTGGCCTAATGAAAGCTTTAAAACGTTACGATCCTACAATGGGTTTTCAATTTTCCACATATGCAACTCATTGGATTAAACAAGCGATGACAAGAGCAATTGCTGACAAGGGACTAACGATTCGTGTCCCTGTTCATATGTTCGATCTAGCTCTCAAAGTAAAAAGAACTGAACAGAAGTTTATTGATGAAATAACAAATGAACTTGATATTGCCGGCCTTTGTAAGGAATTAGATATCTCTGAAGAAAAATACCTTCAAGTCAAACTAGTAGAACATCAATTTCTTAATCTCTCTTCCTTAAATACAATTATTTCTGAAGGTAGTGAAGAGACACAGTTGCTTGATATGATTGGAACAGATCGAGAACATGTTATTGGGTATTACGAAAACGAATACAACGATCCAGCAATTATGGCTGAACGTAATGATATAAAAGCTTATGTCCATCAAATATTAGATGATCTGACAGATAGAGAAGCAAATGTTCTTCGATTACGTTATGGAATTGATGATGGAAGAGAAAGAACATTAGAAGAAGTAGGGAAGGTTTTTGGAGTAACTCGGGAACGAATTAGACAAATTGAAGCAAAAGCATTTAGAAAACTAAAACATCGATTATCACGAAAAGCAAAACGGCATGACTGGGTTTCTTGATCCAGTCTTTTTTGATGTAGTATACTCTATTACTTTTACCTAATCGACTCTTATCCTATCAGTAAAAAGGTGATATTATTATCAAATAACACAGTATATAGGAGGAGTGCTTTTGAAAAAGCTTGTAAAAGTAGTAGCTGCAATCATAGAAAACGACCAAAATGAAATATTATGTGCCCTAAGATCACCTGACATGGCGATCCCAAACATGTGGGAATTTCCTGGTGGAAAAGTAGAAAAAGATGAGGACATCTACTCTGCTTTAAAAAGAGAAATACATGAGGAGTTGAATTGTACAATTGAAACTATCGATTTATTCCATGACAATACGCATGAATACGATACATTTATAATAAATATTCTTTGCATTACATGTAAAATCGTTGAAGGAATACCAACACCAAGTGAGCACTCAAAACTTATTTGGTTAAGAAGAGAGAACCTAGACTCATTAAAGTGGGCACCAGCAGATATACCTGCTGTAGAACAGTTAATAAACCAAGCTAACTAAACAAGAACCAGGAATCTAATTAGATCCTGGTTCTTGTCATTTCTTAAACTTTTTTTACAAACTCAGTATACAATCTAGCAGGTATCTCATGTTCAAGCTTCATTTTAACCGTAATAGGTTTTTCATCTTCATATTCAACTGTATTGCCTTTACCAATATAAATATACGGCTCAACCTTACCATCAATTTCTTTATATTTTCGAATAAATAAATGAAGGTTGACTCCTCTTGCTTCATTGAAGATAATATTCTTCCCACGATCAGTTCCCTGGCTTGTACTATTAGGTGTCTGCCATTGAAAGTACTTTTCGTTAATGAATTTATCCTTATAATTAATACTCTCTTTGATTCCTTCCTCTTTATGAAGATCAATATATAAGAAGTACTCATTACCATTAGCTAGAAGACCTGATCCTCTAAATGAACTATGTGTTTTCCGGTAATTTGAAAGCACTGCAGCATCGATCATTTGATATTGTTCATATAGTTTAAAATGAGGTACTCCATAATAGTCATTCTGATATTCCTTCTCATAACGATAAATACCATAGTTAATAATATCAACGATATATTTTTTATATTCACTATTTTCAAGAAGTGCTCTAAATGCTTCTGTTTTAGTTAATGTGCCATTCATGTGGTTACCTAGCTGTAATTTCCCTCTTTTTTGTACACTATCATAATAGTCTTGGTTTAAGCATTCAAATGCATGACTAATACTATCTTCATCAATATCTTTAACATGTTTTAATATCTCGTGTTTTGCTTGTTGAACGGTTATTTGATCATGGTCTAATAAGTATTTAAGAATAACAAACTCGTAAATTCTCTTAAGGGGCAGCTGTCCAGATAGTTCTCTTAATGCACCTTCAAAGGCTACATTACTAAATAGTGACCTCAAGGGTTCATCCTTCTCAGCCTTTGCAACAAATTGCTGATAAATTTTTTCTTTATCAATAAATTTTACTGGATCAGGAGCACCATCAAATTTTAAATAATCCATAAGTAAATATGGAGTTCGACCTTGATTTAGTTTCTTAAACTCGAAATATTCTTCTCTTAAGTACTTCATCGAATTAAAGTTCTCTTTATCAATTTGCTCGAGAATTCTCTCTTGAGAGATTTTATCCATTTGGATATGAGTCGCTCCAGGAATATTCGCAAATCCCGTAGCGATAGCGACTTTCAAACTTTCCTTATCATAATATCTGCTACCATTTAATGCGATAGCGATTAGGAATGTTTTACTATGATTTCCGATGAAATCTAGAACAGTTAAAAATTGCTTTTCCTTATATTTACGGAGCCCTCTTCCCAATTGTTGAATGAATACGATTGGAGAATTAGTAGGCCTTAACATTAAAACAGTATTAACAGAAGGAATATCGACCCCTTCATTAAAAATATCAACTGTAAAAATAAACTCTAACTCGTCTCTATCATCTTCTAACTTTCGAATATAGTAGGAACGGTTTTCAACTGAATCATCACCAGATAAATAAACAGAATTATGTCCTCTTTTATTAAATTCATCTGCCATATATCTCGCATGCTCTTTACTCGCACAGAACCCTAAACATTTCCTCTTATCACCATCATGATTATAGAAGTTCATATTCTCGATGATAAAATCAACCCGCTCATTTACCTTTAAGCGCTTCGTAATCTCTGCTACATCGTCAATATCAACATCACTCAAATCAATACCTTCAATATCCGTAATTCCAAAATAATGAAAAGGAATGATTAATTCATCATCTAATGCCTCATGAAGACGAACCTCTATTGCAACATTATTATCGAACAAGTCAAACACACTTACTCCATCACTTCGTTCGGGTGTCGCCGTCATTCCTAATGTGAACTTAGGTTTAAAGTAATTAAGGACTGTCTGATAACTAGCACTAGTAGCATGATGTGCTTCATCGAAAATAATATAATCAAACTCATCCGCTTTAAACTCAGTATAATATCTTGATAAGGTTTGAATCGTTGCAAATAAATAATCAGCATTCTTATCCTTTTGATTTCCTGTTAATAAGCCGAATGTAACTCCTTTGTTAGTAATTAACTTTTCAAAGGTTTCTTTGGCCTTTTTTAATATTTCTTCTCTATGCACAATAAATAGTAGTTTTTTTGGCTGAAAATGCTTAACATCAAATGCAGACATATAGGTTTTACCTGTCCCAGTCGCTGCGATTACTAATGCTTTAGTTTCACCAAATGAACGGAGTCTCTCTAAATTCTCCATCGCTCTTTTTTGCATTCGATTAGGAACAATATATTCAACATGTTCATAGATTAGTTGTTGCTTTGCATTATGATTAACCAACTTACTTAGAAAATCCTCATATCTAGTAATAAAAGCATCATCAGCAACCGTACTGCTATTCCATAGATGATTATATTCTTTTAGTACACTCTCTAGGAATGAATCATCCTTCGAGACCATTTCAACATTCCATTCAATATTACTCTTTAACGCACTTTGAGTAATATTTGATGAGCCAATAATCACCTTATAATAATCTTCATATTCAAAGATATATGCCTTTGTATGAAAACCAATTTCTTTATCAGTAACAAATACCTTCAGGTCAATATTTTTGAAATCTTTGATTTTCCATAGTGACTTGCTGTCTGTAAAATTTAAGTATGTTGAAGTTATAATTTGGCCTTTTATTCCTCTTGCTTCCGCTTGCTTTAATGGTTCAAGTAAAAGCTGTAATCCACTAAAATTAATAAAAGCAGCACTGAAATAAAAGCGAGTGCATTCATTGATCGATTTGACTAGTTCATTTAAAAAATTGCCTTTTTCAGAGTTTACGATTAATTTTCTTTGTTCAATCATGGTTAATCCCTCAATTAAAGAAATTCTTTAGTTTAATCTTCTTAGTTACATTCTTGATTCAATCACTATTTCTTCTTTACCACTGGTGATTTCATCATAGGTATAATAGGTATGACCTGCTGTGTTTTTCCCTTTGGGTCTAGGAGTATGTGATAGAGGTACTTCCTCTTTTAATACATAAAACATATAATCTCGATCTTCTCTTTCAAACCCAAAGCGTGTACCCTTCCTTGCCTGAATATACATTAATATTCGTTCTCTAGCGTCATCACCTAAATGAGTTAAATCCTCTTCTACATTGTGTTTTCTCGGATCAAGGACAATTTCTTCTACAATCGAATATAACATGTCCATCTTGCCACCTCTTGGTGCACGGAAAGTGACAAACTGACTTTTTTCATAGTTACGTGGATGTGGATATGCATGCACATGATAAGCCTTAATGTTTTGTAGTGTTTCACCAGCTGGAATTGATAATACTTGTCTCATTTTATCATCCTTTCGACCTTGAAATTCCTTTATGACAATTAACTTACTTGAGCTTCTACTTCTAGATTAAAATACTTGGCTAAATATTTATCCACCATCTTCTCCACTTCATCAGTAGATAACATATCCAAAATCATCGCCCCACCAACAACATTTAAGTACTTTGTAGCCTGTACAAAGTGATCCCTCTTAACAGCAATCCCTTTCGCATCCAACTTAATGATTGATCGTAAAATTCCTGTAGTAATGGTTTTATTCGATGTTAAATTACTAGAGAAAAACACAACACATCTTGCTGAAAAGTCCTTGCTACAAAAGAATTCGGTTAGCCAATAAGGATTACTTTCATTAGACTCATCATATGTCATATACCCAACCCACCATAACCTAGCAAGAATATGAACGAATAAAGAGCGCTTATTACCGTTCTTAAAAAAGATGGATGTATTAATCCGTTTGTCGTTCTTCTCTTCGATTTCCTTTTTCATTCGATAAAATGCATAATCTCTAAATTGCAAATGAGCCAACCCTGCCCATAATCTTTCTTGTGTAGCTTGAGTGACTGTTAGATGTTTCAAAGCTTCATAGATTACCTTCACATTTTCTTTATCACTAATAGCAAATTCTTCACTTAAATCAAATACTGGCATGTCAAAATCAACAGTTGACTCAAAAACTCTGCCTTTTTCTTTGAAGTAGTTATCAAACCATGTATGATCTTGATTATGATAATAGGTTTTATACTCTTCATAATTCGTTCGTAAGTCGGTCAGTGTTTCATCTGAGATGAATTTTAATTTCATGTTAGTCCTCCGTTTTATTCAGCTTTTCAATTTCTTCAAAACTAGCTTTTAATGGTTTTCTTAAAACTAGTTGAGCAGCTTTTAGTGGAGATAAGACATCTGTTCCAACATCTTCAAGTCGATAGTTATTTTCTTCAAAAATCTTCTCTAACACTTGATACCACGTATACTCATCAAGATCTCCGCTGTTATCTTTGATTTTTGAAAAAACATACACGAGAGAAGGGACAATAACCATTGATAATATCGTCTCCTTCAATCTTGAACTACCACTTGAAGCATATTGCTTATATTCATATTCAGGTAGTAAAATCGTAATATTATTTGAATGAATGTCTACTTCCATATAATCATTCTTTAATGACTTAGTCACAGTCACGATCGATGGTAGATTCAACAGCTCTGTGTTATCGTCAAATAAAGTCGTTTCAATCGCTTCTCCAATGGCAATTAGGTTGCCTTTTTCAAACGTGATAGGAATGTGCTGATACCACTCATTTAACGAGTCATTTTTATAATTCTCAATTCTCTCTTTCGCAATAATAAATGAATGGATAGAGATTTTACCTCTTAACAACTTGGTAGGGACAGATATCTCTAAAACTTCCGAATGAGTTTCGAATACATTTCGATAGCTGGTCTGTCCACATTCAAGATGGATTAAATACACGGCTGATTGGTTATCTATCAACCTTTTGATTTCAATATTGTTCAGCTGAAACGACACATGAATATGCATTTCTCCGAATGATTCACTCACATTTATTTGGGATGAGAAACTAGACTTAGTATAATCATCATTATTCATATACAGCACTGGATATGGATAGGATGTATTAATTTTCATAGAGCTCCACCTCCATCACACAGTAGTCGGAGTAATCAACTTCCACATTTATGACAAAACCCTTGTTTGCCTCAATGGAGTTAAGATAAACCGTGTTTGAACTAAATTTTTCAACTATCACATTACTATCATCTGAGCTGGCGTTTTTTATAGGTAAGTCATAATCACTTTGCTCTCCCATTACTTTAAAAACAAGACGGCCACTTGGTAGTGATTTCTTTGGTGAAATAAAGAAGCTATATTTTCCGTTTTCTCTCTCCACACAGGCATATCTTTGCTTGATTGTAATTGGATCTTTACTTGGCTTTCGTTCTCTCTTCTTATCTGTTTCACCAGTCGTATCAGGATTGACTTCATTTTGTCCACCTTGATCTGTTGAACCTCCGCCATTCGTTGTCGTTCCATCACCATGAGTCCCAGTTCCGTTTCCTCCCTGGTCACCTGTTGGAGTGATACCAAACTCACCGGCTAATTGCTCATCAATCTCTTCTACATTAAGGTCCCTTGACTTGGACACTTTTCTTTTCTTTGGTGCTTCTTTTTTCTCTTTTGTAATAATATGTTTTATCGTTGAATTCAGAGATTCTGTTTTATTTACACCTGAGTCCATTAAGTTTTTATTCGGAAGAAAATCACTTAATCCGACTGCATCCATGCTATCTGTAATTTTCTCTTGATAATGCTCTTTTACTGCATTACGAATAAAACTACGCAATTCGGCATAGATTTTTTTTGCTAGGTTAGGATTCTTCTCATAACGCTCATGTGACCATTCGTTGTGGGCAGGGTTCTCCATCTGTTTGAAAATATTGTTCATATTAGTGCCAGTAATCATCAATACCCCAGTAAACGAGATACTCCCACTAATATTCTTTTGTTCAAAGATTCGCATCCCTGTTTTTCTAGTCATCAATACTCTTCTATTTAGGTCCTCACCATTCAACATATAAAGTGTTGCTTCACCTTCCTCAAACGAAATACCGTGTTTGTACTGCTTAGCAGGATAAGGAACTTTAATCGCTTTATCAGAGATTAATAGTTGAATATAATTTTTAAGATATTGATTCTCCTCGTTGTCTTCTAAGTCCATAATTAACTGTTGAATATTGTCTTGATTAATTTCAAGAGTATTAATTTTAACAACAAGTTTATTATTTAATACGGTGATAAAAAAGTTATGAAGGACTGATTTGATAATCTCCTTCTCCCAATCACCACTTGGTTCAAATGCTGAAATAAAAATGTCTGTACCTGATTCAGTTCTTTTATAATTGCTATCTAGTAAGACCTCACCTGGGATTGCTAACGATTTTTCATTATACGTATAATAACCATTTCCTAACGTAATCTGATCATTCTCTTTTCGAAAAGACATAATGTTTGCAACGCCAATATGAGAATGATAGCCTGAAGCATCTAAGGATGAATAAAAAAGTGTTCTCAAGTTAGAGTTCAGAAATGGTGCTGATTTACCAATTCCAAAACTACCACCTGAGCTTTCATCTTTGTTAGATGACCCTGCTTCTTTTACTAAAGAACTCCATGGCGATCCAAGTTCACCATTTCTTGCACCTTCTAACCCTTTTGTATTAAAGTCACTTATTCTTAACATATTAATTTTTGGTTGATTTATAAGTGTTAACGCTTGTTTGAGAAAATCCTCACTCTTTCTATTTCTACCTTCCCATGTCTTTTGGCACTGTAGATATACTTCTTTCAGTTCATAAACATTAGGGAAGTCTTTAGTATCTGCTGCAAAACTATGAAACTCAACAACAACCGGTCTCGTTGAATCTTTCACAGCATCTAACGAATTTTGACATACCTCTCTTGTCAATGATTCGATTGCATTCCCTCTAAACGTTTCCAAACCAGCATTATTGATAGAATTAATCATTCCACCAGTTGCTGCTGGGAAATTCCAAAATGTATTCATTATTAAGCCTCCATGAAGAGTTTTATATCCATTACTGTGTTAGTCTAAAATCTTGAAGTTGAGATATATGTGGATTATAAATAATTGTCAATAAATTACCACCTACGACAATTGTACTATATTTTTGATAATTTTCTACATTTTCAATTTAAAAATAGTGGTAATTAAAGCCTAATGAAATTTATTGAGGGGTTAGGATAGGTAAAATAGAATACTATAATTCTAGGGTAGGAGTTAAGGAGGGTCGATTGTTAGTTTAGTCCACATTTCTAAGTTCATTTATTTGCAAACTGAAGATTTCAAATGATAATTCCAGGCAAAAAAATAGCAGAACACCATTTATAAAACTGGTGCTCTGCATTTAGTTTTCATCCCTATTCTATACCGGTGGTCGGGGTCGAACTTAGCTCGAGTAATCCTTTTTTATTACTTTATATGAGATTCCAGCATTAAAAAACCTTTTTGAAATCTTGTAATTTACAATCCGTTATCTCTTAAAAATACCAGCAACAGTAGGAAACTCCACAAACTCCTTCTTCATCTCCCTAAATGTGGTGCTCCCTTTTCCTCTACTAATCTCAAACTCCAGCGAATATTCATAACAATTCAAAGGTGTACACTGAAACGTCTTCACATAGAATTCCTTCGCCTCTTGCGTACTCCTTGCAAAGACAAAAATAAATTCCCCAACCCTCATCTTCAAAGAATAAATCTTAACCGGATAAAACCCTAACACATTCTTCTCAATCATTTCCGCGTCCTTCTGATGATCAGCTTTCTTCAAGTCTAATTGAGAGACATCATCCTCCAACGAAACCTTCTCATCAGATAATAAATGATATATATAATGAGCCAAGGTCGATTCCTCATAAGCTAAACAGTCATGGTATAACTCCCTCACCAACAAGTGGTTCACCTCTATATAAGACTATTTTTTTCTAAAAGAATTCCTATCACCCTAAACCATAGAAGGATTCTCCTCAAACTCCTCAATCCTCCCCGTAAATACATTGTATTTCACCTTAATCGTCCCCACTGGCCCATTCCGGTTTTTCGAGACAATGATTTCAAGGGAAGAATTGTCAGAGCCTTTGTCATAATATTTTTCACGATATAAAAACAAAATCACATCGGCATCTTGTTCCACACTTCCTGATTCACGAATATCAGACATCATCGGTCTTTTATTTGCTCTTGATTCCACTGATCGATTTAATTGTGCTAAACAAATCACAGGACATACGAAATCCTTCGCAAAGGTTTTAAGTTCTCTGGATATTTCGGTGATTTGTAAGTGTGCATTTCCTCCGTAAAATTGGCTGGATTGGATTAGTGATAAATAATCGATAAGGATGATTGGTTTCTTGTTTGGGTATGTATTCATCACTTTCCGTGTTTTGGCTCTCATTTCTCCTACCTTTTGTCCAGCACGATCGTATATTTGGATATTGGTTTCGCTGAGGTTTGTCATGACGTCTCCCCATGTATCCTTTTGGCTTTGAGTTAACCATTTTTTCGGATCTCGCATTTTCACACGATTGAATTCTCCTGTGGAAGCGATTAATCGTGTGGTTAGTAACTTTTCTGGCATTTCTAGTGAAAAGATGATGGGGACATAATTTGCCCATCCCGCTGATTTGGCTAGATGGAGCATAACATCGCTTTTTCCCATCGATGGTCGTGCTGCAAGAATGGTCACTTCGCCATCTTGAAAGCCTCCTGTCACCTCATCTAGCTTTTTAATTCCAGAAGGTGCACTTACAACAGCTTCCGGGTCCTCCCACGGCGCCTCATACATAACAGCGAGCGCCTGCTGAATGGACGTATGATCATTAGTTTTCACTTGGTTAATTTTATCCAATTCAGTGATGACTCTAGCAATCTCCCAATTGTGAACCCCTGCAAGTTTCAGGATGTTTCTTTTTTCACGCTCCTTCCACACATCAATGATGATTTCTTCGATGATTTCAAACTTTTCAATATCCGCATACGACAACAACTCAGACAGGTAGGAGATTCCTCCAAAGGCCTCTAGATCAGGCAACGTTGACAAGCTGACTAAGTCACTATTTTTACCAGCATGGCTTAATTCAACCATTCTTCTCATCAATTCTTGATGAACAGTGCTCTCTAGTTGGTCTGGCGAAATCACCGTATCTTTAATCAGATAACCAGCTTTCATTAAGCTTCCTAAGAACGCCTTTTCTGCAAGACTCACCAATCCTCACCCTCCGTTGGATCTAGTATAAATTCTGTAGGAATCTCCCTACCTTGAACGACTGGCTTTTGCTCTGAAAATCGCTTCTTGTTTTCGTGATATAAATGAACCTCTTCAACGGTCAGTAATGTTTCGTTTTCCCAATTCTTTAAAATACCAGCAACATAGTTCAATTTTCGTTTATCATTGCAACAAGCTATTTCCATCGCTTTAAGAATCATATCTTTCGGATTCAAAAACCGAGAATCCTCTAACCAACACAATAACTGTTCCTTTGCATTCACATTCGAAAACCCAAACCCATTTTGATCCCAAAACTCAACGATCTCTTTAACATCTTCTTGCTTGATTTGATGAAGCTGAATCTCTCCTTCTGGTTTATAATCTATATTTGGATAAAGAGGTTTTTGTTGTTGTTTTTTATTTTCTTTTTCTTTTTCTTTTTGCCCACGTATCGTAGAACGAGTCGCAAACCTATCCTCAAAAGAGTCTACAATCGCCTCTTCCTCAAGCTGCAAATGAGCCAAGGGGACAGGTTTGCTGTCCCACTAAACTTCTATCGATAATTAGCTTTCTTTTAGCAATAAATTTTGTGAGACATAGAACCTGTCCCTTTGTCCTTCTTTGTCCTTAGAAAATATTAACACATAGTTATAAATGGATTTCGTGGTATGATAACGTGTATATGTATATACAAGTAAGGTATTTCCCGCTTTTGAAGAAGAAATATTAATTAATCGTTATAAATAACTTATTTGGAACGCTGGTTTCTAGGCCAATTATAGTCATTTCTAACTAAATATTACTTCACGGGAAAAAGGGAGCAAAATATATGTCATTACATTCGCTAAATCATTTATATTTTATGCCAGCAGCTGAAAACATCCTCAAGCACCTTAGTTCTTTAATAGAGGCGAACACTTTTTTTCTTGCTTGCAACGATTTGAAAACGAATACTATCTTCAAAGTTTTAAATAAAGTAGAAATTCTGGTTAAGGAAGGTGAAATCCCTTTTCAAGAATCCTATTGCTCAAAAGTGATTGACGATTGTGCCTTTCCAACCGTCATTCAAAATACCATGTTAGATTCTAAAACTAAGGATTTGGCATTTACTAAAGCTAAAGGCGATAGCAGTTTTGTTGGTATTCCCATTACATTGCGGAATGGAGACCTATTTGGGACTTTGTGTGCAATGGATAGGAACTACACGTTTACTGAAAAAGATCTTCAACTCATCGTTTCTATCTCTCAGTTTCTTGGATATCTCATTGATCTTGAACGAGATTTGTATTATGACTCTTTAACTGGACTCTACACCCGAAAATATGTCAATATGTTTTTTGAAGCTTTTGAACCAAGCACTGACCGCTATCCTTCTATCTTTTTAATTAATTTAGATCGATTTAGAAACGTCAACACTTCTGAAGAAATAGGAGATTTTTTAATTTCAACTATAGCTAAACGAATAAAAGCCTGTTCAGGGGAAGATGGAATGGCAGTACGCCTTCATGGAGACGAATTTGTTGTCGTCCATTTTCATTCAAAGACCGATGAGCAACGTGGCGAAATCGCGGAAAAGCTACTAAATCTGATATCTGAACCTATCATGACAAATTTTCAAGCCTTTCATTTAACTGCAAGTATCGGTATAAGTGTCTATGGTCAAGAGCAATATCAAAGTATTGATAAATTGATTAAGTTAGCAGGTTTTGCAAAAGATTCAATAAAGGGAACCGGTTCTAAACGGTATATGATCTGTACTCCTGAGATTATCCTAAAGAAGGAACGGGCTGTTTGGATAGAGTCAAATTTATTGCAGGAACTAAGTGAAAATAAGTTTGAAATGTACTATCAACCCCAATATCAAATCGGGTCAGGAAGACTTACAGGCTTTGAAGCACTTATTCGATGGAAAAGTGAAAAATACGGTTACATTTCCCCTGCGGAATTTATACCAATAGCGGAAACGACTGGACAGATTATCCCACTTGGAAATTGGATATTTAAAATGGTATGCGAGCAATTGTCGGTATGGAACAAAAAATATGGTTTACGTATTTCTGTAGCGATTAATATATCACCGTCTCAATTTAATCATTACGGTCATCTGGTGGATCAATTGGATAACATTCTAAATGATTTTGGGATATTGCCAAGCCAAATTCACTTTGAAATTACGGAAACGTCCTTAATTCCCATGACTGAGATCCTTGTCCCTGTTCTAGCTAAGATTAGAAGTAAGGGAATAAAGATTGCACTTGATGACTTTGGTACAGGTTATTCATCAGTCCTTTATCTAAGGAATCTCCCCATTGACATCATAAAAATTGACCAAGTATTTGTAAGGGAATTAACCACTAACTCCACAGATAATAAAATTATCCAAGCAATCGTTGATTTAGCAAAGGCCCTTCATTTAGAGATCGTTGCCGAAGGGGTCGAGAGTCAAGAAATTCTACAACTTCTTTGTAATATAGGCTGTGATACGGCTCAAGGTTATCTTCTAGGTAAACCTATGACATCTGACCTCGCGTCGAATCTTCTACAAAGAAAAGCTTTGAAATAATGGTTTTATTTAATTGTTTTAAAATGCTCATAGACTCTTTCATTTCCATCTCCATGACTTTCTGGAATCAATTCTTTATAGACAACAAAGAGCATTGATCCTGTAGCAAAAGCGAAGACATATGGAATAATATGTTCAAACGTTTCTCCAAATAATACGCCTATTAATCCAGCACACATTTCAATGATTCCTGTTAAAGTAGAAACAAGAATAGCCTTCATACGACTAACATTTTGTGTCACTAAAAATAGTGCTACTAAAAATCCATCTGGGATATTCCTTTATGGGAAACATCTTTAATTAACAAAATGGGTAGTGCCCCTAAGGTTGTACAAAGAGAAGAAAGAATTATAGGTAGATACTGCATGTAATCCTCCTGAAATCGTGTTAGCTCATCTTATGTGTAAAATCTAGCAACATGCATCTCTAATACAATTTCTTTTCTTTTTGTACAATAATCTATTCTATTATTTAAGAGCATTCATACTCCTAGTATTTATAGGGTAAGTTTTCAGGATGGTGAGAAAATGGAGTCGAAAACCACAAACAAATACCTTTATGAAATATATAAACTAGAAAAAGCTAATGGAAATACAACCATTTCAGAGATTGCTAAATCGCTCAACATATCATTATCTCCCGCTTCAAAAATGGTCGTTAAACTAAGATCAAATGGATATGTAAACTTCAAACGTTACGGAACAGTTACCTTGACAGATAAAGGTGCGAAAATTGGTAAACACTTCACTTACACCCACCAAATCTTAGTTACCTTCCTCCAAGTCATTGGGGTGGAAGAGAAAAAAATAGTCCAAGAAGTCAATAATATTGAGTTAAATTTAAGTAATGAAGTAGTAAATAAAATCAAAGTTTTTCTAGAAAACAACGGCTATATTGATCAAATAAAAAACGTTTGAGACAAGAGTGAGACAAGGGTTCCTTGTCCCACTTATAATTTCTGTTAGTATTCTTGTAGAAATTAAATATAGTGGGACTCAAACCTGTCCCTCAGTCCTTGATTGACTAGTCCAAGTCGCAAATCATAAAATCAAAAATCCCCATACTGGAAATCCAAGGTTTAACATCACATTTACAATATCAGCATCACCAACACAACTACTGACAGATTGCTCCTACATAAAATAATGGAAATCCGACAGCAATATTACCGAATGGAATTAATACATTATCACGTTTTACCGGTTTGGCGTACCGAGTATAATCTGATGCAATCACCCACTGAGAAACGTCTACGCTGTCCCACTATCCTTAAAAAATGTAACTGACAAGGTGGAATTTGAGCCGTGATACGACAAGAGGATGGATATAAGTACAGTACAAGCAAGTCATCCTATATTCCTATTATTTAAAAGTAGTCGAGACGATGTACCTGTCCCCTCGTCCCGAATGCCCCGTTACTTCATTGTAAAATTAGTTAGTTATTCCAATAAATTAAGCTAAAACGGTTCCTTTTTTTGTAAATTTAATTTAGAATAAAAATTATTGTCGAAAAAGAGAGAGTAAAAGGGGGGCTCCCAATGAAATCAACTTTATCTTTGCCAAGAGCTGAGGAACTATTTGATAAAATTTCTCAAGATAATGAAGTGTTAAGAATATTTAAATACCACTCTTTACGAGTTATGTACTTTTCTGCCTTACTTTCGAAAAAGGTAGGTTGTTACGACGAAGACCTTAGAATTGCATCTCTATTTCATGACATAGGGAAAATTGGTTTATCAAAAGATATTTTATTAAAACCTACTAAATTAGATGCTTTAGAATACCAAATTATACAAGCGCATAGTGTGATCGGAAATAATATACTTAGAAAAACACTTAACCTTCCGCGGGCTGCAATTTTTGTTCGTGACCACCATGAGCGCTGGGATGGTAAGGGATACCCACGAGGATTAAAAGAAAATGAAATATCAATTCAAGGTAGGATAATAGGGATTTGTGATGCATTTGATACAATGACTATTGATAGAAGACATTATAATCTTCAAACTTTAACGTACAAGGAAGCATTTATAGAATTAGAACGGTGTTCTTGGTCACAATTTGACGGCGAATTAGTGGCAAAATTCAAATTACTTATAGAAGATTTAGAACTCCCATCCTCTGAAAAATGGGCTGAAGACGAATTTCTTATGGATAAGCTGATGGGTCATGTATTTATTAATTGTTTTAATTGAGACACTTTGGGAGGACATCATAAAACACTAATAAAACGCTCACTTTGAGCGTTTTTAGTTTCCTATTAGTTATTTGCTTATAGGATCGTACCCCGCTCCTCCTAGTAGGTTTAAAGGTTTACGGATGACGAAACTGATTAATACAGTCAAGTACTCGAGGAGTTAATTAACTTGTATCAGCTATCTAGTAAATACTAACTGAATATAAATAGAAATGATCATATCCATATTGCGGTGAATCCTCCTAATTTGTTTAGGAGGATTCCACTTATAGACACGTATTAGTCATTTCTAAAATGATTAATTATTTTTTCGAAGAATTCAAATTTACTATTTATAGAATTTTCTATTTCTGGATCATATATTTTATAATTATTTTTCCCTTTATTTTTCGCAAAATACATAGCTTTATCTGCAGCATTGATGAGATCTTCTTCGTTTTTACCATTATGAGGATATATGCTTATTCCTATACTTGTAGTAACATGAACCGTTGAGTCGTTAATTGAATATGGAGTAGAAACTTCCTTTATAATCCGTTTAGATACTTCATGAACTTCATTTTCCAGAATTTCTTCAAGAATTATAACAAATTCATCTCCACCAACTCTTGATACAACATCCTCGTCTCTAACACATTGTGTTAGCCTTCTAGACACTTCAATAAGTAGTAAATCACCTACATCGTGCCCCTTCGTATCGTTTACCTTTTTAAATCCATCTAAATCTAAGAATAGTAATGCAAACTTGTGATTGTGTCGTTCAGATCGCGCAATTGATTTCTTTAAGTTCTCATATAAAAATCTTCTGTTCGGTAATTGAGTTAATTCATCATGATATGCTAATTGCCTTAATGCAGTTTCCATTTTCTTTTGATCTGTGATGTCTCGACCAACACTAAGTATCGCGGGTTTTCCATTGTAGAAAATATTTGTTCCCAACATCTCAAATATTAACGTATCTCCATCTGGCCTGACTAACTTATATTCTGCAAACTTACTTTTAAGTTTCCCCTCTTGTAAGTCTTGAAACATATTTTCGAATGTGTTAATACTTGAAGGATCAATAAGATCATATATAGAAGTACCAATTAAATTGGATGGCTCCTTGATACCTGCTATTTGTGATGCTTTTGGGTTAGCGTAAACAATCTTCCCTTCTTGATGAATGACTATCATTATTGGTGATATATCTACAACTGTTTTATAATTTTGTTCACTTATTTTTAATTCTTCTCTTTTTTGATTTAGCTCTTGTTCAACTTTTTTCCGATCAGTTATATCTAACATAATAAAATTTAATCTAACGACTTGGCCCAATGAGTTAAACAAAGGAGTGACATGCTCCTCTACCCATTTAATTTCTCCATCTGGCCTAACTATTCGATATTCTTGTGTTTTTGCTTTTAATTCTTGTGTTGAAAGACATACTTCAAACCCCTCAACATAGCGTTTATCCTCAGGATGGATAACTTGTTTCCACAGTTCAGGATTATTCAAAAAGTCATTTTTAGAGTACCCATACAACTTTTCGATACCTTGAGAAACTTTTACTTTTTTATTCTCTAAGTCGAGAGAATAAAAGTTTGCATTGGAGGTATCAAAAATCTGCTGAAGTTCATCCTTGGCTTGTTGAATCTGATTTGAATCTAGCCGTATCTTATTTATCATCCAGTATAAAAGAGGGGCTGTTACAGAGACCATAACAGTAACATCAATAATTTCATACCATATGTTATTTGGAATAGTAAAGGCTCTGTGAACTAACTCATCCAGTAGATTGCTTAAAACACCCAATATTAATAGTATAATTAAAAAAGCATACTTATTCTGAAGTATTTGATTCATATAAATGTCTCCAATCTAGAAAGCAAACGTTCTTAGTTATCTTTTATAAGATAACTTAAAAGTTAGAAGGCGACTCAAATTGTTTGAGAGCCCTAAAAAAACATAACATAAATAATAAATAATGATAATAATTTTTTAGATATAATTTCTATATAACTATACCCGCTCCTTCGAATATTCAAAAAAGGATTCCGAGACAATTATCCAAGGGGACAGGTCTGATGTGCATTAAAATTCTATCTATACTTAGTATTTCTACTTGCAATAAATATTGTGGAGACATCAAACCTGTCCCTCTGTCCTTATCACCCTTTCCCGACACGGTGCCCATCGTCCCTGCGTGATATGCAGCCTGATCTAACTGCCACTGTAATGGTCCAAAAACGAAAGTATAACCGTCTCTCTATTAACCCTTCATCTCATAGTTTTTCTATTGTCATTCCTGGCAAAACTAGGCATAGACATAAGTAAGAGGAAACTAAGAGGTAGGAGTGAAACGATGGGGAAAATCGTTCATCTATATTCAAAGCCAAAGCCACTTCATCTAGGAGATCGCAAGGAAAATTTTAATAAGCGGTTCGAATCAATTGAACGGAAGAAGCAATTAATTGATACTATGAAGAAGAACTTAAAAAAGGGTAAATAGCGCTTGCTATCTACCCTTTTTATTATGCTTTTACTTTTTGGCGTTTTTGATTCTGGCTGTTTTTGATTTCTTCTACTCGGCGACGTATATCTTCTTTACTTTGTTCTAGTTTCAGTTGACGATCACGATTGATCTCTTTTTGGGATTTGAATTGAATGATATGGTTAGCCATTTTTATACGCCTCCTTTAGTGTAGTGTTGTCAGTTTGATACATCCGTTCCGTAATTAAGCACAGCGCATGAATTAAGCGATATACTTCTCTTGAATCTATTATATCATTTTTTACCAATAAGTGATTAACTTTTTGATTATCTGAATCAAAATGAAAGTTATATACCCACTGCTTGTCTCTGTCTATATTCATTTTCACGGAAACAATGGTGTGTTTCTCATATGGGCAATTAATTACTGGTTGTTTCATATCCATTTTAATTACTTCAACGACACCCCAATTTTCATAAAACGGATCGTCAATGTCGATTATCTTGGGTGTTCGACCTGATGTACCTACATCCTCTATCTTATGTAATCCTTTACCCCTCAGTTCGTGCAGGGTAAACCCACAAACTAAGTTTAAATCCTTACTACTAAATACCCCGTTTCTCATTCGAAATAACACATTGTTAATGTCTTTAATCAATTCAATGACATACTCCGAGGCAGCAGATAAATCTTTTACGTTGGTGTCATATTCTTCTATTAGGACATCATAAGTTGCAATTACTTCGTCTATCAGCTTGTTGTTTTCTTTCTCCAATCTGTTGTATCTCTTTTGCAAAAGTGTAAACTTCAACTCAAGCTGCTGTTTTTCCCTATCAAAATAACTTGTTACCTTATCGGACAAAGCATTAAATTCATTGCTACTCGTTTGCATCTTTCCTATGTAATCATAGACCCCTTGAAAGTAAAAATCTCCTATATTGTCCAAGAAGGCTTTATGAAACATGTTATACTCTTGTTTTCTAAAAACCCTATAAGCCCCTGTATGGAAATGATCACTGTAAAAGTCTAACAAGTAGGTTAGAAATAAAAGTACTGTTAAAACGTATCCAGCAATAAATCCAATTGCACCAGCTCCTACGTACTCATTCACACCAGTAATATTTCCCATGATATTCTGATAAATGACATTGATAAAAGTAAAACATGGAATAGTCAGTGCCGTTAGACTTTCTGCAGAAAGCTTTTTCATTCCATCCTGCACTTTTACAATCAGACCCAGTTGTCGAAATGGGGCAAACAACAAGGCAACAATCCAATTAGAGTACTTTTCACTTATGTGACTACTCTTTAAACGCTCTATCGGTTTATCAAAAGCCTTACTTATATCTAATAAGCGACTATGATAATTTTTACTTACATCCTCCATTTGACTTTCGTCTCCTTACTTATCCAGTTGACTGTCTTTCTCAACCGATCTTCCAGGTTATTTGTGCTATGTCTTGGATCCATTGACAAATCTTTTACCTTTAGTTATGCAAGAAATCATAAAAATTAACGTATTTACAATTTCTCATTTTCTCATATGAAACTATAACAATTTTTTTCTTGCAAGTACTCTCTACCATATTTTCTTATGACTTTTTGTGAATCTTTTTCAAAATTCACTGCTATAAACGCATTTACATTAACGCAGCTGTCAGTAATGAATACTTTAAGATGTTTCTTAACTTCTTATTCTCTTTCAATTCCTACATCTCCTTTTTTTATCCGTAAATATTCGACAAAAGCAGACTTTTTCCTTTTTAAGAGAAAAGAGCAACACAAATTATGATCGGATTAAATAAAAGGGTCCCTTGTCCAAAATTTAAAAAGTGGTAAAGCTCTAAGAGGCAAGAAAAATCTATGATGAAGCAAAGCTAAAACAAAGAACTTAATACGTCAGCAAGTAAAGAGGAATTGGACCATTTGTGACAACGATAAAGCCACCGGCGAGTGCCAGTGGCTATTATTAAATGACTGGTTAGGAGACTATCTTTTTACAAGCTTAAAAAATTTAAGGCTCTATTATCCCAATCTATTTCAGCTATTTTATTCTTATATGCATACTTCAAAAAGATCATCAACTGGCAATGTAGAATCAAATATTGCTTTGTCGCAATAAGGACAATAGAAATAAGGTAAATTAATAATAGTAATTTTTTGTGGACCAACAAAAAAACGCGCTTACCAACTTGATACTTTGCCTTATTAACACATGAACAAGCAGTTTCTGTTCTTTGAATATTTATTTCAGTCAATAGCATATCCCACCTCAGTCTAGATTATATTAATCATGTGCAAAGATATGTTATAACCAACTTTTAAACGTGTCCTCAATGGACGTTCACTAGTAAACCTTAAGTAAATGTACTTAATAGCTTTAAATTTCAAATCGCAGTCCTGTTTACCTCCCAATTAATCTATAACATCCTTTTTGATTTACCTGAGTAATATTAGGATAAACATAAAGACCTAATCTCAACAAACTTAATCTCTTTCAAAGGAAGAGTACAGGTGCATTATTTATACAACCGTATGTTTTTATAAATAATATAAGGGCAGGAATACCCAGCCCTCAACTTATTGATTATAAACAATAGACTCTAATCTACGTCTTTTATCTTCATCATTATTATACCAAAACATGTAATCAGCTAACGCCTTCTCTTGCGCAGTTTTTTCAGCCATTTCATCAACCTTTATATAATTATCAATAGTCCGTAAGACTAATTTTGCAATTTCTTCAACATCACTGGAATACAATTCTTCAATAGAACGACGGCGTCTGTTAGTATTAAACGAGTTTTCCATTTGCTTTAACCTCTTTCGTTTAAATTCACGAAGATTGTCACACTGTCTTTCAATTGACTCTTCTATATCCTTATGATCCATAACCAAATCCATATTACCCCCACCTTTACTGAGTTAATTCATTTCACCGAACTACCCCATATTTTTCCCACATACCAGATATCAACATCTAACTTAGGATATCGTTCGGATAACTCATTTATTATTTTCATTATTTTATTACTACAGCTTAAACATGGGTAATAGAACGTGTATATTACCAAATTCCCTGCTACATCATTAACTCCACTATTTAAGAGTTTTAGAAACTTTTCTAAAACCTTGGATTCAGAATCAACATTACGATTCCAAACATCCTCTATTAACTCTTCCTTAACCTTATTAATATCGAAACAACAAAAGTCGTTGAATCGATTCACGAATCCACTTTTGTAGAAAGGCTTTTTAGGTTCTAATTCATAAACATAATTTAAATAATTTGTAATAGGTTCTCCCTTTTTCCGGTAATTTATACCACTATGAGCTAACAGAGTTACGGAACTTGCTCTTGAGTCTAATTCTCCTTCAAAATTCAAATAGGCCAAATTTGGATTTTGCATCTTATCCCAAAATTCATCGCTCATTTGTGTTTTAGACTCTCGCTCTATACCTTCAAGAAAGTCTAAATGCATTTCTTGTAAAAAAGATGTAAAGTCGTTTGTTCTTTCCAATTGTGTTATAAATACTTTTCCCAATACTTACACCTCATAATCTCACTATATTCATTAAATCACAGTTTTACCCATAATTAAATTACTTTTCTGACAAATTGAAATCATATTGATATTTTATTAGGAATTCGACAAAAAGTGTTAAAATCCTCCAACCGTTTAACCTAGATTTTGTTATAAAACAATTAACGAAAGCTTTATTAAAGTTATATAGCTAATCCCAAAAGTTTAAATTTATTGGGAACAATCCTCCTACAAAACCCAACAACAGCAGGAAACTCCCCAAACTCCTTCTTCATCTCCCGAAATGATATCCCCCCATTCCCCCTAGCAACCTCAAACTCTAACAAATATTCATGACAATTCAAAGGCGTACACTGAAACGTCTTTACATAGAATTCCTTTGCCTCGTTAGGGCTCCTCGCAAAGACAAAAACAAATTCCCCTTGTCTCATCTTTAAAGAATAGATTTTTACAGGATAAAACCCTAACACATTCTCCTCAATCATTCCTGCCACCTTCTGATGATCAGCTTTCATCAAGTCTAATTGAGAGACATCATCCTCCAACGAAACCTTCGTTTCAGATAATAAGTGGTATATATAATGAGCTAAGGTGGATTCCTCATAAGTTAAACAGTCATGATATAAATCCTTCACCAACAAGTGGTATCACCTCTACATAAGACTATATTTCTAAAAAAACACACTCAACCTAAACCATAGAAGCTTCTTCCTTATACTCCTCAATCCTCCCCGTAAATTCATTGTATTTCACCTTAATCGTCCCCACTGGCCCATTCCGATTTTTCGAAACAATGATTTCAAGGGAAGTATTGTCCGAACCTTTGTCATAATACTTTTCACGATATAAAAACAAAATCACATCGGCATCTTGTTCGACACTCCCTGATTCACGAATATCAGACATCATCGGTCGTTTATTTGCTCTTGATTCCACTGATCGATTTAACTGTGCTAAACAAATCACAGGACATGCGAAATCCTTCGCAAAGGTTTTCAGTTCTCTGGATATTTCGGTGATTTGTAAGTGTGCATTTCCTCCGTAAAATTGGCTCGATTGGATTAGTGATAAATAATCTATAAGGATGATTGGTTTTTTGTTTGGGTATGTATTCATCACTTTCCGTGTTTTGGCTCTCATCTCTCCTACCTTTTGACCAGCACGATCGTAGATTTGGATATTGGTTTCACTGAGGTTTGTCATGACGTCTCCCCATGTATCCTTTTGGCTTTGAGTTAACCATTTTTTCGGATCTCGCATTTTTACACGATTGAATTCTCCTGTGGAAGCGATTAAACGTGTGGTTAGTAGCTTTTCTGGCATTTCTAGTGAAAAGATGATGGGAACATAATTTGCCCATCCCGCTGATTTTGCTAGGTGAAGCATCACATCGCTTTTTCCCATCGATGGTCGTGCAGCTAGAATGGTCACTTCGCCATCTTGAAAGCCTCCTGTCACCTCATCTAGCTTTTTAATACCAGAAGGTGCACTTACAACAGCTTCCGGATCCTCCCACGGTGCCTCATACATCACAGCGAGCGCCTGATGGATGGACGTATGATCATTGGTTTTCACTTGGTTGATTTTATCCAATTCAGTAATGACTCTAGCAATCTCCCAATTATGTATCCCTGCAAGCTTCAGAATGTTTCTCTTTTCTCGTTCCTTCCACACATCGATGATGATTTCTTCGATAATTTCAATCTTTTCAATATCCGCATACGACAACAACTCAGACAGATAGGAGATTCCACCAAAGGCCTCTAGATCTGGCAACGTTGACAGTGTGACTAAGTCACTATTTTTACCAGCATGGCTAAACTCAACCATTATTCTCATCAACTCTTGATGAACAGTGCTGTCTAGTTGATCGGGTGAAATTACCGTATCTTTAAGTAAATAACCAGCTTTCATTAAGCTTCCTAAGAACGCCTTTTCTGCAAGACTCACCAATCCTCACCCTCCGTTGGATCTAGGATAAATTCTGTAGGAATCTCCCTACCTTGAAGCACTGGCTTTTGCTCTGAAAATCGTTTCTTGTTTTCGTGATATATATCAACCTCTTCAACGGTCAGTAATGAATCGTTTTCCCAATTCTTTAAAATACCAGCAACATAGTTCAATTTTCGTTTATCATTGCAGCAAGCTATTTCCATCGCTTTAAGAATCATCTCTTTCGGATTCAAAAACCGAGAATCCTCTAACCAACACAACAACTGTTCTTTTGCATTCACATTTGAAAACCCAAACCCATTTTGATCCCAAAACTCAACGATCTCTTTAACATCTTCTTGTTTGATTTGATGAAGCTGAATCTCTCCTTCTTGTTTATAATCTATATTGAGATAAAGAGGTTTTTGTTGTTGTTTATTATTTTCTTTTTCTTTTTCTTTTTGCCCACGTATCGTAGAACGAGTCGCAAACGTATCCTCAAAAGAGTCTACAATTCCCTCTTCCTCAAGCTCGACGATCTCTTTGCCCACCTCATAAAAGGACTTGTATATCTTTAATAAATCTTCTTTCACAATCCCATCTGCCACATATTCGATGAGTGATCTATCCTCCACTTCCTTTAGCTCAGATAAAATACAATCAACAACCGGCTTTCCACCTTTATGAAGGTTATACTTCCCCCAGCACTTAATTGCAATCTCTCTCGTTTGAGGATTGTAACGAATCAACTCGTGATGATGAACCATTCGATCCATCAACGCATGAACCGTCTCAATTGAATACCCCATATCAAAAGCCATCTGTTTTTTCGTAATTTTATAGATTCCAATTTGAGTCGTATGTGGATTTGTTAATAGATATAGAAAAAAGTACTTATCCTCCGGACTCATCTCCTCCGAAACAACCGGATTCAACCAGAAATTAGTGCGAACCATTCGATATTTTGCCATCTTGAATCACTGTCCTTTCTCATTCTTCTTTTCAGTTATGTAAGAAACTTTCTCCTAATAGTTATAGAGACGTAATGTAAGAAAAGGGACACAAATGGTTAGTACATTAGAAAATTAAAAATCACCTAGCACATAAATGTTTAGGTGATTATCTATCAGACTAGATTAAAGTCTGACTTATAAATATAGACGCATTAGATATTTAAAATTAATGTGAACTAATAAAATGCCTTGTAGAAGATTTCCTTTACGAGGCTATAATATATCCAAGGAATAAATTTTTTCTAAAAAGACGTGTTTGGGTAATGTGCAAGAAGGAGGTTATAAGCAAATTGTACTGTTCAAAAAAGCCAATTGTATGTATATTCGTTCGTCTTGCCATGATCTCTTTTTCCTCTGATATTATACGCACTCCTCAACTAACAATTTTGATAAGTCAATATAAGCCTCACCAACTATTTCTTTTTATACTCGAGTTATCTTTCAAGTGCAAGAAGGTAATGACTTATTGAATTCGGATATTCCTTTTCTATATTCTTTCTCATACTAGTAGTAGTTAAGTTCTCTCCTTTATAAATTCCTTTTTCTATAATTCCATTAAATCGACCTACATAATCTCTAGCTGACTTTTCACTTATCTTATATTCCTTCATTATTGTACCGTGATATGACAAGAGGATGGATATAAGTACAGTACAAGCAAGTCATCCTATATTCCTATTAATTAAAAGTACGATGTACCTGTCCCCTCGTCCTGTATGAAGATTCGGGGACAGTAAAACTAGTTATTCAAATAAATTAGGCTAAAACGGTTCCTTTTTTTGTAAATTTAACTTAGAATAAAAATTATTGTCGAAAAAGAGAGAGTAAAAGGGGGCTTCCCAATGAAATCAACTTTATCTTTGCCAAGAGCTGAGGAACTAGAATATTTAAATACCACTCTTTACGAGTTATGTACTTTTCTGCCTTACTTTCGAAAAAGGTAGGTTGTTACGACGAAGACCTGCGAATTGCATCTCTATTTCATGACATAGGGAAAATTGGTTTATCAAAAGATATTTTATTAAAACCTACTAAATTAGATGCTTTAGAATACCAAATTATACAAGCGCATAGTGTTATCGGAAATAATATACTTAGAAAAACACTTAACCTTCCGCGGGCTGCAATTTTTGTTCGTGACCACCATGAGCGCTGGGATGGTAAGGATACCCACGAGGATTAAAAGAAAATGAAATATCAATTCAAGGTAGGATAATAGGGATTTGTGATGCATTTGATACAATGACTATTGATAGAAGACATTATAATCTTCAAACTTTAACGTACAAGGAAGCATTTATAGAATTAGAACGGTGTTCTTGGTCACAATTTGATGGTGAATTAGTAGCAAAATTCAAATTACTTATAGATGATTTAGAACTCCCATCCTCTGAAAAATGGGCTGAAGACGAATTTCTTATGGATAAGCTGATGGGTCATGTATTTAATTGAGATTACCACACTAAAAAGTATATATCTATCCTTTCGGTTATTGTTAATTTCTAATCACACCTTCATTTTCAAACATAAAAAAAGGAACACTAGTTGTTGTGTTCCTTTTCTGTCTAATCGTGAGTAAGTAGCCTATTGTTTATCTAATGATAGTAAGTAAAGTAATTACTGTGCGGCTTTTTTTCTTGCTATTCGTTCGGCTTCTTCTCTCTCAAATTTAGCCATCCATTCTCGTTGGGCTGCAAATCGTTCCTTCAACACCCTTGAGCGGTATTCCTTTTGAGCTTGCCATACTCGTTCCTCTAGCTCTTTCTCCTCTTCCGTTCTTGCTCTTAATGGCATCTTATCCACATATATAGTAGGTCTTTTTACTTGCCGGGAATTCACCTGAGATGTGTTTTTAAATATCTTTTGAATAAATTGCTGAAAAAATGACATTTGATTAACCCCTAACTTTTGAATTATTGAAGACTAATTTTTACGGTACCTATATACCAATAGGCAGCCAGTGTATTTACATCAATCTTAATTTCTTGAGTCTTGTTCTTATACCACTTCATGAATCAATGCAGAAGATATCATGTGCACTATTCTCTTTCTTCACATATTTACTAATATATATGAACGAAGTATATTATCAGTTTGGAGAGAACACTTTATTTACAAGCCAGTCTACACATTTTAACAATTGATTTATTTAACAACTTGATAGAATACTGATGGACGTTTGCCATCATTTTTCACTCGAGCCATCTTACATTAAATAATGAAAAACCCTTGCCTCTTTGTAAAAATGACTCAAATGAAGATAAGGATTTCCGATAAGATTCATCTTCTATTAGGAATTCTTATGTTTATTCCCAACTATATCACCTCAATTAGAAAATCATATGTATATAACCTCTAATTTTACAATTATTCACAATTTTAATCTACCCTAAAATTGATACAAGGGTAGACATATAGTGCTAGGTCGTGAAACCTGTCTCCGGCACCACTAACGTATGTAACGGATCGTGCTGATAATTATGGTGATGATAAAGCTAGCAAGTAATAAAAAGAATAACGGTAAAATATAGTTGCTAGGTAGAAATGCTAATAGTAAGAATAGACAGCCAAGTATCACCATAAAGCCTCCATGAAAACGTGATACCTTTTGAAGCACAGGTCCAGGAAGTACTGGCCATTGCATTGAGCCTTGTGGTAAACGAGGAACAAGGTTCCCTAACAGGATGAATAGTGCTCCTGTCACGATTGTTACGAAGGTAGCAACACCGAAGTCATAACCTAGATTATAGGCGATGATAAATGCGTGAACTGAAAGTATAAGCATGGAAACAATTGCAGTGACAGAGCCGATAACTGCTTTGGTACGTCTACGTTTGTTTTCGTTTTTCTCAAATTTCACACTAAATGTAATAATAAAACTTGTAAGAAGCATGATAATAGGTAACAAAAATGCCCCTAAAGGTTTTCTCATCCAGTTGTCAGGGTTTTCTGCGAAGTTGAAATGCACCACCATTCTTTCTGGTAAGTGTGCATAAGCGACAATACTAATGGCGATTGCAATAAAGAATGGTAATACTATAGCGAGCTTATTTTTCATTATTCGTTCATCCTTTCGATTGTTGAATTTGGACTACCCATTTTAATACATCCTGAAAAACAGTGGTGTTAAGTGAGTAAATAATGTGTTGTCCTCTTCGTTCATCCCAAATGAGTCCGGCGTGCTTCAAGAGGTTTAGATGATTCGAGATACTAGGCTTCGACATGTTAAAGTTCTCAGCAATTTCACCAGCAGTAAGATCACCTTCTTTAAGTAAATCAAGGATTTTACGGCGGGTTGGATCGGATAATGCTTTAAATGCGTCATTCAGTGACATAATGAAAGGGCTCCCTTATCTTATTTAATATTTAGATAATTATCTAATAGTTAAAGTGTAAGTTGTAATCATGTTATTGTCAAAAGCTATTGTGTCACTTGTCGTAAAATTGTAAAACTGATACATTGACTGCAACTCCTGTAGATTTCCATTATTTTAGTTTGCCTCACATATCTGGTTCCGTCCTTTTTTGTTTGTGCTAGATAATCACTTTCTTGTTAATTCTCCCGATTACCTATTATTACCATCATTCGTTTTACTACTAGTAATAAAAGGATTTGGAGGGATTGGAAGGATTGGAAGCATTTAATTAACTAAAAATCATTAAAAATTCATGAGAAAGTATAACATTCTCCTGGATTAGTTAGAACTATATAATAAGGAATATTTCTAAATGTTAAAATAAGCTAAAGTACCAAAACCAAGGTCAAAGTTCTAATTGTGACAGCTAATTAAAGGAGTAGCTTATGAGATTACTACGATTAAAGTACATTTTATTTCTTTCTATCCTAGGATTAATAATTGATTTTTATGCTTATGAAGTTATTGAATCTTTAAAACTGATGAATAACGGCTTAGTAGAAAAGTTTATAGATCAGGGAGTCATTGTCACCGTTGTTATTTTACTTATTATAGCTTTAATAAATGAGAACAAACTTCAAGGGAAGTTGACAGAAAAAGAAGAACAATACCGTAAAGTGGTTGAGCTTTCACCAAATGGTATTGTCATTCATAAATTCGGCATAATTAAATATGTAAATCCTGTTGGGGTCAAAATACTTGGAGCTCCTAATACGGAAGAATTAATCGGGAAAGATTTTTTAGAGTTTATCCCGTCTTATGATCATGAAAATATCAAGAAAGCTTGGCATACTATTCATAAGGATAAAAAAATTATTGGATTCATTAATGTAAAGTGGAGTCGATTAGATAACCAAACGATTGATGTTGAGGTTATGGGTATGCCTGTAACGATTAATGGTGAACGATTGATTCAACAGTTCTTTCGAGACATTACAGAACAGAAAAAAGCACAAGAACAAATATATCACATGGCTCACCATGATGCATTAACTGGATTGCCCAACAGAAGTTTATTTGAACAAAAGCTTAGTGAAGCTTTAAAAAGCGTAAAGAAAAATAAAACCAAATTAGCTGTTTTGTTTCTGGATTTAGATGGCTTTAAGAAAGTCAATGACACACTAGGTCATGATATAGGGGATCTATTGTTAAAAGAGGTTACTAAACGTTTAGAAACCTGTGTTCGAGTTAATGATATCTTATCTAGATTTGCTGGTGATGAATTCACGATACTATTACCAGAGGCTAATGATGAAGAGCATGTCGTAAAGGTAGCCGAAAGAATATTAGAATCATTGGATTCTTCTTTTATTATCAATGATAACGAAATAAATGTTACTACAAGTATTGGTATATCTATCAATTCAAATAGTGTAGTAACTGCTAAAGATTTAGTAAAACTAGCAGATTTGGCCATGTACGTAGCAAAACAAAAAGGTAAAAATACTTATCATCTTTATGATAGGGCAACCACTTTACCTCCTTCTCACTAAAAAGGTAGTAGAACTTTGTTCATGGGAGAATTAAAAGGGGCAGTCCGATTCCTCGGATTCGGATTATTTAGCCTAGCTTGTCTACTTAAAGTACCCATTAGTGAAATATTCTTTATGTTAGGAGTACATCTGTGACTTTTTCTATAGGGATGACGTTCACTATACTATCTTTTACAATCTCTTGATCCACTCCTGTTTTGACACGATCCTAGATAGAAATTCAGTTAGTGGATTTTCTAGGGAGGGAATTATTATGCAACAACTCTCAGTAAATAGGACTATACCTATTCCGGAAGGTACTATCATTATTTCAAAAGTAGAGTTTGAGGAATAAAAAAATTAGAGCTTTCGAGAGTTTACTGGACTATGAAAGACTTAGAAAAAAAGTAAATAGAAAGAGCGAGTGGATTACATAGAACTGTTTCGCCTCTTGAGGACTATGCGCAAAAATAAAGACAAATTCCTCTGGCCCCATTTTTAAAGAATAGATATTTATTGAATGAAATCCTAGTACATTCTGCTCAATCATTGCCTCCACCTTCTAATGATCAGCAATCGTTGTCTAGTATAGGGGAAAGTGATGGATTCACGCGGAAAGAGAAAAAAAAGACCGAAACATCGGCCTTTTCAATTAATTATAGACAGGTTTAATGGGATCAATCGCTAACACCTTTACGCCATTAAGTTCAATCCAGATATAATAATGGTCCACTTCTTGACCTGAAACACTCTTAAAACTGTGGTGAACCTCTTCTTGCGTAGAAAATGAGAAAGTACCGACTGTTCCTGGTGGTTTAATGTAATTGCTCAAAAGGGTAACTGATACCGTTTGATCGGAGGACGCATCATACGCCGCTTCAGTCGCAGGTGGTTGGCTAAAAAAGACCACCATTAGTGTGAAAATACATGTGAAGAAAAATGGTTTCATTTAATAAACTCCTTTTAGGTTAATGATGAGAATGAACATGAAAAGATAAAAAGGCATCTACCACATCTGGATGAAACAACGTTCCTCGGTGGCGCTTAATTTCAGCAATGGCTTCTGCGACGCTTCGACCTTGACTATACACACGGACACTGGTCATTGCGTCAAAAGAATCCACCACACCCACAATGTGAGCACTAAGAGAAATGTCGTCTCCTTGCAATCCATGAGGGTACCCACTTCCGTTATATCGTTCGTGGTGATGTTCCACAATCCAAGACGCTTCCACTAATTCCGGAATGCCTGTTTCACGTAAAAACGCTCCGCCGTAAGTGGTGTGACGTTTCATCAGGTCGTATTCATCAGGCGTTAATTTTCCTGGTTTGTTTAAAATGTGATCAGGAATTTTTGTCTTCCCGATGTCATGTAAAAACGAACCGATATTTAAGTGATAAAGGTCTTGGGAAGAGAGACCAAGTTTTTCTCCTACTTGAATGGAAAGTTTCATGATCCGCTTGCAGTGGTCAGCGGTATATCCGTCTTTTTCTTCCACTGACACAGCTAGATCCATGAATGTGGTAACTTGGTCGGTGTACTCATCAAACATTTTTTCAGAAGACAAATAGAGGAATTCGGTTTCTCCACTCGATTTAAAATACACATCACGAGTGATCGGATCCATGACCAAATGATCTCCCGCTAGTGCGCGACGCATGGTAATACCATCATGCCAAGTTAATCCACCTTTTAAGATGTACACAAATTCAAGCCCTTTCCATCCATCGCTCGGACCAAGAACCCAAGGTTGATTGTCTGGTAAGTAATGATGAATAATTTCCAAATTCTTCTTTTGAAGAAGAAGTGAAAGAACACTCCCCGTCATCTCACTTTGTTTTAGATATGCGCCTTTTTGAACGTGTACGACGTTCTCATCCGGTTGTTTCATCTCAAAGTTCCTTTCGTGTCATGCTATTGGTATTATACAAGTTCTAGAGAGTGCCTACAATGGCATCCATTTCCAATTGACTTACTGAAAAGAAGAAAAAAGCATACAAAAGGGGGATGCTTCTAGGCTTACTATTTCTCTTTTACTTTAAAATAAATAGGATTCTCTACAATAAAAGTAGACCACCTCTTCTTGGGTGGTCTACTTTTATTGCATTATTGATCCGGAAAATGCTCATTTTTATCAATATCCATTTTAAAGCCCCTTTTTGTTGACCATGAGGAGACTATGAATTGAAGTTTGACCTGAGTATTTCTAGCCAAGCTTTCAATTGTAGTAAAATAGGGACATAGGGACAGGTACAAAGGCCTTTAAATACGATACATATGTGCTTGTACAGTACTTTTATAAAGCCCTAACACCTAGTTGTCCTTCCCAATAGGCTTCATGCGGTCCTTTACCAAACCAACTTAGCTGTTGATAAGCTTCATCTTCTTTTGCTATAAATAAAAGAGCCCACTCTTTATTTTAGAGAAAGACTCTTGTGTATTGTTCTTTTTGTTTAAAGTTGTATAGCTTCGTTAAATGTCCCGTTGAATATCATGTAGGATTTGGATAATCTACAACTATAACATCTGCAATCACTCCATCTAAAGACCGAACAAATTTTTGGTGAATTGGATGAGGTCCATAGTTATCCAACGCATCCTTATTCTCAAACGTCACTCTTAATCCTAATTTATACCCTTTTTCATTTTCTTTTTCGTCAGTAACGTTTATGCCAGCTGTTAATTCTACAATCCCAGGAATCGCTTCTTTAAATTGCTTAAGCAACCCTATCAACTCTTCCCCCTTTACTGTTGTGAAGTGTTCGTTGAATTTAAAAAACACCATATGTTCATACATCTTATCCACTACCTTCCATAATATTTTACAGATGATACTTTTGATTGAAATAGGTTGCGCACTACTCTAAGTATGGCCATTCTTATTACTCAAGTGACTGCCATATTGGGAATCTATTGCTGATTAACTTTCAAACGCTCTTGTTCTTTTTTGAACAAGATTTTCCCTTTGGGTATAACGATAGAAAAGAAAGATCAGTATTGTTGCAATGAATGTCATTCCCGCCATATACCTATAGAGTGAAAAGGAACCTACTTGTTCTAGAATCCACCCACCCCCAGTCCCTCCAATTGCACCGCCAACTCCAAAACACACAGATGTTAATAGTGCTTGACCTGTACTTCGCAAATGTTCAGGTATGGACCGAACAGCCATCTGCATAGCTATTAACCAGAACAGACCAAAAGTAAGGCCATGCGAAATCTGTAAGATTGATAGGATATACGGAGAGGTAATGAGACTATACATCCCCCATCTAACTGTGTAGAGAAAGGCGACAATCGATAACAATAATAATTCATTATGATCGTTTACTTTTTTAGCAAGGAAATAAAACACGGGTACCTCACTTAATGCAGCCCACCCCCAAGCAAGTCCAACCCAAAATGTTGTTGCTCCAAGGCTTTCTAGGTGAATGACAATCAGCATATCATTAATTCGATGAGGTATGAGAACAAGCAAGCATAATAATAAAAAAGTAATAAAAAAACGATTTTTTAATACTTCACCTACAGACCTTAAATTGACTGGAGTTGTAGAAGAAGTCCGGTCTTTTAGAAATAATAAGACAAAAACGGTGAAAGCGGTCATTATTAAGAATGGCAGGTATAATCGCTCAATTTGTATCCGCTGAAGTATTGGCCCAGATATTAAGGCAATACAGAAAAAGCCAAAGGAACCCCATAAACGAATTTTCCCATACTCATGTTTTTTAGTACCTAACGTCTTTAATGTCAAACTGTCAATAAGAGGAGTAGCAGGTGAAAGTGCAAAATGAAATAACAAAAAGGAAATAAATACAACCCAGAAAGAATGATGAAAAAACACTCCAAAACTGGCTGCTGCTACACCAATATATAAAAGAATTAATACTATTTTTACTGTTTTATATTTATCACTAATAAAACCAACAAAAGGCTGTGCGACAATACTTATAAGTGGTGCTACTCCCATAATCGTTCCGATTTCAACCATACTAAATCCCTTTGTAAGTAGAAACAAAGGTAAAAACGGAAGAATGATTGCTTTTCCGCCAAAATGAAGGAAAGTCAGTGCTTTTAAGAATGAAATATCTTTTGCATACGTATTCATAGTAACCTCACAATCATCATTTAAAAATAAAAACACCGTATGTGTTAAACTATTTAACCATCATAATTTAACAATAACAGTGTTATAGAGTTAGTTTATACAAATTGGATTCCTATAGAACCAAAAACATGGCCATTTAGATTAAAGCAGTCTTATATAGAAAATCGATAAAATAATTTAGAATTCCAGCAAGAGAAAATCCCATACTTAATTATTAAGCTGAAGTTTACTTACTTCATATTAAACTAGATGGATGTATGCTTTCTTTTACAAGCATACACCCAAAAATGAAGCTAATGCCTTTCGACTGTATCCCAAAATACCTCACAGTTTTCGGTTGTATGTTAACCCCGCTGTTACATTACATCCCCTTAAACGAAAACTGAACAGTATGTGTTCTATTAGCAAACAGTTTAAATTCCGGATGTGTATGTGCTTGCCAGCTATCATCTCCACCGACACCCATTTGCTTTCCTAACACACGCACAACGACCTTATCACTAGTCGGTAATTTGTAACTGTGACTGCTTTGCTCTAATTCCTCAGGAGTATAAGGAAGTGCATTAAACTCAATGGTTGGAGAACCACTAAATTGAAGTCCCTGGCCATTGTTTGTGGTAAGCTTTGCCCATCTTATATCAACCTTATTTCCACATTCTTGCGGCTTTAGATACGGTACATATTGTGCGCTTACAGTACTTTCATAAAGCCCTACCTTTGCGCCTAGTTGTCTGTCCCAATAGGTTTCATGTGGTCCTTTACCAAACCAACTGAGATGTTGATAAGCTGCATCGATCTCAAATAACAACCCATATGTTGGAATCTCTGGTAAAGAGTGATCCCCAGGAATTAGAATCGCTGTTACTTCAATCATTCCGTCTCGTAATACCTTGTACATCACATCAAATGTTGAGGATGGACTAGTAGGCAAAATCCATTGTTGCTGGACACTAACACTTTCTTCATTACTTTTTACAGCTAACAAGCGTGGTTGGGCTTTTTGTGATGCCTCTTTCCAAACTGCACTTCTTTGGTCAAGTTTGTTCCCTCGGTCATTATCTGTCCACGCTCGCCAAAAAGTAGGAACAGGAGGTTTTGCAATCAGAATGCGTTGATTATATTCATAATGTGATAGTTGACCAGATACTGCATCAAAATGTGCTTCAACATTTTCGCCTATCACTTTGATTACACCATTTTCTTCTACCGTTTTTAATCCTGATTGTTGATTACTTTTTTCGATAGAAGTGAACTTTTGAACGACCGGAATCGCAAATTGTTCCCAAGCCACTTCATGTCCACTCGCTGCCCATGAGGTATCTTCTCGTAAAGTAAGGCTAATGATCAATCCAACTTCAACTTGATTAGTGGTTTCTGGCAATTCATAAGCTAACTGAACATCCTTTGACTCTCCTGGACTTACTTGAAATTGATCCTTATACTCTTTCACAACTTGGCCATTCACGGTTAGTTGCCAGTTCCAATCAAATTGCTCTAAATCTGTAAACAAATACTTGTTTTTCACATGAATTTTTCCTTGAGTAACATCGACAGCCTTGAAGTCAACGTTTTGATAGCATTTTTTTACTTCAAGAAGCTTAGGTGAAACCGTTCGATCAGCAAAAATAAGTCCATTTCCACTAAAGTTACCATCGTGAGGTGATTCTCCAAAGTCTCCGCCATATGCTAAATACTCTATCCCTTCATCGGTTGACGTTTTAATCGCTTGATCGACCCAATCCCAGATAAATCCACCTTGTAAAACGGGATACTTATCAAATAGCTCTGTATACTTAAACAAGTTACCACTCGAATTTCCCATTGCATGGCTGTATTCACATAATAAATATGGCTTTTGTGGATTACTTAGTGCATACTTCTCCACTAAATGTGGTGGAATGTACATCACACTTTCGATCTCGGAAGCTTCATCATATTTTCTAAAATGGAATGTTCCTTCATAATGGACAACCCTTCCAGGATCGTTTTCTTTGAAAAAGTCACGCATATGAATGAAATTTTCCCCACCGAACGATTCATTTCCAAGTGACCAAATCACAATCGATGGATGGTTTTTATCTCTTTGATACATGGAATTACTTCGATCCAGCACATTTCCCTTCCATTCCGGCTTACTGCCAGGGATTGCGCCTTCTTCCTCTTGTTGTCCGTATTTCCATGTGCCATGTGTTTCCAGATTCACTTCGTCAATCACATACAGACCATATTCATCACATAGTGCATACCATTCAGATTGGTTCGGATAATGAGACGTCCTTACTGCGTTAATGTTATGAGTCTTCATCAGCAAAATGTCCTTAATCATCGTTTCTTTATCAACAGCCCGTCCAGTTGCACAATGAAATTCGTGACGATTTACGCCTTTAAAAACAATCCGTTCTCCATTGATTTTCATAATACCATCTTCTATTTGAAAACTTCTGAACCCTACTTTACAACTTTGCACCTCGATGATGTTACCTTGTTCATTTTTCAGTGAAAGAACGAATGTATACAGGTTAGGGGTCTCTGCACTCCATTTTGCTGGATTGGGCACAGTGATTGATTGCTCAACCCACTTTTCACCTTGGTTTGCTAGATTCATAGATAAAGCAATAGGTTCTGAAAACTGTGCATGTTGCTGGTGATCATACAGCATCGCTTCTAACACAACCGAATCTTGGTATTGCTGATCATAATTTGTTATTTTAGCTTGAAGTGCTAGTTCCGCATGTTCATCGTTTTCATCTAACGTAGTTGTGACTTTATAATCGTAGAGATGTACATTCGCTGTGGTATATAAGTACACATCACGAAAAATCCCACTCATTCTCCAAAAATCTTGATCCTCTAACCAGCTTGCATCACACCATCGATACACTTCAACCGCTACTTTATTTTCTCCCGTTTTCAGATATGGAGTGAGATCAAATTCTGCGGGAGTAAACGTATCTTCACTATATCCGACCAAGTCACCATTAACCCATATGTAAAATGCTGACTCCACTCCTTGAAAACTGATAAACACTGGGTTCCCTTCCCACTCTTTTGGAATCTCAAATGTTCGGACATATGAGCCTACGGGATTATATTTTGTCGGTGCAAATGGGATTTGGACATCTTCATTTCCTTCCCATGGATACCTAATGTTTGTGTATTGAGGGTAATCATACCCTTGCAGCTGCCAATGAGCAGGAACTTCAATTTCATCCCAGTCTTTTGTTTCAAAATCTGTCTGGTAAAAATCCTTCACTCTCTTATCTGGGTTTTCTGCAAAATGAAATTTCCATTTCCCATTTAAAGATTGATAGAAAGCTGAATTATCGTTTTCTTTATTAAGCGCCTGCTCAACGGTTTGATAATGTTTAGAATATGCATGCGCTTCCATTCGATTTAAGGCAAATATATCAGGATTATTATTCCATTCTGGGTACCCATTTTTCGGAGGCGTATACTGGAATTTACTAGCCATTCTTACTTCATCTCCTTCTACATTAATAGTTAACTATTCATCTATTCTATTATTACGTACTTTCACAAAGAACTGCAATAAACAAACTGTTATAAACTGAATTTTTTGGCGATTTCGCGATCAGGTCCCTTGTCCCACTTCAATATATTAACTTTATTTTAATTAGAATAATCTGGAACCAAGAAACCAACTATAATTGTAGAAAAGTCATCACGGTTCATCCACCTTTTTAAAGAATACTTTCAAGAACTTACAAACCACCCTTTTAGCTCAGAAATTAAATTTTTTTACGTAGAGAAATACGCTCATGAGGGAATGTCCAGTGGGGGAATAAGTATCAAGTTTTGGGAAGAAGAAGCTTTACCGCTTTTGATTGAGCGATTAGAAAAAATGAACAAAGAGTTTCTATAGCACTCTGCATTTCATTTCCTCATAAAATCAATTGTTTCATCTAGGTGTACCATCAGACGCAGCCTTAACAAAAGTCGTTGAAGCAGAACGGATTCAAATCATTACAACGAAAGATTTAATTGATATTGAAAAAATTTTAGCCCCTAATAAGGAAGCTTTCTTCCATGAAAAAGGTATGAAGCTCTAAGAGGGGCTAGGCACCTAGAGCTAGACACCAAAACTATGTTGGATTTTTCTACTTGATCATTAACTTCTCAATACTTCCGCCAAAGAATAGATTCTTTATTTAATAATACTCGCCTAGCGTAGTTCTGCGCTGCTGCGACGATTTCTTCAATGATTCCAGAAGAATTTGCCAATAATCTTAGTATGACCCCTTGATCAGGTAATGATGACAATCCTAAATGAGCATCTGGGTAGCTTTCACTTAGGTGAGAATATAGCGTATCTAAAAACGTTTTATTTGCTTGCTCATGTACAATCATAAATGTACCTGTATGGGTAAATCCTTCCATTTGCATGACTCCGTTCATTTGATGATCAGGCTCTAGCAAAAGGTGATCAAATACAACAAGCTTTCTATCTCTATAAATCTTTAACTTTGATCGGATATAATCATATTTAAAAAAACTCCCATCTTTTGCCCAGCCAGGAGTAATAATATCACTATAAAAAAAGCATGAATCACGCTCTAATTCAACCTCTGTTTCTTGAATAAAACGAGCATCTTCATACGCAATCAAAGGATCTGGAATGTACTCTAGCACACTTTTAGATCCTAATTTTATTTTAGTTTGCTGACGAACAGGTTCTGTAGGAGTTTTATAAACCTTTGTTGAAGATTGTGTGGTAACCAAGAGATGAGCACCATCATCCACCTGTATTTGAGTGAAGTACGAATCTCCATTCACATAACCTCCACCAACATGAATGAGATAGATGGATGGTGAATCTTCCTCTAGGTATATTGGACGTGCTATTTTTAAAGCCCCCTCATAATAGCACGTTGATATAATCGTTTTTTTATTCTTTTTAGCAGCAAAAAGATTTAAAACTCCTGTGTAAGTCATGAACTCAATCCCATTAATAATGCATTCTTTTTAATCCATTCAACTACCTGATCTAAACCAGTTCCATCCTTCAAATTCGTGAAAATATATGCCTTTTCTCCTCTAGCAGCAATTGTATCCCTTTCCATTATCTCTAAACTTGCCCCGACATATGGAGCTAAATCAATCTTATTGATAATGAATAAATCAGATTTAATCATCCCTTGCCCACCTTTTCTAGGGATTTTTTCCCCTTGAGCAACATCTATGATATAGATTGAAAAATCCACCAACTCTGGACTGAAGGTAGCCGCTAAATTATCTCCACCACTTTCCACAAAAATCAATTCTACATCTGGATGCAGTTCTATTAGTTCATCAATCGCTGCAAAGTTCATCGATGCATCCTCGCGAATCGCTGTATGAGGACATCCTCCAGTCTCTACGCCAATGACACGGTCCTCAGGCAATACTCCATTCTTTATTAAAAAATTCGCATCTTCTTTTGTATAGATATCATTTGTCACAACGGCCATACTCAGCTCTTCGTTCAGCGCTCGCGTTAATTTTTCGACTAGCATTGTTTTACCGGCCCCAACAGGACCACCCACTCCAATTCGTATTGGTTCCAACTCTATCTCTCCTTACTATACATTGATTTATGACATAAATAATCGTACAGGTAGCCGTTCATGGCGCATTTGCGCAATTTCTAAGCCCGGACTAATTGCACCTAAATCATCCTTTGTTAGCTTCTTGATTTTATTTTTAGCTTCGTTAATTTTTACCTGCATCTCGACCAAAAGCTTTTGACCATCTGTTTGACCTAGTGGCACCCCTCGAACAGCATTTTGAATAAGCGATGACACAGAGGCAAAAAGGTAGGCTGAAAGAATTTTCTCCTTGTCAATCTGAAGATGATGCCCAACAATCGCAAACACAAGTGCCGAGTGACCGTACCCCTGTTTATTTTTTATAAAATAAAGAAATTCCTCTAAGGGTGCCGAAGAGTATAATTCCAAACACAACTTGGCCATTCGCTCTCCAATTCTACGATTTCCCTCTCTTGTTTCCTTCGCAAGAGTTGACACAAACAATAGACGATCAATTTCGAGCAACTCATCCATCCCTCTATTATTTTCCAAGATTTCATATGATAGGCTACAAGCAAGTCCGTCAGAAAAGACTAATTGTTTATCAACAAAAGCCGATATAGCCGTTTTGAAGCTCTCCTTATCTACAATGACTTGTTCTTGTATGTACGTTTCTAAACCAAATGAGTGTGAAAATGCCCCAGAAGGAAAATTAGAATCACATAATTGTAGTAAAGGAAATAAATCATTATCCATGACTGTGTCCGATATGTCGAAACGCTTGTCCCACTTTTCTGTTTTCTCGTTTAAAAGGAACCTTTACTTGTGTAAGCAATTCCTCAACAAGGTAATCATACTGAACCAACATTTCATCTTCTTGAAATTGGGCTGGAAGATGGCGATTGCCTAATTGATGTGCAATATCCCCCATTTGTCCAATCGAAGTAGGCATGATCACTAACACATCATCTTCTTTTACTGAAATCACAATCATATTCTTTTCGTCCATATAAAGAATATCACCATCAACCAAATCCTTTTGATCCTTTAGGCGAATGCCTAGTTCTCTTCCGTGGTCTGTTGTGACTCGCTGAATTCTTTTTACCAATAAATCACTTTCCAAATAAACACGCTCAACATGAGGAGCCCTTTTCTCTATTGTCGAGACATTTCCTAGCACTTTTTCAATAATCATTTCCTTCACCTCAAAATAAGAAATAACGCTGAGCCATTGGAACAACCTCAGCAGGTTCACATGTCATTAATTCCCCATCCACCCGAACTTCGTATGTTTGTGGATCCACTTCAATTTCTGGTGTCGCATCATTAAACACCATTGATTTTTTTGATATGCTTCGGATGCCCGAAACAAACTTAATTTCTTTTTGAAGACCTAATTCCTTATGAATCCCGTTTTCATATGCAGTCTTAGAAATGAATGTTATGCATGACCGATATTTTAAGCTCCCATGACTTGCAAACATTGGGCGATATAACACAGGCTGAGGAGTAGGAATACTTGCGTTCGGGTCACCCATGATACTATGGGCAATCATTCCACCCTTTAAAATAAGATCTGGTTTCACTCCAAAGAATGCTGGATCCCATAAAACTACATCTGCAAATTTACCAACCTCCACAGAGCCCACATATTCCGAGATACCATGTACAATCGCTGGATTAATTGTGTATTTGGCAATATATCTTTTTACTCGAAAGTTATCTCCTACTTCGAGGTCCCCTTTCAGCTTGCCTCGTTGCTTCTTCATTTTATCGGCTGTTTGCCACGTACGGGAAATCACCTCACCAACCCGCCCCATTGCCTGTGAGTCCGATGAAATCATACTGAACACACCTAAGTCATGTAAAATATCTTCAGCTGCAATCGTTTCTTTTCTAATTCTTGAATCGGCAAACGCAACATCCTCCGGGACACTCGGATCCAAGTGATGACAAACCATGAGCATATCGAGGTGTTCTTCAAGTGTGTTAACTGTAAATGGACGGGTCGGATTTGTGGAAGAAGGAAGAATATTAGAATAACCAGCTGCTTTAATGATATCTGGAGCATGTCCTCCTCCAGCACCCTCGGTATGGTATGTATGAATGACTCGACCACCAATAGCAGCTATGGTATCTTCTACAAAACCACCTTCATTTAAGGTATCTGTGTGGATGGCTACTTGAATATCATATTGATCCGCGACTTTTAAACTAGCATCAATTGTTGCAGCAGTTGTTCCCCAATCTTCATGAAGTTTTAAACCAATTGCCCCTGCCTCTACCTGTTCGATAAGAGGTTTTATATCTGAAGAGTTTCCCTTTCCTAAGAATCCTAGATTCATAGGGTATTCCTCTGCAGCGAGAAGCATTCCATGAATATTCCAAGGTCCTGGTGTACAAGTTGTTGCATTTGTTCCTGTTGCAGGACCTGTACCACCACCTAACATCGTTGTAATCCCAGAGGAAAGCGCCGTCTCAATTTGTTGTGGAGCAATAAAGTGAATATGTGCATCAATCCCGCCAGCAGTTACAATTTTCCCCTCTGCAGCAATGACTTCGGTTGAAGCTCCAATCACAATATCAACCTTGTCCATCAATAATGGGTTTCCCGCTTTACCGATCGCAGCAATATAACCATCCTTCACACCAATGTCTGCTTTATAAATGCCTGTATAATCGACGATAATGGCGTTGGTGAAAACTAAATCAACACTCTCAGCTCTAGTGGCCAAAGGATGCTGTCCCATTCCATCCCGGATCACCTTGCCCCCACCAAACTTCACTTCGTCTCCATATGTGGTATAGTCTTTTTCGATCTCAATAAATAGTTCGGTATCTGCTAAACGGACGGCATCCCCAACTGTTGGACCAAACATGTCAGCATACTGCTTCCTTGACATTTTAAAACTCATTAGTCGACCTCCTTACCTACCGGACCATTTGTCTTGTTATTTAAACCGTAGACCTTTTGTTCACCCGAAAACGGCACAAGCTCTACTTCCTTTTGATCTCCAGGTTCAAAACGTACAGCAGTACCTGCTGGAATATTAAGGTGCATTCCAAACGCTTGTTCACGATCAAAGTGCAACCCTGAATTCACTTCAAAAAAATGAAAATGTGATCCTATTTGAATCGGGCGGTCACCTCGATTGAGGATTTGAAGTTTCTTCGATTGTTTATGTTCGTTGCATACAATCGCTTCTTTTTGCAATCTATACTCGCCAGGAATCATTCACTACTCCTCCTCTTTTTACCGAATTGGGTCATGCACTGTCACAAGCTTTGTACCATCAGGAAAGGTTGCCTCCACCTGAATATCATGAATCATTTCAGGAACACCCTCCATCACATCTTCTCTTGCTAAAATCGTTGCACCATACTGCATCAACTGAGCAACTGTCTTTCCATCTCGTGCACCTTCAAGAACTTCATATGTAATAATCGCGACAGCTTCAGGATAATTAAGCTTCAATCCTCTCTTTTGCCGACGCCGTGCTAAATCAGCAGCAACGACCACCATCAATTTCTCCATTTCCCGCGAAGTGAGTTTCATTTCTTTCACCCTTTCACTCAATCGACCTTAAACCCAATATATTAACACGTTATGTAAGGAAACTTAACATGTAATTAAAGTAACATATGTTAGTTATATTTACAATATTTAAAAAAGTTAGAAGAGAGGAACGATTCTTGTTTTTCCTTTAGAGGAGGAGATTTTAAGATTGAATGCTCAACACTATCCAGCGGAGCCTCCTTCTTCTTAACAAAAAAATAGCCTACTCAACTAGAGCAGACTATTCCATATTGTTATTAAATTATGCCGTTTCCTTACTGCTTTCTATAAGTTCATTCATATTGTTTAAACGAATCCCTCTTTCTCCCAACTCAATCTCTGTAATCATTGAGAGAATTTTCTTTAATCGAACAGCCAGATTTCGCCATATTCCGATTCTTGTTTTGGGATAACCTCGTAATCGTTTTGCAAGCTCTAGATAGCTATCCGTAAGTGCTGTTCAAAACCACCTATTCGCTAGCCCTATTTGCATTTCTATCTAAAACCATATTTACTTGTAAAATAATATCAATAAGTTCCTGGTGATCATGATAAATTTCCTCTTGTGCATGTGCAGTATTATTCCTTAGCGTTTCGATATGATTGAAGAATTCCTTACATTTGGTCGTTGATTCAAATCCTAACTTTCTATAAAGGTCAGGGCTTTTATAAACAATTGTCCCTTTATCGCTTAATTGCGTATTATCCAATAAAGTTAACGCTTCATTTTTTTGAATCCGTTTAGATAACATCTCTTCTGCCTTTGCGATTCTACCGCTCGATAAATGATCCTTCCAGCTTTCATTCGGATATGTTTCTCGAATTAACGTAATTAATAGCATTTCTAATAGAGAAATTAAGCTAAACGCCAGCATACGAATCGGTTGTTTATGTAAGTCTGCAATCGTTATAATCTTGGACACTTTATTCTTTTCGAGAATAAAAAGATATTTTCGATCCTTAAGGATATCTAACAATTCAATCAAAGACGTGGAATCAGAAATAAGCTCTTCTGAACGAAAAGGATTGTAAACATTTTTGATACTTCCGTTTGACAGATTTTCTTTCAACACATAGCCTAAAATCTTCCCCTTTTCCTCCACCCCATACACATCAAAATCCCGTTCAATCATGTCAGTTTTTATTGATATGGCCTCATCATTGAGGTTGCATGTATAAATATCCTCAGCGAGTAAATCAACACTTAGATTTGTTTCATAGATCATCTTTAGCTTTTCATAATTTTGGATCGTTTTTGATTTCATCTTCGCGCTTCCTTTTATAGTTATTTTAAAATTTGGTCAGCCGTCATTTAATTTGTAATTTATCCTGTAAATGTTTTAATCATACCAGATTTGAGTGATATCAAGTAAGAAGCGAGGGGACGGTTCTCATGCTTCCTTTTAGTAATGGACTTCCCCTATTGTCGGCAATTAAGCAAAAAAGAATCACCTTCGCACAAAAGGATAGGTGATTCTTTTTGGGAATATTTTTAGATTCCTTAAATCCAAAGAACATAAGACTATCCCCCTTTTATTCTTGTAAGTCGAGGGAAGTTTAAATCCTTCTCTATCATGATAAATTTATTTTTTAAAATACTCTCCTAAAATTTCACAATGTCATGCATTTTGGTTTTACTAGCCCCCTTTTACGAGGATAGTGTCATCTTCTTTGAGAAGGTATGTTAAATAGATATAAAATTCTTCTTTAGTCTTAGAGCTTCGAATTCAATTTTCAGGTAAGCCAGCTTTTTTTTGCACCTTAACCTATTGTGTCTGTACGATGTCCATAGGTCAAAAGATAATCGACTCCCTGACTAACTGCATATTGTCCGATGTGAAGGTACTGTTCTTCTAGAAGATCACCCAACCACCGCATTTGTCCAAGGACAGCTATTTTTCGTTTAGGTGCCATTTCTTTGAGGACGTATAGCGCTGCTTCAACTGCTTTTAGTTGGGAATGAACTGTATCTCAATAACCTTCATATTTTTCGCTAATCCGTATACTTGCATCCGTTATGCTGGCATACTAAACAATAAGCCCCACTTAATATCAATCGGGGAAAGCCCAAGAGTATCTGCGACTGCGATTGCATTTAATGCATTATAGACATGGTGCTCACCTAGAATTGGAATAAAAAATGAATATTCCTGATCATGTAATTTCACCTTAAATTTCATCCCTAACTCCATATATTTTAAATCATATGCTCGATATTCCGCATCACTTTGAATACCTGTTGTTATAATTCTTCCCTTAAACTCATTTGTTTCTAAGAGGCGAGAATTCTCGTCATCTTGATTAACAACTAAAATTCCTGTTTGATCCATACCATGGATCAACTCTGATGCATGGGCAATTCCTTTTATTTCACCATTAAAATTCGCGATATGAGCAATCCCTATATTTGTTACAATACTAATATTCGGTTGAATGATTTTACAGTGCTCTGAAATGACACTTGGATAGTCCATCCCATATTTCAGAACGGCTGCTTGATAAGATGGGTCTGCCAATTCCTCTGCATGTTTTTTGGTATGATCTGTTATATTCCAATAATCCTTAGATTCAAAAGTAGTCCATCTTTTTTCCAAAATAGATGCTAAAAATGCTTTCGTTGTAGTTTTCCCTGCACTACCTGTTACAGCTACAATTGGGAATTTACTTTGCTGATTTTTATTTTTCTTTTTAATCGCTTCCATTTCAGCATTAACAACATGTTTATTATTCGCTAAATAAATAGCATATTGGATATCATTAGTAACAACATCTAATTCCAAGTAAAAAGCTGGTGGACACCCTGGTCGCCAATTGACTTCATAAATCCAGATTTTTTGATTTTCATCTAATCCCACATCAATCCCTATTTCATCTATTAACTCATTAAAGTGCGTGACTTGTAAATAGTCTAGATGTTCAGCTAGAGCAATGGTGAAATATTCTAATGTCCGTTTTAGATCATAATGATTTTCTGGAAATTCCTGTTTTAAAAAAGGCTCTAGATAATTTGTGTTTCCTCCATTATTTATATTCGTAACAATGGTTCCACGAGGAGCAATTCGTGGATATATAGTAGTGATTACCCATTTTCCCTCACCGTTTTTTTGGGCATGTAGACGTAGATCGAATACTTGACCAGATTTTGTTTTACTAGAAATATATGGTTGTATAAGATAATGCCCATTTTCCACCCAAGATGTAACCAAGCGGTTCATTTTTTTCTTTGATAAAATTCGATCGGTTTGATCCTGGGTTACTTTAAATCCTTCATCTACAATTTTAATAAAATAGATTCCTTGCCCTTTTCGACCATCCGTAGGTTTAACAACAACTTCTTCAAACGCATGTGTAAAATGATAAAAACCACCAATATTGTTGATGATTTCCGAAGGGATTAGATATTGAACAAGCTTTTTGCTTGCTTTAATACGTTGATAAACTGACCATTTATTCCCTATAGAGTGTGTTGTAAAAGGAATTCCTTCATTTTGAAGTTCCTTTATCACCTCCTTGGATTTAGCAAGCTTTTCTGGACTTCCATCATTATAAATTACATCTGGAAATCTACTTTTTTGCTTTTTCCACTTTCCATTTTCAAGGATTAAGCCGTTGATTTTTTTATTCTCCGAATCTACCATCCCAGGAGTAAAATAAATAAAGTTAACTCCTTCCGCTTTTGCAACGGCTGCATATGCATAAGATTTAATAACGGTATTAGGATCTTGCCGATGATGGAGCATCCCTATTAATATCATCCTATTCCTCCTTACTCCTTATCTCGTTAGTTTGTAATTGTGCATATTTATGTTCAACATCGAGACCCTTTAATGGTGTTTCATCCTTTTCCAAGTGAAACTCTATTTCATTAGCACCTTGAACTGCTAATTTTTCAGCTTCGACTAATGATTGAGCCGATGCGATTACATATGCATACCTGTGTCCCATCGATAAAGGGGGATGTAAGAATGTACCTTTTTTTGGTTTCACATAGACCTTCACGACACCTATCGAGTGTTTTGCTCTTCCTTTTCCTGTGACTTTTTTTAGAATTCCATGGTTTGGTATAATGACGTATTTTGTATAAACTGCTAGATTTCTTCTTTTCGTTAACGCTGGTGCTTGCCCTAAGTAGAGCTTTAACGTTTCTTCGACTAAGCTAAAACCAAAGGCAGCTTCCAGCATATCGTTCATGGCTCCACCAGATATTCTTGGATTAACCTCAATTAGTTTCATTCCTTGCTCGGTTAACCTCATTTCAAGATGAAGTCCACCGTTTTTTATTTCCAGTTTATTCACAACTCCTTTTACAACCTTTGTTACTTCTCTTTCTATATGGATTGGTATCTCAGACATCACTCCATAACCTGTTACAATGAATCTCATTCCTTTCGTAATTTCCTGCTCAATGACAGCAATCGGGATTATTCTAGATTGGTAGACAATGGCTTCCACTAGATACTGATCACCAACGATGAATTCTTCAATAATAAAGGTTTCTTCAGGATACAGCTCCCTTAAACCTTTCACTTCATAACGTAATTGCTCCATATTTTCTACTAGTATTGCGTCTTTAGAACCGCCTGATTTTGGTGATTTAAGCATGAGTGGAAAAGATAATTTATTGTGCAAAAAAATAGTGTCTACATTTTGTATGGGGGATAGTAACACGAAGTTAGGCGTAAAAGATTCCTCTTCGAAAAAGGTTCTTGTCTGTTCTTTATTTTCCATAATTTCAATGGCTTTCTTAGAAAGAACATTTTGGCAATACTCATCTGCTAGAATCGTAGCTGTGTGAACATTCTGATCAACAAAACTAGTAATCAAGCAGATCTCATGACCTCGTTGCTGAAGTGTTTTCAGATGCTTTTTCATCTCAAGTAAGTCCACCGTATCAGTCAAAATCATTTGATGTACGTCTGGATATTGCTCACGTTGGATGAGTTGCTTTTTTCGATTGGTAAAGAGAACGGTGTAATACCCTAGCCGTTCGGCTGCTTTAATCGCTTCTCTACTAGAACCAGACTTATTAACACCTATAAAAATAATCGTTTCCATTTTTCTGATTCCTCCATTTTTTTCCTCCGTATATTCTATGAGTGAAGGTAAAAAGCGTATGGACGAACGACCATTCATAGCGATTCTTTGAAAAACAGACTATTGCCACAATAAAGACTTCCCTGATGGTGATTTATCGTCCCTTAGAGGATGAAAATAGTGTACTCACTTAGATTAGAATGAGCTGATATGCAGTGACTCCTGTTGATGTAAGGGGCAATGAAAGACTCTGAGGTGCTAAAAGCAAGGATACTCCTCACTCACTAGCAGCGGGGGTTTGTCTATTGGAATTCAATAACCATGGTTATCCAAAAATAAACACGTCTATTTAAGTAGATTGGAAAATACTTGAATTGGGTGATGTGAGATGAACGAACACAATGAATTCCCTAATTTTAAGCAAAGACGTGTTCAGAAACTATATAGGGAGCAGCTACGTTTAAAGCGGGAGTGTAAAGAGAAGGAGCGAATTAACACCATTTTCTTTATTAACTTCATTATTTCAGCTTGTATTATGTTAGCCATCATTGAAAGTATCTTATAGAATATAAAATTATTTATTAGGATATAAAAAATAGGCCCTCCAATAAAGTAAGGCCCTAATTTTATCATATATAACACTTCTTTTCTTCTTCTCATTATTTAATTTCTCATCAACTTTTAACTATCAGTCGATAGTCTGGAAGACTAATTTTCTTCACTTACACACTACACCGCTGACGCCGCGCTCCCTCATTCAGAAAAAGTGATCACAAAAGATATGAATCTATAAAGCTGTTTCGAAATTCCCCTTTAGGATCATAGTGATGTAAAAGTAATGGGTTTAGTTGCGTTTGTTTCGGATGATACAAAAGAATTTGGCCCTCATGAAACATTGATTAAGGAATTAATTGAGGATGTAATATCGTTTGCCTTCTATGAGTTATTATTTCTGAGTTATCTGAATTCAAACATTTCATTACAGGAAATGAAAATAGAGTTTGAGGATATCACAACTATTAGTATGAATTGTCATCCAATGAATTTCAGAAAAAAATGTTGTTGACTGCTAGAAGATTTAGTCGAAAACATGGAAGAGATAGAGACATTGATTGGATTTATACATTCTGTGAACAAAGGGACATTGACTACAAACAAAAAATGATCGGGATGCAAGAATTTCTACATACTATTGAATAAAGGACAAGGGAGATAGACTGTCCCGCTATTCAATTTTTTCAATTCCATTAAGAGTTCAGACAAGGGAAAATAGGTCCTTTTATCCTCATAATCCCCCCAAAAAATAAACACACAATCAGAATATATCAGTTCTTAATTTAAGTTATTCTTTAAAAAAACACCTACAAACCTTGAACTAACAACATTTGTAGGTGTATTAATGTAACTATCATTCTTTCTATTGTATTACCGATGCCGATGTATGTTCAAAACTAAATCCTTCATACCCCTTCTTCGCAATCTCATCACACTTCTGACGATATACCCCTACACCACCTAAGTAAATGAGGAAGCGTCTAGGTTTATTCGGAATATTAGCACCCATGTACCAGGATTCCGTTTTTGTGAAGAGGGTTGCCTCTGCCACTTCACGACAATGCTTGCTCCATTCTTCTTCAGCCTCTACATTTGCTTCAATCGTTTCATACCCTTTTTCCTTCATATAGTCGATGCAATCACCAATCCATTCTACGTGCTGTTCAATCGAAACTGGCATGTTACTTAATACGGATGGGCTTTCTGGGCCGGTTATCATAAAGAAGTTAGGAAATCCGGCATTTGCCACTCCTAGATAGGTTCTCGTTTGCTCTCCACCCTGCCATTTTTCTTTTAGTGAAACTCCACCCTTTCCACGAATATCTAGTTTTAATAATGGTCCTGTCATACCGTCAAATCCTGTGGCAAAAACAAGGACATCTAGCTCATACTCGTCTTCTGTTGTTTTGACTCCCTTTTCGGTAATTTCTACAATTGGTTGACTTTTTACATCTACTAAACTTACATTTTCACGGTTATATGTCTCATAATAATTTGTATCAATGATCGGCCGTTTTGTTCCATAATAGTAGGAAGGTAGCAGCTTTTGGGCAACATCTGGATTATGGACCGTCTCCTTAATCTTGGAGCGAATATATTCCGCTGCTGTTTCATTTGCTTCTTCGGTAACGGTAATATCATAGTAGGCAGTAAAAATACCTAATCCACCATTTTGCCACGCTTCGTCATATTTTTGATTTCGTTCTTCTTGAGAAACTTCAAGCGCTGATTTTGTAGGTGGTACCATCGGCTGTCCACCAATTGATTCGCGCATCTGTTTTTTTATTTCATGAAAATTTTCTTTCGCTTTTTCTATATATTCTAAGTCATAAGGATGATTTCTTGCAGGTGCACTATATTGCGGTGTGCGTTGAAAAACAGTCACGTGAGCTGCCTCTGCCGCGATCACTGGTATCGCTTGGACACCACTCGATCCAGTCCCAACAATTCCTACTCTCTTACCAGAAAAATCAACCTTTTCGTGTGGCCAATGCCCTGTATGATACCAGTCCCCTTTGAATTGGTCTAGGCCTTTAAAGTTAGGAATATTGGAGGCCGATAAACATCCAACACCCGTGATAAAATATTTGGCTGATACCGTATTTCCGTCATTCAATTCAATGTTCCATCTTTTCGTCTCTTCGTCATAGTGAGCACCAAGCACCCGAGTATTAAACTGAATATCTGGTCGTAATTCTAATTTATCAGCAACAAAATTTAAGTATTTTAAAATTTCCGGCTGCTCAGGGTATCTTGATGACCATGTCCATTCACGGTAAAGTTCTTCTGAAAACGTGTAATTGTAGTAAATACTCTCTGAATCACAACGAGCACCTGGATAGCGATTCCAATACCATGTACCACCCACCCCATCTGCTGCCTCGTATACTTTTGTAGAGAATCCTGCTTCACGTAAGCGATGAAGCATGTATAACCCCGAAAAACCAGCACCAATCACGACTGCATCAACGTACTCGTTAGGATTACCTTCATGAGAAATAGTCATCGTAGCCCCTCCTAATTAGGAATCTTTTAAATAGAACTAATTTGCCTTATACTCTACTAACCTGTTGATCAATTTCACTTAAAAAAGCTGACATTTTATCAATAGAAGCTTTAATATGATCAGGGAATACAGCCATATTTGTGAAGAAACCATGCACAAGTCCAGGCTCACAAGATGTTTCCACGTTTACCCCTGCTTCTTTTAAACGAGCTGCATATGCGTGCCCTTCATCTCGGAGCACATCATTTTCAGCAGTTAAAACAAACGCTGGTGGTAAGTTACTCAAATCCGCCGCTTGTAGCGGTGCTATATAAACGTTTTTAGCATCTTCTTCCGAACGAATATAGTAATCTCCAAACCAAATCATTAGATCGCGATCTAAACCAAACCCTTGTTCAAATTCTTTGTAGGAACCAGAACTATAGCTAAGATCTGTTACAGGATAGATAAGGATTTGACCTGCAATTGCCGGACCATTTTCATCACGAGATTTCATGGCGACCACTGCCGCTAAATTCCCACCAGCACTATCTCCACCTACAACAACATTGGTAGCGCTTCCATTTATTTCATTAGCATTTTCATTGACCCATTGTAACGCAGCATAGGAATCCTCCACTGGTACAGGGAACTTAAATTCAGGAGCTAGTCGATAATCAACTGAAACGACAATTCGATTCGTTTTATTGGCAATCATTCTACAAGTTGCATCAGATGTGGCAATGTCTCCGAGAACCCAACCTCCACCGTGATAATAAACAAATAAAGGAAACGGACCTTGACCTTCAGGCGTATAAATTCTCACATTAATTTCATCATCACCTCCAACCGGAATAAGGCGATCTTCTACCTTTGCTAGTGGTGCAAGCTCTACTTCTACAGGTGGAGCCATTGCAAACATATCTCTAACCGTTTGAGCATCTAACGATTGTAGCGCTGGCATTTGACTAAACATCTCCAAGTATGTTTTTGATTGTTCATTTAAATTTCCCATATCAAATCTCCCTTTCTATTTAAATATTTTTCTTTTCTTAGTACATAGACTTAAAATGTCTACCTTCATTGTACAGTTTTTAGTATAATAAGAATATTCCTAATTTTTAGTATGGACACACCCCAAAAAGGAGATGGTATATTGACAGATCAGACTACCTTATTAGAAAAGTTTATGAAGCTAGAAGAAACCGAAAGTCATGAAGAAAAGCTTTATAAAGTACTTGAAGTGTATATGTCAGCTTACCCTGTATTAAATGCTTACTTATTTCGCTACTCTCCATTAGGGCATGTAGGGGAAGGTGTTATTTTATTAAATTCATCTGGTTTAGTACATATTAACGAAATAAGAGATGATATTAGAACATTACCGATCATCCATTCCTCCATCTTAGAACGAAAAGCCAAATTTTGCTCCGGACTTGAATTCCTTAAACAAACAAGTAGTAAATACATTATTACCTCAAATGTAAAATCCGTGGTTGTCGTGCCCATCTGTTTTGGCTCAGTAGTCATTGGCTATATTTGTAGTAATATCTTTAAACAAAACGCAAACATCGATGATAAAATACTCTCCTCTCTCACAGAATATGGACGTCGTGTTGGAAAATATCTCGAACAACATAATAGCTGGGATCAATCAAGTCAATTAAGTAAACGAGAGTTAGAAGTTATGAAAAAAATTTCATGGGGAGAAAGTACAAAGGAAATGGCTCATGCCATGCATATTAGTGAAGATACAGTTAAACAGTATGTAAAGTCTGCCATAAAAAAACTTGGCGTATATAATCGTCCACATGCAGTTAGTGAACTTTTAAGAAGAGGGATTATTTCTTGATTATTTTTGAAAGCGCTTTATTCATACAAGAACCTATATCATAAAAAAGTATGCATAGAAGCGTGGGGACGGTTCTGCTCCTTTTAGGGTTATCAGGAGCTGGGTCCCCATTTTCTAGTATTAAGTTAATGTAACAGTCCTTGCTGGATTTCTTCATCTCATCTCTCTTTTGAAACCCATTTATAATTAAAGCTTGAAGCAAGACCAATTTTAAGTTCATGTCTTGAGCTTCCTCATAATTGTCATTAATAATATAAAATATAATTAATTCAGCCTTTTAGGGGATCTTCAACAGATTCACTTCGAGTTTTCATTTAATAGTTACCTCATTCGAAAGCGCTTAAATAGCATGGTATGTTATTACTCCCGCTTATTTCTCATAATCCGATTAATTTATCAGTTTTAAAGTTTGAAGCAAGCATATTTACAAATCATCATTAGGCAAATGTCGAATTCAGTTTTCTTATTCTTAGGATAATCCAAAATTTGATCCGTATTTGTCTATCACATTATTAAGTTCTTCTTTTGCGCTTAATAACTCTTTGACAAATAATTCGATTTGTTCTTCCTTTATTCTGTAATTAGGTCCTGATACGGTTAAAGAGGCGATAACCTTTCCTTTATGAAAAATAGGAATTGCAACAGCAACTACCTCTTCCGTATATTCACCTTCACTAATTGCATAACCTTTTTCCAAAATCCTTCCTAAATCTGCTCTAATGACATCAGGGTCTACCATCGTTTTTTCTGTGTATTTTGTTAGCTTTTTCTCCAAATAACTGTCTATAAATTCTGACGGCATATGGGCTAATATAGAACGGTAGGATGCTCCAGCATATAAAGGAGCCCTGCTCCCAACTGAGACGGAGAACCTTATTGTAGTTTTAGCTTCCACGGCATCTAAAGTGAGGCCTTCTTCACCATCTAAAAGTGTTAAGAAGACAGATTCACCTGTACTTGTATTAATTTTTTCTAAAATCGGGTGTATTAAATCATTCATATAAAAGTTTTCAGATAAAGTGTTCCCTAGTTCCCATACAGCAAATCCAAGTGAATACTTCTTGGTTTCATTATTTTTAATTAGAAAACCATGCTGCTCCAACGTTTCTAAAATACGATAAATTTTCGTATGGTTTTCCTTTAGTTCTGCGGCTAATTCCCTTCCACCCCATGTTGGTTTCGTTTTTGTAAACATCCTCAATACCTCTAAAGAAAGGCTTAATGTTTTTAACATCCGTAAAATGCCTCCTAACGGAAATAAATGGTGCATATATTATTATAACTAATACATACACCATTATAAATCAAATCTTCTAATCTATTCGTATAAGTAATCTATAACAGCTGCAATGTAGACTTTGCAGCATCTTACAACATCTTCTACCTTTACTTTCTCATTATATCCATGAATACTTGGTAAATAAGCTGGCCCATATTGAAGGACAGGTATGTTGTGATCTCTGAAATGTCTTGCATCACTACTAGCCCATTGCATCACACCATATGCTTCATGTCCTGTTACATAAGTAATATTGTCAATGATTGCTCGACACACAGGATCTTCCGCACTTGTGTGGTTGGCATTGCTACGAAATCCAAATCTAGTAATTTCATATTCAATTCCTAGTGCACCTAGTTTATCATGTAAAAATGCAGTCACATCATCTTGAGTGATACCAAATGGAAGTCTACAATCAATTTCGACCTCACAACTTTCAGGAATCATATTCGATTTTGTCCCGCCTTGGATTTTTCCGATATTAACCGTAACATGTTCCAAAACCGGTTGGAATCGTTCCCGGTCTTTTTCTACTTCTCTCATGTATCGCTTTGATTTTTCTATTAGTGGCTTCACTTCATCAGGTATTTCAATTTCAAGTTCCCACAATTTACGAATTTCATTTATCGCATCAATCATATTTATAATAGCATTATTTCCAGCTAAAGGTGATAAACTACCATGACCTGGTTCACCATACACCTTAAGCTTGAACCAATAGGAGCCCTTCTGACCAATCGTTGGGTTAAATCGAGAGGAAGGTTCTGCTATTAAACAACCATCACCTTGAATAAGTTGTTTCTCTAAAAGCCAAGGTACCCCGAACTCTCCACCTGTTTCTTCATCTGGAACAATTGCTAATGTTAATTGACCAGGTAATTCAATGTTCATTTTCTTTAAAAGCGCAAATGTATAAATGAGGCCGCCTAATCCAGCTTTCATATCACTTGCCCCTCGTCCAAGCAACCAACCATCTACAACTTCACCAGAAGTAGGGCTGAAATCCCATTTAGAGTGGTCACCTGTTGGCACGACATCTGAGTGTCCACAATAAATCAAATGTTTTCCGTCACGATGTTCACCAATTGTCGAAACTAAATTATACATTTTTTCGGCGGATTCATACCAAGACGTTTCAGCACCAGCATTTTTTAAATATTCATCTATGTATGTGGTGATTTCTGTTGAATCACCTGGAGGGTTTTCACTTGGAATTTTGATTAATTGACTACATAAATCGATTAATTCTTCTTTATGATCTTCTACAGCTTGAATTAAAAGAGATTTAAGTTCATCCTTATTTGTCGTCATATTATAAAGAAGCTCCTTTCTTCCCCATTTTTTGCAAGTGGCTCAATTTACCATATAGCTCCTCTAATCGGTTGAATTCCTTTTCGTTATAGAAATGACATTTTGATTTTCCATAGAGTTTAGCCACTTCAATACAATAACGTACAACTTCTTCAATGTCTGTCACGCGGCTTGCTCCTGTACCACAACCAGCAACTGCTGTTTCAGCTGTAATCGCAACACCAACCACGGGCTTATCTGTTGAGACTGAAGGTTGAAGAATGCTGTTAATATGGTAGACACCATTTCCATATGGGGTAATATCTTGAATGGTAATCGGCATAGTGACAGGAAGCTTACCAACAGATTGTGTATATACATGTAATAAATCATCACTTACTTTTAAAATATAGCCTTCTTTCACAGTCGGAGTAATCGCAAATCCACGATGATTTATAATTTGATTTCCTTTAGTCGTATCAATCGAAAGAATTGCGTCCATTTCTTCTGCCACTTCATATTTATTCATTGTTAATATATCAACTGGCGAATCCATAAATGGTACAGGATCATGTGGCAATGTAGGTGCATCCGGACATATATGTGTCGTTAGGATTACATCTCCATCTAACATGTCACCTTTATTTGTCATATCTAATAGTTTTGCTGCGATAGACATACTAGATAATGCACCATCACCATCTGAAACAAAGCCAATCATTTCCGGACGAGCCCCAATCCCACCTAAGCGCCCGATAATACCTAAGGTTGGTGCATTCCCTCCGATGGATTTACCATTTTTACCTGATATTAATACTTTGATAAAGTCCGTACTCCCTTTTTCACCCTCAATTGTTTGAATCTCAATTTGTCCATTTGGACTGACTTTTGACAAGTATTCTTTCACTTTTTCTCCTGAAACTGATAGATCATCCATTAATTCATATAATTCCATTACGTATTTTAATGACATTTCCATTCCCCCTAATTTAGTTAACCAAATGACATGATGCTTGGTGTGTGTTTTCTGTATTTACAATTTTAGGTTCTTTTGTTTTGCATAGATCCACGGCCACTGGACAACGTTCATGGAAGCTGCACCCAGATGGTGGGTTTAATGGACTCGGCACTGTTCCCTTTAGAATAATCCGTTCTTTTTCCTCAAATGGATCCTCTTTAGGAATCGCTGAAAACAGTGCCTTTGTATATGGATGTTGAGGGTTGGAAAAAATCTCTTCATATGTTCCAACTTCTACAATTTTTCCTAAGTACATCACCGCAATCCGATCACACATATAACGGACAACATTTAAATCATGTGAAATAAAAATGTACGTTAAATTAAACTCTTTTTGTAATTTTTTTAAAAGATTGATCACTTGAGCTTGAACAGAAACGTCTAAAGCTGAAACGGGTTCATCACATATAACGAGCTCCGGATTTAAGGTTAAAGCTCTTGCGATATTAATCCTTTGCCTTTGTCCACCTGAAAACTCGTGAGGATATCGATCAGCAAATCGCTTATTAAGTCCGACAATTTCAAGTAATTCCTCCACACGTTTTCTTCTGCTGACTTTGTCACCTACCTTATGAATCACGAGAGGCTCGGCAATTAATTCTCCTACTTTTAGTCGAGGATCAAGTGAAGAATAAGGATCTTGGAAGATCATTTGAACTTTCTTTCTCGTTTCTCGTAATCTTTTAGAATTCATTTCTATCAGATTTTCATTTTTAAAATTAACCACACCAGAAGTCGGTTTGATCAGCTGATTAACAAGACGTGCCATTGTTGATTTACCACAGCCAGATTCTCCAACAACTCCCAAGGTCTCACCAGGATATACGTTAAAATTGATTCCATCGACGGCTTTCACACTTTGGTTAGACTTTATAAACGGAATGCTATTGGAAACTGGAAAATGCTTTTTCAAATCTTTAACTTCTAGTAGAACTTCCATCGAAGTATGCATCCTCCTTTCTCACCAACTTTTGATCTATTGTCTGAAAATGACAGGCGACCGCATGTCTATCAGTTGGTTCAATTAACACAGGTGCTTCCTCATGACAGATTTCTTGTGCATATGGACAACGCTCAACGAATGGGCAGCCTTTTATTTCATAGCTTAAATCTGGTGGACTACCAGGAATGGTTGATAATGGGACAAAACTATCCTGAGATTCTGTAATTTGTGAATCCAAAAGGCCCCATGTGTAAGGATGTAAAGGATTTGTGTATATATCTTTGACATTCCCAGACTCGACAACCCGCCCTGCATACATCACTAAAATTTTGTCACACGTCTCCCAAACGACTCCCAAATCATGAGTAATCATGATAATCGACATGTTAAGCTTTGTTTGAAGCTCTTTCATTAAATTTAAGATTTGTGCTTGCACTGTAACATCTAGTGCTGTGGTAGGTTCATCCGCAATTAAAAGTTTGGGGTCACAGGATAATGCTATAGCGATCATGACCCTTTGACGCATCCCACCAGAGAATTCGTGTGGATACATATTTATTCTTTTTTCCGGTGCAGGAATTCCTACTAAATCAAGCATTTCAACTGCTTTTTTCTTTGCTTCTTTTTTTGACATCTTTTTATGTGTTCGAATCGATTCTATCAGCTGATCTCCTACTGTAAATACTGGATTTAGACTTGTGGAAGGATCTTGAAATATCATCGAGATTTCATTGCCACGCACTTTTCTAATCTCATTATTTGATAGTTTTAACAAGTCTCTTCCTTTAAAAAGAATCTCACCACCTGTGATTTTCGCAGGAGGATTAGGAAGCAGACGCAGAATGGATGTAGCTGTAACACTTTTACCAGAACCAGATTCACCAACAATGCCTATATTTTCATTCTCGTCTAGGTCAAAACTAACGCCGTTCACCGCTTTCGTAATGATCGAGCCTGATTTAAATTCTACTTGTAAATCTCTTACACTTAAAAATTGTTCTAACATACGTTCACCTCCCAACTATAACTTCATCTTAGGATCAAGAGCGTCTCTTAATCCGTCACCAAATAAGTTAATACCAAGCACTGTAATCAATATGGCTAACCCTGAGAAAGTGGCCAGTTCAGGGCTAAGTACGAGAAAGTTTTTACCTTCTTGCAACATACTTCCCCAAGAAGCCGTAGGTGGTTGTACACCTAGTCCTAAGAAGCTTAATGCCGCTTCTGATATAATCGCTCCAGCAATCCCCATCGTTGCATAGACGATTAATGGTGCAATACTGTTAGGCACGATATGTTTAAAAATAATTCTTCCATGCTTAGCACCTAATGAACGAGTTACTTCTATATACTCTGCTTCCTTTACGTTTAACACCTGACCTCTAACAACTCTTGCAAAGCCGGGTATATTAGATATTCCAATTGCAATAATTACATTAACCAAGCCTTGGCCTAATACTGTCATTAAGACAATTGCTAATAAGATGAAAGGAAATGCCATCATCCCATCCATAATTCTCATGATGATTGAATCTGTTCTGCCACCGAAATAACCAGATATGATTCCTAACGCTGAACCTAAAACAGCTCCAAATAATACGGCTGAAATTCCAACGATTAAAGATATCCGCGCTCCATAAACAATCCGACTATATATGTCACGGCCATAGCTATCAGTACCTAAAATGTGACCTTCTTTACCTGGTCCTAACAAGGTTTTCGTTACATCCATACTATTTGGGGAATGTGTAGCAAAAAAAGGCGCAAAAATAGCTGTTAACACCAAAAGTAAGATGACAATTAATCCTAATGCTGCGAATCTATTTCTTAATAACTTGCGCATAAAAGATTGTTCTTTTCTTGCTTTTTGATATTGAAGCTCTCTTGCTTGTTCAATCTCTTGAATCGTATTCATGTTCACTTTGCACCTCCACTGTTGGAGTTTAGATTTACTTTCGGATTGACTACTTTGTATAGAATATCAACGATCAAGTTAATCACTACATAAATTACAGCCACAAAAATAACTGTACTTTGAACTACAATAAAATCTCTTTTTTCAATCGCATCAACAATCAATAGGCCCATCCCTGGCCAACTAAAAATCGTTTCAGTTAATACAGCACCGCCTAAAAGATTAGAAAATTGCAAACCGATTACCGTTAGTAAAGGTGTTAATGCATTTTTAAATGCATGTTTATAAATAACCTTATATTCTTTTAAACCTTTTGAACGTGCTGTTTTGATATAATCTTGTGAAATTGTCTCCAACATACTAGATCGAATAATCCTTGCAAATTCAGCAGTAGGTATTGTCGCTAATGCTAAGCTTGGTAAGATAAGATGACTAAGAAAATCCCACAAACCATCATCAAGTGACCCCATCCCTATTGCAGGAAGCCACCCTAGGTTTACACTAAAATAAAGAACTAACATAACACCTAACCAAAAGATCGGCATTGAAACACCAATTAAAGATAAAGTAGTAACCGAATAATCTATAATTGTATTCTGTTTTCTTGCAGCGATGATCCCTGCTGGCACACCTATCACTACGGCTATAAGTAACGCACTAACCGCCAATATAATCGTATTAGGGAAACGTTCCATAATTAAGCCAACAATGGGTTGGTTATATGTAAGTGAATTTCCAAAATCAAAAACAATTAGATTCATTAAGTAGTCGAAAAATTGCTGAAGAATTGGATCATTCAACCCTAATTTCTCCGAATATTCCGCAATATCTTCTGCGCTAGCCTGTGGTCCGAGCATAACAGCTGCTGGGTTACCTGGTAACATTCGAGTGATAAAGAATACAATAACCGCTACGATAAATAACGTCGGTATTAATTGTACAATTCTTTTATATAGAAATTCTCTCAAAACAACCCCTCCTTTGATTCATTATTTGAACCATCGTTACATTATGTGAATTAATTGAATGGTATCATCCTTTATTTTTAATGTAAATATAGTTTTAGATAAATTTCAAACTTTTTTTATTTTCTAACAATTACTATTTACAATTTTCATATTTGTATGATAATTTAATATATATTCAGTATTTGAATAACTGTTTCTATATGTGAATCAAAATAAAGGAGGAAAATGGTATGGGAAAGAGTAATTGGAAACTAGTCTTGTTTGTCATTGTTTTTGGTTTATTTTCATTGGTATTAGCAGCATGTTCATCAGGTAACAATTCAGGAGAAGGTAATGAGACAACTGGAAATGAAGAAAGCGAAGGAACTGGGGAAGGTTCTAGTAGTGGCGGCATATTAAATATTGGTTTATCCTCTAATGCAGCAACTTTAGATCCAATCAATTATACCGGTACATATGAGTCCCAAATTATGCGCTCCATTGCGGACACTTTAATCGTATATGACAAAGATTTACAAAGCTTTGTACCTTCATTAGCAACAGAATGGAAAGCATCAGATGATATGTTGTCTTACACATTCCAATTAAGAGATGATGTCTACTTTCAACCTGGTGAATATCAAGATGGAAGACAAATGACTGCGGAAGATGTGAAATACAGTTTAGAGCGCTCAGCTGAACATTCAGCACAAAACCGCTTAGCTGGTGTTGAAAGTGTTGAAGTGACTGGTGAGTTCGAAGTTGCAATCCACTTAGAGCAGCCAAACTCAGCATTTTTAGCGATGCTAACCGACCAAGGGAATATTATTATTCCGAAAGAAGAAGTTGAAGGCTGGGGAGACCAATTTGGTGCTAACTTGATTGGTACAGGACCATTCATCCTTGAAAATTGGCAAACCGACCAACAAGTTGATTTAGTGAAGCACGATAACTATTGGGGTGAAGAACCTAACCTTGATGGTGTAACTTATAAGTTTATTTCTGATCAATCTATGATGACAAACGCTTTGCGTTCTGGTGATATCGATATTGCAACAGATATTAAAGGACAAAATAGAGAAGTGATTAGCCAAGATCAAAACCTAGAATTACTTTCGACTCCTGGTCTTTCAATTACTTATCTTGATATGAACTTCCAAAAAGGTCCTACAGCAGACCCTAAAGTAAGAGAAGCGATTTTTAAAGCTACTAATGTAGAAGAAATTGTTCAAGGGGTACACCAATGGGGTGGTGGAACTGTTGCAAATGGTGCACTTCCAAAAGGTTCTTGGGGTTATGACGAGTCTTTCGAGTCGTTAAAACCTGAATACAACCCAGAAGAAGCGAGAGAAATTTTAAGTCAAACAGAATATGCAGATGGATTTGAAATTGATCTTTTTGTACTAGAAACACGTACTAACTATGCAACGATCTTCCAAAATCAAATGAAAGAAAACTTAAATATTGATGTAAATATTCAGGTTTCTGAATGGGGAACATTAACAGACACGATTTCTAAAAATAACGCACCTATGAACATCGGTGGATGGTCTTGGTATCCAGATCCATATTTCTTCTTAAACCCTCGTTTCCACTCGAGTCAACATGGATCTAATGGTAACGGTAAAGCATATGAAAGTTCAAAAGTAGATGAACTACTGAACCGTGCACTTACAGAAACTGTTGACCAAGCAGAACGTGCTAAATTATATCAAGAAGCTGTTGCAGAAATTATGGGAGACTTTGCAACAATTGAGTTTGATAACTTAGATATTGCAGTAGGTATCAACCCAAAGGTTAAAGGCTTCAACCTTTCTCCTGATGGATCTATACATGTTGTAAGTCCAAACGGTGTCAACATATCAATAGAGAATAAATAGGTTAAGATGGGTAGGGAAAATGTACTGCTCCTGCCCCCTATTAAGTAGACAGTGAATATAATAAATCACATTAAACGGCCAATGTCCTGTATTCTAGAGGGCATTGACCGTTTTTTCGTTTTTGTAGTATTAAAATAGTACTGTTCACATAAGAGTTCTTTCAGTGGAATCGAAAATGACTTTGTCACAAAACTATTACCAATCTATCAAAAATCTTATTCCTATTAGTCTATCTGTAGATATAATGTTTGGGACACCATTTCCTGACTGATGTTTTGGTTTCAGTCATTAGGATTAATCAGTAGACTTCATAAAAATATAAAAGAGACCACAGCATTTTGCAAGCTCATTCGAACGATGCAAAATGCTGGTCTCATAAAAATCTTTACAAGTCTAGTAATATTAATTGTATTATATCTGATTAAGCTAACTCAGCTGCAACCCGCGCAACAATACTCCTTGAAAGAATGACAGGTAAATTAGAATGTTCCTTCACTTTTCGCTTGTGCTCTTCAGTATAACCCATACAATCAAGGACGATAACGGTTGCACCTAATTCTTTAAGTTTACGAGCAGGTGTAACAAAGTCATCATCTTTTTGATACGGATTTGCACTTTGGACCACAAGGGGTCTGTCTCCCCATTTCTTAACCAATGACTCCTTTTGCTCCATTAAAGGCACCATTACTCCTAGAACACCGTTTTTTTCTAGTACACTATCTACAACAGCATTTAGGATTTTATCTGGAAATAGTAAAGGCTTGTTATGTTTAATGTTAGGAAAACTTCCTGTACAAACAAGAATATTACTAGATACTTCGTTTTCCAATAGCAATACTTTTTCCTGTAATAAAGGTAATATCTTTTGCTTAGACATTTTTGCATAGGCACCTGATCTTAAACGCGATACATAGGTTACGTCTCCTTCGAAAGGAGCAACCTTTTCAATTTCCTCACTTGTTAAGTCGTCTAAAGCACCTAACTCGACAAAAATATTACCTTCACCAATTAAAGGCTCCATTTCTGGAGTCAAATCAACTCTTGGCGATTGACCAATTGTAATTAATCCTATTTTCTTTTTAGACATGGTTTGCACTATTTCCTAATGTTTGTAATACCTTCATTGATCCATAAAGACTCTTTAAGTGGTTAAACTCATCTTCATCATAGAATGTAGTGTTTCCTGCTGTGAATTCCTTTGCGACTTCAATACTGAAACGAACAGCTTGTGCAATGTCCACTTCATGGCTTGCCCCTGTACCACACCCTGGAACAGCAGACTGAGCAGTTATAGCTAAACCTACAACTGGTACATCTGTCGCTATAGCAGGCTGAAGGATACTATTAATATGGTACACATCATTCCCATAAGGGGTAATGTCTTGAGTAGTTATAGCAAAAGTTACAGGGTGTTCGCCTGTTGTCATTGTCATAATTCGTAATAAGTCATTGCTAAATTTAAGAATATATCCTTCTTTTACAGTTGGAGACAATGCGATACCACGGTGGTTTATAATTTGATTTCCTTTAGTTGTATCAATGGATAGAATTGCATCCACCTCATCTAGTACCTCATATTTATTCATTGTAAAAATATCTACTGGAGAACCCATAAAATCAACAGGCTCATGTGGCTCAGTTGGTGCACTTGGACAAATATGGGTGGTAATGGCTACATCGCCTGTTAAACGGTCGCCTTTTATAGACATATCTGCAAGTTTCAAGGCTGCTGCTATAGCAGAAACAGCACCATCTGCATCCGATACAATTCCTATACGGCTTGGTCTTGCACCAATTCCACCTAAGCGTCCAACAATACCTAAAGTCGGTGCACTTCCTCCTACTGATTTTCCGTTAGTTCCTTTTACAATGATCTTTACAAAATCAGTGGACCCATTCTCACCTTGAACAGTTGAGGTAGATGCTTCCACAAATTGATATCTCGTAAATAAATCAACTACTGTTTGACCGTTTATATTAGAATCGTCGAGAAGTTCAACTACATTCATCGCATATTTTAATGACATGTTAATTCCTCCATCTTTGTAATGAATCTATCAAAATAGATGTTCCCCTGCGTAAATCACTTTTTGATCATCAATATATACATCTGGCTTGCTGACAACTAAATCACAATGAACCCCAGCCTCAATGGTTCCACCAAACGTAATATTACTTCCAAAAGCAACATGGATCGTTCCAAACACTTTTTCATCCTCTAAAATGACACCGGTAATACGAGCTTTATTATTTGTACCAATTCCGAATTCAGCTAAACATCTTCCTTTACCATCGCCTAATATCGCTAATAGCTTATCAGCATGTTCACCCACTGCATTAACAATTCGACCTTCTTCAATCTTTAGAGTGATCGGGGTATCAATTTTTCCAATGCCGGTAACAGATCCATCAATAACGATTTCTCCAAAAGCAGTACCCTCAATAGGTGCGATATACGCTTCTCCAGATGGTAGATTACCAGATTCTCCTTTATTTACGTACACGCCCGTACTTGGCACACCATTTCTACCTTCTACAGAAAATACTAATGCTTTACCATCCTTTTCGATTCGTATTTGCTTTGCTGTATCAAGTACCTTTGTCACTTTTTCTGTTAGTTCCTTAACCTGCGTGTAGTCTGCGGTCACAGCCCCATCTAAAAACATATCTTCTGTAATTCCTGGCATTGTTGCAAGTCGTGCTCCATTTGCAACTGCGTTTTTGCGAGCTTTTGTATGTGTTAACGAGTGAGTCGTTACACAAATAACTACATCACTATTTTTCATCGCCTCTGCAATAGCGATCGGTGGTTCTTGTCCTGACTTTTCTCTCTCCTTCATGGTCACGTGTACGGCTTCCGCTCCAAGAAGTTTACCCGCTTCGTATAGATACTCTCCGAGGTTTTTTTTGTAATCGTCTGAAACAATTAACAATTGCTCATCTTCTTTAACATTTAAGCAATTTACTAGCAACCCGCGACAAACTTCCAATAAATCTGACACCTTAATTCAACTCCTTCTTATATGTAGCTACTCCAATAATTCCGTAATCAACTTAACTACTAATGCATTCGAGAGAACTACAGGAATTCTCCCCACTTCTTCCTTAACCATCTTCTTCATTTCTTCTGTATATCCCATGCAATCTAACAGAATTAAACGGACATCTTGTTCCCTCAGACTTCTAGCAGCAGTTCTCAATTCCTTTTCATTAAAAACATACGGAGAAGCCGATACAAAAACTGGCGGAGTTTTACAATGACTCCATTTCTCTAAGAGTAGATTACTTTGTTTTTTTAAAGGTCCGATTATTCCGAATCTTTTTTCACCAACTAACCCTGTTACTGTTAATGGAATGATTTTTTCCGGTTCAATTAACACAGAGTGCTTCGTCCTTAATCCGTTAAAAACGCCAGTACAAAGTAACAGTATCTGCGTACATCCCTGGTCCTCCAACAACTCAATCTTAGATTGAATAACAGAAGTAATCTTGTTTCTTGACATCTTTACAGAATCACCACTAACAAACCGGCTGACCATCGTGTACTCGTTACCTTCTGGCTTAAACGCTATCTCTGCTTCTTGCTTTTTCAGCCCATCCAACACGCCCACTTGTATGACTTCTGTTTTGTTAGCTAAATACTTGTCAAAAACAGGTTGCACGTCTTTTCGTGGCGCCTCACCTATGGTGATCACACCTAATTTATTCATACTGTCCTTTTTCCTTGCGTTTGTAGATGTGATAAAGACCCATATAAACCAATTAAATGCTGATATTCATCCTTGTTATAGAAACTAGCTTTTTCTTCAGTGTATAATTTAGCAACTTCTATACAATATCGTGCTGATTGTTCAACAGCTTCTATATTAGTAGCTCCAGTTGCACATCCAGCAATTGTCGCTACGGTCGTAATTGCAACACCAACAACTGGAACAGTTGTCGCTACACTTGGTTGCAGGATACTATTAATATGGTAAATATCATTCCCATATGGTGTGATATCTTGAGTGGTAATTGGTAATACAACAGGAAAATGACCTGTTACATTTTGGTAAATATCCATTAATTCTTCACTTACTCTAAGAATATAGCCTTCCTTAACCGTTGGAGTAATACTAATTCCAGTATGGTTAACTACACGATTTCCTTTTGTTGTATCAATTGAAAGGATTGCATCCATTTCTTGATCGATCTCAATCCCATTTTTTGTGCTATTATCAATAGCTGATCCCATAAATGGAACTGGAAAATGCGGTTTTGTTGGTGCATCTGGATCAATATGAGTGATAACGATAACATCCCCTTCAAGGTTATCTCCTTTTTCCTGCATATCAGCAAGCTTTAATGCAACAGTTAACGCACCAAGCGCACCATCTCCATCTGAAACAAACCCTTTTACAGAAGGTCTGGCTCCAAGTCCTCCAAGTCTTCCGATAACACCAAGAGTAGGTGCACTTCCTCCAACCGTTTTCCCATTCACTCCTGGTATAAGCACTTTTATATAATCAGTACTTGCTGTACCAGCAGTTTCAGTCCTAACACTTGTTTTAACCCCTTTATACCCGCTAAATAGTTTTTCCACTTTTTCCCCTGATGCATTTGAATCATCAAGAAGCTCAAACAGAGTTTGTACGTATTTATGTAACAATTTATATCACCCCCACGATCTTCTAATTCTTATTTATATGAACCGATTGCTGTTTTATCTAATCCTACTAAGGATGTAATATAAGGAATAATCTCAATATCTAGAACTTTTTCAATAATTTCATAGTTTTTAGCTGAAAACATACCACTACCCAAACGCAGATTTTGGTATGGCGCTGTAATGACCACTATTTTAACGCCATCAGCTAGTTCTGCAGAAGTAATAGGTAATCCGGTTTCTGCTGAGAAAGTCATTATTAAGTCAGGAAACGTAGTTAATCTAGTTCCGTCTAGATCAACTGACATATACTCATTCCAAAATGTTAAGGCATAATCGCCTGATACTGATTTTAATGTAAATTTTCCAAGGTCAAAGCCGTCGATTGTCTTTAACTCGAAATCCCTTACCTGTCCTTCATTAATTACTTTTCCACCGAGCACTGACACAACATTCTCAATCTTTTCTTCAGGTGTTTTGCCATTTACATTAGCCATTCCAACTTCGACTGCATGGGAAATGGCATGAATCGCACCATTATTTTTTATATATTCTGCTTTTACAGGATTTCTAGCAACAGTAACTAATCCTCCTGCTTGCACTGCACCTTGTCTGATCATTTTTGAGGAACCTTGTAGACTTCCTTTTACAACGAGTTCCACCCTTGCATCAGTACCGGGTTTTCCACCTACACCCACTTGAATAGATTGGTAGTTTTCTAACTCTGTTAAACCCATCGATCCCATTATGCCTGTTGGATGTGCTCTACCGTTACAAGCAGCATCTAAGATTGGAATCCCTGTTAACGCTGACTGCAATAAGCCATTTACACTAGCAAACCCTCCATTTTCATTTGTAATGATTGCAGTTGGTTTCTTTCCTAACGCGTTTTCAAGTAATTCAAAAGCAATTAAGTAATCCTGCGGCTTCACATATTGGTTTTTAGCAGCTGGTGCACCAACACCAGAAACAGTAACAACCGTTTCTTCAAGAGAGTTTAATTGATCTAATTGAATAAAAGAGGGGGTTCCCATTTCAAAGGCAAGCTCAGCAAACCTCTTCCCTTTGGGCATGGAACCTCCACCACCTCCCCCAAGGATGCATCCACCAATGACTAATGGTTCAATTAATTCTTCCGTTAATTTATCTAAAATAAACAATGTCTCACACTCCCACTTTTACTTTTTCATTTATTTCCTCAACTAAATGACATCGCGTGTACGATCCAGCTTTTGTCAGTTTTAATTCCGGTGCGGTTAAACAAATATCCTCTTTAAAAGGACAACGAGTATGAAACCTGCACCCTTTCGGCATATTACTTGGGCTCGGTATTTCACCTTTTAGTGGAATTTTTCTCGGTAACATTGATTGCTCATCTTCACTTACAACAGGAATCGAAGAAAGCAAGGATTGAGTATAAGGATTTTGGGGGTGTGTAAATAAGGTTTCGACATCACTATATTCAACAATACTGCCTAAATACATAACCCCCACTTTATTAGCAAAGTTTCTTACTAAGCTCAAGTCATGTGTGATGAAAAAATAGGTAAGATTAAGTTCCTTTTGTAATTTTTTTAATAAGGCAATAATTTTAGCCTGAACTGAAACATCTAGTGCTGATGTTGGTTCATCAAGTACGATAAATTTCGGATTCAAAGCAAGAGCTCTTGCAATTCCAATCCTTTGTTTTTGTCCTCCACTAAGAGAATGTGGATATCGATACAAAAAATCCTCTGGTAGTTCTACAACGTCCAAGAGTTCTTTTACTCGTTTTAATCGCGAATTCGCGTTTCCAATTTTATGAATAATAAGTGGTGCCTCTAGAATATCCTTGATTTTTTTTCTTGGATTTAATGAAGATGATGGATCTTGATGAACCATCTGCATATCCTGTTTCAACTTTTTTAGTGCATCTTTGTTAATATGCGAGATATCTTTCCCATCAAATATAATTTTTCCTTCTGTAGGATCATAAAATCGCATAATTGTTTTCGCCAAGGTCGTTTTACCAGAGCCAGATTCTCCTACTATTGCAAGGGTGCTACCAGCTTCAATATTTAGTGAAATATCATCAACTGCTTTGACATCTCCAACCTTTTTCTTTAAAAAACCCTTATGGATGGAGAAATACTTCTTTAGATCCTCCACCTGTAGGATATAATTTTCCATTGTCATTCCCCTCTTCTTCAAAAAGATGACAAGATACACTCCGGCCATCAGATAATCTTTTTAACGTTGGTGGAACAATATTACATTTATCCAACCTAACCGAACATCGATCATAAAAACGACAACCTGCAGGGGGATTGATAAAGTCTGGAATTCTACCATCAATTCCATCACCCATACCACCACTGAGTTTTGGTATTGAACTTAATAATCCTTTTGTATAAGGGTGGTATGACTCACTGAAAAGAGTATTCGTCTTTGCTTCTTCAATTACTTCTCCTGCATACATGACATAAACACGGTCACTAATCATTCTTGCAACACCTAAATTATGGGTAATGAAAATCATTGAAATTCCTTCTATTTCTACTAACCTTTTTAATTCCATTAAGATTTGATCCTGTACTGACACATCAAGTGCTGTACCAGGTTCGTCAGCAATCAATAGTTTAGGGGTATGGACAAGGGCAAGAGCAATAAGAATTCTTTGTCTCATTCCACCGCTCAGTTCAACTGGATAACGTGCAAGAATGGCTTCTGGATCGGGTATTCTCATTTTTTCTAGAATCTCGATTGCTCTTGCTCTTCCTTTTTCTCTTAACTCTTTTTTCTCTTTTCGAGACATAAATAAAGTGCTTTTTCTCCCTTGGTACATATACACATCAATTAAATGTTGACCAATTGTAAACACAGGGTTAAGGGCTGTCATTGGGTCCTGGAAAATCATCGAAATTCCTTTCCCTCTAATTTTCTGCCATTCGTTTTCGCTTAAATTTAAGACACTTTTGCCTTCAAATGTAATGTCCCCATTCACATACTGTGCAGGAGGAGTCGGCACAAGCCCCAACATTGAACGAACAGTGACTGACTTTCCACATCCTGATTCACCTACAACGGAAATAACTTCACCCTTTTTTACTTTAAGATTTACTCCGTTAATGACCTGTGCAGTTCCCTCATAAGATTTGAAATTCACTTTCAAATCTTTTACCTCTAATAAAACTTCATTATTTTCAGTCAAAATTAATCACCCCTCTTGATCCACTTGAACGTCAAAAACATCTCTTAGGCCATCACCTAATAAATTGAAGCCAAGTACAGTAACCAAAATCGCTAGACCAGGGAATGTTGCTTGCCACCACATTTCTGGGAGGTACACTCTTCCTTCAGCAATCATTGTTCCCCACTCTGGAATTGGAGGCTGTGCTCCTAGACCTAAAAATCCTAAGCTAGCTCCTGTTAAAATAACAAACCCCATATCTAATGTTGCTTTAACTATAATAGTAGAAACGCAATTTGGTAGGATCTCCTTAAAGGCAATTCTCCATTTATTAGCACCCAAACCTTCAGAAGCTAAAACAAATTGTTCTCCTTTTAGTCGTAGAACCTCTCCTTGAACCAGTCTTGTAAACCATGGCCACCAGCCAAATGATATAGCGATCATAATATTGGTTAACGTTGGTTCCATAATAGCTGCGACAGCTAGTGCTAAAACCATCGATGGAATCGCTAAAAAGATATCGGTCGTACGCATGATAATCGTGTTAACTGTTCCGCCCCAAAAACCAGCAATTAACCCAAGTGGTACTCCTATCAAAATAGCAATACCTAGAACTGTAAATCCTAAGAATAAAGAAATACGCGCACCATAAATCACTCGGCTAAAAATATCTCTACCTACTTCATCCGTACCAAAAATATGCTCCATACTTGGCGGTTGGTTCATTTTGTCAAAGAATATCGCGCCTGTTGCTGAATCTGGATATGGAGCCACCCATGGTGCAAATATTGCTGCCAAAACCGTGAGAAGGACCATACCTAGGCCAACTAGACTTAGCTTATTCCGCTTCATTCTGTGCCAAGCGCGTTTCGCTTCTTCTAAACGTGTACTTTTATTTACAAGCTTCTCATTTACAACGATCGTATTATTGTTTAATTTCATCATCATCACCTATGAGTCGTATTTAATCCTTGGATCTAAAATTCCATATAACACATCAACAATTAAATTTCCTATTGCAAAAACAAATCCGATCACTAAAGTCACTCCTACAATTGCGTTGTAATCCTTGTAAACAACACCCTGAACACCGTATTGTGCCATTCCTGGCCAACCGAAAACAGCTTCAACTAAGAAAGCATTACCTAATAATGAACCAAATGACAAGCCTATGATGGTTAAAGTAGAGGTAAATGCATTTTTTAGCATGTACTTATACACAATCATTCCCTTAGGTAACCCATAAGCTTTCGATGCTAAAATGTAATCTTTATTTAGCTGTTCAAGCATATTAGAACGAGTTAATCTCATGATTTGGGCAAGTGTAGCTATGGACAATGCAAAGGAAGGTAAAATGATGTGTTTTAGACTTGTAAAGAAAGCATGGAAATTTAATGTTAGTAAGCTATCTAGTAATCTCATTCCAGTAATAGTAGTAGGTACAACATCCCCCCTACCTACAACCGGCAGTAGAGAGAACCAATAAGCAAACAATATTTGAAGCATGATTGCTAACCAGAACCTCGGTAATGCAATCCCTGAAAGAGCTATCACCCTTGTTACATGGTCTTCCCATTTATCTTTTCTAACAGCAGATATAACTCCTAGAGGAACCCCTAAACCAATTGAAATAATCATTGCTATAATGATCAGTTCAAAAGTTGCAGGAAATGTTTGTATTAAATCAGTAGCAACATTACGATCTGTTCGTAATGATTGACCCATATCTCCTTGAAAAACACCTTTAACATAGTTAAAGTACTGAACAGGAAGCGGATCATTTAACCCCATAGAATCTCTCATTTCTTCAATTTGTTCCTCAGTTGCTTCAGGACCTAATGTCAAACGAATAGAATCACCGGGCATCACTCTTGATAAAGCAAAGATTAAAATCGATAAACCAATGAGAACAGGAATAATATGCAATAATCTTTTTATTAAGAATTCTTTCATCTTGGCACATCCTTACGAATGGTAGAAGAAGAGAAGGCGACATGCCTTCTCACTCCCTTACTTTTTTTATTATTTTACTGTCAAATTATAAAAACCAAGGTCGTAACCTAAAAGACCTACATAATTATATCCTTCTACGTAATCTTGGAATGCAATACGGTGATTTGGATTCGCAACATAAACAGAAGGTGCGTTTTCAACAATTAACGCTTGTGCTTCTTGATAGTTCTCCATCTGTTCCTCAACTACCGTTGACTTTCTAGCAGTTTCTAATAATTCAGTAGTTGCAGCATCGTCATACCATGCAGAAGAACGATAACTACCGTGCGCACTAGGATGATAGATTCCGAATGTATGACTATCAACATGCGGGTATTTCAATGTATCTGAGATACTAGCAATATGCGGAGTTGTTTCAACTTTTGCAGTTGTTTCAGTAATCTGTGTCCAGGGACCACCATTTAGCTTAACCGTAATACCGATTTCAGCTAAATTACTTTGAAGTAATTGTGCAATTTGTCTTTGGAATGGATTTTCTGATAGATACATGAATTCAACTTCTAGCTCTTGACCTGCATACTTTGATTGAGCTAAATATTCTTTTGCTTTCTCAATATCCTTGTTATATACAGTTACCTGATCATTATGACCTGGAACCAATACTGGAACTGGACCTTGGGCTTGAACAGCACCATTCATTATTTGTTCTGTTGCTATAGTGTAATCAAATGCATAAGAGATCGCTTTACGTACATTTACATCATCTGTTGGTGCTTTTTGTGTGTTAATTGGTAAGTGGTATAACTGAACACTAGGATCTTCCTGAACTTTTATACCTTCTGTTGAAGCAAATTCTTTATAAGTATCCACTGTTAACCATTGGTGAACCATATCTGCTTCACCAGAAACTAACATTGTCTTAACTGTTGCTTGCTCAGTGATAATTTTCATTTGGAATTCTTCAATTTGTCCTTCTGACCAACCCTTGAAGTAATTATCATATTTAGCAAAAGTAAGTTGAGATCCACGCTCCCATTTTTCTAACGTATATGGACCAGAACCTGCAACCTTTTCTTCTAAATACTTTTGACCGTAGTCTCCATTATCACCAAACTCACCGTCTGCTTGATTCGCTTTGAGTGTTTCGCTATCAACAATAAATAATTGCGTTAATGTTGATACAAATGGCGCGTATGCACTATCTAAAGTAAATTCAACTGTATAATCATCTTTTGCCACCACATTATCAGGATTTAATACACCACTCCATAGCCATGAAAAACCTTGTTTAATTGCCATCATCCGTTGAATTGAATATACAACGTCTTTAGCAGTTAATGGATTTCCACTTTGGAAAGTAACTCCTTCAGTTAACTTGAAAGTGTATGTTTTACCGTCCTCAGACACTTCCCACGTTTCAGCAATATGTGAACCAGGTTCCATTGAACCTTCCTTCACCTTCGGATAAACAAGCGGATCATATGTATTAAGCACCGCGATTAACTCTGTCTCATCCGTGTGTTTTGCTGGATCCACAGAACCGACAACCTGCTGTGCAACATATACGAATGGTCGGTCAGGCATTCCAGAATTACTATCTGTTGAAGAAGTATTTGAGTCTCCTTCGTTTGAATCATTAGTAGGTTCAGTTGTACTACTGCTGCATCCTACAATCACCATCATAATGATTAAGATTGTAATAAAACTTGATAAACTCTTTTTCATCAAAAAACCCCCCAGTTTAAATTGAATTTTTTATATGTGAATACGTTAGGCCGAGAGAATTTATCATTTGCTGAATGTAGTCTCTCTTTTCCAACGTTAATTCCAAAATTCTTTTCACCTTCTCTTCATTTATACGGTAAGTTGGACCAGCGACATTAAGCGATCCTATTATTGCGTTGTTGCAATCAAATAATGGAACTCCAATCCCGAAGGCATCAGGGGTTGTTTCACCATTTGTGAAACACCATCCCTGTTGTTTCAATCTTTTAAGTACCGCCTTCAACTCTTCCGGGTCTGTAATTGTATTTTCAGTTACTTTTTCAAGGTGACCACTTAGAATCTGAGTCTGCTTATCCTCAGGTAAAAATGCGAGAATAATAAGATTTGAAGCTGCAGCATGTAATGATTTTTGTGTACCAACCGTCACCTGAAATTTGATACTTTGAGGACTTTCCGCAATGGCTACACTTAATCCTTTTAAACCATCAAGCATAGTTAGAAAAATCGTTTCTCCAGTTTCCTTTGCTAGTAATTCCATTGAAGGAAACACGTGATCCTTAATTTTCAGCTTATTTTGAACTAAAACACTGAATTCAAGGAATTTTAATCCGAGTTCGTATTTCTTAGTAGTAGGATTTTGAATAATATAACCATGATTTTGTAGCGTTGAGAGTAATCTGTGTGTAACTGTTGGACTTAAACTTAACTCTTTGGCTAACTCTCTAACTCCCCATGAGCTTTCTCTCTTAAAATATTCAAGAAGTTCTAAGGCGTTATCTAGTGTTTTTAGTGTCATGATAGTTAAACTCCTATCGACTATGTTCCTATATTCGAAACACTGTTTCTTATTTTGTTATTTTTTATCATTCTACTATACTAATTATTTTAAATCAATGGAATTTTCTAATTTTTCAGACCGGAACTCATCTGACTTTTCATTGTTATGTAAGAAAGTCTAACAAGGTTTACTTTTTCACAATTGTATTTTTTTTAGAAAATATCATTAATGATGAGAACCTATGTAATCGTTACCTTTATTAATTCACAACGATTTTTTTATTCTTTACTCTTTCTAATCAATATACCTTTTCGTCATAAAAATATTTTCCCATTATTAAAGCACAAGTTCTTAATTTACCTAAAATTACCGCTAAAAAATTTCTTCAAAAATCATTTCGGGGTAAGTTTGATTAGAAAAGTTGGCTCTTGTAATAATTAAATTCAAATCCCTTTAGACTTAAAACTATACATTTCTTCCCATGGTTTTTTTATAAATTTAATGTGTGAAATCATGGTACTATTACTATGTTTTAAGACATTCCCCATTAAATTGACATAAAAAAAGATTCCCATAAAAGAGAATCCTAATTAATACACTATTCTATTCATTAAAATAAGCACCACAGCTTATTTCCTCATATGATAGGAAAACGCTGATAGCTAACTTTCAGTCTGTTAATTTCCCAACCAAATCCCCCAACTTACAATCCGCCATTGAATCTAATCGATACTCCACCTCAGGAAATGTCAAATGCTTCGTCGTTTCATTCGGAACAATCACACAAGTCACCCCCGCTCGTTTTGCAGCTAGTGAACCATTGGCGGAATCTTCGAAAGCAATGCAATATCGAGGTTCAACACCCAGCTCTTTAGCAGCTAACAGATAAAGTTCTGGGTTTGGTTTCACTTCAGCTACATCGTCTGAAGTCTTGATACACTCAAAATAATGAAGTAAACCTAAACGATTTAAATGGTCAGAAACCCACTTATAGCTAGAGCTTGATGCAAGCCCAATTTTCAAGTTCATTTCTTGAGCTTCCTTCAGATAATCTTCCACACCTGGTCGCACCTTTAGCAGGTTTAATCTTGTTTCCAGCTTTTCTTTATTCATCTTTTTCAGCTGAGCACGGTCAATTTGCTTTATTTCCTTTTCCAACAGATCATAGATCGAAAAATCTGATTGCGTTCCAATGTTTTGGATCCACTCTTCAAACGGAAATTCCAGATGATGCGATTCAAACATTTCTTGATAGATTGCTGTATGAACGGATTCGGTGTCAAAAATTAATCCATCAAAGTCAAAAATAACTGCTTTATACATGTATTCATTCCTTCACGAAAAATTTCCACTTCCATTTAGTATTCTGTTTCTAATCGCAACTTTACTCGATCAGCGATTAAATAGTACTTTGAATAATGGATTGGGGTTGATTCTTCATTGTAAATAATTTTATCGACTAAAATAATCGGGGTCATTCGATTAACCTCTAAATGCTTTTGTACTTCATCTGTTGGATGTACAAATTCAAGGTCCTTACACACTTTTTTGAAGTTCACTCCATAATCGTCGTTAAGAATCTTAAATGTTGAACTTTCTGGTGTGATTTTGTCTTCGATTGATGGATAAAGTGCTGTTGGAAAGTAGGCATAATCCAAACTTAACGTTTGGTTATTGCGATATACTTTTCTAACTAATTCGATGTACTCATCAAACTGGTTATTAAATTTATGATTAATATGGGGTGTACCCTTTATTTTCTCCATTGAAATAATATCTTTTGTGATAAAATCACTCTTTGTCGTCAAGCCTTCTGTGTATCCCTGAAAATGTAATAGGTGTATTTCTTTACGAAATGTATTCACAAATGTACCTTTTCCACGGATAATTTGAAGAACACCATCATCTACCAATTCTTTAATGGCACGACGAATGGAAATTCTACTCGCTTGAAAAAGTTCACATAATTCAGCTTCAGTAGGAATTTGATCACCTTGATTTAATTGATTCGATTCAATATATTGTTTGATTCCGGTCATGATTTCTTCATATAAATAATTTTGATCACGGTTAATCATTAAAGTTCGCTCCTAAATATTATCGTTACCACAATTATACATTAACCATGTATCCTCGTTAAACTTTTTTCAATTCTTTTGGGTAACCGAATCCACCATGTTCTTGACACGTTCTTTCAGCTGACCTTGTTCCATTCTCAATCGCAGCTTCTATTGTCTCACCACTCATATAAGAAGTTAAAAATCCAGCAATTAAACTATCTCCTGCACCCATTGTATCAACTACACTAATATCCCTTAGATTTTGCTCATAGATCCTACCATTTTTAACAAAAATCGCTGGTCGTCCTCCTCTTGTCAAACCAATGACTTCAAACTGAAAAACTGCTAAGTCATTAATGAAACGATCAAACTCTTCTTTTGACAATTCTGCAGCCGAGAAAAAAGCATAAGAGATATACGGAGCTATCGACTCAATATAGGTTAGATCTTTCTTATTTGAAAAATCATACGATACTTTGGATACTTGAGACAATTTAGGTAATTCACTTTCCATCGAGGAATAGCAACTCACATGGCTTAGGCCGAAAGTTTTTATATAATCCAACTCTTCTTGAACGAGCTGAATTTTAAATTTATGCTGAACTGTATTTTTAGGCCCACCAACAAATATACGGTCATTATCTTCTGTTAATGTAACCTGCGGCTGTCCACTAATACCTATAACGTCACGTGAAAAACGATAATCAATTCCCTCTTGTTTAAGTACATATTTAATATGTTCAGCAGGCTCATCATTCCCAAAGATCCCAATATAAGCTACTTCACTAGCCCCATTGCGTTTCGCATTTACCGCTACATTAACACAATTACCTCCAGGATAATATTTTTGTTGATCTAAATAGCAGTCCACTACGTTATCACCAATTGTTATTAATTTCATTCGTTATCATCCTTTCACAGATCCTTCCGCAAGACCTCTGACCAAGTATTTTTGTAAAAATATTAGTAAAACAATCATTGGTACTGTTGCAATCACCATTCCTGATAGCAATACTCCCCAGTCTGTACGAAGAGCATCTCGGAAGACCATTAATCCTGACGGGATTGTTTTTAATTCACTAGAATTAATAAAAACAGTTGCAAATAAAAATTCATTCCAAGCAAAAAATGCGGTTAAAATCACCGAAGTAAACACGATCGGTAATGAAATAGGTAAATAAATTCGCCAATAAATACCGAACTCAGAACAACCATCCATCAATGCTGATTCAGACAACTCTTTAGGAACTGATAAAAAGAAGGCACGAATCAAGATAATCGTTAAAGGTAATCGGTAAGCTACATAGGTCAAAATAAGTGCCCAATGTGTATCAATTAAGTTCGTAACTGTTAGAATTTCAAATAAAGGGATTAAAGCAACTTGTGGGTTCATCATTAATCCACCAATTGTGAATAAAAGCCCTGCGTCAATCCAGCGATTTTTATATCTAGAAAGAACGAACGCAGCCATCGATCCTATTAAGACGGTTAGAATAATCGTTAATGCTGTTACATGAACACTGTTGAAAAAATAGCTCGAAATTCCTTTCGACCATGCGATCGAATAGTTCTCAAACTTCCAATCTGTAGGTAAAGCCCACACATTGCTATAGATTTCTTGATAACTTTTAAATGAGGATATAAACATCCAAAATAGTGGGTATAAAATAATCACTGCATATGCTAGCAAACCCAGAAATACGATATTTTTGCTGACTTTTGTCTGGATTGGGATTTTCATTTTATTAGTAGGTATCGAACTAGGGAAAGTGTTTTTAGTTACATTCGTTTTTAGCATGTGTTAATCCTCCTTCCCAGTTTTAGATACTTTAATTTGTATTAACGCAAACATAGCAGATAATAAGAAGATCAGAGATGCTAATGTTGAGGCATAGCCCATGTCATCTTTAAAGAAACCTGTTTGATACATATGAACCGCCAATGTCATCGAACTGTTTCCTGGACCACCATTTGTGAGAATGTAAGGTTCATTAAATACTAGAATCGATCCAGTTACGGTTACTAATAAGTTCACAAAAGTTGCTTCTTTCACTTGTGGAACGGTGATCTTAAAGAATTTACGGATTTTTCCGGCACCATCGATTTCTGCAGCTTCGTATAATTCTTTCGGAACTTTCTGAATTGCAACTATAAACAACATCGTAATTAGCCCAACACTTTGCCATTGACTCATGGCAATGACACTATAGATGGCGGTAGTGGAATTACCTAACCAAGGCTTGGCCAACTCTTCTAATCCAATGAGCTCGAGGAAACTATTTAATAACCCAATTTGGGGATTATAGACAAATCCAAATAATAAGGCAATAACAGAGATTGAAATCATTACTGGCATAAAATAAATAACCCTTAAAGCTGGTGCGAAGCGTCTGAAAAATTTATCCTCTAAAACAGCAGCAAGTACTAGCGCAAAAAACACCTGCAGTAACACAGAGATGATTGCATATTTGACATTATTGTTTAATGCAATCATAACTACCTCATCTACCAATAATTCTTTAATTTTACTAAAACCAACAAACTCTTTCGATTGAGAAAATACACTAAATTCAAAAAAACTATTATAAAAGTTTTGAATTAGTGGTATGTAAATAAACAGTCCTAAAAATAAAATGGTAGGTACCATAAATAAGATCGGTGTTATATAAGCCTTTTTAATCTTCATTCCTAACCCCCCACCCTTCTTTTTGTAAAATTGCCCTAACCTGTCATTCTAGTTAGGGCAACTCTATTAAATAGTTCTATTGGTTCCGTAATTTTGCGGCTGCTTCTTGTACTTTTTTCATAATGTCTTCTGGTGTTGTTTGACCTGTTGCTAATTCTTGCCCACCTCGCATGAAGATATCTGCAATGGTGATATCAATCGCATTATCAAACCAAGGAGTTGCATCAGATGCATCTAAAATAATTTGATATGCTTCTAGACTTGTAGGATTTGAGGTTTCTTCCGTTACCCCACCTTTAATTGCGTTCAACTGACCATCTGCTTTTGTAAATGCTTTAGCTGTTTCTTCTGAAGTGAGGAATTTCAAGAACTCGACTGCTTCAGGTGGCGCATTTTTACTCAACATCCAGCCCTCTGGTGCGCCAGTAAGTGATTTAGGTCTTCCTTCCCCATCTTTCACTTCTGGGAAATTAAAGAATCCAAATTCAACATCACCAGCATCTTGTACATATTTCACCTCAGCAAACTGCATATATAAGACTGGAACTTCACCAGCAGCAAACATGTTTCGGGCTGCTTCATGATCAATCGCGGTTGACACATCACCCATGTACGTCGTTAACTCTTTGAAAATTTCCAGTCCGCGAATATATCCTGGATCTGTAAATTCACCTGTCGCAGCAGTATAGTCCTTAACAAGTACACTATTGTCTACAACTCTATCAAAAATAGTTCCCATGTAATGAGAGATTGCCCAACCATTTGTTAACCCTTCGACCACAGGTGTTTCATATCCTGCTGCTTTTAGCTGATCTAACGCAGTGACAAGTTCATCATATGAGGCTGGAACAGCGATATTATTTTCTTCGAATATTTGTTTGTTATAAAAGAAAGCTTTACCGTCAACAGTAAACGGAATTCCGTAAGTCACATCATCAAACGTAAATCCTGCATATTGAGACTCGATAATATTACCGGACCAATCTGGATCTTCCGCCATAATATCATTTAACGACATTATACGTTCAGAGCTTACTAGATTTGCGGCAAATGTATCTGACCAAGAGGTGAAAACATCTGGTAGATTATCATTTGAAACCAACACTTTAATTTTTTCTTTATAAGAATCGTTCAATACAGCATCAACTTTAATTTTTACATTTGGATTAAGTTTTTCAAATTCTGCAATTTTCTCATCATAAAATGATTTTCTAGGTTCGTTCGGCCAGCGATGGAAGAAATCAATTACTACTTGATCTCCTTCAGTTGCTTCGCCATCACTTTCATTGGAGGAAGAAGAACATGCTGCTAAAAACATAGAGCTTACTAAAATAACAACTAAAAAGCTAAGAAACTTTTTCATTTATATTTCCCCCTGAACCAATTTTTTTAGAATTTTAATATTCCATTTTCCACATATATCTTCTTACTGATAATGGATGTCCAGTATGTTCCGCTAAACCGTCAGCGTATAAACGTAATACAGGACCCGCTAGTGCTGGACCGAAATACTCTTTCAGGTCTTCGTCCACCCCAGTATAATCAAACTCTTTCACGTTCACAACTTCAACTTTCTCGCTATACTTTGTCACAAAATCAAGAGCGCGTTGATCAAGTGGTGTACTTGGTCCTTCCCCAACAACCATTAAAAATGGTACATCATAATCAGTCACTTCAAATGGTCCGTGGAAATACTCTCCTGAATGAATCGCATTGGAATGAATCCAAAGCATTTCCATTAACAAACAACTTGTGAAGGAATATGCATGGTGAATATATGCTCCACTTGCCATTGTGTAGATGACTTTATCACGCTTATACTTCTTGCCAAATGCGTCAGCTACATCTCTATACTTTGTTTGGTTGCTTTCAATTAGTTGATCTAGTTTTGATAGTTGATCAACCCCACGGAGATATTTCTCTTCACCAGTTAGTAGATTTAGTAGTTTAAAGAGTAACGTGTAATACACACCAATTTCTCCATCAATTGCAGCTGATCCATCTTTGTAATTGTAATGTACAGTATATTCCGACTCTTTGCAAAGAGCTGATTCAACATCCATAGAAATGGCAACGGTTAAAGCACCTTGTTCTCTCGCATATGTAGCAGCATCTACCGTTTCAGGAGTGGTACCAGAATGAGATCTTAAAACTACAAGACTATTTTCACCCAATGCCTTTGGTGCACGGTGAATAAATTCATTTGACGTATAAACAAAGCTTGCCATATCAGTATCTTTTGTAACAAAATAATCCCCTAACGAAAGTGATGCCATAGAACCTCCACAAGCAACAAAGAAAATATTTTTAATGTCCTTCCCTTTCGCAGCCTCGATGACGTTTTGAATTTGTTCTAGATGTTCTTGTTTCATTAATTAACCTCTCCCTTCAAGTTATCTCTTAGTTTGGTGATGATTTTTGATACCATCATCTACCTTCTAAGTTACTATGATGTCATATAACATCATATCTAATATTATAGTACATCATATGATGTTATAGGTCAACAGTTTATTTAAAATTTTCTAAAAATTTAAATTAACAATTTGATTGTTAGATTATAAAACCTACCTTTTTCAGCATTTCTATTAAACAAAAAACACTCACAAATGTTGATTTTATCAACATTTTATGAGTGCATTATTGCTTCTAAAATAAACTCGATTTTTTCTAAATATATCGGTGGAAATGGTGGTACTTCTACCGACACACTTATGATTTACTTTAAGGTGATGATAATTACTGTTTGAGTCATTTTAAAAGATAAAAAAACACCCTCAAATAATTGAGAGTGCATTAGCTTCTATATAAAAGAATAATTCATTGATCTTATTTTTCAACATATCTCGGTCTCATAAGATAATTCATTTATCACCCATTTACTCTAGAACTCTCCACTTCATCCCAATAAACACAGGAGGATAATAAATAGGGTTTAACCAAAGGTATGTGCCATCCTCTCGCAAGTGTCCAATTAGAGTTTGTTGGTCATTACCAAGACGAATCGCCCATTCGCCACTCACTACTACCTTATTATGTTTTTTTACCAACTCTGATGCTAACTCAAAAGTATGCCATTCGATTGAATCATCATCAAGGCACAGTTCTCCCTGGATACTAGTATTTTTCTCATGTTCAGCTGAATCCCACACTTCAATAAATTCAAAACCTTTAAGTCCTGCCTCGAGAACTTTTTCTCTAAAACGATCTGAAACAAATACCGTTGTCTTTAATATTCGTTTTGAATCGTGAACTAAAATTTTAAATATATCCTCACCCACTATTTTATCCGTTAAAAATGCATACCTTGTGTATTTCATTACTTGTCCATCATCAAACACCCTTACCTCTGCATGTTCTTCATCAATGCAGTCTAAAACATTTATGACATTCCCTGCATAATATGAGTTTGCATCTGTAAGCAACGGGAGCAATTCAACTTTCCCGGCCAATAAATCTCCTAATACATTAATAGCCCTTTCACTAAATGTAGGTACTGATAAGAGGCCTGCAGGGAAATCACTTTTACTTCCTTCTTTAAAGTTATTAAATATGTACGGAGGGCCATCCATGAATCATAGAGTCACCCCTAAACTCCGTTCTAAACATCTTTCTATCTACTTCATTCGTAAAACCAAATTCAAAAAATTCACCAAATACACTTTGGAGTAACCAAACTCTCATACTTCACCCGTTTCTTGTTTCATCCTTAAGCTAAGGCATAGTGATACGATACCTACCCTCAGATTATTAGACTATTAAACTTTATGATATATGGATTGGACCTTTACCTATAATTAGAAAAAGGTTTGTACATTGTGTGAATACTGACCTCTTTTCTAATGACAAAATTTATTTGGATTCCTCCCACTTCATCCCAATAAAAATAGGCGGATAATAGATGGGATTAACCCAGTTGTAGGAACCATCTTCTTGCAATTGACCGATTTGGAACTCTTTGCCTTCATCAAAACGAATCGCCCATTTACCACTAACAAACGTTTTATTTTGATCTTCAGCTATTTTAGAAGCTTCGTCAAAAGTATAAAGTTTGTCTGAATTAGAGATTTCCGAATATTCTACTTGGTCTGCAGTAGATTCAGAATTCCACACTTCAATAAAATCAAAGCCCTGAAGATCGGATTCTATCACTTTATCTCTAAACCTATCAGATACAAATACTTTTGAGCTAATCACTCTTTTTGTTTCATGATTAAGCACTTTAAACATATCCTGTCCAGAAACTATATCCCTCTTAAAGGCAAATCGGTCATATCCTAATATAATCCCATGTCTTGACCTTGAAACCTCTGAGTGCTCTCCATCAATACCATCTAGAACATTGATAACATTTATTGCGAAGTACTTCTTTCCACCATATTTACTAATAGGTAGAATTTCCACTTGATCTTCTTTTAAGAATACCTTTAATAGATTTACAGCCTTTTCACTAAAAATAGGAGCTAATAAAAGACCATCAGGTGAATCACTTTCTTTGCCCTTTGAATACGTTTCAACCTTAATTGAAGCCCAGTTCTCTTTCATTGGTAAACCAATAAAATTATCACTAAACACTTTTCTATCATCTGGATTTGAAAATTTCAAGACTTCAAACCCATTAAACACTCGAGTCATTTGCCATATCTTCATATCGTTTTTCACCCTACTTTATCTAATGAATTAGATAGATTCATTCCACTTCATCCCAATAAAAATCGGAGGATAATAGATGGGATTAATCCAGTTGTAGGAACCATCTTCTTGCAATTGACCGATTTGGAACTCTTTATCTTCACCAAAACGAATCGCCCATTTTTCACTAACAAACGTTTTATTTTCCTTTTCAGCTTTTATAGAAGCTTCATCAAAAGAATAGGTAGTTGATTTGTCATCTACGACTTCTTCGTATCGTACCGGTTGCTGTAGACCTTCACTTTCAATATTTACATTAGCAGAATCCCAAACTTCAATAAAATCAAGACCCTCTAGGTTAGATTCAAGTACTTTCCTTCTAAATTGATCTGAAACAAAAACTTTTGAACTTATAACCCTTTTTGACTCATGATTAAGTACTTTGAAGATATCTTGCCTTATAACCTTTTCTTCTAGATCATTGGTTCACCAAGAAAGTTTTCACTAAATAGTTCACTATCTTGATCATTCGAGAAAGTGAATTCCTCATATTTATCAAACTGACGAGTTAATTGCCATACCTTCATCTTCTTACACACCTCTTCTGCAAAAATACGCAGCTAGTTGAATTATATGATCTAATTTAAAAGCTATTGAAGTTGTTGCTACTTTTCCTTGTAATAATAATATATCACCTTTAAGCAGTTGGGTTCTAATCTGATGTAATCCTTTTTCAAGAGATTCAATGATTACGTCTTCAGGTTCTCCTATATTATCTTTTAGTATATTATTTAATCTTTCATACACTAGTGAAAAATATTTATTTACATGTCTTCTATTATGGGTGGCTACATAAACAGGACCATCCCAGTCCGGATCAGTATATTTTGTGAATCCTAGTACATCCAATAATTCAAGAGAAAAAACGCAAAAGGATTAAAATGATTAGATATATGAATTAAGTAATTAATTTTCAAAAGGCGGAATAATTACATAGATTTTAGATATTATTTTACAACCGCATATTAAGCACCAAGTTAAAATTCAAATTAAAAAGGACCAATGTTGGTCCTTTTTCTTATAACCTTATAACGCGGACGCAGCTCTCCCTCATCCCAAAAGATGATCACAAAAGATATGACTCTATAAAGCTGTTTCGAAATTTCCCTTTAGGATCATAGTGATGTAATAACTGTTGAAAATCGTTAAGTTTTTCATATCGTGATTGTACGTCTTTAGGTGGCATCGTAAATAGCTTACCCCAATGTGGTCTAGGGTTAAAAGGTGCGAGTTGTTTCTCGATGATCGGTAGTATGGTCCTGACTAATGCCCAGTCTCGTTGCCAGGTAAAGTGGAAACCAACAGAATCCTGCTTATAGAACGGACTCATCCACAAGTCATCTTTTGCAATGGTTCGAATCTCAGAAATGAGTAATGCTGGAGCGATCTGATTTCGAATCTCATTCAGTGCACATAACGCTTCATACCCACGTTCCCTAGGGACCATGTATTCACTTTGTAACTCCTCACCTGCACTAGGTGTAAAGCCCATTCGGAAATGTGGTAAACGATCATACCATGGACCTGATACACCTTGTTGTTCCGTACAATTTTCCGCACCCAACCCGACTGGGTGTAGATTCTTTGTTGCAAGAGGTGCACCGAAAAACGTAGGTTCCATCTTAATAGGTTGATCATCTGTTACATAGTGTTTGAGCCAAACTTGGTTCATTGTTTCATTCCGCCAATCAGTAAAGGAGCTGACACTATAAGCACTTGAATAGATATCGTTAAAATGCTCCTTATACTTTATTAAAGGTAAATTTTCATAAACGAATTGTTGTATTTCAAAAGCCGGTACGATTTCTAGCGATAAACGAGTGACGACTCCTAAACCACCAAGATTGACGACAACACCATTGAACTCTTCATGGTTGCGCTCCCTTGAAAAAGAAACAAGGTCTCCATCGGCGGTTATGACGTCCATTTCATATACGGCTGTTGCCAGACAGCTGTTATCATTTCCCGAACCGTGAGTAGCAGTCGCACATGCACCAGCTACCGATATGTGAGGTAAGGAAGCAAGATTTTTTAATGCATATCCTTCATGTGCCAGGTAGAGACACAAATCACTGTACTTGACTCCAGCCTCTACTGTTACCAGTTTCCGCTCGTGATCCAGTTGCAAGATTTTACTTAAATGCTGTAACGAAATCATCATATGAGAGGAGTCTGCAATCCCGTTAAAGGAATGACGCGAACCTACTACTTTTAGATGTTTGCTGTTAGCCACCAGCTGCTGCACTTGGTCAATTTTCTCTGGAAAATGCCAATTAGAAGTACTATATGTATAATTACCTGCCCAGTTTCGTTGTTCGACCATTGGTCATTATACTCTCCTTTTGTAGATATAGTGCTTTCATGTATTTAACTTTTGGATCTATTATTAATATTCTAGTATTTAGTACGAAACCCTTCCCCATTTCTATATTATTTAAAGAGATAGCAGGTACATCGGGACAAGAACATTCACCCATTTTTGGCATAATCACTACTGAGTCAAGGTGTCAGTCCTTCCCCTGTCCATAGAAAACAAAAAGGCAATTCGCATGCTCTTTTTTTTAAAAGAAGCACGGAACCGCCATCATATTTACATCAAGCTCCCTTTTTAATATCAATCGCCTCAACAGTCTTTTTATTCTGCTTATTCACCTGGAATACAGTAAATACAAATGATCCAAGGGCTAAGATGATAAAAGTTAAGGAGATTGGTCTAGTAAAAAATAAGCTTATACTTGTATCCATTTGAAAAGCTCTGGTCATTTCAGCTTCTAATGTTGGCCCCAAAATTAAACCTAGGATAATTGGGCTTAATGGTACCCCCATTTTCATTAATAAAAATCCGATGATTCCGAAAGCAAAAACGATCCAAATATCAAAGATTTGATTGTTTAAGGCAAAAGCACCTACTGTACTTAAAAATAAAATCGATGGAACTAAAAACTCTTTAGGTATAAACGTGATACGCGTTAGGATTGGTAATAATAACGTTTGTAAGAGAAGAACAGCAACTCCACTAATAATAATCGCTACATAAATTGAGTTTACTAGAATTGGCTGGGTATGAAATAGTCCTGGCCCAGGGGTAATTCCATGTAAAATTAGCGCACCAATCATGACTGCCTGTGCAACATCCCCTGGGATACCGAGTGTAATTGTTGGGATGAATGCTCCACCAGCAACTGCATTGTTGGAGCTTTCAGATGCCACAATTCCACCTGGATGGCCTTTTCCGAATCTCTCTTTGTCTTTACTAAACTTTTTCGCCTGATCATAACTAATAAAGTTTGCAGACTCTGCTCCAGCTGCTGGAAGACAGCCAATAAAACAGCCAATTAAAGAAGATCTCAACACATTCCACTTTTCCCTATACATATCCTTTAAAACCTGGAGATATGGAATTTTTACTTGTTGCTTTAAAATTGCTGTGTCCTTTCCTGCAACACTTTTTTTAATTTCTTCAATATTACTAAATAGCGTTGATAATGCAAATAGACCAATTAAGACTGGAATTGGAGAAAAGCCTGAGGACAACTGACTGATTCCAAAATCAAAACGAACTTGCCCTGTCGGTGATATACCAATTGTTCCGATTAATAACCCTAAGCATCCTGCAAGCAAGCCTTTTGCTAGTGATGCTCCACTCAATCCGGCCACTAGCGTTAAAGCAAATAAAATTAAGGAAAAGATTTCCCATGGACCAAATAACAAACTAAACTTTGCAATGATAGGTCCTAAAAGGAATAAAACAATTGCACCGATAAAGGTACCAAGTACTGAAGACATTATACCAATTCCAAGTGCTCTAGCTGATTGACCTTGCTGTGTCATCGGATATCCATCAAACACAGTTACAACTGAAGATGGAGTACCTGGTATACCGAGAAGAATCCCTGAAATAAGTCCTCCCGATAACCCTCCAATATAAATCCCAATCATTAACGCAAGGCCTTGAACTGGATCCATACCAAAAGTGAATGGGAATGCCAAGATAATCGCCATGGTAAACGTAAAACCTGGTATACACCCAGCAATAATCCCAACAAGGACCCCAATAAAAATTGTAATAAGCATGGTTGGATGAAGGATTCCTTGAAATGCTTCCATGACCATTGAGATATCCAACTAATTCCCCTCCTTTATGGTAAATAAATATTCAGCATTTGTTGAAATACATATTGAATGCTAATCGATAAAGCTATCGCCACAATCGCATTTGCGAAAAGACTTTTCACTTTTTTAGGTCTTAGTAGTGTAAAAGTAATGAATAAGAAGAAAATCGAGCTGATTAAAAAGCCAATCATAGGAATGAGTAAAATATATAAAAAGAAGATACCTATCATCACTAACACTTGGTAATGTTCTTTAACATAGGTTTTTACCATTACAACAACCTTCTCTGACTCATCTTTTTTTAAGAAGCTTTTTACTAATAAATAAAGAGATAACATTACGATTAAAAATAATATGATTCTTGGAAAAAACGAGGGGGCGAAGGTTTGCACCCCTGATTTTTCTGAGAATTTAGTAGTTTGAAAGAAAAACAATCCACTAATCGCTAATACTACAATAGAAAAAATTCGATTAATCATTCTTTTCGCCCCCCATAGACCTATTGATTAGAATTTCATTTTCGGCGCCAATTCACCCATCTTTGCATCTAACTCTTCAAGATGTGTTTTGTATTCTTCAGTAGCTTTATAATTTGGGAAACTTCCAAGCTCCTTAATTTTTTCTTGTAGCTCTGGTTCTTCTAATGCCTTCTTAAATGCTTCACTAATTATTTCTACTACTTCAGCTGGTGTTCCTTTTGGTGCTAATACACCTCTATCAACAGTTACTTCAAAGTCGATTCCTTGTTCTTTTACAGTTGGAACTTCTGGTAAAAACGGATTTCTTTCTGCATCAACCATTCCTAAAGGAACTAAAGTACCTTCATCAAAGTAACCTTTTCCTGATGCGTAATCACCTGTCATCCCATCTACTTGATTAGCTAGGATTGCTGCATACTGTGGAGCCGTTCCATCATAACTCACATAATTTAATGATCTAGGATCCACTCCAGCTGCATCCATTAAAGCCGCAATTGTGTAATGATCCTCAGAACCTACCGTATATGCCCACGTTAATTTATTACCTGCTTTTACATAATTCACTAAATCCGTTACGTTTTTAATTCCATGCTTTTCACTGAATGCTTTGCTAATTGACGGAATATGTGGAGTAGACGTCATTAGGAAAACTGGATCAAATGATGAGAAACCATAATCAACAACACCCGTATGCTGAGCCGTTGCCATCACCTGATGAATTCCTAAAACTGTATAACCATCTGGATCTGCATCTTTAACAAATCGAGAACCAACCGTTGCTGTAGCTCCAGCCATATTCGTTGGAACAATCGTTTGACCTAAATGCTTTTCTGCATACTGTGCGACAAGTCTAAATAATACATCAGTTCCCCCACCTGGTGGATATGGAATCACTAGCTTCACTGGTTTATCAGGAAAATTACTTGTGCCCTCACTGTTTGACTGTGAACTTGCTCCATTTGAAGAACTTCCACAAGCGGCTAATGCGATTAAAAGCATGATTGATAGGAAAACTAACATCATTTTTTTCATAATTATTACCCCTTTTCTTTTATCATTTTTGATGTATGATCATTTAACTTTACCTATTTAATAAGCTGCAATTGCTCCATCGGTTCTTGATTCAGTACCACCTTGTAACACACCCGTTTGATTGTCTCTCCAAATAATTTGCCCTCGTCCAAATGTGCTTGAATCCACAGCCACTTCGATCTCATGACCTTTTCTCCCCAGCTCTTGTGCAATATGATTAGGAAAAGTTGGTTCAACCAAAACTCTTTTGCCACCAGTCCATTGCCATCTTGGTGCATCAAGTGCGGCTTGCGGATTTAAATGGAAATCAATTGTGTTCATAATCACCTGGACATGCCCCTGTGGTTGCATGAATTCACCCATAACACCAAAAGGACCTACAGGTTCGGTATCTTTCGTTAAAAATCCTGGAATAATGGTATGGTATGTCCGTTTCCCACCTTGTAAAAAATTATCATGATGAAGATCAAGGGAAAAGTTGTGTCCTCTATTCTGTAGGGATATTCCTGTTCCAGGTACAACAATTCCAGAACCAAAGCCCATATAATTACTTTGAATAAATGAAACCATATTCCCTTCACCATCGGCTGTTGCTAAGTAAACTGTTCCTCCTTTAGGTGGAGTACCCGGTTCAGGAGTAATTGCCGTTTGACCGATTAGTGCTCTACGTGTCTTTGCATACTCTTCTGATAGTAATGAATCTACACTAACTGACATGTCATTCATCTCAGTAATATATTTTTTTCCATCAACAAATGCTAGTTTCATTGCTTCGATTTGCTGATGATAACGTTCAACAGAAGAGGTATCGATACCAGACATGTCTAATCCCTTTAACGTGTTAAGTGCTAGTATGGCGATCAGTCCTTGACCATTCGGCGGAATTTCCCAAACATCATAGCCTCGGTAATTCACTTTGATCGGCTGAACCCATTCAGGTTTAAATGCCGCTAAATCTTCCGAGGTTAAAAATCCATTGCACTTTTTAGAATAATCAGATATTTTTCTCGAGATTTCACCTCTATAAAAGCTTTCTCCATTTGTTTCACCAATATCACGAAGTGTTTTTGCATGATCGGATGAACTCCATATCTCACCGATTTCTGGTGCTTTTCCCTTTGGTGCAAATGTTTCGAACCATGCAGCAAATTCTTCAGTGGTTAGGTCCTTTTTATAAAGTTCAAAAGCCTTTTTCCAGTTTCTCCCTAGTATTGGAGATAGCGGAAAGCCTTTTTCTGCATATTCAATCGCAGGCTGAAGGACGTCAATAAGTGGTAGTTTCCCAAACCTTCTTGAAAGCTCTGCCCATGCTCCAGGTGCACCAGGAACTGTCACTGGAATCCACCCGTATTTCGGCATTTCTTCATAGCCTCGGTTCTTAACAGCTTCAATAGAAATATTTTTTGGAGCTGCACCACTTGAGTTTAAGCCGTATAACTCGCCCTTCATCCATACCAAGGCAAAAGCATCACTCCCTATTCCATTAGACGTTGGCTCAACAACTGTTAAGCAAGCTGCTGTTGCTATCGCAGCATCAACGGCATTGCCACCTTTTTTTAATACCCCTAAACCAGCCTCAGCAGCTAATGGCTGTGAAGTCGCAACCATCCCATTTCTAGAAAATGTGGTCATTCGTTGGGAAGTGTATGGATGGTATAGATAATTTACTTTCATTTAGGTAACACTCCATTCTGTTACGAACAACATTAATTAGCTTTCTGGATAGCCTCTTGATCATCACACTCTGTTTCTCTTTGAGTATTCATGTCATTAAATTGCTCTTTAAATTCTAAAAGATGTTCTCTCATCATCTGCCTTGCTTCTTTCTCATTCCCTTTCTTTATCGCATCATATATTTTCTGATGGTAATACAAAGTGTTTTCTTTGTTTTCAACCTTGACTAAATCAATCTTAAAAGAATGAAGTAAATCTGAAATAAAATGATAGACCTTTAATAGAATGCTATTTCTTGTTGCCATGACTATTGCTTTATGAAATAATTCATCTGGTTCAACTGTATCCTGTTTAGAATCAATCGCATCGGAATAGGATTGTATAGCAAGCTCCATTTCTAACAGATCTTCCTCAGTCGCCATTAAAGCCGCAATACCCGCTGTTTCAACCTCAAGTATTAGTCGAAAATCCAATATTTCTCGAGAAACCTTTGAATCTAGCAGTGCAGATACTACAAACGTATCTACCAAATGGTTTAAATCTGTTTTCTTAACAAAAACACCTACCCCATTTCTTTTTTCAACTACATCCATGTCTACCAATGTGCTTAATGCTTCCCTAACCGAGGATCTCCCCACCTTGAACATTTCCCTTAATTCTCGTTCAGAAGGAAGTTTGCTGCCAGTAGTATATTGACCACTCCTGATCATATCAGTAATATGCTTCATCACAATTGAACTCACCTTCTTGGCCATTCCATTCCCCCTTATAATTTTTTAAGAACCTGTCTGATAGGTAATCTTTTAAAAAAAGCTTCTAACTATTGAATGTTCATACCTACCTGTCTGATAGCTAAGTTGATTAAACACACTTTATCACATGTAATTTTGTTTGTGTTAAATCATGTAAGAAAACCTCACATATAAATTTTCACGAGGTAAATGAGGGCGTTTTCAAGGAAGCGCGGGGACGGTTCTCATGCTTCCTTATGATTGCGGACTGGTGATACAACGAACGAATACCTAATTATCAGGTAATTGAACCTGTCCTCTCTTCCCTAATATATGGGCTTTATTCACACGGTATCCTTGCAACTTTTTGACTATAAATACGTCTATTTAAGTAGCTTGGAAAATACTTGGATCGGGTGATGTGAGATGAACGAACACAATGAGTTCCCTAATTTTAAGCAAAGACATGTTCAGAAACTATATAGGCAGCAGCTAGGTCAGAACCGGGAGTGCAAAGAGAAGGAGCGAATAAACACCATTTTTTTTATTAACTTCATTATTTCAGCTTGCATGATGTTAGCCATCATTGAAAGTATCTTTTAGAATAAGAATTATTTATTAGATATAAAAATAGGCCCTCACCAAAAGGTAAGACCCTAATTAACATTCTCTCTTCTACTCTCTTTATCACCTTTAAAAATCATCACGTCGCTGCTTGCAGCAGTAACAACCGTACTACTAATAATTAATTAAATCTTTCATCCATCTGATTAGATTTTCTTACCTTTTCAATCAAATACTGCACCCCATATAAAAGATAGGCCTTGTAATGAATGTACAAGAAGAATTGAAAATAGTTTAACCGGTGTAATCGCAAGATTTTAATTTTCTCAAGAAACGGAATAAAGAGAAATGCAAAGAATGCATTAAATATTGCGTTAACTATTACAAACAGCTTGAAGTTTTTATATGTATATTTAAGGATCCACATAGACGCAGGTACGTAGGGACCAAGATCAAAAGGAAGTTCATCCCTAAAAAAATTCTTTGGCTGTTCGTAAAACTTCCAGTACTTCTTTTTACGCCCATTTATATGACTGATTACCTCATAAATAGCGATTAAGATACTTGAGACAGAATAACGCTTGATACTTCTCTTATCTAGAAAAAACACGGATAGCCAAGGAATGGCTACCAACAAAAAGTTGAAAATATTATGTTTCTTTGATGTCATATTATTAAACACCTCAACAAAGTTTATTTATTACTTTTAGTATTTCCTAAATAAACTAAATTACTTATAAAGTTGGTTAGAATATATGTGTGTTTAAAAAAAGGACTTTTTTTTAGCTTAGGTATTTTTTTAAGGCGATGAATTAAGAAGAGTCTAATTTATAGAGTCAGTATCTATTTCTGTTTAAATAGCAGGAATTCATTCTCTTCCTTAGGCTCCAATTGTAGTATTACATTACATAATAGAAGAGCATATCATCATAAGACGATATGCCCTTCTATTTACCAAAACTAACTATTAACCTTTAACTTTGAAAGATGGTATTGCAAATTACTCTCACTTTTTTCGTTTGCTTGTTTCGTTCTTAAGTTATACTCCATCTTTCTAAGACGTGAAATGTCTTTTTGGTCTATCTCATTTAAATGGATTTCTTCTTGTTGTAACAATGATAATAGCTCTGCTTCTGAAGATTCTAAATCTATGTCGATTAGTGATTTACCCGTAAATTGAAAAGCTCTAATTTCAAATTTATATTTTTGAAACTCTCCAATTAAATATGCTGTTTTATAACCTAACTTCTTCAAATCTGGAGCACTATTTCCTTCTCTCTTGGAATTATGAATATACTCATAGCCTTCACCTTCATAAAATTCAATCGTTAATGGTTTATCTTCCATACTATTCCTAGTCATAGCGATGATCACTTCGTATGGAAATTTGTTATTTAAAGAATAAAGCACATCAGCATTACTCGGGCAGCACCAGTCAGGAAAATATTCCTCATAAGGATGGCTGTGGTATGTTCCAATAAATGTTGATGTAGAAAACAATTGCCTAGATGATTTTAGTGCTTGATCCACTTTTGGGTTTGTTAAAATCGAACTACTTGTTCTTTTTTCAACACTCCCTACTGGAAAAACATAGTCACACTCCATTTGCTCTCCACTTTCAACTCCAAATAATAATCCGCTAGATTCATAATGTACTTTCTTCGAATTCTCAGGAAAGTATTGAATAGCATCTAGTAATAAAGTAGAAAAAGTACTTTGAATTAACTCAAGATAGTAATTTTTTTCCATAAAATCGCTCCTTCTTTTGGCCTTTAATTTTAAAATAAATGGGTTGTTTTAAGAGAATGAGAATAACTTCCTAACCCACTCTTCAAACATTTCCAATTCCTCCCCAGGAGAAAACCAATAAGCACCCATATGATACCTTTGATGAAACCTACTATCATAAAAATCCTCTTCACTCGGCATATCACATTCTGTCGGAGTTAAAATATATACTTCCTTCACAACCCGCGAATCATCTTCCCTAGTCAATATTCCGTCCCGATATTTATGCATCTCCCCTAAGGCCATGGGTAGATTAGCAGGAATCCGATACTTAGGGTCCATCACATACAACTGATCTTGATAATCGATCACAATATCAGGGATCATTCTCTGAGTGTACGAATAGTAAGGGCTTGTGTTTAATTGGATAATTTTCTGGTAAGTAAGTGTTGCCCCGTTCTTGAGCTTAACTGTACTTTCTTTGTTCTCAGCTAATCGTAAAAAATAAAATCCGTCCTTTTTCGTAAATAGCTCTGCTGTATTCTCTAGCAAGTCTACTTCCCGTAAGATACGGATGATTTGCATAAAGCACCACATTTCATATAACAAATACGTGTCTTTTAAACTTAATTTTTGCTGGAGATCAAAGGTGATTTCCTTAAATTGATAAAGCGATTGAAACCATTGATACCAAAGACGATATACAGAATGCTTCCGAAAAACTTGAGTGATTTTCACAGTACCAGTATGTGGTTTTATCTTCTGCAGAAATTCTCCCTTTTTCCAGAGACTGATCCAATCTAGAAATTGGTTTGCCTTTCTTTGGATATCCACGTCATGAAGAGTTCTATATGATTTCAATAAAGCTTCAAGGTCATTTAGTTGGAGAAGAATTACCCGATTTTCATACACATCAAAGGTTTCTTCCACTTTGGTTGTTTGGATGTGACTTGGTAATTTTGATGGTGTTGCACCAAAGGTTTCACCATATCTTTCCATCCATGCGATCGTTCGTGGAGTCACAGTCTTAACCCGCTCACGTTTCATAAGTAGTTCTTCTTTTCGCAAATTCCTTAAAGGGTGCTTTTCAATCTTTAGAAATATTGTTCTTAACTTGTACATTTCAGATTCTATATACATCCACTGCAGCATAGATAAGTCTCGTGTGAATCCGTTTGCTGCTATATTTGTTTCTAGTCCCGATTGTTGGAAGCAAATGCTTGCTTCTTTTAATAAATCGTCTAATAGAATTGTATATTGTTGCTCAGTTAGCTTGCGATGGTCAGTATAAATATAGTTATCAATATAGTCTACGCCTATCTGAGAGGTAATTGCAAATGAGACAATGCCACTTTGAAAGGGTGTTTCAAATATCCCCTCCCAGCCTTCAAGTGTTTTGTTCATCGGTAATGAAAGATGCTGCATGTGAAATTGAAATGCTTGCTTTGAGCGAGTTCTCCATCTATAGCTTCTTGCTTCCTCTAGGTATACTTTATTTAGTGACACCCAGCTTTTTTGATAATCGTCATAAACCGTAATCTTAACGCCAGAATTGAGTGGAGCCATAGCGCTCTAATTCCTCTCTCATGCGCTCAACATGCTTAAGTGATTGAGAGTTTTCTCCAAATTGGTGCTGAAATAAGTTAGCCAAGCTTTCCAGCAATTCTGTGATTCTCTCATCTCCTCTAATTTTAGGAATCACCTTTTCAGATACCACTCGGTCTAGCGCATACAACGGGTCCATTCTTAGCCCTTCTGGTAACAAGCTATTTTTATACAGCTTGCGGATCATTTCATTCATTGTTCGATATCCAAAATGTAAATCAAATGTAGTAAGCTGGCCGTGAATCGTTAATAATAGTTCCCATTCCCGTTGAACAGTCTTCTTGTATTTCTCATCTAAACTTTCCCAAAAGCTTGTAAAATCAACATCCGACAACATCATTACAAACGAACGATCTAGTACTTTATCTGAAATACTGTGAGTCGTTTCATCAACATTAATGGTGCCAATCACATAGAAGTTATGTGGAATTTCGATTGTTTTTGGAACATCAGCAAGATCATCGATTGTATGTAAGTTAATCGGTTTTCTAGATTCAACGGCACTTAAATAATCACTCAAATAATACTCTACACGCGCTAAGTTCATTTCATCCAAAACGATGAAGTGTGGCTTGTCCTTTTCAACATTCGCTTGTAACAACATTTCTAAGAACTCGGTTTTCATATACCTTTTTTCAAATGAACTATAATACCCAAATAATGATGTCGCATCCATCCAGTCAGGTCGAACCGGAACGATTTTTAGATAAGGATTGTCCTCACTAAACCCTAGACCATATACGGCATTAGCAAACACGCGACAAAGCTGAGTTTTTCCAGTTCCCGATATCCCACTTAAGATAACAAAATGCTTGTCTTCAAGACTTGTTAGATTTAAGTAAAAATCTCGAATAATATCAAGTGAGAACGTAAATCCACTTTGCTCAACCAGGTCCATGATACTTGGGAAATCAAACGAGCTCGTGAACTCTTCTACGTCACTCTCCATCTCATCATCATCTTCTTCAATGATCTCGATTGGTGTTGTTCCACCCTTTGGAAAGGTTAGAAAGCCTCTTATATCTGCAAAAATAGCGGCTGCTGTAATCAGACGTTCTTTAATAGTGGAAATAGATTCGGTAAAAAACTCATCATTACTTATGTAGGTACCTACATAAAACGCATTTACTTCATTTAATTTGAACTGATGATTTTTTAATTCTTCTACCGTTTTCTCTTGATAGATTTGATTTTCATTATTTTCGTTATATTTACCCCGGTGATAGTATGCTTTTTTAATATACCACTCATAGTTTTCACGAGATGCTAGCTTCCGAATTCGATGATAAATATACCCACGGTTATTGATAATAATCCCGATTGATTCATGTGGATCCCTAGTATAATAGGCGATATGCCCTTCTGTTATTAACTGATCTTGCTCATATATATAGAACATTTGCTTATATTCATTTGTTTTTACCTTCTTCACTTCTTCATCCATTTTCACTTCATACGATTTCGAAAAAAGATTGATCGAAATCGGAGCTATATCGTCTTGGAACTTTTTCATCAACAGAAGTGCTTGACTATGTTCAACTGCTTCTCTTTCTAACATACTGCGAACAGGAGTTAACTTTTGGTACGTATCCCAAAGTTGATCAACTATTACCTGTTCCTCCATTAATCCCTCTAACGGAAGTATTTTTCCAAAATAAATCGTCGGCTTGCGCTTACTTTTTATGTTCTGCCAAACCGTATCTATAAACTTACTTTCTTCTATGAACTTCTTTTTCTCTTCAATCGTAAAAATGTTAAGATCAGGGTGAAGTTCTTCAAGCATTCTTTCTAGTTCGTGTACCTGAGATCGCTTTGATAAAACCCAGAACGGATAAAAGTCAGAGCTCATCACCAATCTGATTTCACGAGATGCAAGATGAAACTCTAGCTTTAAGATAAAGAGTGGACTATCAAATAATGTTTCATCGATTAATTCAACAAATGCCTTATTTCCATAATGCTGTTTTTTGTCTGCATATTTAGGATTCTTTAAATCTGCAATCGTAGTTTTAATCGTTTGCTCATGTGTATGTACTTTTAGCTGACGTAAAGATGAGTCCCGCTCACCGTACTTGTTAATAAACGAGTCTATTATTCTCCTCGCCAGTGGCTGTACTTCATTAAGGATTCTCTCATTTCTAAGTGTCGTATCTTCTATATTCATAATATCAATCAGTTGATTGGCTTCGATCATGGCTGTCACTTCCTTGGCTTTAGTTAAAATAGTAACTATTTCCTATTCTAAAGCATTAGTAGTTATTTTTTAACAATTTTTAACCATATATACTTTAATTGGTTTTTCTTGCCTCCCTGTTTTTCGTGTAAATCAAATAAGAACAATCTGCTCGTTATCCTCCTAAACACGATGTTTAGTTTAGTTCAATAGCATTTAAAATAGATTCCAACTCTGCTAACTAAGTATTTTCAGGGTATTAAAAGTTGTTATAATGTTAGGTTATTCTTTACTATAATATAGTGGGATATTATTTTGGTTAACGTAAAACTGTGAATTATTTTCAGAGGGGGGAAGATCGTATGTCAGAGGAGTTACAACACTTAGAGCAAACTACAGAAATAGAACTTAATTCCTATAAAGTTATACTTAAGGACATTGTTGATTCTATGAGGGAACAGGCTATAAATTTCCCTGTTACAAATAAAAGTGATATAAAAACGGCATTTAGTAATAGATCATCATTCCATGGGATTTATATATGGTACGCAACATGCAATCCTAATCATCTCATTAAAACATGGCAAAAAAGAAATAACCTATATGATCAATATTACGTTAAGAACAATTCATCTTCTACTTGTTTAAAAACAGAAAAAGGTGACCCCATAAAATTTAGACTCCCACGAATTAATCCTTACTGGAGGCGCAATGAACAATTAACAAATCATAGTAATAAGGATATGTTTGAAGTACCAATCTACATAGGTAAAGCCCAAGGAGAAAAGGAAAATCTAATAAAGCGTTTAGAGTCTCATTGTGAAACATCAATACAAACTTCTTCTTTAAAATTATTTAAAACGTCTACACCTAAACAAACTAATAAAATAATTAATGATTTTCTAACAAAAGATACTCTATTAATTAAACAATTAAAATTAGCTAACATTAGATGTGAAGCAATGATTATACATAAAGATCATAAGGATAGATTCCTAACGTACGAGCGAATTCTTAGAGAAGTCCTAGATCCTTTAATCGGAGAAGAATAGCCTTTTTAAATACAAAAAGCTAATAGCTAACAAAACAAGGGGCTAACCAATCTTCTCTGGTAGCCCCTTGTTTCTTATTACAATATCCCTAACTTTTCTTTTTTCTCTTTCTTCGCTTCAGGTATTAACGTTTTGAGAAGTGGGGTGATTTTTTTATAATAATAAATATGCAATGCATGGTGTGGCCTTGTGACTGAAACGTATAAAAGTTTAGCATCTAAATCTGTAAGTCTATAATTATCTTCATTTGCATTCGGTATGATTACAGCATCAAATTCTAGACCTTTAACAAGATATGAAGGAATAATAACAATTGATTCCTTAATTGGGTCATCAGGACTTAAAACTAGCTGTATAGATGTTAGATCATGATTTTGTAATGCCTTAAATAACACTTCACTTCGACCTGCATCCTTATGAATGATAGCTATTCTTTTGTACCCTTTTCCTAAAAATTCTTTAATAGATTGAGTCATATTCCATAACAAATTTTCTTCATCTTCAATCGGGCGACAAACGATATTGTCCCCATGGCGATTAAATGGAATAACCTTTTGATAAGGCAGGTTGCCATTCGTAATTATTTGATTAGCAGTTTCCATAACTTCAAAGGTCGAGCGATAACTTACTGCTAAGTTCGCTTTATGAATCTCTTCATTTTTATAAACGGTGTTCGTAATCTCTCCCCAATTTTCAATCCCCATAAAGTAATAGATACTCTGTGTTTCATCTCCTAGAATGGTCATGGATTTAGATAGTTGTTTTAAAACTAAGATTTGGAACGGACTTAAATCTTGTGCCTCATCAATGACAATATAATCAAATGACTTCGAAGGACCATTGAGTAGTGTTTCAATATAAACAAGAGCTGCCAAGTCTTCATATTGTACTTTTTGCTTTTTGTTCTTTGCCAACAGATCAAGTGTTTCGGCTTTTATGTTGGGATCAATACTTTGAAGTAATTCGGGCTCTAATATCGTTTTATTTATTTTACTTGACGTGTTTAACGTTTTTTCAGCTTTATAATTCTTCCAGCTGTCATTAAACTCTTTTTTAATCGTATCAATTTTATACTTGCTAGCTTTTTCAAGAGCAAGGTACGTTTGTTTACGAATTTCACTATCACTCGGAAGTGTTTTTACCCATATTTCTTCTGCGTTAGTTAGTTCCTCTTCCAATCTCCTTATGCACTGTTGTAAGGTAGCGTTTTTCCAATTTTCAATGACAGTATAAACCTGTCTTCTTCTTGCTTCATATGGTAAATAAGCATAATTCTTAAACTCTTGTGTAATTTTTTCCGTTGAAAATGTATAATCTTTTTGAATGAACGGATCAAAGATTGTCAATTCTTTAATCGATAAGTGACTATTATCTTCTAAAAATGAAAAGTACTTATCAATCGATTCTTTGAATTGAATGGATCCTTTGAATTTTGTCACCGGTTCGATATCTAACAAACTGAGATTCCCGTTTACAATAGAAGCCAGTGTTTCAAATGGTTCAACTATTTTTCCAAGAGATGGAATCAGTTCTTTCACCAGTGACAAGAACGTTTTTTGTTGGATTTTTGAGATATCGAGCCCTGGTAATACTCCTTCGATATATGAAAGAAACATTTTATTAGGTGCTAATATTAAGATATTGTCTGTTTTTAGTGATTGATTATACCTATATAAAAGAAACGAAATACGGTTTAATGCAATCGTAGATTTTCCGCTTCCGGCAACCCCCTGGATAAGAATCGGTTCATTGATTCCCAACCGAATTACATCATTTTGTTCTTTACGAATCGTAGCAATTACTTTTTTGATTCCATGAACCTGACTTGTTTCTTTTAATAGATTAGCTAAAAACTGATCTGCATATTGAGCATCTTCATCTATTGTTTTTAACTGACTCTTAGTATCTATCTTTTTAGCTTTCGAACTTTTAAGGGCTTGATCACTCAACACATCACTGTAATCGATTACTTTATCATCTTTAATGGACATTTGACGCTTTAATAAAACGGTAAGAGTATTTTGGTATCTACCCATTTTATCTTCAACTTCATAAGAAATTGTCCCATCTCCACCGTAAAAACCACCAAATGCATCACCTATTGGTGATTTCCAGTTATAAATAAGGATCTCAGTATCGTCTTTTGCTATTGGTACTTCACCTAAATAACACGTCTCAATCTTCCCATTTTCAATAATATCTACTCTACCAAAATATAATTCTTTTCTTGCAGCTTCATACTCTTTTATTCGTTTACTAGTTAGTAAATTACCCGGAAGGTCTGGGTCATTTCTCTTTCGTTGATCTTCTTTTTTATTTTCTTCAATCATCTTTTCAATTATCTTGATTGTTTTACTTAATTGCTTTTGCTCTTCACTCAATATATTTCTTGTAGAATTCATAGAGTCTCCTCATAATCTATTATTTAATAATATTGAATAGAAATGGTTTACTTTTGTTTCGTTTACTTATTCCATAAAAACCTAGCTAACAAACTCAACTAAGCCATTCAGTATTTACCAATTAATTTACATCTATTATATCAATTCATTTTCAAAATTTGTTAGACAATTATTTCATATTCTAGTTAATTTTTCTTGATAGGTTATCTTTACATTGATTCCAATGATGTAAGCAAACAACCATTAGAAATTTTCTAATGGTCTAATCAAAAATGCCTACTCAAATGACCATACTCAGCTAAATAGTTAAGACAAATGAAAGAAAACTCACCTGTTGTTGCCTTCCCCTTCACTCGAGACATACTTATGAATAAGGCATTTTTAATGGTATCTGGATTTGGAGCACCGTTAAGAAAAATATTGCCATTTACATATTGCGTTGTCGGCGAATCCAAAATTAGTACAATATTTGGTGTTTGCCACCCTTTGTAACTATGAAACGAACAAATTTTAAGTCTACCGGTTCCCCCATGGAACTTCCATTTCTCTGACCTGCGTCTTTTATGATCAGCTTGTCTTTCCATATCGTATACATGAGAAGTTCTCACACCATGCCATTCGAAATACTCAACCAGGGCAGCACCTGTTTGTTCGTTAGTGGTCAAAATGGTGATGTCTTCCCAATCATTAGCTTGACGTAATTCCTTGATGTGGTTCTCTAGCTGTTGTAGTTTGTCATGGACATGATTGGCCCGATAGTTATACCAAAATGTCGTTTGTAATAAGCTAATTTGCTCTTCTCGGGGTACGAGTATTTCTTCAGCTTCTATTTTAAGCACCTTACGAACGTCACGGATCTTCTGGACCATGGTATCTGGTAGACGGTGTGTATACTTTAAGTTACCAGGTCTCCCCTTAAACCCTATGTTCTTCACCTGCACTGCATCCTCAATCCATACACCATGTTTAAATAAATCCTGTGCCTTATCATAGACAATAAACAGTTCACCTTGTTCTGTATAAAACTGCTTTAGAAATCGAATCCATTCTCCCATGAAATCTTGACCTTCATCAATCAAAATATAATCATAGTTAAATTGACTCTTCTTTCGATTAGTAGATAAATAAACGTTAATTTTGTTCATCCATCTCTGGGTGAAATCTGGATTTTCATCATCAAAGTCAACTTCTAATTCGTGTTCTGTCATGATTACCTTCAACAGTTCATGGAAATGAATGATCGTTAAATCCTTTCGTAGCTTCTTTCGTTCCCCTTCAAAACTTCCTTCTCCAAATTGCTGACTAACTAAATCTCTTAAATAATGTCGTAAGGTAATATTAAAGGTTAAGATAATTACACGTTTATCATCTCTTAATGCATTTACTGCTTTTTCAGCTAAAATGAGTGATTTACCAGCACCGGCTACACCACTCCATCTACGGATGGAACCCGGACTTAACTCAGCAAGCTCTCGTTGTGCTCGAGTTAAAACGAATGGCTGTCTTCGCTCATAATTATAGTCTGCATACTGTAAATGCTTGGACAGCTCTTTCACTAATTCCTCTAATAACCCTTGATGATTAAATGAAGATTGATCCCTAGATAATGCATAGGTATGGCTCCTAGGATTTAAAGTTTTTTGGCTATTAATTTCCTCAATATCCTCTATGGTCCATATTTTCGTATGCGAGTGACTTCCTTGACAAAATGCTAATGCTTGAGCCTTGGTAGCACCATGAAAATAAACGACTGTTTCGATACAAGCGTAATAATTATGTTTGTATCTTTCGGCTAGATACACACTGTTCGTTAATTCTGACTTAAGAATATTTTTTTTGTAATTTTCTACTTGGTTAATTGGATTCTTCTTATGTGATCGACCATCTGTTCCACGGATATATCCACCATTTTCGTAAACATCCGAATCCAAATTCCAGTCCTTCACCTCAATAATGATTATTCCTCGTTTGGGATGGAGAAGGACAAAATCCGGTTTCATTGAATTAATATGGGGTTGTTCAAAAATCATCCATCCATCAAAACGTGGACTAGTCCGAAAACAATCTAATAAATATTGCTCACCCTTTGTTCTTGGATCGTTTTTATTAAAGCTCTCAAAAATCTCTGTTGTCATGGTATTCACCTAGCTTACTAATAGTAAAATTGATTTCCATCATTTGTAGACTCTTTCAGATTTAAAACGGTAAGTCCTCATCATCAATATCTACGATTGAATTGCCCTCTGTATTCTGTTGATTGGCTCTTAATATCTCAACCTCGTTCTCGAGAGCTTCAATCCGATACTCATAATCTGCTTCGATCTTTTTCAGCTTTTGATTCAATGTACTAACGTATCTCCTAAGCTTCGCCACTTCTTCATTATTGGCTTGAGGAGCTGTCCATTGACCAGGATGAGCCATGTTCTTTGTCTGACTTTCAATTCGTTTGAGAGCAGCTAATAGCTCTTGCTGCTTTTCATTATCAGCTTGAGTTGGCTGTTGATTGGATAATGACGACTTGATTGAGGTAGTCAGCTTTTTGAGCTGTTGATCTAGCTTTGTTTGGCTATCCTTTTGGTGATCAACTAACTGCTTTTGCAGCCCCTTCACCTGATCCTTCACTTGCTTGGATACAACCTTTTCTAACATTTCTAACATCTCTAGCTCGTTATAACTCTTCACTTTATCGAGTTTTTCAATGGCTTCCTGTGAAAGTTCTGCAACTTCCTTGGCCGAGATCTTTTCATCAACAATATAAAGAACCTCACGGAACTCGTTTGTCATCTCAGCAAAGTTCTTAATTACTCTTTCTAGTTCTTTCGAGCTCACAGACGCTTCCTCAAATGATTTGATTAACTGGTTTAATGCTTTCGTTTCTCCTGCTGTTGCCATAGCTTATTATTCTCCCCTTACCGATTAATTGTAACGAATACTTCCTTTGCCTTTGTTGATTGTCGTACTAGTTCGTCCATTTGTACCGAAAACGGTTTGATCTCATTTTTTATAAACCTTCTTGTCAAATCTTCATCCCCGATTTCCGTTAACACCTTTAAAGGATTTGTATTTAATCGTTCAAGCTCTTTATAGGTGTTAAATCGTTCGGGTGTTGTTGACTTAAGAATCGCTGTTAGTAATGCTTTGGGATTCCCATTTTTGTCTTGCCTTAAGTAAGATACCGCCTCATCGTATTGCTTCAGTTTTAATAGTCGTTCACCACATTTTGTGTAGTTTTTATCATTCTGAAAATCCACTTTTGTTTCACAGCGCTTCACTCCAAGCTCTGCACGAGTTTTAATCGCATCATCGTTTAAATCGATTAAGCTACGATAAGCTTCAATTGCATCTTGAAGTAATCCCATTTCCTCGTACTCAAAGGCTTCATTTAAAAAATCCATTATTGTTGATCCTTCTTGAAGTGATAGCTGATCAACATCAAACCGTTGAACAATATCCACTTTATTAACGAGCCAATTCCTCATTCCCTCGGATAAATCGTCTTCTACCATTCCAAGGACATCTCGTGCTCTTGTTATTCCTACATAAAAAATGTTGAAATAATAACGATATAGCTCAGAATTAAGCTTTGAGTTTGATGCTAATTTCTTAAAAATCTCATCCCATTGTTCCTTATAGTCTGATAGCAAGTTATAAGTAATGATGTATTTGCGTTCAATCCCTTTAATTTCTGAGACTGTTAAAATCCTTGTCGCGATTTCAGGGTATTTTAGCTTTAGTTCACTTTTGGTTTGACTACTACCAACCACTACGGATACATAACTTTTATCCTTTATATAAGAAAACAAATCACTTTGCTCTCCTACATATAAATACGGCTTTTTCGTATTTTCTCTTACAGCTTTTTCTGTATATTCATAATCTAATTTGGTTGTAAATGAACTGCCTCTGAGCTCAGCGAGTTCATTTGCAAGCTTGACAATATCTTTGCTCGAACGATAATTTTTTTGTAAAGTAGTTTCCTCAAAGCTCGTGAGTCCTCCAAGAAATTTAAAAATGCTCTCTATTCTTCCAATCTTAAAAAAGGTTGGATTAATGGTTTGATTAAAATCACCACACACATAAACATTTTTCTTGTCCTTCACAAGCTGGCATAAGTAATATACCTGGAGCTCAGTTAAATCCTGAACTTCATCAATAATGATATAGTCATAGACTGATTGAGTCTCAGGCAGAAGCGCTCTAACAAGCTCTCCTTCCTCAACAAAATCAACCTTCCCTAGATGATGAACATGCTGGGCAAAGCTTTTATAGTGTTTACATACCTTTGCTCGATCGCCTTTTGAAAACAAGCTATACGATTCATTTAACTCAAGATACTCTTGTTCCGACAGCTCTTTTTTGGCGCTAATCTTCAAGTTGTAGCACTTAACAACCTGCTGACGGAAATCTTGACTATCTCCGAATTTTTTATCAATATTGCTGCAGATTGCATTTAATTCCTGAGTCAGCTGAAAAGACTTTTTGGTCTTATTCCATTTAATATACTCATGCTCAGCTAACACCTTTAGCAGCTTTTTATCAAAACCGGAAACAGGGACCTCTATTTCATATTGCCAATTCTTCCCGATCATTCCCTGAAAAATCCCTCTACGTTCCTTCCATAAAGCACTTTCATCAAAGTTATGTCCAGGAATGTAGGATTTGTACCACTCTATGAATTTTTCATAAGTAATAATTTTCGCAGTTCCACCTGACATTTGCTCCAAATATTCCTCTACGGTAAAAAAGTCAACCTTGTCATGAAACTCATTTCGACTCATTCCATATAACTCACCCGCAAGCTTTTCAAAAAAACGTTCTGTGCGGTCCTTTAAATTCCGCGAAAATGTGAAATAGCAGAGCTTGATGTCTGGGTGATTCAAATTTTGTAGAAATTCTACAATTTTATAGACGCCTATCGTCGTTTTTCCACTCCCAGCAGATCCAAACACAAATTCGCCTTTATCTTTTAACTTAACAATCTTCGTTTGTTCCTCGTTTAAATGATAGAAATACTCACTATCACCAAACACCTTTTCGAGCTCTTCTACCTCAAAAATTCTAACGATGGAATCTTCATAACTAAGATTGACCAGCTGTTTCTCAACCGTATTTTCATTATTTTCACTTTCCTCAATCATTTTATAATCAACAACCCGCTGTTTCGTAAACTCTCTATTACGAGCTGTCCGTATTTGTTTATCATGATTACTATATTCCAATAAAACAATGCAGTGGTGATATTCTTTCCCTATAAATGGAAGCTCGCTACCATATGTATACAATACACGGTCACTACCAACGGGAAACTTTAAAATGTTATTTTGTAAGGACTCCACTTTTCTCGAACTATAGCCCTTTAAAACAGATTTATAATTATAATTTTTTTCACTTAACTCTTTAACAAAAGCCTTCACCCGCTCATTGACTAACCCTTGCTTTTCTCCAGGAACAGACTTAAAGAACTTTTCTAATGCTAGTACTTTCATATAAATGCCTCCATCACATAAGACCTTCTCATCAAAAACTAGGTCCTTTTAACCAGCTTATCCTTAATTATAAACAAGAGGTTTCGTGAAAATAGAAGATTTCTGTCGAATTTTCAAATATTTTGTTAGAAAAGTGTTTTTTAGTCCAAAAGTCCTATCGAAAGATTTTATAGGATAAGAAATCTTGGGGCATTACAAAGGATATCATTTTTATATGATACCTAATCGCTGGATTTGCAATGTTTATCCACATAATAGGGATGACCACAAGATCATTAATTAATGACTTTTAGGACATCCCACCTTTTTGTAGGTTTATCTTTTCAACAATATCCTAGCAATAACTAGGAGTGAGCTCGCAATCCATTTTATCTTTCAAGTAATAGAACAGGGGTGATGGTTGGTTTTTTTGAGTAAAAAAGCAGAAGATCTCAGCCACTTAAACTAAGATCTTCTGCTTTACTATCCTTTAAGATATATCTTTATTAGTCGCAACACTAATCGTCCTGAACTCATCAATGAAATTAAGTGTTGGATCACCTTCACGGTATCTTCTACTTGCCGTGTAAAAATGATATAACACACCATTATGGGTAATTACAGATGGCTTATGAGCAAATATGGAGTCAATCTCATCCCCTTCTCCTACACGAATAATGGGTTCAGGGTACTTCTCCCAATTTAATAAATCCTTTGATAGTGCTAACCCTTCTTGGGCTTGTTTATAGTTAAACCCAAAATAGTACATCACCCACTCATCTCCATTTTTTAAGATACACGGGTCACTGGCAAAGCCGCAGTCCCATGCGTCTGGAGTCACCTTAAGTACTGGGTTATTGTCATATTTGGTCCAAGTCTTTAAATCTTTAGAAAATGCTACACCCGTTTGTTCTCTCCATCTTTTTTCACTCGTTTTTGCATTGTAATATAAATAGAACTGACCCTCATGCTCGATCAAGCATTCTTTATATAACCCTCCAGATTCCCACTCAAATTGTTCTTCGGGAACGATAATTGGATCTGGTAAACGATTCCATTCTAATAAATTTTCATCTTCTGTCCAAGCTAAGCCAATTTTTGCAGGGCCTTCTTCATACCCTTGATTTGGATATGCATGGTACACTAACCAATACTTATTATCCCATTTTTTCAGAACTGGTGCGGCTTCCATATTGTGTACTTTCAACATCCACGTTCCAGCAATGTTGTTATTATCCCAGCCGTTCCCTGCATCTCGTTTAAGAATGACACTAAGATGATCCCAGTTTAATAAATCGGAACTAGTCGCTAATGCAGTCTGATATCCAGCCCCGTCAAAACCAACATACATCATGTAAAACTTATCATTATGTTGAAAAACAAATGGGCAATCGACTGCCTTTTTGTCAAAGTGACCTTCTTTTCCTGACCCTACCAAAACAGGTTTTCCATATTTATATGGAGTTAAATACGGTTCTATATTCACAGGTCTCCCCCTCTATTGCATTCTGTATTTTTAGATTTGAATTCCATGTTTACTTAATTCACTACGTAAAACATCTGCCATGATATCATAACCAACTACATGTGGGTGGAGTCCGTCATTTGCTAAGCCTGGAAGCAATGTTTTTCCATCTTCTTCAACCATTGACGAATGATAGTCTATATAAATACCATCTTCGATCAATGTCAGTTCCTTGAGAGAACAATTAATTTCAAGAACAAGCTCATTACGTTCATTTGTTTGTTTATTTGTATCTATTCTTGTAGGAAGTAAAGAACCAATAATCGGCACAATCCCCGCATCTTTTGCTTGAATCACCATATCCTTAATATCATTTAAGATTTCGTCATGGATTTGTTTCGCTGGTTTTCTGTTTTGTGGCTGCCATTCATCTAATGCCCATGTATTATTGATTCCTATCTTAATTACCGCATATGTTGGTTTTAATTGAACAACATCTGCTGCAAAACGGCGACGTACAAACGGCGTCATATCCCCGCCAATCCCTCTATTTACAAGACGACGATTATTACCTCCAAAATAAGTTTCAATATCCCACATATCTGTAATTGAATCTCCAATAAATACAAAATCAACAGGCGCTTCATGACGGATTAACACTTCATTATGATAATCAAAGACATTACGTCTTGTATCCGCAGATCAATACCACCAAACATACCTGGTCTAATCATTTCTGGTCTTTTTGTTTTACTTATCATCTCTACCACTCTCTTCCGCTTCGTTTTTATAGGTTTTCTTGGACCATTATTTACACAATTTCAACCTTACGCTTCAACGAATATATTTTTCCAGCTTCTGCTTGGAATTCTAAAATCCCATCTATCATTGAATATTCTTCGTCTACTAAATCAATTGCTTGATCGGTTCTTATTCTGCATAACCCATCATTTTGAGACTTTATTTGAGCTCCAGAAATCTTTCCATCCACCCACTCCATCTCAACCTCAAACCCACCACGGGCTCTTAGTCCATTAATAGATCCTTTCTTCCACGCTTTAGGAAGTGCAGGTAGAAGGTGGATACAACTGTCGTGGCTTTGTAATAGTAGTTCAGCAATTCCCGCTGTCGCTCCAAAGTTGGCTTCTACCGTTAAAGGAAATTCCTTTAATTTCGGATGACGGTGCATTTCAAGATGAACTTCCACCATTACCATTATGGACGAAAGAAACGCTAGATTTGTATAAAGAGCGATACAATGAAGAGCTTCTCTCCCAGTTACCTGCCTTGTTTGAGGATACGAATAATTCAGAAGAAATCCGTAGAAGAGTATACGACTTAGCTACTGAGCTTGCGGAAAAGTCATTTTTCATCCCCATTTCTGAGTGGCATGCCAAATATAACTTGTTATTAGGATGTGACCAAGCTGGACCAGCTAGACGTGTAGATATTCACGGTGCACAGCGTCTGTATTTAGATTATATCAAAACTCATCGTTGGTACAGTTCACCAGGATGTGATATGGATGGAGAGGTTAAGCCTCACTCTTCAATGGTCCATTTACATGGTGGTAAGCGTGTTTGGTTAGAAGCGTTTCATTCCAGTGGTTGGGGCGGAACAATTGAAGAAACGATGCACTGGTTAATTCCATGGTTCCAAGGTGGAACAACCCTTTATAGCCCACATGCCGTTTATTTTAGTACGAAAGGTGGTTGGTGGGAATGGGCATCACCAGATACCGGTTGGAGACAACCCTATTACGAACACTATAATGTCTTCGCAGACACAGTTAGTCGAGTTTGTTCTTTATTAACACAAGGGGTTCATATTGCAGATGTGGGTGTTCATTATCCTTCCTATGCTTCAACAGGTTATATGTCTTTGAATGATGGAGAAAGCTCAGAACATCCAATGTCAGTTGCCAATAAAATGCCGCATGACGCATTAAAACATATGCAAGAAGTGCATGAAAATATCACAGGAAGATGGAATCGTAAAAATCAAGACTGTCTAGGTGCATTGCGTGAAGTGAAAAGAGATTTTGATGTGATCGATGATTCTGCATTGGAAAAAGCAGTGATTGAAGATGGAAAACTTAACATTAATGGTGAGAAATTCTCTGTGCTACTTTTATCTGGAACGACAATTATGAGGAAAGAAGCACAGAAAAAACTTGAATTATGGATAAATGAAGGTGGATTGGTAATCGGTGTTGATATTCCGCTTGATGATCCAAGGATTGAGGGGATTAAGACTGTAAAAACCGCAACAGAAGCCGCTCAAATCGTTGATAAGACGTTGCCAAAACGTGTTGAAGGCAAAGGAACTACCTTGCATCGTGCTACAGATGATGCGGATATTTTCTTATTGCTACCTGACGATGGTCGATTAATTAGAATGCATAAGCCGACTGACCTGGAAACAGAGGTTCAGCAACAAGCGGTTTACCGCTTAAGGACAAAAGGGGAACCGCAACTTTGGGACCCAACAAATGGCCAAACCTACGCCCTAGATTATAAGCGTGATGGAGAATGGGTAGAGGTGGAAGTCGATTTCACATCATGGCCTGCTGCATTAGTTGTTTGTACCATTGATTCATCAACAGAAACGTTGGAGCAATCATCTAACCTTAGTACGAAATCGCTAACTAAGCTAAGTGCTCAATTACCAACAGATAATTGGCGAGTAAAAGTTGTTCCAACACTGGATAATACGTACGGTGATTTTGATCTTCATGGAGACAATCGAGTGATGCCAATTGAACAACGTGTCGTTACGTTTGCACAGGAAAATAGTAAAGATGATGGTGAAAACGCAGGATGGCATCTACCTGAATTTGATGATACATCTTGGACTTCAAGGCTATGGAGTGAGTCTGCATACTGGATTGCAAGTAAACAGGAAAACTTTAGCGAATCATGGGAAGTTGTATACAGTAACACCCTTGGTGATATGAGTTTTAAGACATGGGCTGGGCGAATGGGAAGAGTACCTCGTAGATTCTTAAATTTAGGAAAAGTTCAACAAGGAGAAATCGTATGGGCGAAATCAAATGTTATCGCAGATAAGCCAGGTCAGTATTGGGTAAGGTTAGAAGGTAATGCAAAGATCTCAGGCTCCATTAACGGTAAGGAAATTAATTGGACTGGAGGACCTGAGGAACAAACTGCATGGGTTGAGTTAGAAGAGGGAGCAAATGAAATCCTATTAAAAGTAGAGGCAATTGTAACAGAACTAATTCGTGTGGGTATTGAAATCAATACCCAGTCTAAACCAACATTACCAAAATGGATATATACCAATAAACCAAATCCAAAATCTAGTATAGTCAAATACATTGATCATGATAAAGACATTCTTATCAAAAGTGTACGAATGGTGTTTGCTGCTAGAGGTCGTGTAGCACTAGAGGTGAATGGTGAAATGGTGACAGAGCATGGGGACTTTAATCCATATATTAGACAAGGACAAGAGGAAGTTGATATAACTGCTCTTTGGAAAAACGGGAAAAACGAAATTAGATTTAAATTACCTGAAGGAAATGGTGAAGTATTAGCAGACGGTGTAATCGAGTATTTTAATGGGGAAACGTCAATGTTCAGCACTGGTGAGGATTGGCAAAACGAACAAAATGAGAAAGCGACAATCCTTCATGAAGCAGTATTACAATTTGCTGAAACAGAATCTTTATGGTTATCTGATCGACCACATCCACTACCAAATGTAGGTTGGTTGATGCCTAATTCGATTCCGGATCCGAAGCCTCTTCCGTTCCATACTACACCTGAATTAATAGGGAAACCTGTGTGGATCCGCGTGACCATGCCAATCGGTGCTAAAACACTTAAGTTAGAAAGTGCTGGGGCGGCTCGTGTATGGATTGGTGGAGAAGAGGTGGCCGTACAACATGGAATAGCTAAATGCCCAGTTCAACCGGCTGGAACAGTTGCATCTATTCGAATTGAACCAGATGGTCCTTTTTCAGGGGCGGATGTTCTTTTAAAACCTATTCGTTTTGAGACCGCACATGCACAAGGTAAGTTAGGGGACTGGAGAACAGCCTTAGCTTTACCACATTTTAGTGGAGCTGTCGAATATGAAACCACTTTTTCAGTAGAGAAAGATTCTAAGGCCCTACTTGATCTAGGTCATATCAGAGGGACCGCAGAGGTTTGGATAGATAATCAGCCTGTTGGAATCCGCGTATGGCGTCCATATCTTTTTGACTTAGGTGAGAATTTAAATGAAGGTAGTCACAGATTAAGAATTAGAGTAACCAATACATTAGGAACCCATTATCAAATCGGCCGTCCTAGTAATGTCATAGGTGGAGAAAACCTGTACTTTAATATGGATAAAGATCAAACAGGTTGGATCGATAAGTTTGCAGCGGGTGGTTTATATGGACCAGTTCGTATTTATCAATCATAGTTTGAAAAAAGGATGACACATGGAGGATTAAATAATGATATCTAATAAACTACCAAAAATCTTTTATGGTGGAGATTATAACCCTGAACAATGGTCCAGAGATATTTGGAATGAAGATGTAAGATTATTTAAACTAGCCGGAATTGATGTCGCCACTGTTAATGTTTTTACATGGGCACTTAACCAGCCAGATGAAAATACCTATAATTTCGGTTGGTTAGACGAAGTGATTGAACAGCTATATAACAATGGAATTTATGTATGTCTTGCAACAGGTACAGCAAACCACCCTGCATGGATGGCAACTAGATATCCAGATGTATTATCCGTCGATTTTGAAGGGAGAAAAAGAAAGTTTGGTTTTAGGCATAATAGCTGTCCTAATAGCCCGACCTATCAAAAATATGCTAAAAGCTTAGTAGAAAAATTAGCAGAAAGATATAGTCATCATCCAGCAGTCTTAATCTGGCATGTTAATAATGAAATGGGTTGCCAATGTTACTGTGACACTTGTGAAAAGGAATTTCGCAAGTGGTTGAAAAAGCAATATGGTTCATTGGAAGAATTGAATAGGGCATGGAACACTCGTTTCTGGGGCCACACATTTTATGATTGGGATGAAATTATCCTTCCTAATTTACTTAGTGAGCATTTAGATCGCAATCATCCAGACAAAACAGCGTTCCAGGGGATTACGCTAGATTACCATCGATTTAACTCTGATAGTGTACTAGATCGGTATTTAGACGAATACGAGATCCTTCGTAGAGCAAATCCTAACATACCAATCACAACGAACTATCATGGCCATGCAAATTATAAACCTCTTGATTATTTTAAGTGGAGCAAAAAGGTGGATATTGTCGCTTGGGACAATTATCCCTCTTTTGACACTCCAGTGAGTACGACAGCATTTCGACTTGATATGATGCGTGGGTTCAAAGATGGCGACCCATTTATGATTATGGAACAAACACCAAGTCAACAAAATTGGCAACCGTATAATTCATTAAAACGTCCCGGTGTCATGCGTCTATGGAGTTATCAAGCTGTTGCTCGGGGAGCAGATACAGTGATGTTTTTCCAATTAAGAAGATCTGCTGGTGCTTGCGAAAAATATCATGGGGCAGTGATTGAGCATGTGGGGCATGAACACACACGAGTTTTTAATGAAGTAGCGGAACTTGGAAAAGAATTAAGTTCACTTGGCGACCAATTGCTAGATTCACGTATTGATGCAAAAGTGGGAATCATTTTTGATTGGGAAAATTGGTGGGGGATTGACTTCTCCAGTGGTCCAAGTGATTTATTAGATTACCCAGAGCAAGTGCAAAATTACTATAATGCATTTTTTGAAAACAATATTCAAGTTGACATAATTAATACGAATTCTGATTTTAGTAGGTATGAGCTAGTGGTTGCACCTGTACTTTATATGGTGAAAACTGGCCTTGCTGCTAAAATTGAAGAGTTTGTTGCAAATGGTGGAACCTTTGTTACGACGTTTTTTAGTGGGATTGTTAATGAACATGACTTAGTTACTCTAGGTGGATATCCAGGAGAATTGCGAAAATTATTAGGAATATGGGTTGAGGAAATCGATGCTTTATTCCCGGAGCAAAAAAATAGAATCGTAGTAAAAGAGAAAATAGCAGGTTTTAAGAGTGAGTATAGCTGTGAGATTTTATGTGATTTATTGCATTCAGAAGGTGCAGAAGTTCTAGCTGAATATGGGGATGACTTTTACAAAGGAATGCCAGTAGTTACTCGGAACAAGTTTGGAGAGGGTGAAGCATGGTATATCGCTTCAAGCCCTGAACCTAAGTTTTTACAAGAGCTGGCAAGGCATCTTTGTAAGGAGAAAGGGATTGAGCCTGTTATGGAAGCCCCATCAGGCGTTGAAGTTACACGAAGAGAGAAAGATGGACGTTTATTTATGTTTATTTTAAATCATACTAACCTGAATCAAAACCTAGACATTAAGGAAAAAACATATAAAGACTTGCTAAGTGGAGCCATCTTTGAACGAGAAATGATCATCCCACCTAATGAAGTTTATATTGTTGTAGAAGCAAAATGACAGATTGTTAGGGAGGAATTCCGTTGAATCAAGAAAGAGTAGTTGCAACTTATTTAGTTGAAACGCCTTATTCTTTAGAGTATGCTGCAGTAAAAATTGCCGGTGAACAATCCACCGGCACATTTACCGCGGTTCCTGGAGAAACTGAAACGTTAATAAAGCTTCACGGTGCAAAAGTTGTTAGTGTAAAAGAAATTGAGCAAGTAAACACTCCAAGTTTACCGGGTGTTAAGATCCCAGCTGGACATAACGGTGTTTTTAATAGAGGGGAAGTGAAGGTATCTTTTCCTTTACATAATTTTGGTCCTTCCATTCCTAACCTATTAACAGCTGTCGCGGGTAATTTATATGAGCTTCAAGAATTATCTGGATTAAGGTTAATGGACCTTGAGTTACCGCGAGCTTTCTCTCAGGTCTATAAAGGACCTAAATTTGGGATTAAAGGAACAAGAGAATTGACAGGCGTAGAAGGCCGACCAATCATTGGGACGATTGTAAAACCAAGTGTGGGTCTTTCAATGGGTGAACTTCAAAAGATGGTAGAAAACTTAGCTTTAGCTGGGTTGGATTTTATAAAAGATGACGAATTAAATGCGAATCCACCTTATGCTCCACTAGAGAAAAAAGTAGAAGCAGTCATGGATGCGGTTAATCGCGCAGCAGATAAAACAGGAAAGAAATTAATGTACGCTTTTAATATTACAGGTGATATTGATGAGTTAAAGCGTAATCATGATTTAGTTGTTAATGCTGGTGGAAACTGTGTCATGGTTAGTATAAACAGTATCGGAATTGCTGGACTAACCTATTTAAATAAGTTTAGTGAAGTTCCGATTCATGGACATCGAAATCAGTGGGGCATGTTGACGCGAAGTCCCTATTTAGGGATGGATTTCAAAGTATACCAAAAACTATGTCGTTTAGCTGGGGCTGATCACCTTCATGTAAATGGTTTGAATGGAAAGTTTTACGAGAGCAATCAATCTGTTGTCAACGCTATTAAATCGTGTGTGACACCACTACTAAGTGGCTATGAAACAATGCCAGTTGTCTCAAATGGTCAATGGGCTGGAACGGTCGAACCAACGTATTCTAGCACAGAAACAGTTGATTTAATGCATCTAGCTGGAGGCGGTATTTTAGCACATCCCGATGGTCCTTCTGCAGGGTATGAAAGTGTGAAATTAGCATGGGAGGCGGCAATTCAACGAATTGACATCTCAGAATATGCTAAAACTAAGCCTACATTGCTTAAAGCTATTCAACAATTTTCATGAAAAATAGGACAGAATTTTACGAGACGACCATTGTTCATATCTAAAATTGAAACCTAATAAAAGAGCACTTTATTCTTAAATTTAAACAATATCTTAATACTCTATTACTATTTAAAATAGAAGTATGAACAGAAGAAAAAGCAAAGAGGGGAGAGAAAGCAGTGAAACCGAGTATGCAAGGTTCTAAGGAAACTATTTATTCCCTTCCTAAACAGTCGGTTTGGAAGCGCTTAAAAAAACAAACATACCCCCAACTATTTGTCCTAGTTGGATTGATCGTCCTCTTTATATTTCAGTATTTGCCAATGTTTGGTATCCTAATGGCTTTTAAGGACTACTCCATAACTAGCGGTATAATGGGTATTTTTACCAGTGAGTGGGTAGGTTTAAAATACTTCAATCAGTTTTTCACAGACTACCAGTTTGAACAGATCGTTAGGAACACATTGGCGATTAGTTTATTAAAATTAGTATTTACATTTCCAGTTCCAATTATTTTAGCCATTATGCTAAATGAGGTTCGAATCAGTGCGGTTAAACGAATTGTACAAACGACAAGTTACTTTCCCCATTTTATATCATGGGTAGTTGTTGCTGGTTTAGCATCTATTTTCTTATCGACAGATATAGGAATTATTAATGAAATGTTAGTGAAATTAGGAATCGTGGATGAGCCAATTTCATTTTTATCAGATCCTGATCATTTCTGGGGTCTTGCAGTTATGACAGCGATGTGGAAAGAAGCAGGTTGGTGGACAATCATTTTCTTAGCTGCTCTGAGTGGTGTGGATCCTACATTATATGAAGCAGCACAGATTGATGGTGCTGGTCGACTAAGAAGAATTTGGCATATCACATTGCCAGCCATTCAAGGTACTATTATTGTCGTTTTAATTCTAGCAATTGGAAGCCTTTTAGGTGGTGGATTAGTAGGGTCTAACTTTGAACAATCCTTTTTATTAGGAAACGCGGTCAACTCTGAAAAGTCTCAGATACTACAAACCTATGCTTTTAATATGGGGCTAGCACAGGGACGTTATTCATATGCAACTGCGATTGATCTTTTACAATCAATTATTTCAGTTACACTCATATTTGGAAGCAACTGGCTTGCAAAAAAGGTTACAAAAACAGGGTTATTCTAAATAACCAGAAAGGATATCTTTATGAAAAGAACAGTGGAAGATAAAATAGTGGACTTTGTCGTATATTCTATCCTAGCAATTGTTTTCATTGTCACATTTTATCCATTCTATTACTTAATTATTATTTCTTTTAATGATGGTGTGGATGCTACCTTAGGCGGGATTTACTTTTGGCCTCGAGAGTTTACATTGGTTAACTATGAGACTCTGGTCGTGGATCCGAAATGGATACTTGCATTCTTTGTAAGTGTTGCCAGAACCGTAGTGGGTGTAATCTTAGGTGTATTATGCACTAGTATAGTAGCTTATGGTTTAGCTAAAAAGGATTTAATGTTCAAGAAATTTTATTTCGCTCTATTTATTATTGGAATGTATGTATCAGGAGGTATTATACCCCTTTACGTTGTACTAAGAAGCTTACATTTATTGAATACTTTCTGGGTTTATGTAATCCCAGGAATGCTTAATATATTCTTATTGTTTATTGCCATTTCATTCTTTCGCGAGATACCTAAAGAACTTGAAGAATCAGCTAAGATTGATGGGGCTAGTGATTTAAGGATTTTCATATCAGTCGTATTACCAATCTCAAAACCAGTTTTAGCTACAATGGCTCTATTTACAGGTGTTGGACAATGGAATGCTTGGTTAGATTCAGCCTATTTTGTTCAAAATGAAAACCTTCGAACACTAACCTATAAGATGATGGAGGTAATTCAAAAAGCAAACATACCAATCGATCTCCAGGGTCCAGGAGCTGAGTATGCAGCTAAAGTAGCACAATCTACTCCGTATTCTCTTCAGATTACGGCAATGGTCATTTCGGTTGTTCCAATTATCTGTGTCTATCCTTTCTTACAAAAATACTTTGTTAAAGGTGCAACAATAGGTGCAGTTAAAGGTTAATGAGATTTTACTTTATAGAAAAGGTAGTACCCTATTAATTAGTTGAGCAAAACTTCTTTTGCAACACTAATTAATAGGTTAATATAACAATATAGGGGAGGAAATTGTTCATGTTACAAAAAGTAGGAAAGCGTTTTTGGTTATTTGCCCTTTTATCATTAGTACTATTAGTTTTTGTTGCTTGTGAAAGCGCTGACACTAATACGCAAGAAGAACCATCTAACGATACTGAACAACAGACTGGAGAACAGTCAACTGATTCTTCAGATGAAGTAAAAGAACTGACAATCTTTGTGGATCACTCCTTCTGGCCTTTAACAGAATGGTCAGGTGAAGTTCCGGAAGCAATTACAGAAAAGACAGGAATTAAACTAAACGTGCAAGTTGCATCTGATGCACAACAGTTGCCTTTAATGATTTCTTCAGGAGATTTACCAGATCTTGTTTTCACACAAGGTAATTTCCAACAAATGTCGAATGCAGATATCTCTTATACTTGGGATGAATTGATTGAAAAATATAACATTCAAGATTTTGAAATTGATCCAATGGCGAGAGTTCTAAATCAAGCTTCAGATGGAAAGTTATATTCAATAAGAAATGGTTTCACAACACCTGGGGTATTTCAATCTACACCAGCAGCATTAGGTAACATTCCTGCATTATCCCTTCGTACAGATATATTGGAGGAATTAGGAAACCCGAAGATTGAAACATTAGATGATCTAGTAAATGTATTAAAAGAAGTAAAATCAAAGTATCCTGAGATGAAGCCGTTAGTTCTTAATCCAGCTGTACTTGGTCACTACTTTAAAGTGAACTTTGGCGCTTCTTATTTACAGAATTTTCGAATAGTTGATGGAGAAGTTAAATACTATATTGCTCAACCAGAACAATATGATTATTATATGTTTATGAATAAGTTATATCGTGAGGGCTTAATCAGTGCAGAAAACTTTACTTGGAAGGATACAAACCAAGCAAAAGCGATGATTATTAATGGGGAAGCTTTTGCGATTGCAAACCTTACAGATATGTATACAATTAACTCAGAAATTAAAGCTAGTGGGAAAGATTTTGAAATCAGTCAGTTAACAAAATTAATTGGTGAAAATCCTGTTATGTCAGCTGATAGTGCTGGATGGTCAGGTACTTTCATAACTAAGAAGGCTAAAAACCCAGAAGCAGCTATTAAATTCTTACAATTCATGCAAAGTGATGAAGGACAAATGTTAGGTTTATGGGGCGTTGAAGAACAACATTGGACAATGGATAAACCAATTGAAGAAGGTGGCTACCCAACTTTCAAATACGATTCTCAAAGTGCTGCTGAACATAAAAAAATTGGTTCTGTTTGGTGGGGCCTTTTAGCTGATAAAGGTATTTATGCACAAGTTCAACGTTATGTCCCTGGTAGTACGATAACAGAGGCATTGATCGATGCGAAACAATATACAAAAGGTAATCCATTACTTGGAGGTATTGTTCTTCCGGTTGATTCAGATGAACAGGTAATTAAGGCGAACCTTGATAATATGATTAAAAATGAAGAAGCTAAGATTTACTTAGCACAATCAGAAGCTGAGGCTAAGCAAGCCTATGAAAATATGATGAAAATAGCTAAAGACATTGGTATTGATCTAACTGCACTCTTTTAAATAATTGTTGGTAGTCTATCGAATGATTCATTTTTAGAGACTCGAATGGTTGATCTTTTACCTTTTCCATCTGTAGATTGAGAATATTTGAAGGTTCATTGCTATCGTAACTATGAGGATTTTCAAATCTTTTAAAGCTTGTTGCAGCACCGAAATAGAGAGTAATTTCAGAAGCATTATATACATGTAGTCCATCTGCATCACATAATAATTCACCATCGCGTAGATTGGCTCCCAACTGGCCTTCAAAACGGATAGCATCTGTTTCCTCAAAATCACCATAAATTAATGGTTGGTCTACTTGAACATGATGGGGAGCAATTTCTTCAGGTGCGATGCCTTTTAGAATTAACCTCTCTTGCTTAATTTCAGTTTTATATCTAAGTGGACTTGTTAATTTCACATGAAAATTTAACATTTTTTCTTTGCTGGCTTTAAGATGAAGAATAATCACTTGATCGGGATAGGAAGCAAACATCTCTCTTGTAAAAAGAACATTACCAACCTTGTATTCAGTTCTTGCAATCCCCTCTTCCAAATCAAGTATTCGTTGATAAGAATGTGCTAATTGTCCATGTTCGAATTGTATATGTATATCTCCTAATGGAAGATATGATTCAGTGTAAGGACCCATTAATTCTTTACAAAGTATATCTGCTTCAACATATTTTCCTTGAAAAAGAAGGGAACGCACTTCAGCTAATACATTTTTTGCGTTAGGCTGAACCCATTCTCTATATTTACCTGACCAAAGGGTCAACAATCAGTATTTCTCTCAATACTAGTTGCAATGGATATAAATCACTTGATTGTAAAAACAACATTGCATCAAAGTAGGAATTCCATTGGAATACGGCATACATAAGCGTTAATACTGCAATTATCGGTTTAGCAAGGGGAATAACGACTGACCAAAGAAACCGTAAATCACTACACCCGTCCACTTCACTTGCTTCTGAGAGTTCTTCCGGAATCATTTGTTGGAAGAAGGTTCTAGCAATAATTACCTGCCATACAGCAATGGCCTTAGGAATTAATAACGCCCAACGACTGTCAATCATACCAAGCTTTTGAACTACGAGGTACTCAGGTATAAGTCCACCATGAAATAACATTGTCATCACGATAAACATCATTAATAGGTTCTTTCCATAAAAAGTACGTCTTGACAGGGGATAAGCTACTAAAATCGTTAGAGTAACAGCAATTAAGGTATAAAAAAATGTGTAAAACAATGAATTCGTATAACCTAGTAAAACGTTGGAATTGCTTAGAACAGTTGTGTAGCCTTTTAATGAAAAATCAACTGGAAAAAGCCAAACTTTCCCCGAATTAACTGCTTCTGGACTACTGAATGATGAACTAATAATATAGATTAATGGGTATAAAACAATAACCAAAACGATTGATAATACAAAATAGATCCCACCTAAAAACACTTTATCTGTGAAAGACTCCTTTATTTTTGTACTTGACCTTTTCATGTCTCCCTCCTCCCTTACCAAAGGCTATTTCCTGAAATTCGTTTTGCTATTGCATTTACGACTACAAGCAAAATTAAATTAATCATAGAATTAAATAATCCAACAGCTGATGCCAAACTGAAATTAGCATTTAAAATCCCCATTTTATAAACATAGGTTTGTAAAACTTCTGAAGCAGAAAGGTTTAACGGATTTTGTAATAAATACACCTTTTCAAACCCAATCGCCATTAAGTTCCCTACATTCAGAATTAAGATAATAATGGCTGCAGGCATAATGCCTGGAATGTCAACGTTCATAATACGCTGGAATCTAGAAGCCCCATCAACCTTTGCAGCTTCATATTGCTGTGGATCAATTCCTGCTAAGGCTGCCAAGTAAATGATGGCTGCATACCCCGAGTTTTGCCATACATCTGACCATACAAAAATAGATCGGAACATTTCGTTATTACCCATAAAATTTATTGGGTCCATTCCAAAAATACCAATGATACTATTCACAATTCCTATTCTAGGGTGAAGCACCATTGTAATTATAGAAACAATAATAACCACAGAAATAAAATACGGAGCATAAGTAATCATCTGGACGGACCTTTTAAAAACACCGTTTCTTATTTCATTAAGCATTAAAGCCAAAATTATGGGGATAGGAAATCCAACAACTAGTTGATAAATGCTGAGTAACAATGTATTTTTAATCAAATCCATTGCAACAGGATTAGAGAAAAAAGCGTCAAAATGTTTTAAGCCTACCCATTGGCTTCCCCATATTCCTTTAATAACGCTATAATCTTTGAAAGCAATGATCGCACCAACCATAGGGATATATTTAAAAATAATGAAATATAAAACTGGTGGTATAATGAGCAAATAAAACTGCCAGTGTTTCTTCATACTCTTTTTAGCCAATCTCCATTGAGGCACTTCATTTTTCTTGTGAATCCTCTCTCTTTGAATAAATGTTTTTTCGGTATTCATTAACTCCCCCCTTTAACGGCTTACTCTTTGAAGACCTGTTTTCCAATTTTTGAATAAAAACAACAGACGAAGTAAGCGCTTTAAATTCATTGCAATTTGAGAAAATTCGGATTTTTCTTGTTAAGAAAAAACTAACATGCCCATGATTTTACTGTAAAGATACAATGAATCTTTGGGGTACATTGAAAGAAAACATCGGCGGAAACCTATTAAATTAAGGATCTGAAGGTTTCCTTTTGGGATTCACCCTATTTTCCGATATTGGTTTGGTGTAACATTTGCAACTCGTTTAAATGCACGGCGAAATGACTGTGGACTATTATACCCAACCTTCTTAGATAATGCCTCAATTGTTTCATTCGTTTGACTTAATAGTTCCTTTGCTTTATTAATTCGTATATCTTCTAAGTAATCAAAAAGGTACACACCTGTGATTTCTTTAAAAAGTTGTGATACATACTTTTCTGAATGACCAACTTGTTTCGAAATTAAATACAGTGATAAATCTGGATTATCATAGGAATCATGCAAGAAAGCAATAATGGCATCTACTGTTTCATTACCCACCAGTTTTTTCTTATCTTCAATTAACTGACAATATGTTTCTATTACCTTATTGAACTTATTTTCAACTTCATCAAACTCACCATTAAATTGAATGTGTAACACCTTGTTCTTCCAATATTCAAATTCACTTGCATCGTTAAAGATCGTTGGTTCAAATACTTTAAGTAGTGAACCTCTAATCTCATCAATTAATACATCGATCATCTCAATAAATAACTTTCTATTTGTAAAGTTTTCCTTTAGTAGTTGTGTCAATATTCTCTTCGCCTCTGACATTTCTCCAGCTTTCATTGCATTAATTAATCTTAATTCCGAGTCAATCGGGTAGTATAAAACATCCGTTTCTTTTAATTTGTCATACCAGTTTATTCCACTACTACCAACTAGCAAAGCAAAATCCATAGTTTGACGTGCCTCATGATATGATTTACTTATATCTAGATAAGAATTAAATACACTTCCAACAGAAATCGTTATCGAAATTCCATAATGTTTCATAGATGTCAAAAATTCGTTTAAAATTTTATCTGTTTGCTTGTTATTTACTTGGCTATCTTCTTTTTCATAGGTAATAAAGATGACCATGCTGTCTTTATCAATGTCCGTACTTATTATCTCTATGTTCGATAAATACTCTTTTACAATTAGACGGTCAGCATTTAAATTGTTATAGTCTTTTTTGTCATCTAAATCTATATAATCAGTCATTTTAATCATTGCCATATATCCAAACCTAGTTAACCCCGTTATTTTTAGTTGCTTAATTCCTGTTATCAAGTCTTTTTCACTATACATTTCACCATTTATTAATTGCTTTAAATAGGCTTCCTTAAGCAATAGATTCTGTTTTTGGATTTCGAATTGCATTCCTTTATTGTTGGATAATAGCTTGTTAATGTTACCTTGTAAAAAATCAAATTCATTTTTATTCTTAATTTGAGCTGTTTCCCCAACCTGCTCTTTCAATGTTTCCACTAAATTCTTAATTGGCCTACTATTCCGAGAGGCAAAAAATAACCCAATCAATACACCTATAATTAAAGTTGTTGCTGTTATATATAAAGTTACCTGTTTAATCTTTTCCGCTTCTTTCATAATTTCTTGTTTTGGAATCCCTGCTGTATAAATCCATCCGTTGCTATTGGAAAAGGTTCGAATAAATAAGGTGTCACCCTTCAGTTCTTGAGTTTTACTTGTTTTATTTGGGTCTAACTGACTTTCTAATGTATCAATCTGCTCTTCACTAACACCAACTGAAGCAATATGTTTACCATTATTGTCTGTTACATAAGCCCAACCATTATATTGTTTGGAAATACTTTGAAGCAAATTCTCAATATTTTCCACATTAATTAATACGACCACTGTACCCTTCGAGTGATTATAGTTATTAAGAGGCAATGACTGTAAATAGCTAATCATTGACTTTTCTTTGTTATTTTGTATATAACTTTCACTTGGGATAATCTTACTATTATGATTTCCATTAAGAATCGTAGCTTCCCAGTCTATCAACGATATGTTTTTGTAATGGCTTGTTTGGTAAAAGTGATCCTTCCGATAAAAAATTGAATTGGGAGTTAAAATCGCTTCATAATTTTCTAAATAAATATAATAATCTTCCAAAAAATCATTTGTTTTTGAAAAAGTTGCAATATCTTGTGCAGTCCTCCATAGCTCGAAAACTCTTTTTTTAACATCTGGATTTTGTCTATTTAACTGGAGCATAAACTCAGGGTTTAGGGCCAGCTGTTTCGTGAATTTACCAACCTCTGATATTCGTCGATCAAGGATTTCCTTACTTTGATTTAATAGCATTAAACTGCTATTAATAGAATGGGATTTTGCATTACTAAATGAAATTCGATAAGAAAAATATCCAGCAAACAGTGGAATAATTAAAACAAATATATAAGATAGCAATAGGCTTTTGTATACACTTGAACCTTTCCCTCTAAACAAGTTCTAACCTCCCCTACTAGCCATAGTAAAAATGGAATGTGATAGATAAAAAATGACGAGGTAGATCTTCTTAACTTTCAAGTAGATCCGAACTTCGTCATTTTTACAACTATTCACATATAGACAACATTTCAACTTAATTTCCCATTCACCACACCACCATCAATCATAAATGGAGATCCCATCATAAATTGCGATTCATCTGAAGCTAAGTATAATGCCGCATACGCGACATCGATTGGTTTACCAAGTTCATCACTTAGCTGTCTTCTTTTAATAGAATTAACAGTTGCCTCTGGATCTTTGGATTTACTAACATAATCTTCAACAAATGGAGTGTAAATAGTGCCTGGCATCAATGCATTTACTCTTATATTATATTTGGCATAATCCACTTGAATCGATTTAGTTAATGATAAAATGGCTCCCTTTGTTGCAGAATAGGAAGCTCGGTTCGCTAATCCTATATCTGCTATACAAGAAGACATATTAATAATTGAGCCTTGTTGTTTCAGCATCATAACTGGAACAACATGTTTAGTTACGAGAAAGACTCCATTGATATTGACATTCATGACTTTGTTCCAGTCATCGAGTTCTATTTCGTGTAGTTCTCCAACCCCACTAATTCCGGCATTATTAAAAAGTACATCGATTTGACCATACTCATCCATGCTCTTTTCGACTAACTCTTCCACATTACTCTCATTCGTTACATCTGCTTGTATAAAAATAGCTATTCCGTTTTGTGAAAGAATTTCATCTACTGTCTGTTGGCCTGCTTCGACATTTAAATCATTAACGATTACTTTTGCTCCTTCTTTTGCAAATAAAAGAGCCGTTTCTTTTCCAATACCAGAACCTGCACCAGTAATGAGTGTTACCTTATCTATTAATCGCATGAAATCATTCCTTTAACTTAAATAGTCTACCCCGAAATAACCTGGTTAGCGAAGATCCATTCGCTGAGATCCACTTGCTTTAGTCTATGAAACGATTAATTTTTTACTGCGTACACATGGATTTTTTAGTGCCCCTAATCCCTCGACTTCTACAATAACTTCGTCTCCATCTTCAAGAAAAACTTGCGGATTTCTAAATACACCAACTCCGTGTGGTGTTCCAGTTGCAATAAGATCTCCAGGTTCAAAAGTAATTCCTTTGGATAGGTAAGATATAATATAAGCTGTATCAAATATCATTTCCTTACTATTTGAATCTTGTAGTACTTTTCCATTAACAATCGTCTTAATTGCTAGATTTTGTGGATTTTCTACTTCATCTGCTGTTAAAATGTATGGTCCCATTGGGATAAACGTATCATATGACTTCCCACGAACCCATTGCCCATCAGAGAATTGAACATCTCTTGCGCTGATATCATTTACAGCAACATAACCAAAGATATAATTTAATGCTTGGCTATTTGGAATATGTTTGCCTTCATAACCAATTATGACACCAAGTTCAGCTTCATAGTCAACTTGTTGCGACTCTTCAGGCAAAATAATTTCATCATTATAACCGACCACGCAGCTGGACCATTTCGAAAAAATCAATGGATTCTTTGGTGGCTCGACATTTTGCTCGCGGCAATGGTCCATATAGTTATTCCCTACACAAACTACTTTTTTAGGTCTCTCTAATGGAGCTTTCAAACTAACACTCTCTAAATCATAATCAGGTGTTGCTTCTTCCACTTGGGTTTCAATTTCCTTGATAAAACCTAGCCCTTTTTCAACTAGATTCATCATCGTAAAGTTTTCATTCTTTAATAATTTATTTAAAGAGACAACAGACTGATCTTTAATTACCCCTACTTCTTTTATTCCATTAACTTCATAAGTTACTAATTTCATGTTAGTTCATTCCTTTCTTCGTCAAAAATATATCTTAAATACTATCAACAAAAACTGGGCGATTCTCTTTCATTGACTGATATGCAGCAAATACCATTTGCAATGTTTTGATATTATCTTCCACACTATTTTCAGGTTGTGTGTCTTCTTCGATTGCTCTCATTAACTCACCCATAGTTCCCATGAATGCATGTGGAAACCACTTACCACTTAGTTTAGGAGTAAACCAATAGCTTGGGTCAATTTTTTTCGAGATAAAACTAAGCGTATCTTCTTTCCCAACTGGATAATTGTACAGGGCACCATTTGTCCCTTTAATGATTCCATCAGTGCCTTCAAAGCGAAATGTAGCGTACCAATCTTCTTGGTTGGCCCAGTTATTATGATTATCATGGATATGACCTCTTGTATCATTTGGAAATTTCATATGAATCATTGTTCTCGTTTCACCTTTTACTTGTTGGCCTGGATATCTTGCACCGTCCGCATAAATGTATTCAGGAGTTCCATATAAAAAGCGAATGGAATCCATATAGTGAATGCTATGATACATGATTTCTAATGTATCGATTTCTTTTAAAAACGGCCAATTCTCAAATTGAGTTAACACATTTACTTGAATACTTGCCTGTGTTAATTCTCCCAACCATCCACGTTCGATAATGGTTTTACTAGCCCTAATCCCAGGTGTCCACCTCATTTGCTGATTGACTGCTCCTTTAATGTTATACTCCTTGCATAAGCTGACAATTTTCCTGGCTGATTCGATTGTGTCTCCTAGTGGTTTTTGACATAAAACATGTTTACCTGCCTTCGCAGCTAGTTCAACAATTTCAGGTTGTAAATCGGCAGTTACGGCAATATCTACAATTTCAACATGTGGATCATTGATTACCTCTTCTGCTGTTTCATACACATGTGCAATATCAAAGCGTTCCGCCAATTCTTCTGCTTTTTTCCGTGTTCGATTCGTAATTGCAACCACATTAAATCCAGCCATTTGGTACGCTGGAAGATGCGCCTCTCTAACAATTTCTCCTGCACCAATAATACCGATTCCTCTACGCAGATTGTTTGGTAGCCTTGGCTTATAATCTAAATCTAACCACGTCTTCTCCAATGAAATTCACCTTCTTTGTCACTGTGATTTTTTTTCAACTAATAGCAAATGCTCACAAATTAAGACGGTTTCACCCTTCTGGTTGAACACCTCTACTAATTCCACTACAAAACCATGTGAAGGGCGTTTATATTCTCTCTTTTCTGTAATCGTAACAGTCACTTTAATGGTATCGTTTATAAAAACAGGTTTGATAAACCTCAAACGATCATATCCATAGGAAAACGCGACCGGATTAATGACATCTGCAGTCATGCCTATCCCAACAGAAAAGATGAGTGTCCCGTGAGCAATTCGCTGTTTAAATTCAGTTGTCTTACACCATTCCGCATCCATATGATGAGGGAAAAAATCACCTGTTTGACCAGCATGAAGCACAATATCCGTTTCAGTAATCGTCCTACCGGTTGTTTCTCTTTTTGACCCTAGTTCATACTCTTCATAATAAATAGTTTTACTCATATTAAACCCCTCCCTATAAGTTATAAAACTTAATAGCTGTCTCGCCTAAAATCGCTTTAACTTGTTCTTGAGTTTTTCCGTCTAACGCCTTGTTCGTTTCCGTCCAAACTTTTAAATAATCACCTGCTAAATTTGCTACTGGCCAGTCACTACCAAACATTAATCGTTCGGCTCCAAAGCAACGAATTGCCTCATCTATATATGGTTTAAAATCAGATCCTGACCAAGTTTCTGGGTCTGCTGCAGTATTGAGGCCTGATATTTTAGCGTACACATTAGGATAACTTGCTGCTTTACGAATCTGTTCTGCCCATGGTTCAATAGCTTTGTCTTTAATAGGTGGTTTTGCTAAGTGATCGATTACCATCTTTAAATTAGGTACCTTTTCAGCAATGGTTGTTGCATGTTTTAAGTGGTTAGGAAAAATCGCCACTAAATCAAACGTTAAGTCAAAGGATGCTAATATCTTTAATCCCTCGATTACCTGATCTTGTACAATCCAGTCCGGGTCATCGTACGTATGAATTAGAGGTCTTACTCCTTTAAAAAGAGGATTCTTACTATACTCTGCTAATTTAGCTTTTGCTTCATCTGGCTGATCTAGTGGAACCCAACCAACAACACCAGCTACCCAATCAAATCTCTTTGCCGTCTCTAGCATATAAACGGTATCTGCATAAGAGTCATCTGCTTGGACAATCACGGTTTTATCAATTCCCGCTTCCTTCAACAAAGACTCTAGCTCTGGCGCTTCAATCGTACGAAAAATAGATGCTTCATTTTTCGTTGGCCACGAATAAGGCAACCAGTTAAAATTCCAGAAATGCTGATGCGAATCAACAATCATTACACCTCTTCCTTTCAACTATGAACTTAGTTCATCGAGTATAGATTGATTATGTTGACCAATCGTTGGTGATCCGATTTCAGATTTATAGATTTGACCATCAATTCGAATCGGACACCTCGTTGTTAACATACTCATACCATTTTCACGATAAATTTTTTGGATCATATCTAAAACTTTAAACCCCTCATGTTCCAGTAGTTTCTTCCATGTCATCACTTCAGCACACCAAAAATCAGCAGGTTCAAGGAGTGAGAGCCAATACTTTGTTGTATCCGTTTTCAAGTGTTCTTTTAATATTGATTTAATTTGATCTCTCTCATCAAACCATTGCTTTGGTTTCTTAAACTCTTTTAATCTTTCACAGTGAATTAATTCAGCAAGCTCTATAATCGAACCCATTGCTAAGGCGATATGACCATTTTGAGTTTCATAAATCCCATATGGAGCACCTAGGTAAACATTCGCATTATTAACTGAGCTTCTCTCTGGTAATTGAAAATCATCATTCATATATGTGGTCAGTACTTCAAATTGCAAATCTAGTACTGCTTCTAAAAGACTTACTTGAACATAGCATCCCATTCCAGAAATCGACCTTCTTACTAAGCTTGCCAATATTCCTTGGACTAGTTGGACACCAGCAATCATATCGACAATTGATAGTCCAAGGGGTAAAGGAGGTTGGTTAGCATCACCATTTGTATAACTAATCCCTGAAAGAGACTGTAATAGCAGATCCTGGCCAATCTTATCTTTCCATGGCCCTTCGTACCCATATCCTGTAATTTCACCATAAATGATTTCCGGATTTATTTTTTTGACTGTTTCATAATCTAAATTTAGTCTTTCCATCACACCTGGCCGAAAGTTTTCTACTAAAACATCGGCTTTGGAAATCAGTTGTTCTAACACTACTCGACTATCATTATCTTTTAAATCTAATGAAAAGCCTTCCTTATTTCTATTTATTGAGTGGAATAGAGTACTATCTCCGTCTAACTCGAGGTTTGAAATATAAAGAGAACGACAAATGTCACCGCTTTCAGGTTTCTCTATTTTAATCACACGTGCTCCTAAGTCTGATAATCGTAATGCAGCAGATGGTCCAGAAAGGAATTGACTAAAATCTAGCACTAGTAATCCTTCTAATGGTTTAGTTTGTTTCATCATGCTTTTTCCACCTTTGACTGCAATTTGAATTCTTCGGTAATTCTATCTGTGTCTTCTCCTAGTTTTGGAGAGGCTTTGCTAGAAAATAACTTTTCTCGATTGATTCTTATTGGACATCTTGTCGTTCTTATCACATTTGAATTAGGTCGATCAATGTTTTGTACCATCTGTAACACTTTGAATCCATCATGTCCAAACAGTTGGTCCCAATTGTAGACATCTGCACACCAGAAATTTCCCGCTTCTAATTTTGCTAGCCAGACTGATGTCGATTCTCTTTTAAGATAGTTTACCAAGATGGTTTTAATTTCATCTCTTCGTTCAAACCAAGTATGTGAACCTGAGTCCTTTGCCAATTCCTCACATTCAAGTAATTCTCCTAGCCTTGTGATTGAACCCATCGCAAGGGCAATAAAGCCATCCTTCGTTTCATAAATTCCGTATGGAGCCCCTAAATAAGCATGTGCATTATTGATCCTACTCCTTTTAGGTGGATGTCCTCCATCATTTAGATGAGTTGAAAGAACCTCAAATTGCATATCCAACATGGACTCTAATAAACTCACCTCTACTAGGCCACCTTCTTTTGTTTTGGACCGTCTGATTAAGCAAGCTAAAATTCCTTGGACAAGGTGTGCACCTGTAAACATATCCGCAACAGATAATCCAAATGGTACCGGGGGTTGGTCACTATCACCATTAAGCCAAGTCAAACCAGATATCGATTGGATTAATAAATCCTGCCCAGGCTTTTGTTTCCACGGTCCCTCTTTGCCATAACCTGTCACACTTCCATATATGATTCTAGGGTTTAATTGTTTAACAGATTGATAATCTAAACCGATTTTATTCATTACTCCAGGTCGAAAGTTTTCAATCAATACATCAGCGTGAGTAATTAATTTTTTTACTTTTTCTAAATCATTCGGATCTTTTAAATTTGCTGTAAAACTCTCTTTGTTTCGATTAATGGCATGAAAGACAATACTATCATTATCGATAAATATATTTTTTAAGGCTAACTTACGACTCAAATCACCTATCCCAGGTCGTTCAATCTTGATCACTCTAGCACCAAGATCAGCAAGTCTAAGTGCTGCAGATGGTCCTGATAAAAATTGGCTGAAATCTAATACCAGTAATCCCTCTAGTGGTTTCATACTCTTTCACCCTGTAAAGATTCGTGATACAACTTGTTTAATTTCTCCAATACGGTTTTAACATTTCCTCCATATCTGAGGTAATTTTGAACAATATCCCCACCATTATCTTGGAAATGGAAATAGCCACTATAACGTGGTCTTAAATAAGCACGATCTAATACTGGTAAAGTGTTTTTAAAATAGTTAAAGGAACGGCGATTGACCTCCTCATCTATCCATGCTTGTCTATGACCTGGTTGCCCACCACTTTCAAAAAACAATGTACTTTGGATTTCTGGTGATGCTGTATATTTCACATATTCAATAGCCTGATCTAGATTTTCACACTTATTTGAAATGGCTAATCCAGTTCCACCCAACGTAGATTCAAGTTTACTTCCCTCTAGTTCAACTAAATCTGTTGATATTAATATATTTTTTGCATAACCTTTTCTAGAATAATTTGAATAGCCATAAGCAAATGGACAATAGTAAATATCGTTAGTAGAAGACATCACTTCATACACTTTAATTGGCTCCCAAGTAAACATTTCTTTCGTACAATAACTAGCAAGTTCTCTCATTTTCTCTAGCGCTTGTATACCAGTGTCTTCATTAACAACTTGATGACTATCAAATAATGTCCCACCTAGAGTTCCAGCCACCATGTAAAAATCCATAAGGCAATTAATAGGAAACCCCGCATAAGCAACTTTCTTCTCTTTCGCTAAACTTATTAGTTGTTCCCAAGTTGTTGGTATATTTTCTTTTTGAATTAAATCCGGTCGATATGCAGCAATAGGTGTTGCAGCATCAATCACAAGAGCACTCTGAAATCCGTTAAAATTATAGCTTTCATAGGATTTTCCAACAGAATTCTCTTTCTGATCCTTAAGATATTCATCAGGCAAATGTTCTTCTAATCTGACAAGAACTCCTTTATTTGCTGCAAAACCAGCCCATGGATGATCAATCACTAATAAGTCATATTCATTAGCTAAAATGTCAATTGGATAATCTGCAAATTCTTGTAACGATCTTTTATCCCACGATATCTCAACACCTGGATTTAATTCCATAAACCGTTGTGCAGTTGCTACAACCGATGTATAACCCCGACTATGATTCCATGTTATTCCTTTTAGTTTAATCAATCTATGGTCCCTCCTAACAATAGGCTTGTGGCAATCCCACAGTATCTCTTATTTCATCGTAGCATTTGAAATTTTTGGTCACAATGTTCTTTCTTAACAATAATTGTTTAGAAATGAACCATTTATGATATCGATGGCTAGCCTGTAAATACTTAATTAGCAGAGTTACAATCGCTGCGATCCACTGCTTGCCGCATGGCGGTCCGTGAGTGCCTCCTCGTCGCTTTTGACTCCTGCGGGGTCTCACGTGACCGCTATATCACGCAGGAGTCAAGCGGCTCACCGCTCATTCCACAGTTAGTGAGTACACTATTTTCATTCTCTTGGTGCAAATACTCATTCGCATGGAAGTCTAGCCTACAATGTCGTAAAATCACATAAATTTATTAAATATAAACATCTATTCATCTCATTCTCATATGGACTACAATAAAACTAAGAGTAAAACATTTCCAAATTGTGTTAGACGAGGCTCATTTACAATTCAACTCTTATTAGGACTGTCTAAAAGTTTTTTTGTAAAATAGAAATTTAATGAAGGAGAATGTTCATGTTACCTGAGTTGATAAAGAGACGTTTGATAAAATTGGTGGGAGCAGAAAATTTCAAGGATTCCAATGTCAGTAAACTAGCCTATTCCTATGATGCTACCCCGCAATTCCAAGCGATGCCAGACGCCATTATCTCTCCTCGAAATAAAAAAGAAGTCTCCCAGATTCTCAAGTTGTGTAATCAAGAAAAAATTCCGGTTGTCCCAAGAGGATCTGGTACAAATTTAAGTGCAGGAACAACACCACTTAAGGGTGGAATTGTGCTATTGTTCAACCATTTTAATAAAATTCTTGAAATTGATGAAGAGAACTTAACTGTAACCACACAGCCTGGGGTTAATACGCTTGAGCTAATGAAGGCTGTTGAAGCAAAGGGATTATTTTATCCACCAGATCCTAGCTCCATGAAAATCTCCCAAATTGGTGGAAACATAAATGAAAACTCCGGAGGATTAAGGGGACTAAAATACGGAGTAACCAGGGATTATGTGTTAGGCCTTGAAGTGGTGTTACCCAATGGCGATATCATTCGAACGGGTGGGAAATTAGCAAAAGATGTTGCTGGATATGATTTAACGCGGCTTTTTGTTGGATCTGAAGGAACATTAGGAATCATCACAGAGGCTACATTAAAACTTGTTCCAATGCCTGAAACAAAAAAAACAATACTTGCCCTCTATCAGGATATGGATGCAGCAGCAAGAACCGTCTCAAAGATTATTGCAAATAAAATCATTCCTACTACCTTAGAATTTTTAGACCAGCCTACACTTAAAGTAGTTGAGGATTTCTCACAAATTGGACTTCCTACCAATGTAAAAGCCGTCTTACTCATCGAACAAGACGGAGAAAGAGCATCGGTTGAAAATGATATTGAAAAAATCTCTTTCATCTGTAAGGAAAATCATGCTGTTGAAGTGAAAGTAGCTCAATCCGAAAAGGAAGCTGATGAATTACGTACAGCGAGGAGATCTGCGTTATCTGCCCTTGCACGATTAAAGCCCACAACCATTTTAGAGGATGCTACTGTCCCTAGGTCAGAAATTGCAAAAATGGTAAAAGTAATTAATGAGATTGCAAAAGAATATGACTTAGAAATCTGTACGTTCGGTCATGCAGGGGATGGAAATCTTCACCCCACCTGTTTAACAGATGTTCGAAATAAGGAAGAAATTGAACGTGTTGAAAAGGCGTTTGAAAAGATTTTTGAGAAAGCAGTTGCTCTAGGTGGAACGATTACTGGGGAGCATGGCGTAGGTGCTATGAAGGCTCCTTATTTATATTTAAAACTTGGTGAAGAGGGTATTTCAGCAATGTCTGCTATTAAAAAGGCTTTTGATCCAAATAATATTATGAATCCGGGAAAAATATTTGCTAAGTCCAAACGTAAACGAGTGGTGGTGAACCAAACCCCATGAATATAGAACAAAGAAGTAAAATACAAAAAGAATTTCAAGAAAAAATGGATTATGATGAATTGCTGAATTGTATGCGATGCGGTTTCTGTTTGCCAAGTTGTCCAACTTACCTAGAAACCAGTGATGAGGTCCATTCTCCACGAGGAAGAATCGCATTAATGAAGGCTGTTGTTGATGGAGACATTGAACCAGACGAAGATGTCAAAAAGTCACTGGATATGTGTCTAGGATGCCGTGCATGTGAACCTGTCTGCCCATCTGGTGTGAACTACGGCCATTTGTTAGAGCAGGCTAGGGATATTATCTATCAAAATGAAAAACTATCAATCTCCACAAGATTTATCAGAAGAACGACATTAAAAGGGCTGTTTCCCTACCAAAACAGAATGATTACAATGACTAGTTTATTAGGTTTTTACCAAAAGTCAGGCCTTAGATCACTCACTCGAAAAAGTGGAATCATGAATCTTTTACCGGAGCATCTTGCCTACATGGAAAAGGTTTTACCTGACGTCCCGAGTAAAAGTGAAATGAAAAACAGACCACGTCATTTTGAGCCGGTTGGTCAAAAGAAAAAAAGAGTAGCCTTCTTTTCTGGGTGCTTAATGGATACTCTTTTCCTTAAAACGAATGGTGCTACAACAAAACTCCTCCAATATGCTGGATGTGAAATTGTCATACCAGAAAATCAAGCATGCTGTGGTGCTCTTCAGGGTCATAGTGGAGAAAAGAATCAAGCAAAGGAAATGGCAAAACGAAATATTCAGGCCTTTGAAGATGCTAATGTCGATTATATTATTACGAATGCTGGAGGCTGTGGGTCATTTCTAGTAGACTACCATTTTTTACTTAAAGATGATCCAGCATGGACAGATCGGGCAAAACAATTATCTGAAAAGATAAAAGACATCACACGAATTCTTGTAGAGCTTGATTTTCACAAAAAACCGCTTCATATTATTGGTCAAATCATCACCTATCAAGATTCTTGTCACCTCAGAAATGGTCAAAAGACTTATACAGAACCTAGACTATTGTTAGAATCTATCAATGGATCTCATTTTGTTGAAATGAAGGACGCAGACCGTTGCTGTGGCTCAGCAGGAATTTATAATATTATTCAATCAGATATGTCTATGAAAATATTAGATTACAAAATGAAACACACAACCGCTACAGGTGCAACAACCGTTGTTACAACCAATCCAGGATGCCTACTTCAAATGAAGCTAGGGATTGAAAAAGAGGGATTGTCTAAAAAAATGAAAGCTGTTCATATCGTAGATTTGCTGTTGGAAGCATATGAAACCGCTCTGACAAAGGAAGAGTTGACTGATATTAATGAGCAGTCCAAAATAAGTGTTTAATGTATAGGGACTCCATCATAACTATGGAGTCCCTTTGTGATTTGTTATTTAAGGATCATCTGAATTCTTCAGTTAGATAATGCGACAGCTTTATGTTCAATTACATGACCCTATTTCAAAGAATTTCATTCCACCTCATTCAACTGAATTGGCCTATCCCGATACACTTCTCGTTTTTCCTCAGTAACCACATGTTTAATTTCCTGTGGATGTTGAATCATTGTTTCCATAATAGCGAGATCAAATAACTGATGTCCACGTATACAGTCTTGTAAAACCTCTCCATACACTGTTTCATCTGCTGCCTCAGAGATAATGTCAGCAGCGACCCACTCTGGGTATCTGGCAACAGCACTTGTTGAAGCCGGACTAGGCTCTGTTTTCCAGGTATAAAAAATTAGATTTTCATGGTTTTCAAGTGGAAACACCTCTGGGAGCCATTGATGACCATATTTTTTATATCGTTTCATCCAGTACTTGTTTTTCTCTTCAATATCAGTACCCGCTAATTTATTTTGAACACTTTTAATAATCGTCTGTAAATTTTCCACATGTAAGGCCCCAGCCTCTCCTTGGAGCTCGCGGCCAATTCCATAGATTAAAGCATTTGGCATCCAATAGGAAACCGGAAATCTTGGAGGACTATTATAACCAGCAAAAGGCTGAACCCATTCATGTGAAGGGATCCCATGATCATCAATGATCACATCAGGTGCCCATTTTTTCATGATGGCAGGAATTACGTCAGCTTCTCCAAATTCCGTGTCTTGATAGAGAACATTACGGTGTTCTAGTCCGACGGCATTATATCGAGCCGCATGATGCTTCCATTCTGGGTTATCCGCAGCCATCCTTTGATGTAGCGCTAACCCATCGGGATTGGCGATTGGTAACACGACTAAATTTACCTTCTGTAAAATCTCCTTTTTCTCACTCATAAACTCAGTTATTAGTTGAAGGATCGCTGGAGTACTAGACACTTCATTAGCATGATGCCCTGCTTCGATAAAAATCGTTGGTTTATAAGCTGTAAGCTTTAATGGAGAATAAAACTCTTCATTGATTTCAGCCGTCACCTCTAACACTTGTAGCTTTTTCCCTCGGTAGGACACAGAAGGGTACCACTCTCTAATATGAAAATTACTTACACTTTTCTTTTGAACAGGTAGAGTAATAGGTATAGTCGCTGTTTTACCGGAATGTATTTCCTTTACCAAAGCAAAAGCAGGCTGGCCGTACTGTGAAAATGTGATTTGTTCAGTCACCCACTTTTCCTTAACTCTTGGCTTCCAAGGATATGCAATGATTTCAGCGAAAGGCTTTGCATGCTTTACAGCCCTCATATATGGATGGACTCCCCCAGGAGCAGTGAAACCCTTACCCTTTTCTTCTTCTCCCTTTTGCATAAAAAAGTCGAGTGTATTAAAATAGACATCTTCGTGTAATGCTTCCATGGAGGAAATTCGTTCTTCATCTAAATCTAGTTTCTTTTCCTCCTCACTCATCGTGACCGACACCTCAATCCGGTCGAATAGAGGCATTGTAAAGCCTTGTCCTTCCTCTTTTCTTTCAATCTTTGAATACAGTAACTCAAGCACTTCCTGCTGATAATACTGATAAAATCGTTCACGGTCTGTCATGAGAATTTCTTCAAACAAAGTCTTACCAAGACGACTAATCTTCAATTGACCTGTTGTTGGGTACACCTTTTTTCCTTTTTCAACATACTCATATTCAGCTACTGGAACTGTAAGCCTCTCTTCTAGCAACACTTCTCCTGAGCTGTTATACGCGATAAAACTATAGGTAGATTGTGAGTTTTCTACTAATGTAAATTCAACATCTTCAGCTGAGATGTTAAGCTCACGTTCTAAAAGAAGATCAATTGGATACAGTTCTTGAATCCACCTGATTGGCAGTTCAAGTCCTGGAAGTGAATCTTCTATACATTCAATCACAATTTTACCTATTTCTTCGTCCTTTAATAAAGGAACGATGTCTTCTTCAATCCAGCAATAAGCTGGTTTGAACGCAGAGCGAACCTTAACCGAGCGACACTTCGGAAACAAGCTTTTGAGCTGTTGGTTTACTTCTTGACGAACATCTTTAGGTTCTGATAAAAAAATTTCAATATCTAGCTGGTCTTCTTCCTGCCACATACTCGCTTGTAGCTGACAAAGCTCTAACACTCTTTCTTTTTCTCCCTGATCCTCCCATGTTAGATGAAGCATCGGTTCTTCATCTATGACAGGCTGAATCACTTTCTCTTTTTCCCATGAAAGATAGCTTCCACCTTCTGAGAAATGGGTCGCTCTCGCAAAATAGCCAACCGCTTGATTTCCTTTGAACTGAAGAATTTGAGATTCAGGGTCAAAGAAAATCCCTTCCTCTTCACCATCAAATTGAAATGTGATTCCACTCAGCTCTTTCCGATCGGTGAGTGGGAAATGAAGTGATGTCGACATCATCCCAATTCGTGCGGCTAGATAACAAGCTTCTTGTAAAAGTTCATTAGAGCAAGGCTGTAAAAACTCAAAGCTGACATTTGTCTCATTAAAAGGAGAGGCTTCGTCTACATTGAGAAATCCAATTCCATTCCAAAAATCTGATAATGATTGGATATGTAGGTACTCTTTCTTAGCCGTAGTATCCTTCGGGACGGATAATGGAAAAACTTCTGTCCCTGTAAAGACAGAGAATTCCCCTGATTGATAACTTAATTTGATCACAGGGTCACTAGTTGGGAAATCACTTGGCCAGTGATGTGCCATATATTGTAATAACCGATTAAGTTCACCCTCATTTTTATAAACAAAGAGAAGCCCTTCTGGTTTTACAACACATGCTGTTTCCTCCTCAGACTTTTCAAAGGAAATGAGCCAATCACATGTATTCTCTTGATTGAAAAAGTCAAAGGAAATAGCAGTTGTTTCAAACCCTATTCTTGCAGCAAAGTCAATCAGACCAATTGCTTTAACATCCTCTGTTAGCTGAATTGAAACATTGCTAGCATCTGGGACTCCGTCATTATTTTGGTCTTTTACTAAACTACCTATCTTCCAAATCTCTTTTAAATCTTTCATGTAAAACACAACCTTTTATTTAAAATTTGGATTTAAATGATCACAGAGCCAATAACATTTAACTTATTTGAAAAACTACCGTTGCATTACTCCATATTCTCTAAATTGATTATATTTTTACTATAACAAAAAATTTTATAATAAGAAGATATCCCACATATTGATAATCCATCCCCACTCCAACCAGTATGCCCACCACCATCGGCCGGCCTCCTCAGAATCCGAATATACCAATATAGTTTCAGAAGTTGAATTCACAAAAAATACACCCTCTGTATTATTCTAAAGGGTGTATTCCTATCGACTAATAAATAAATTGTCAAAGTCAATGTCTTTCATTCGCTCGGCAACATAGGCTTCTTTTTCCGAGTCATCTTCTTTTTCGTTCACTATATGATTAGCTACCGATACAAAAAATTTTTCCATCTCTTTTGATTCGTCATAGTTCCTTCGTTGGGTAAATGTTACAACTTGTGACCGACTGAAGTATTTATAACGTAACTCCCGAGCTAATTTTCGTACTTTTGGTTGGTAAACTCTATCCTTTTCTGCTTCTAAGAGAGCTTTATAAAGCGAAGACCTTAGCCGCTGAACCGTGTGCTTATGCTCTGCTAAAAGCATAAATTTTTGATAATATTCTTGTTTCGAAAGCACATAAAAAACAAATACATTTCTCACTCGGCGGTCTTTTAAGCTCTTTTTTAACAACTCCTCAAAAGAATAATCCCCGTACGCTAAATATCTTTGTTCTTGTTCAACCCGATTAAAGAAATCTTCTTTTACACGATGTTTCATCGCCTTATCCTCCTTTCATTTCCTCCCATTTTTCTAGTAAGTCATCTAATTCGTTGTAGCGACTTCTCGGTAATACTGTATACCCCACGTACTCATCTTACAGATTTTTCAACTTTTTTATATTAGCTTTGCCAAGAATTCCAGATTTTAATAGATCCTCGGTATCTTTCTCTGTTTGCCGAGTTGTAAACACTTTAGAAAGAATTAAATGCTCTGTTGATGGCAAATAGACCTCTAAATGATTAAATACAACATTTAAACGTTCGAACTCCTCTAGGATATCCTCCATCGGTGGAAGCTCCATAACTCCTTCGATACTACTACTCACTGAGTATTTTGCTAAAACACTACGGACCTTATGATCCTCTCGTTCCATCCGTATGAAGGCATCAATATCACTAGTTACATGAAGATTACTTTGGTTTACTCATAAATGCACTACCATTTAATTTACCCTCACTAATTTTCTTAAGATTATAACTATTTAATTATACCCTACTAATGACTTGGTTATCTATAGAATCATTGTCTATTTCGGTAAAATAGCAATCCTCATTTTATTCGTTCTTTATGTACTTATGCTGAGACAGAACAAGTGGTAATCTAAATTCGATGAAAGTGCCAGTTCCCTAATTCATTAAAACTGTAACGAATAAGGGGACTGGCGCACCTACTTCAACTGAATATTTGCTTTTACAAATTCATATGTCATCTCAGCGACTTTTTTTTACTCTCTTCTGAAAAACCGTGACCTTCTCCTGGAAAAACTTCAATTCTAGCATGAGGATATACCATTTCAGCTTTCTTCCCATATTCAAGTGTTACAATTTCATCCTGATCGCCATGAAAAATCAACACATTTTTATTGAATTTCCCAATATGGTCGAACACATTAAAATTATGAATATATTCAAAATATATTTTCCCCAACAGAACTCCCCATACCTCAAGTGAATCAGGGATACTCGCAAGTGTTGGAAACCTTTTATTCCAGTCATCTGCTATACATAGCGCTGGATACAGCAATAACAGTCCTTTTATTTCCTCTGCATATTCATCAGCTACTAATGCTGACACTAATCCACCTTGACTTCCTCCAAATAAAAAGATATTGTCAGGATCAACATACTCCCAGTTTTTTATGGTTTCAACAACAGCACATAGATCTTCTTTTTCAGTAAAAATAGACATTTCATTCGTCTCAAGGTCACTCTTTGAATGGACGGAGCCACCACAAAAATCGAAGCAGATTGCACCCACCCCATTTTTTGCCAAATAGTCACTATTCATAGCAAAATCTACGTTGGTTCCATTAAAACCGTGGCTGAAAATGACGACAGGACACTTTTCCTTACTATTAGGCATGTAAGAGACGGTATAAATTTCTCTCCCAAGGTGTTTAATCTTCACAATTTCTTTTTGGTAACTACTCACTTCTATTCCTCCATGTTTTTAGCAATTTAAATTATATATCTGGATAATTCCATTTTAATGCAATTATGGCACATATCTTTAATTAATTTAGTGTAATACTTAATAGGGCCTCCCCAAAAGGTTCGGCCCTAATTTCCTTATTTCCCCTCCAACACCATCACACCATACGCCTCCATTACCACCGAACCTGAAACTCTGTCACCTGTTAACATATTTGTTGCTTCTTGTAACAGGGTGATTTCCTGTTCTTGATTCGAATAATTTAATAAAAACACAAATGGTTGGTTGTTTTCTTTTTTACGGATCGCAATTTCAACAGCTTCTGGTGCTTTTACCCAATCTATTGGCGTTGATATGTTTAACAGTGATAGGAGTTTTTCCGCCGTTCCAAGTGTAAATGTACTACCATAATAATAGCTAGCACCTTTTCCAACAGGATTTTTCACAAGAACAGGCTTTTCGCTCATGTATCCTTCCGCAAATCTTGCAATCACTTCAGCTTCTTCACTTTCCACCTTTAATGCTTCAATAAAGCTATCAGCTGAAAGTTGCTCCCCATCCATCTGTATACTTGGTGCATTCTCATATGGACCAACTAATGAAAAGTCTTCAACTGTTACCCCACAAAGTGAGGAGACTGGTCCTGGGAATGGTTTCATATAGCACTGTCCATCTAGGTTTTTGTAGCCTGTGCGGCAGCCAAAAATCACGGTCCCGCCTTGTTCTGCAAATTCTTGTAACAAACTTGCTGTTTCTTCCGTTAAAATTGTTGGGTGTGGATAAATAAGGACTTTATAGCCTTCCAGGTCGTTTATGCTTGTATCCTGACTCAAATAAAAAGCATCCACTGGAACATGGTTGTATTGAAGCGCTTTAAACCATGCCATCACACTTTTTTGTTCAAGTGGCCCATGCCAAAGATCTAATTCCCCGTCCCATTCATTCTCATAATCTTTCAAGATTGCGACTTCCGCTTTATAGGTAGATCCTGCAATTTTCTCCCCAATTTTTTGTAATTCCTCGCTAATCTGAGAGACTTCCTTTATACGTCGGTTTGGCTGATTGTGGTAATCATTTAGTCCATGCCAGTAAATTTCCGTTCCCATTGTTGCTGTTCTCCATCTGAAATACAACACCATATCTGCACCATTGGCAATCGATTGATATGTCCACAATCTCATTTGACCTGGCTTTGGAGATGGCTGCTCCATTCGATTCACCCACCCACCAGGGCCAGATTGCTGTTCAAACACCGCAAAATTAGGTGAAATACTACGAACGGTACTTAAGTTCCAGCTCCACTTTCGGTCCAGTAACGGTTTTTCACCTGTATCAGGATAGATCGTGCTGAAATTCGGATAAGAATCATAAGCAAAAAAGTCTAATAGCTCATCTGTCATTTTATGATTATCTAAATGACCAAAAAGACCATTTGTTGTTACCCACTGCTTATCGCCCACATGCTTTCGGATAATTTTTTCCTGAAGCTCTGCGTAAGAGATTGCACTATCTGAGATGAAGCGTTTTTCATCAAGAGCTTGATGAGGGTTCGGTGAATCACTGACAGTCGGCCTTGTTAAATGGACCTGTTCCCACTCTGTATACGTTTGATTCCAGAACACCGTACCCCATGCTTGATTTAGTTTTTCAAGACTATCATATTTATTTTTTACCCAAGAACGAAAAGCCGTATGATCTGCTTCTGAGTAAAAAACATTGATTTCACAATTTAATTCATTATCAATCTGCCAACCAATGACTGCCGGATGACTCTTATAATGCTCTGCCATTTTCTCAACAATTCTCGCAGATAGTTCCTGATAGATTGGAGAATTATAGTTATAATGACGGCGCTGACCATGCTGATATTGAACACCTTCCTGCGAAACATTCAGTACCTCAGGATATTTATATGTAAGCCAGGCTGGCGGTGTAGCTGTTGGTGTACCTAAAACTACTTTTAATCCATATTGATGAGCTAGATCTAGCACCCGGTCAAAGAATTCAAAGCTAAATTGAGCTTCCTCAGGTTCGAAAATAGACCATGCAAATTCAGCCATCCTCACAACTGAGAAATTAAGGTCCTTCATTCGTTTAAAATCATCCTCCCAAAGCTCTTCATTCCAGTGCTCTGGGTAATAACAAACACCAAGCTGAATCGTTTGATTAACTAGTGATTTTTTCATTTGATTTAGCCTCCTAGGATTGCGTTTTAATTTTAGAACAAATATGATAGATTTATAGAAAATTTAAAAAATAGTGGGAGATACGATTATGACCTTATTTAACAGTCGTTTTGTACGATTTCTAGAAATTGTTTCAAATGTCTTCTTATTAAATCTCGTATGGTTTCTATGTTGTTTACCACTAATCACGATCTTCCCAGCAACAGCTGCACTATTCGGTGTGGTTCGAAAATGGACACAAAAAGATGAGAGCACTCTTTTCAGGGTTTTCTTTACTTTATTCAAAGACAACTTTAAGCAAAGCTTTATCATTGGGATGTTTTGGTTTGTATTCGCTTTCATACTATACATGAATTATACCATCATCTCGAGCTTAGAATCATATAAGCTATTATTTTTCCCTGTGTTTTTTCTTGCTTGCTTTCTACTTCTTTCAACGACAATCTTTTTGTTTCCCGTTATGGTGAATTACGAGCTACGAACCTTTCAGGTAATGAAGAACTCATTCATCTATTCGATGACATTTTTTCCTTATACATTACTTGGTGTACTCGTTATTTTAGGGATCGGTGTACTCTTTTTATGGATTCCCTACACCACTTTAGTTAGCTTCAGTTCAGGAGCGTATTTAGTCTACTTAATCTGTAACCATGCTTTTGAAAAGATTAGTAGCTCGGTAAAATTAGATTTATAGGCGCTGTTTGATTCCCTTTCTCTTGCCAAAAGCCGTCGGAAGGGAACGAAAGACGCTGTTTGATTCCCTTTCTCTCGCCAAAAGCCGGTGCAAGGGAACGAAAGGCGGTGTCTGATTCCCTTTCTCTCGCCAAACGCCGGTGCAAGGGAACGAAAGGCGCTGTTTCATTCCCTTTCTCTTGCCAAAGCCGGTGCAAGGGAACGAAAGGCGCTGTTTCATTCCCTTTCTCTTGCCAAAGCCGGTGCAAGGGAACGAAAGGCGCTGTTTCATTCCCTTTCTCTTGCCAAAAGCCGGTGCAAGGGAACGAAAGGCGCTGTTTCATTCCCTTTCTCTCGCCAAAAGCCGGTGCAAGGGAACGAAAGACGTTGTTTGATTCCCTTTCTCCCGCCAAACACCGGTGCAAGGGAACGAAAGACGTTGTTTGATTCCCTTTCTCTCGCCAAAAGCCCTAATAAGGGAATCAAAGCCAGTGCCTGATTACATTACTTACGACAATAGCCCTTACCGTTTCGGATTCACTAAAATAATCTTCCCATTCTCTAATTTAACCTCTAGTTTATTCGCTTTCTCTTTTTCAAGACCAATCGCGTTTAGGTAGTCTCGAGGCACTTGAATTCTACCCGCTTTGTCAATGACAGCTAACTCTACATGTGTGTCCTCTAGTGTGTTTCCTTGCTGCTGCTCGATTCCTTCCATTTCATCAAAAGTACGTCTTATGATTTCACTTGATGTTTTTCCATTGCGAATCGCGACGACTCGATCCATTTTTTTCATCAGTTCAGTATCATGAGTCACGATGACAATGGTAACATTTAGGCTACGGTTGATTTCACGAAACACATCTAAAATGACATCAGCTGTTTTCGAATCCACACTTCCTGTTGGTTCATCTGCTAGTAATAATCTAGGGCTATTAGCAAGTGCAATCGAAATCGCTACTCGTTGCTGTTCACCACCAGAGAGCATGCTTAACTTACTATTTAATCGATGACCCATTCCCACTAGTTCAAGAAGCTCCCTTGCTCGTTCACGGCTTTGTTTTCCTTTTAGAAGCATTGGAAGCTCGACGTTTTCCATCGCAGTTAAATATGGAATAAGATTTCTTGCGTTATTTTGCCAAACAAACCCTACGGTTTCTAGTTTATATCTCACAAGCTCTTTATCAGACATCTTCACTAAATCTTTCCCATCAATGCTGCACGTGCCTGCAGTTGGACGATCTAGTCCCCCAAGAATGTTTAATAAAGTCGATTTCCCGCTCCCACTGGTTCCAATAATCCCCATGAATTCGCCTTGTTCAACCTCTAAATCAAGCCCTTGTAATGCCATCACTTCATGATCGTCATCGACCTTATAAATCTTTAATAGATTTTGACAAAGTATCATTTAATCCTCACCTAACTTTACGGCTTGATGAATGTTCAGCTTCTTTAAAAATAAAATAAAAATGGTTAAGCCAATCACCAACATCAATGTAACAAATACATAAATCTTCCGTTCATCACTTGGATCAAAGATTACTTGAAAAGGTGGTACCATTTGCTGTGGATCAAAGGAAATTTGAAATAAGGGAACATATAAGATACTTGTTATTCCTCCGATGATCAGGCCTAAAACCGCTGCAACCCCTGATGTAAACAACTGCTCATAAACTAAGATAGCTATTAATTTTCTTAATGGCACACCCATTGCACGGTAAATCCCATATTGAAGAGTTCGTGCTTGGATTGTTAAAATCCAATAAAGTAAAAAACCTACGAACGCAATCCCTACCGAAATCAAGAAACCTAGTGAAAGGGTACCATTTAACCCTAGTAGAAAGGCGCTATTTTTCAACTCTACTAGCTTTGGATGGATATCACTTATATTGATAACTGGGATTTCTGCTTTTTTCACACTTTCGTACAAAGTTGCTCTTGATTTCTCTTCTTTTACCTTCAGCCATACTTGATAAGGCTCAAGTGACATTCTGTTTTGTACATATGGAAGGTTCGCCACAATCAGTCCCGCTTCTCCTCCATCTTCATTTTTAAGGGAGGGGTTAAATGTCGGCCAATAGTCCATAATTTCATATATGACTACTTCCATTGAGTTTGATGATGAATCTTTTAACGTTAAATAATCACCGGTTGTTACATCTAATGAATCTGCTATTTTACTAGAGATTAACACTGAGCTGGGTTCGGCTGCTAACAAGTTTAAATAGCCATACCAATGAGACGGAAGTAAAGATGATTTAAACCAAGCCGTTTGACCAAACTCATTTGGCTCAATTCCCATTAACTTCATTGAAAAGAGAGATTTCCCTTTTGCTTCAACCGTTATATCATCTTTTTGTAAAACTTTTGCAGCATGTTCAACTTCTTCTAGTTTTAAAAAAGGATCAAATGGTGGTTCTGAATACACAACGTCTTTCTCGGTCACAGCATTTTCCTCGGTTTCTGAGGTAGCTGGAGTCGTGGATCCTGATACAGGAAGTGACTGAATGCTAGTACTTTCCCATTTGACGTCTAAAACAAGATCTGCTCCATTTTTATAGCGAATCTGCTGCTCAAGGTTTAGATTCAATGTACGTGCAGAGCTTGCACTAAAGATTCCAATACCAATCGTCATCATTAGAAAAAGCATCAGAAACTGATACTGCCTTGATGATCGACTAACCTGTATAAACGTACTAAACAATGATAAGCTCCAATACTTCTCTCCTATACGATACAAAGTCTTTAATAGTAAAGGATAAATTTGTAAGAATAGCAACGCAACACCAATAATGAATAGCGCTGGAATGAAAAAGAGAATCGGATCAACAAATAACTCCTCTCCATGCGCAGCTGGCTGTCTATTTTTAAATACAAATAAACCATATATTGAAAAAATTAAAAAGAGAACCGCCACAAGTAGCGAATACCATTCATGAGCAACCATCGCCTTTGTCAATGTTTGCTTATGATGGACAATACTCTTTTTTGAAGCTTGATAGACTGGTAGCATCACCATCACCATTGAAACAAGGATAGCGCATATTCCGTACAAATAAGACTTCATCGTCACAGCAACTTGAAGTGGTTCTCTCTGGACAAACTCAAGAAAACCATTTGTTGCACCTAAGAATTTGCAAAAGGCGAATCCAATCATGGGACCAATTACTACCGCAACCATCCCAAGAATGCTGACTTCGATAAAATAAATCATCATGATTTGTGATCTTTTAGCACCTCTGCTTGATAAAACGGCAATTTCAGTCAGCTGCCGTTCAACAATTAAGCGCGATACCATGAACAAATATAAACCGAGCATGATGATCACTGGTATGTTTAGTGACCAAAACATGATGGTTAACTGCTTCCCTTTACTTAAATAGCTAACCAATAGATCATGAATTGGAAATTGGATGATGATCGGTTCTTTATTCACTTCACTTACTTCTGACTTTAAACGATTTTCTAAGTTTAATAGCTTCTGACTTTGTTTTTCTTGGATCAAGTGATAGTCAAATGCTGTATAAAAGCGTGCAGACGCTAACACCCCATCTTTTAAAAACAACTGCTGAAACAGTTCTTCCACAACAATAAAATCATCTGTATAACGTTCCGGTGGAATCGACCAATAAGGGTCATTTGTTTCCTTCGCCCGAAAGGTCCCTACTGGCTGAATGGTGAGCGTTTCTTCGCCATCTTTTAACGTCAATTGTGAGTTTAAAACGATTCCTCTCTTCTGTAATGCCTTTTCAGGTACTAACACTTGAATGATGTCATCCTTAGAGGATTGTGGAAATTCACCATCGGTTATCGTAATATGGTTTTCAATGTTAGTCATACTCACCATTCGGCCAAATGGTTGGTCACTGTTTTCACCTAACTTAATTTCATATGGATGAGTGCTTAAAATCAATGTTTTTGCTAAAGCCGGCAAACCCACATCACTAATCATTCCATCATTGATTTCTCCTATTTTCTTAAGAGAATCGACATCGGTTGACTCCGAAAAATTCGTTAAAAATGAGAACTCCCCAGGAAACTGCCCTTGCTTGATTTGATAATCTTCAAGCTCACTCACTAACAGCTTGTGTAAAACACTCGAGGTATAAGTCGGAATGCTCGAGACTAGTGACACCGTGATCAGTAATCCGAGGAATAAGCTGCCAGTTAGCCATCGATTACTTAGCATTTTTCTGATGATAATTTTAATAATTGTCATGCAGCTCTCCTCCCTTTATTTTAAAATAACGGTATCACCTTCATCCAAGCCACTTATCACTTCTACCTCTGTAGCTGATACAATTCCTACCTCAATATCGACCTCGCGTTTTGCTTCTTCTACAAACACATGAACATATTGACGTCCTCCTGAGCTTCGAAGCGCACTTTTTGGTAAAATTAATACATTCTCTTTTTTCGCAGTAATGATTTCAAGATCAATGGAGCTTCCTACCTCTGCTTCCTTTGGTATATCATTTAGTGAGATAAAGATGCTTCTTTGATAAAGATCAGGATCTTTTTCCAACAGTTCTTTTGGGACATCCCGTGGGGTTTGGGTTATTTTTCCTTCTAACGATTTACCATCCACACTTAACGCTGCTTTCATACCAATTTTTATATCCGTTAATTCTTCAGCTCCTGTAGCCGTATAAATGACTTGCAGCTTAGACGTGTCGGCAATCTGGACAACTGGTTCAAATGCCTGTATCAGATCGCCTATCTTTAACTCTGTTACAAACGTAACCATTCCTGTAAGAGGTGAGACGATTGATGAGTTAGTTAGTTCTCCCTCAAGCTGACGGATTTGAATTTCAATGCCTTGTTGATCTAACTTCGCCATGTCAATCGTATATGTATCAGAGCGTTGTGATTGGAGCTGTTTTAGTCGTAAATCCGCCTTTTTTAAGTTAATCCTTGCTAACTCGAGTTGATACTGTAGATTCCCTGTATCGACTTCTGCCAACACCTGACCCTTTTTCACAGCATCTCCCTTTGTTACATGGATTTTCTTTATTCTTCCGCCTGATTGTGTAAAGGACAATGGCTGATGATCTAGCGGCACAATCGTACCCATCCCTTTTACTCGCTTTACAATGTCCCCCGTTTTTATCGTTACCGTATCATAATCGATTGTTGCAGGTTCTACTAACGGAGGTGCAAGGACAGGCTCTTCTTTAGGAAGAAGTGAACATGCTGATAACGGAAACAATAGTAAAAATGTAATAATCATCAACACTGCCAATCGATATCGTCTATACAGCTTCAATTCTTCCATCCTCCAATTGATAGACATGGTCAAGCATTTCTAGAATCGCTGGATCGTGGGTGGTCATGATAATCGTCGTTTTTTTCTCCTGTACAAGCTCTTGTAATACATTAATTAATTGATATGACCGTTTACTGTCTAATTCAGCAGTAGGTTCATCGGCTAAAATGAGAACGGGACAGACTGCGATTGCACGTGCAATCGCTACCCTTTGTTGTTCACCACCGGATATTTCTAGTGGCAGATGCTTCATTCTTTTCGTTAATCCAACAAGCTCTAACGCTTCTTCCACACGAGTCTTCCATTCTTCTCTAGGTATTTCAGCTACTCGAAGACTAAATTCCACATTCTCCTCAACTGTCATTAGAGGAACCAGTCCATGTGATTGAAAAATAAAGCCGATATTCGTTCTTCTATATTCGGAACATTCCCGATCACTTAAGGTATTAATTTGTTGACCATCAACATAGATTTCTCCCTTTGTTGGTTGATCCAAGCCCCCTATTAAATTCAAAAGTGTGGTTTTTCCAGAGCCAGACCTTCCTTTTAAGGCAATCATTTGATGCTGATCAATCGAAAGATTTATCCCCTTAAGAACAGAGATTGTTTGATTTCCCTGACCAAAATCTCGCTGAACCCCTTTTACATCAATAAACGAATTCATCGAACTCACCTCCAGCTAAACCCTAAGTTACATATAAAAATAGGAAAAGAGATGATTCCTACTCTTTTCCTATGGTTAAATTACTGTTTTACGAGTGAATGTAAGTTTTTAATATTAATAGCTGAGCTTTCCATCGGGTCACCATCGAATTGCTCCTGTTCGATAATATACCATTCAACACCTATGTCATTTCCAACCTGTAGTAGTCCATCAATGTCTAACTCACCTGACCCAATTTCAATACTACGCTTTTTACCATTCACCACTTTCATGTCTTTAATATGTAGAGAAACGACACGGTCACCATATGACTCAATAATTTTGCGCGGATCAAGTCCTGCAAAAGTGGCCCAATAGCAATCCAGTTCCATTTTTACTAACTCAGGATCCGTTTGTTGGAATAAAAGTTCAAATCCTGTCTGTTTTCCCAGCGTTTGAAACTCAAAATCATGATTATGATAAGCAAAACGAAAGCCATGTTCCTTACACTTTAAGCCAATTTCATTTAATTCCTGGGCAATTTTTTTATAATCCTCTTCTGTCCTCCTAAGCTCTTCAGGTAAATACGGACATATAATTAAATCGTTTCCAATCTCTTTATTATATTGAAGTGTTTTTTCTAAGAATTCTCCTTTTAAAACATCTAGCCCCAAGTGACCACCTGCAGGGACGATTCCTTTTTCATCTAGTACTCTCTTAAGTTCATGAGAAGGTGTATCAAAAAATCCAGCAAATTGAATTCCATCATACCCCATTTCTGCTACCTGACTTACTGTTCCTAAAAAGTCCTCTGCTGCACTGTCCCGAACGGAGTAGAGTTGTAAACCTATTTTCGCCATATTCATTACCTCCAAATAGTTTTGTTAACGATTAATTAATTCAAGCGTTTCTTTTGTTAAGCCTACCGGAAAAGGTGCAGGGCGTTCACAGCTTGTTGTCATCTCATAGTGCTGTCCAGTTTCAGATGCAAGATGAAACGCGTGCATCGCTTCTAACACGTGATTGGCTAGTTCTCCACTAGCACGATGTGGTCGATTATTTACGATCGCAAACGCCATATCTGCCACACCGATCCCACGGCTATTTTCTGTAAAGCCATGTGAAAGTGGAACTTGAGACCACTCCTTCTCTCCACGACGTTTTATAAAAATAGGGCCGCCAAACTCATTTGGATCAGGGACCACTAATGTTCCCTCTGTCCCATATAACTCAATGCGCGGAAGCTTAGACCCTCCAAAAATATCAAAGCTTGTAATCAAAGTGGCAATCGCACCACCTTCAAAATCGATGATTCCGGTTGTATGTGTTGGTACATCAACAGTAATTTTCTGCTTATATTTTGGCTGACTTAATATCGTCCGCTCTGGGAATGATGCCCGCGCTGAACCAGTGATTCGCTTAATAGGTCCGATAAGATTGATGAGTGCTGTTAGATAATAAGGTCCGATATCAAGCATCGGTCCTCCGCCTTTTTTATAAAAAAACTCTGGATCCGGATGCCACCCCTCTGGTCCATTTCCCATCATAAAAGCAGTTGCTGCAATTGGCTCACCAATCCAACCATCATCCACTAGCTTTCTGCATGTTTGTAGGCCACCACCTAAAAAGGTATCTGGAGCACACCCTACTCGAAGACCTTTTTCCACAGCTACTTGCAATAGTTTTTTACCATCTTCAAGCTCGATCGAGAGTGGTTTTTCAACATATACATGCTTTCCAGCTTCAAGAGCTTTCATACATACTTCAAAATGAGCACCTGGTATCGTTAGATTGATGACAATTTCAACTTCTGGATCTGCTAGGAGCTCTTCCACTGTATAAGCCTTGCTGATGCCGTATTCTTCTGCTTTGGATTTTGCCCGTTCCACATCGATGTCGGCAACGGCTATAACGTCTAATATTTCAAGTGTTTTTGGGGCTTGTAAGTAGATTGCACTTATGTTCCCGCAGCCTATGATACCTACTTTTACTTTTTTCAATGTAATCCCTCCATAATAATCTATTTACCCTGAAACGAACCTAGATAGTGGAGTTCCATGAGCTGCGATCCACTCGCTTTCCGTGGGGCGGTTCGTGAGCCTCCTCGTCGCTTTTGGCTCCTGCGGGGTCTCACGTAACCGCTAGATCCCACAGGAGTCGAGTGGCTCTCCGCTCATTCCACACTGAGTGTAAAACTTTTCACACTCGATGGTGCGAATTCAATTAGCTTCGTTCTATTTCTACCCATGATTTCTTTTTAGCCGACTCTTCTATTGCATGTAATACTTTTTGGTTCTTTAGGCCGTCCACGAAATTAGGTTCGGGGCTTTTACCTGTTGCTATCCCATTCATTAACTCGGTGAATAGATTAATAAAAGTGTGTTCATAGCCGATTATATGACCTGCTGGCCAATAGGCACCTGCGAAAGGATGGTATTCTTCTGTACAATTAATTGTTCGAAAGCCTTGCAGACCATGTTCATCCTGATCAAAGTACACTTGTAGGTTATTCATATTTTCCATGTCCCAGCGAATCGAGCCTAACTCTCCGTTAATTTCAAAGCGGTTGCCATTTCGATTTCCCCCAGCAAGTCTAGTTGCTTCAAACACTCCAAGAGCACCGTTTTCAAATCGAGCCATAAAAGCAGCAGCATCGTCTACATCGACTTCTCCCATTTCCCCACCTTCTACCTTTCCACTTAAGCCCCCAGTCATCTCTCCGATAGGACGCTCCTTAATGAAGGTTTCCATCATTCCGACAACCTCTGTAAACTCACCTACTAGGAATCTAGCTAAATCGATACTATGGGCAGCGATATCCCCCAACGTCCCTGTTCCAGTCACATCTTTACGTAGCCTCCATGTGAGTGGGAAATTCGGGTCCATAATCCAATCCTGTAGATAGGTTGCACGGATATGGCGTATTTTTCCTAATCTTCCTTCCTTAATCAGCTTTTTTGCAAACTGTACAGCTGGAGCAAATCGATAGTTATGACAAATCATATGTACGACTTTATTTTTCTCAACCGCTTCAAGCATTCGTTCTGCTTGTTCAACGGTCATCGCAAGTGGTTTTTCACAAATGATATGCTTTCCAGCTTCAGCAGCAGCAATCACCATTTCTGCATGTGAGTCGTTTGGAGCCACGATATCAATCAAATCAATGTCATCACGTTCAATTAATCGACGCCAATCTGTTTCATATGAGGCCCATCCCATCTTTTCGGCTGCTTGTTTGACATTCTCTTCATTGCGCCCGGAAATAGCCTGCGTGATGGGAATTGCATCTGTGTCAAAATAAAAAGGTAGATTTCGATAAGCAAGACTATGGGCTTTCCCCATGAACTTGTAACCTATCATTCCTACACGTATTTGTTTCTTTTCGTTCATTGATTTCACCTTCTTTTTTTGTTGGTGTCTATCTTGAAAATAGACCCTATGACTTACTTTCTCCTTGTTTTCGCCTCGGCAACTAAATCATAGAGGCCCTATGATTCACTTTCTCCTTGTTTCCTCTTCAGCAACTAAATCATAAAGGCCCTATGATTTACTTCCACCTTGTTTTCGCCTCGGTAAGTAAATCATAGAGAGCCTATGATTCACTTTCCCCTTGTTTTCGCTTCAGCAACTAAATCAAAAAGGCCCTATGATTTACTTTCTCCTTATTTTCTATTGAGCAACTGAATCATAGAGGCCAAATATTTACTTCCTACTTGTTTTCGCCTGGACGCCTGGATGAAGGGGGCTACCCTAATTTTTCACAGACCCTTCAGTTAACCCCGAAATAAACTGCTTACTAAACATTAAAAAGACGATTAAAATCGGAACGGTTGCCATAAAGGTACCTGCTAAGATCATTGCAAAATCTTGGTAATAGGCGCCATTAAGTGTACGAAGTGCAATTTGAATGGTGTGAACACTTCGGTCTTTTAATACAACTAAAGGCCACAAAAAATCATTCCAAACGTTCATAAATGTGATTAATCCTAGTGTTGCCATCGCTGGACGAACGGATGGTAGGACAACACTCCAATATAACCGGAAATTTGAGCATCCATCGATCCGACCTGCATCCATCAGTTCATTAGGAATGGTTGCCATGATATATTGTCTCATCCAGAACACTCCGAAAGCGTTTACCATTGCCGGCACAATAATGGCATTTAAACTATTAATCCACCCTAGTTTACTTATAATCATATAAGATGGAATAAGCCCCAATTGAGAAGGAACCATCATTGTCGCAATAATAAAGACAAATAAACCATTCTTCCACTTGAAGTTTAATTTGGCAAAAGCAAATCCTGATAATGAGCAAAAGAATAAAACGGCTGCTGTAATCGCAGTTGAGGCAATTACAGAGTTTATAATTGCTTGGAAAAATTGGATATTATCAAAGACCTTGCCGGCATTTTCGAAAAAGTTTGCACCAGGTAGCATCGCCGGTGGGAACTTATTTACTGCTGAAGTGTGATGAGAACCAATTACAAACATCCAATAAAATGGGAAAATAGATAAAAATGTAATAATAATTAATAATAAATAAGTGATAATCTTTCCTGGACTATACCATTTTACTCCTACTTCCTTCATATACACTCACTTCCTTATTCAGCGGATTTTATACGTCTTGTTACAAACAGATTCACTAGTGAGAAAAGGACAATGATTAGGAACAATACCCAAGCAATTGCTGAAGCATATCCGAAGGAATTTCGTGTAAATGCTTCTTCATATAGGTATAGTGTCATTGTTAAGCCTTGATCCATTGCTCCACCACCAGGACCTGAGAACATAAGAGGCTCCGCAAAAATTTGCATTCCACCAATCGTTGATAAAATCACTGTAAAAATGATCATTGGACGAATCATCGGAATGGTGATATGGAAAAGCTGTTGAGCTTTACTTGCACCGTCAATCCGGGCTGCTTCATATAAATCTTTAGGAATGCTTTGTAACGCCGCTAAATAGATGATGGCATTATATCCTGTCCACCTCCACATAACCATGGAAGATATCGCAAGATGTGTTCCCCAATAGGTCCCTTGCCAGTTAATCGGCTCAATACCAAAGAATGATAGCAAGTAATTTAAGATTCCATATTGTTGACCAAAGATGGCCCCAAAGATAATCGCTACTGCAACAACAGACGTAATATTAGGTAAGAAAACGGCTAGTCGAAAGAATTGTTTCCCTTTAACAAAGGCGGAATTTAATATAAACGCTAAAATCAGTGCCAAAAACAGCTGTGGTAACGTTGAAATGAACCAAATACTAAAGGTATTTCCTAATGCTTTCCAAAAAAGAGGGTCATCTGTAAAGAGAAGTTGATAGTTTCTTAATCCAACGAATTCTTTCGTCCCTAAGATATTCCACTTATGAAATGAGATCCAGGCTGTGAAGATGATTGGAAAGACTCCAAACACTCCAAATATAATAAAAAATGGAGAGATATATAAGTATCCAGATATATGATCCTTCGTAGACTGCTTCCATGTCTTCTTATAGGAAGGACTATTCGCAGGTTGCTGTTTATTTAGATTTACATTCGAGGACATTGTATTTCCCCCTTTCAATTTTCTATAAGATAAGAGATTGTAAAAAGACCAGTCTCTCCATTGTTTTCAACGGGTTTAATGTACTCAAAATCATTTGTTTCAGTTTAGAGAGACTGATAAATGACCAGTCTCTCCTAACTAGAGTTATCGGCTTAACTCACGCTCAATTTGTTCCATTGCTTGATCCCAGCTTGCTTGTGGCTCAGCTTGACCGTCCTTCACACGTGTAATTGCGTCACCGATATATCCTTCAATTTGAATTGATTCAGGACCTTCGATAATTGGTTTTACCTGTTTAGCAGCTTCTGCATAAATTTTACCTACAGGAGCATTGTTGAAATAATCACTTGTAAAGCTTTGAATTTCTTCAGAATCATAGATTCCTGGTGTTGATGGGAAATTCCCTGCCGTCTTGAATGTAGCTAATTGTTGTTCTGGAGATAGTAACCATTTGATTAATTTGTAAGCTTCTTCAGCATTCTTTGATTCTTTCGGAATCGTTAAGAATGAACCACCCCAGTTACCTGAACCTTCTGGTAATAATGTAATATCCCATATACCAGCTGCATCGGGAGCATTTTCCTTCATAAATGTCATCATCCAAGCTGGAGCAAGTAATGTAGCAAAATCGCCATTTGTCATCCCTGTACCCCATTCAGCTGACCATTGTTCGAAACCTGAAGTAAGATCTTTTTCAATTAACTGTACGGCAAAATCATATGCTTTTTTGATTTGTGGATTATCTTGCACAATCACATTGCCATCTTTATCAAAATATTTTTCACTTCCTTGACCTTCCATTACTGAGTAAGCACCATTTGGAGAGTCGATCATTGCCTTACCTGTTTTCGCTTTAATTTCTTCCCCTACACGAATGAAGTCATCCCATGTTTTAATTAGGTTTGCCACTTCTTCACGGTCAGTAGGTAAACCAGCTTGTTCAAATATGTCTAAACGGTATGCCATTGCTTGTGGACCGATATCTGTTGGTAAGCCTAGTAGGTGTTTACCATCAGCTGTAAGCGCTTGCCGCCATTTCCAATCTAAATAATCTCCTTTTACGTCATCTGCCCCTAAATCAAGGAGGTTATGAAAATGTTCAGGATTTCCTTTCATCTTATCAATACCCTTTACTTCGACAGCTGAGATATCTGGAGCACCACTGCCAGCTGCTAGCGCAGTTGTTAAGTTGTTATGGACATCGGCAAACTCAGAAAGTTGAATGTCTACTTCAATTCCGTTTTCTTCGGCATATTGTTTAATTTGGTCTTCAATTCCCATTCCAGGCCACAACCAAATGGTTAACTTTGTTTTTCCATTTGAATCAGTAGACGTATCTTTACTACAACCAACTACACCAATAAAAAGCATAACACTCACAAAAACTAGTAAGATCTTTTGAATTCCAAACTTCCTTAACATCTTCTTTTCCCCCTTTATTTTAAAAAGTTCAGTTGTTAAACTAACACAATATTAATTATATTTTTGAAGATTCAGACAGGTCAATGTGTTTTGTAAGGGCTTTCATTACTATCTTTCGACTAAATTCGTCGTTATTAAATAGTAGGTATGCTTAGTAAATTTCTACTTCTCCATCCACCAGGCCTACTGGTAGAGGACTTGGTCTCTTACAACTACTGGAAAGTTCGATATGCGATCCTTGGTCTGAAGAATCAAGAAATGCTTGCATGACATCTAACACGTGATAAGCCATTTCGCCATTTGCTCGATGAGTTTTACCAGTCATCATTGCATTTGCCATATCAGCAACACCAAGGCCACGGCTATTATCTGTGTATCCATGTGTTAATGGCACTTCCACTTCACTAGATTCTCCCGCTTTACGCACATAAACTGGACCTCCAAATGTATTTGGATCTGGTACATATAATGAACCCTTGGATCCATAAATCTCAATATGTGGTAATCGAGTTCCCCACACATCAAAACTAGTGATAATGGAACCAATCGCACCATTCTGGAAATCAATTAATCCAGCAATATGGGTCGGCGTCTCGACATGGATCGATTCTCCATGCTTTGGTTGACTTGTAATCATTCGGTTATGATAGGTGATCCTTGTTGTACCACTAACTCTTCGAATAGGACCAATCAAAGTAATAAGTGCTGTAAGATAATAAGGTCCCATATCAAACATTGGTCCTCCACCCTTTTGATAATAAAAAGCTGGATCTGGATGCCACCTTTCATGACCTGGGATCATCATAAATGCTGTAGCAGCGACTACCTCACCAATCACACCTTCATCAAGGAGATTTCGACAAGTTTGAATTCCACCTCCTAAAAAGGTATCTGGTGCTGCACCGACAAGTAACCCCTTTTCCTTCGCAACGTCTAAAATTTGTCTTGCATCCTCTCTAGAAATAGAAAGAGGCTTCTCCACATACACGTGTTTTCCTGAATAAAGCGCTTCCAAACAAATCTCTGCATGTGCCTGTGGAATGGTTAAATTGATGACTAATTCTACATCAGGATCTGCTAATAACTCTTCAACTGTATAAGCTTTCTTTATTCGAAATTCGTCTGCTTTTGATTGTGCTCGGTTTAATTCTAAATCAGCGCAAGCGATAATCTCAAAATCTTTAAATCTATTACCTGCTTTAAAATAAATACCACTAATATTTCCACAACCAATAATTCCTGCTTTTATCTTTCTCAATAACCTCACCTACTTCTGACTTACTAAAAGTCCTAGCTGTTCTTCGACAAATTCCTTACACGTTTTTAAGCTTTGATAAGGAGTACTCGTCGATTTGTCAATTTCGACAGTTACCCAACCGTTATAATTTATTTCTTCTAAAAATGCATACACTGGTTGAAAATCAATCGTCCCTAAACCTAGCTCACAAAAAATAGGTAAAGCTTCATTTCCTGTTAAAATTGGGAACTTTTCAACATCGACTGCATCATCAGGTGTCACGTCCTTCAAATGCAAATATTGAATTCGATCTTTATAACGTCTCATGACCTTTACGGGGTCCATTCCAGCTTTTGTTAAATGGGCGGTGTCAGGACAGAAAAATACGTAGTTAGGGTCTGTCAATTCCATAATAGCATCTATTTCATTTTCATCTTGGATCTCCGTCCATAGGTGTGGATGAACACAAGCTTTCACACCTAAATCATAGCAGCGTTTTGCTGCCTCATTAATCGTTTCAGCGGCGATTTTCAATTCATCTAAAGAGGTGCCTGTTGGATTTCTTGGCCCACCTGGACCGAATACAATAATGTCACTATTATTTGCCGCTAAGAATTTAGCCACACGAGTGTTATATTCGATAACTTCCTTTTGTTTAGCCTTTTCACTAAATCTCCCGCCACCATATAAAGCGGAAAGCTCAAATTGATGATTTGCGAGTAATTCTTTAAATTCCTCCATTCGGTTCTCATATTGTAAAGCAATATGAGTAAATGTTTCACACGCCTGATATCCTAACTCAGATGCTTCCTTTAAGCCTGTAAGGAGATCTTCCCCCCAAGTAATTAAATGACACGATACCTTCACTAAGACGACAACTCCTTTCTTACTCGGTTAGTTAGTTAGTTTGTTTAATAAATAAATTAACAATAGTAAAAAAATTCTAAAAATTTTTCACCCAATTATTTCTGAGTCTTCTTCCTCTTCAATACTTAATAGTTCCTTTAAAATTAGTGAAACGGCACCAATCACACAGCTTTTGTCTCCAAGTTGAGCTTTAATAATGTTAGGATGATTGGCTTTATTTAACATACTTTTTTTAACAAACTTCTTAGCCGGATCAAGAATCAAGTCACCAGCTTCTACAAGTGAGTTTCCGATGATAATTGCTTCCGGGTTGTAAGAATTGATAATATTTAATAGACCAACACCCAAGTACATCCCTGTTTCTGATAGGACCTTATTGATCTCGCTGTTCCCTAATCTAGCTAGTAATAGAATAGAGTCAATCGAGTATTCTTCTAACAATAATGGTTTAAGGCGATTTTGAAGTGCTTTTTCAGATGCATACATTTCCCAGCATCCGTAATTTCCACAGCTACATTTCAATCCTTTCACGTCGATTATATGGTGACCAACTTCTCCAGCTAATCCTTCAACTCCAGTGTAGAGCTGCTCATTTAAAATAACCCCAGCACCAATCCCAGTACCAGCACTTATATAAACAATATTTTTATATTCCTTACCTGAACCAAACCACTTTTCCCCAAGTGCTGCGAGCTTTGCCTCATTTTCAACATGAATTCTATAGTGGGGTAACTGCTGTGTAAGCATAGAAGCGATCGGGACATAATCCCAGTTAAGATTAGGTGCAAATAAAATAGACCCTGTCTCATGATTCACAATACCTGGTACTCCAACAACAATCCCTATAATTCCATAGGGGGTTTTGGGTGACAGCTCTATTGCTTCTTTAATCGTTTCTACCATTTTTTCAACAATATGCTGTTGCAGCTCATCCTTTTTCAAATACACTTGTTTTTTCCAGATGATCCGAGCTTGCAAGTTGGTTGAAACAACTAAAATGAAATTAACTCCTAGCTCAACACCTATTAAAGTACCAGCATTTCTATTAAATTCAAGCATAAGCGGTCTTCTTCCACCTGTTGACTCCCCAGTGCCCAATTCAATGACATAATGTTCTTGAATTAGTTCATCGACTAAGGAGGAAACTGTTGCTTTATTTAATCCTGCTACCTTTGCAATGTTTGCACGAGAAATTCGTTTGTAATCACGAATTATGTTAAGAACAGTATTTTTATTGATTCTCTTCACTAAACCTAAGTTCCCTGTCCTCACAACATCAACTACCTTATACAAGGAATAAATATACGTGCTAAGTAGGTCCACACTTGTTGCTAACCCCATCCCAGAAAACGCTTTCTTTAAAAATTATATTCTACCTCCTTTTCATTAAAGGTGATTACACTTTTATTATTCTATTTTTTCTAGTCTCTTTTCAATGCTTATTTAAACAAAAATTATGAGCATTTTAAACAATTAACGACAGGAATTTAGGAGATAGATTCCTCGCTCCACAATCGTGTAGTACTTCATCTGTTAATTTTGTCCTAAAGACCTCGACTCAAGGACGTATGGACAACTTGTTTTTTTTGGTAGATTTATCGTTGAGACTTTGCATCAACGACAGTTCGGAAGGCTTGATGTGGGGTGTTGTCGGTGAGACCTCTACTCAACGACATTTTGACCACTTGCTCTGGTCGTTTTGTCGGTGACACCTTTCCTCCACGACATTTTGACCGCTTGCTCTGGTCGTTTTGTCGGTGAAACCTCTCTAATGCTCCGCCCTTATTGGTATTAAGATACCAACAACCCTCGAAGCTAGGGTTGTTGGAGAAAAGTGATAGAGGAGCAATCACAATCGAGATTTTCCACAAGAAAGTCTATTACATAGACAGTAAAAATCCGATCAACGGACAAAATTTAATAGTTTTACACAAGATTAGTGAAGAGAATAGTGCATGGCACACTGATTCTATCTTCAGTAAATAGTATATTATAAGTTAAGCTCTACCCCTCGTGGATTAAAAGGAGTTCAGTTGTTATTTGTGTTTTTACATGCTTGGTACGGCATTCGGATATTTGAGGAGAAATATACAATTGTACAAAATCAGTTTTGAAATCCGTTAGTTTCTATTATGCTTATAAAAAAGCCTGTAAAATTCTGACTTGGATGTGATCCTAATAGGTTGTTTTTTTAGGATACACTACCATGAATCAAATTAAACGAACATAACTGTCCCTAAGTTCCTGTTATAATTACGAATAGCCTAAATCAGCTTTCGATTTAGGCTACTTATTTAGATATGTTGAAATATTTTTAAGGAAATAGGAAATACATTTTCTTTAAAGTATGTTTTTAAATCTCTTAACCTGCTCAGTAATAGCTCTTTCAGTAGGTAAACGCTCCATACTGGAAGCACCGAAGAATCCACTAATGCCGTTTGTTTTACTTAATACATATTCCGCATCTTCTGGCTCGGATATAGGTCCTCCGTGACACAAAACAATAATATCGGGATTTATTGACTTTCCTGCATCGTGTATTCTTTGGACAAGGTCTACAGACTCATCTAATGTTAGTGCTGTTTTGGCACCAATACTTCCCTTCGTTGTTAACCCAACATGAGCAACTAACACATCTGCGCCAGCCCTAGCCATTTTTATTGCATCGTCCTCATTAAAAACATACGGCGTTGTCAATAAACCGACTTCATTTGCTTTTCGAATCATTTCAACCTCAAGATCATATCCCATTCCTGTTTCTTCAAGGTTTTGCCTGAATATCCCATCGCATAGCCCAACAGTTGGGAAGTTTTGAACACCAGAAAATCCCATTCGTTTTAAATCTTCTAAAAACACGCTCATCACTCTAAATGGATCTGTTCCACAAACACCAGCTAATACAGGCGTGTCCTCAACGATTGGTAAGACCTCTCTTCCCATATCAACCACAATTTGGTTCGCATCCCCATAAGGCATTAACCCAGATAAGGAACCTCTACCTGACATGCGATAACGTCCTGAATTGTATATAATAATTAAATCTACTCCACCCATTTCAGCACATTTAGCCGAAAGACCCGTTCCTGCGCCTGCCCCAACAACAGCAACGTTTCTCTCTATATTAGACCTAAGACGGTTCAGAATTTCTTCTCTTGATAATACCATAGCGACAACTCCTCTCTCTATTTAACAGTCTCTCTTAAACTACTTAATAACTTACTAGCAATCAGTTCTGCCACTGACTCATCATTGATATCCTTCTCGGTTTCAATGAACGGGATATCAGGTCTTAAATTTTCCTTAAGTGTCGAATACAAAACTTCCCGTTGCTCAACCCCCTCAAAGGCCTGCCCTTCTTGATCAATAAGTGATACTCCTCCCTTAGGAAAGATTACTATAGGTGGGATTATAGCTTGATTTAACTTTATAGCAATTATTTCTCCTAATTTTCGATTTTCATCGGTCGTTGTTCTCATCAATGTAGTTGTAGGGTTGTGCTGGTAAAACTTTCTGTTTTTGAACTGTACAGGCACAGAATCCGGCGTGCCAAAGTTAACCATATCCAATGCTCCAACGGAAACAACTTGAGGAATACCAGCTTTACCCGCTGCTTCTAATCTTGTAGGGCCAGCGGTGAAGATTCCTCCGACTAACTCGTCTGCTAATTCAGTAGTGGTAATGTCTGCTACGGCCTTAATAAAACCACCATCAATTAATTCTTCCATTGCAAGACCACCAGTGCCTGTCGCATGGAACACTAAAATATCGTAACCTTGCTCTTCGAGGATTTCCCTTACTTTTGTAACACAAGGTGTAGTAACTCCAAACATCGTCATTCCAATTGTGATTTTGTCATCTTGTTCTATAGATTCACTATAGATACCTTTGACCATTCCAGCCATTGCATAAGCAGCATTACTTAAAATACGACTCGATAATTTATTAATCCCGGCAATATCGATTACAGAATACATCATCGTTACGTCTTTGACCCCAACATATGGCCTAGTATTTCCTGATGCAACTGTTGAAACTAATAACTTAGGAATACCGATTGGAACAACCTTCATAGCTGATGCGCCAACCGTTGTACCAGCTGTACCACCCATCCCAATCACACCAGCAACAATCCCTTTGTGGATTAGTTGCTCCATGACTTTTGCTACTCCTTCAGCCATTGCTGAAACCGCTTTACCTCTGTCATTGTCCTGTCTAAGAACTTCTAATGTTGTCCCTGCTAATTTAGCTACCTCACTACTTGGGATGTCTGGTTGAATCTGAGGAGTGTTAAGTACGCCTATATCAACCAAATAGGTTTCTATCCCTAACCTTTCTAATGTATCTTTTACAAATTCAAATTCAGTCCCCTTTGTATCAAAAGAACCAATAAGTATAACTTTTTTAGACTCCACTATATCACTCCTTGTAATTAAATTATTAGAAGCAGAATGTTTTCATAATAACAAGCCAATTTTCTAAAATGAAAATTACTCACCAATTGTTTGACGATCAGGTGCTGAATAAGTAATGATCATTCGACAAGGCTCCCAGCTAGTAACAGTGGCGTTATGTGGAACTCCTTGAGGGATTCGCAACATCATACCTGGTTTGAGGTGATACATTTCATCCCCTAACGAATGATCACATTCTCCTGAGAGAACAAAGATATACTCCTCACAGTTCGGATGGATATGTCTAGGGTTTGAATCTCCTGCATTGATGAAAACCATTCCAAATGTCATTTCACTATCTGGGTCAATTTCCTTGCCACACAACCATTGAATTTTACCCCAATCCATATTTAAAACGTGCTTTTGATCTTTTAAATTAGTAATTGTCGCCAAATTCAACATCTCCTTTTAAGATTTTTTTAGTTACCTTTAAAATACATAGATTGTAGATCACTCCATTCAATACAATACACCATTGGAACATCACGGGGCGGTCCGCCGGGAGCTTCCTATCAGTGGATTCTCCCGAAACCGCTTCATCCCAAAGGAGCTGGAGTAACTCTCTGATAATACTACCAATAAGGTTTTTTAGATTAATAAATCAATATAACAAAAGGGGCACTGTGGTTATGACTTGTGAAAATAGTGCCCCAAAATTATTCAGTTTATCTGCTATTCCTTGTTTAGTATGATTCCTCACGAGCCTTATAAGCTGCGTTCATTTCCTCAATAATTTTTTGATAGGTTGCATCTTGCTTTAGTTCTTCAACATATTTATCCCAAGCTTCGATAGGCTGTTTGCCCATAATAACTTGTATTTTTAAATCATCAATTTTCTTGGTATAGTCTGCTCCCATTTTTAAGTGAGTTTCAGAAACTAAACCAATGGCTGGATCTGGTTCACTAATTGGTTCCTTTTGGTCGATAATTTGCTTGTTACGATCAAATTTTTCTTTTGGCATACCTGGTGCATACGCATACATATATGGATCGAATTTCATGAACATTTTTCCGAAGGCTCCAACACCTACGCTATCTTTAACAGCTTGTTCTGTTGCCACTTTAAAGCCATCTTCTTCGTTGTAATGAGTACCCTCAATACCGTATAGGGTTAATGTGCCGCCTTCTTCAGACGCACCATAGTCTACTAGTGATAAAATTTTCTTCATCTTTTCTTCTGGAACAGATTTCGGAATTGCTATACAGCCAATGTACCCTCTAAATTGCTCTGCATATGGCTCTCTGTTAGGTGCACTTAACGCTGTGAGTGGAAGCCAATCAACGCTTGATTCTCTTTTCCACTGGTCGTAAGTCCAACGCCATGTAGCTTCAATCGTCTCAGCTGTTAACCCAGCACGACCACCAGTGGCAAGATCCCAGAATTGAGTTTCTTTCATAACTGCATAATCTGGAGGAATTAATCCTTCATTATATAATTTGTGTTTATATAATAAGGCTTCTCTCATTTCCGGTTCTAACGTGACATCTACAAGCTCCCCATCCACTTCCTTCCATTTATCTCTTGCTCCAGTAAATACAGATTGTAACCAGTAATCTGCACGCATTGTGTAGCCGTAAGTTGGGTCTTCACCATCTGGTTTGTTTTCTTTAAACGCTTTTAACACTTCATATAGTTCATCTGTAGTTTGAGGCACTTCAAGTCCAAGTTCATCCAACCAATCTTTTCTAATGGAAGGAGTAACAAATCCATCTAATGGTCTGGCAACTGGAATCACGAAGTTTTTCCCATCAATTGATGTGTTTTTCCAGATAACTTCTGGATAATTCATTAAGTTTTCATATTCTTCTACATAAGGAGTTAGGTCCCAGAATGCTCCTTGTTCAACCAGTTGTTGAAAGACCGGATTTGTTACATCATCGATCTTTATGAGGTCAGGAAGATCTCCTGAGCTTAGCACAACATTTAAACGATCAATATAATCTGGACCTGACACCCATGTGATATCTAAATCAGTGTTAGTACGTTTCTCTAGTTCTAATAAGACTGGATTATCCTCTGAAGGAGGTTGTGCTATCGTAAAATCTGACATAATTGAAATTTTGACTGGTCCTCCATCCGCCTCAGAACTACTTGAATCGGTTGTACAGCCTGTTAAAAGTGTACTTAATAACAATCCACCGATTAAAACTGATTTAAATCCATGCTTTATTGAGATCTCCTTATGACTCATTTCGAATCCTCCCTTTTTTCATTTAATAGTAAAAACAGATTATCCTTTAACAGAACCCAGCATGACCCCTTTCGCAAAGTGTTTTTGTAAAAATGGATAAATTAATAGTATTGGTAATGTCGAAATAACAACCGCTGCCATTTTGATTGTTTGTGCTGGGAGTTGTTGTTCCGATACCATCTCAACCGCTGCAGCACCACTTGTAGACGTATCAGAATCTATTAACATATTTCTTAACACAACCTGTAATGGGACTTTATCAAAGTCATTGATGAATAAAATTGCATTAAAGAATGTGTTCCAATATGCCACCGCATAAAATAATCCAAATGCTACAAGAGCTGGGATGGACAATGGCAGGACAATTCTAAAGAAGATTCCTAAATCATTACATCCATCTATTGTGGCTGCTTCCTCTAATTCAGTTGGAATGTTATCAAAGAAGCTTTTCATCAAAATTACGTACCAACCACTAGAAAGAACTGGCAAAATCAAGGACCATACACTGTTAATCAACCCCAAATCACGAACCAAAATATATTGAGGGATGATTCCTGGGTTGAATAAGATGGTAAATAGAATAAGCATTAAGATAATCTTTCTTCCTCTTAATCTTTTACGAGAAAGACCGAACGCAATCCCTGCTGTGACGACTAAACTAAGCGCAGTTCCAACCGTAGCTAGAAATGCACTAACCCCCGTAGATTTCATAAAGGCTGAGGTTGTTAAGAGATATTTATAAGAGGCAAGGGTCCATTCTGTTGGAAACAATATAAATCCGTTTTTCTCGACATATTCATAAGGGGTTGCAAATGAAACTACAAATACATAATAAAGTGGAAATAATGTAACAATCCCAATAATGACTAGAATTGTTATATTAGCGATATTAAATAGCCGATCCCCCGAGCTTTCTTTCATTACTTCACCCTCTTTCCTAGTAAATTCCTTCCTCGCCGAATAATTTCGCTAGCCAATTTGCTAACACAACAAGAGCTAACCCTATCACAGATTTGAACAACCCAACTGCTGTCGTGTAACTAAACTGGCCACTCTGAATACCATTACGATAGACATAGGTTTCAAATACGTCAGCTACTTGCGAAACAGCTCCATTCATCATTAGAAAAACTTGCTCGAATCCTACATCCATAATATTTCCAAGACGTAAGATGAAGAGAACGATGATGACATTTCTTATTCCTGGTAGAGTAATATGCCAGATTTGCCTGACTCGGCTTGCACCATCCATTTTTGCTGCTTCATACAAAGCCGGATTAACTCCCGCAACTGCAGCTAAAAAGATAATCGTTCCCCAGCCAGTTTCTTTCCAAATATTTTGACCAACTAACAAATACCAAAATGTACTCTCATTTGTTAAAAAGTCAAAGCGACTAAACCCTAACTTTTCCATCATCATATTTACAATTCCTCCGGATTCTGATAACAATAAAAATGAAATCCCAGCGATAATAACCCATGATAGAAAATGAGGTAGATAGACAATAGATTGAATCGATCTTTTAAATACCTGGGAACGAACTTCATTTAAGAGGATGGCTAAGATGATTGGAATCGGAAAAAAGAATACTAAGTTTAATAGGCTGATCATCATCGTGTTGCGGAACAGTATGATAAAATCAGGATTTGTGAAAAAACGTTGAAAGTGAGCAAATCCTACCCATTCGCTTTTTAATACTCCTAAATATGGTGAATAATCTTGAAAGGAAATGATAATCCCCCACATTGGAACGTATTTGAAGATAATGAAAAACAATAAACCAGGAAGAATGAGAAGATATAAGTACCGATCGCGTTTTAAATCTGATACAAGTTTTAATCTTTTCTTTTTCCTTTCAACTACTTTAATTGAAGCAGGAGTAGTTGTAGTTGTTTCCACATTAATCACATCCCTTCTAATTTTGAGATAAATTCAATTCAATTGGGTAGGCTACCCTTTCTATAGATCGTAAGGGGGATACAACTAAGAAAAAGGTAGCCTATCTATATTAATCTATTGCAATTGACAGACCTTGCTTTATATAAGAATGACAATCTTTCATCCCACCAATGATACCGCTTCCACTTTCTTCATCAGCAGATATCCAGCCATTATATTTAATCGCTTCAATTGCTTTGAAAATTGGTTTAAAGTCTATCTCACCTTGACCCAATACACGCCAATCTCCATTCGCAAAATCCTTCAGGTGAAAATTATCGATCACTTTTCCATAACTCTGAATCAATTCTTGAATATCCGTAATACCCGATTTTACAAGATGAGCAGTGTCAACAGTTAAACCAACTGATTGATTCTGTATGCGATCGAAAAAAATATCAAAGTCCTCTCTATGCATAACCGGATTATTATAATGATGATGCAAAGATAGCTTCACACCGCACTGCTCTGCTTCTTTTCCCAGTTCAGAAAATAAGTCAGCATACTTACGTATTTCTTCAATGCTTACTTCACTTCTAGGAACCAAATGACAAAATACGATTAAATCAGTTCCAGTTTTCTCAGCGAACTTATAGACATTACGAAGTTGTTGAATATTCTGTTCATCAAGCACTCCAGCTGTAATTAATCCCGACGCCAGGCCTTTTGGTGCGCCCCAATCTTCCAAAAATTGTTCTGGACATTCAAGATAGCTAGCATATTGACCATTCTTTAATTGAAGCCCGTCATATCCGATTTGACGATAATTCTCAAATAATATCCTTTGCTCCTCCAAAGTGTCTGTCGGTCTAGAAAATGCTAGTTTTAATGTCATATTAATGCTCCTTGTTTAAAAGTAACAATTCTATTTTCATTTGCAGCAAGGTATGCTGCATCCAATAATGAAACCGTTTTCAAATTATCGATTGCACTATTTTTTGCTTCTATTCCAGTTTCTAATGAAGTTAATAGTTGATTTAATCCTTCAAATGTCGCTTCTTCTCTAGACACCTTATTTTCCCATGTTTGAACAGGTTCTCTCTCGCCTTTTTGATAGAGTTTCACAGAAGTATGATTGCAAATTAGTGTCCCTTTTTCACCGATGACGATCATTTCATTCTTCCCATAAGTACTTGAAAAACTTTGGACATATGTCACGATTGAATCATTTTCAAAAGCAATTTGCACAGTTGCTTCTGTTTCTCCAACACAATTAATAACTGAGGCTGAACGTGTCAGACAAGCAATCGATTTGGGGGCAGAATCAAGAATTAATCTAAAGCCGTCAAACCAATGTATCCCCATGACTGACATCGCATGACGCTCACAATTTAGTCGCCAACCTTGATCTTGTCTAAAGAATATTTCATTGAAAATGATTTGATTTACACTTCCAATTACTCCTTCCTCTACAATTCTCCTTACTAATTCAAATGGATAGTGGCGTCTAAAATTCTGATTGACGGAGATGGGAATTTTGTGTTGGTTAGCTTTGTTTACAATTTCTGTTGCTTCTTCCAACGAATCAGAAAATGGCTTTTCAACAAATACTGGTAAACCTGCTTCAATAAGAGGAAACACAATGTCTTTTCTAATGGATGTAGGGGTGCATACAATTGCAACATCTACGTTACTAAATTGAATAAAATCTTCTAGACTAGTAAATCTTTGAGGAATCCCATACTTATCTGCACGTTCTTTTAATATTTCAGAATTAGAATCACATATAGCAACAACCTCTACTCTGTCCGTTTGATCTTTGTAACCTTCTAAATGTAACTCTGTTACTCCACCTGCACCGATTAGACCAACTTTATACTTTTTAACCATCAACCAATCACCCCTTATTTTCGTAAATATTCTCGTTAAACTTTTACTATCGTTCAACTGTTTTCAGTTTAGTTCAACAATGTTGAATAGTCAATCGTATTTTTTTACTATTTTTAAAATTCAATAATCTTAAAGTTATAAACTCTTTTTTTAAAATAACTTGGCTCAGAGATTAAATCCGATAACACCATTTATTTAAAATGGTAAAATACGGATATTAAGAGAAAAGGAAAAGAAAAACAACTATCTTAGGATAGTTGTTTCAATAGAAATTTTATTTAAAAAAAATTTTTTATTCTTCTTTTGATTGGCTAAATATAGCTAAATAAATAACCTCATCTGTAATAGGATCTAACCTATGTTCTTCAATTGAATCGAAGTAAATGCTGTCCCCGGACTTAAGTGTATACTGGGTATTACCAACACGATAGTGCATTTCTCCTTCTAGAACGTAAACAAACTCTTCTCCTCCATGTGACAATGTACTTTTCTTTGTTTCACCTTTTTTAGCAACGAATAAATATGGTTGCATTAATTTATCTTGTCGCTCTACTGCAAAAGCATAGAAGGAATATCCCTTTTCAGTTTTCACTAACTTTTGTAAACTATTATCCTTTGTTGAATAAATCGATCCTATTTGCTCATTATCATCAAGTAAAGCGGATACCTTCGTACATAGAGCCTCAGCAATTTTGACTAAAGTAGCGATTGGAGGCACTGTCTTTCCATTTTCGATTTTTGACAATAAACTTTTTGAAAAACCACAAGAATCTGCAATATCTGACAAACTCCTGTTTTGTTCTTTCCTGAGTTTTCTTATTTTCTGCCCTAAATCCATCTACGTCCCGCCTTTTGTCGTTTTCATTTGGTTCAACTATGTTTATTATAATTCAACCTTTTTAAAATAGTCAAATAATTTCCTTAATTGTAACATACTAGACACATATGATTACTGATATTTAAACCTAATAATGTTACCAATTAAGAATAATAAGATTTATCGAACCAAGAATACCTAGGATTAGAATCGTCCATTGGAATATCTTCTGTGGTATTAATTTGACGATTTTAATACCGATATAACATCCAATCAGGATAAATGGTAAAATAGTTAAATTAAACACAATTGATTCAGACGCAATCATTCCTAATGAGAGAAAAAACGGGATTTTAATAATATTGACAAATAAGTAAAACCAAGCACCCGTGCCGATAAATTCTTTTTTCGGAAGGCCTTTCGAAAGTAAATAGATAGACATAATGACCCCGGATACATTCCCTATCATTGTTGCAAACCCTGCTAAAATCCCCATGAGATATGTAAACCATTTCGCATTTTGAAAAAATCGGTCAACTTTTAACTGGATAGAATCTTTGCAGAATTGTAGAATGATTAACGACAAAATAAGGATACCAAGTAATAAGGATAGCTGATCATTTTTGATGTGCATTAGAACAAAATAACCAGAAAGGATTCCTATCAAAACCCACGGGACTAGAGAAAAGAGGTATTTCCAGACGACACTACGACGATAATAAATCACAGCAAAAATATCACCCATAATTAACATAGGAAGCATGATTCCTACTGATTCCTTCGCTGGAAAGACTTGCACTAATAAAGCTACATTGAAGATTCCCAATGTAGCAACAGCAGTTTTCGCAAAACCAATTCCAATACCAACTAGCACAGAAACAAGCCATTCTAGTAAACTTAATTCATCTAACAAAAGGTTCACCTCTTTTATAATTAGTCATACCTTTAGATAATTCAAATTTAATAAACTAATCTATGCGAAAAGATTCAAAATATTCAATAAACTTTTTTGCTATAAAAATAAAATAAGCCACACTCATTCAGTGTGCCTCGGGACATCGGGTTCTACTAGAATATAATAAATATGTTCACTAGAATTATAATTGAACTAATTATTAGTGTCTTATAAGTCATGTCTTTTGGTTAAAGCTAATAAAAAAATCTCCCGAAGTAGTTGTTCTAGCTAACCTGGGAGAATTTTTAACTTCTTGAAATTACAGTCCTTTTTTTCGTTCAAAACTTACTACTTCTATTAGGATTTTAGTTGTCTATATTTATTACTATTTTATTTTTAAAAAGGAATAAGGTTTTCCTTTATCCCTATCAATTTCCTTTACAGATCAATAATTCTCGGAATAATCAAAGGATTTCGCTTTATACTTTCATAAATAAACCGTGATAGATTATCTTTTATTAATCTTTCCATCTCAAACCGACTCTTTGGCTCATTGATAAATGAACTCACAAGAGATTGAATTTGTTTCATTAAATCCTCTGATTCTCTTACATACACAAATCCTCTTGAGATAATTTGAGGAGTTCCTATCACTTTCTTGTCTCTTCTTAATACGAAGATGGAAATCATTCCATCCTCTGACAGGATTTTTCGTTCTTGTAACACACTTCTGCCGATATCACCGATTCCGTGACCATCAATATAGACTGGAAATGCTGGGACTTTTCCAACGATTCTCGAAGATTCATTGGAAACCGCTAATACATCTCCATTTTCGAGAAGAAACGTGTTTTCTTCTGGTACACCACAATCGATGGCTAACGATTGATGTTTCTTTTGCATTCGATATTCCCCATGAATCGGAACAAAGAATGTGGGTTTCATGAGACTAATCATCAGCTTCAACTCTTCTTGAGCAGCATGTCCTGATGTATGAACATCCGTTAATTTATGATGAATTACTTCTGCCCCAGCTCTTGCTAATTGGTTAATCACTCGATTCACACTTAATGTATTACCTGGAATAGGCGAAGATGAGAACACAACGGTATCTCCTTGTATGAGAGAAATTTGACGATGTCTTCCAGATGCAATTCTTGATAGTGCTGCAAAAGGTTCACCTTGGCTACCAGTACAAAGAATCGTCACTTCGTTTGCAGGTAGCTGTCTAAGCTCAAATTCACTTATAAACGTCGAATCAGGGGCCTCTATGTAACCTAACTCTCTTCCAATCGTGATCGATTTTTCCATGCTTCGGCCTGTAATAAATACTTTCCGATTCGTAAGGACTGATGCTTTGATCACCTGCTGCAGTCTATATACATTGGAAGCAAACGTGGCAAAAATGACTCGTCCATCCTGCTTTTTAATCAGATCAATAATCGTATTTCCGATATGTTGCTCTGATAATGAAATTCCGGGTACTTCACTGTTTGTACTATCAGATAAAAGACAAAGTACACCTTTCCCGCCTATTTCTCCCATTCTGATCAAGTCTGCTGGAGGACCTGTTGGGGTAAAATCAAACTTAAAATCTCCGGTATGAACAACATTCCCAATATTCGTAGACACAACAATTCCAAACGAATCTGGAATACTATGAGTGGTTCGGAAAAAAGAGATTTGTAAAGCTGAAAACGAGATGATATCTTGCTCGGATATCTCATGAATAGTCGCTTCATTTAGTAAACGATGCTCTTCTAGTTTACTTTTTATAAAACCTACCGCTAACCTACCAGCATAAATCGGTACATTTAGCTTTTTGAGCAGAAAAGGAATTCCACCAATATGATCTTCATGTCCGTGTGTTATAAATAATCCTTTTACCCTTTCGGCGTTGTCCAATAAATATGTATAATCAGGGATAATATAATCGATCCCGAAAAGCTCATTATCAGGAAACTTAATCCCAGAATCAATAATGACGATTTCATTATCATATTCAACCAAATACATATTCTTACCAATTTCCCCTAAACCACCCAAAGGGATAATTTTGATTTTTGCTGAATCATTTTTCTTATTCATAGCCACTCCATTTCTAGACTTTTCTATTTCTAGGTTATTTTAATTTCATGTTTTTCCGGTTCCAACATGAAGGACACATGTCTACTATCATAGTACCATTCTTTGGATAAAGCTGACAACGTGTTGATGACCATTAATAACCCTAAATCAAACATTAAACAAATACCCCTCAGCCAAAAAGGTTGAGAGGTGTTTGATACGTCTTGAATATATCTATATCATAGAGGTAGTTTTTGTTGAATTGTTTGCTCCCAATCTAGTAAAAACTGCTTTATTCCTTGATCTGTTAATGGATGCTTCGTCATTTGCTCAATGACCTTATAAGGCATTGTGCCAATATGAGCTCCAGCTTGAGCTGCTTGATGTGCGTGCTCCGTATGACGAATGGATGCTGCTATGATTTCAGTCGTAAGGTTATGCTTATCGAATAAACTTTTAACATCTTCAATTAGGTTTACACCATTTTGTCCGATATCATCTAACCTGCCTAAAAATGGTGAAACATATGTTGCACCAGCTCTGGCTGCTAATAGTGCTTGATTGGCTGAAAAAATTAACGTCACATTTGTTTTGATTCCTTGTTTTGTTAGCTCAGATACGGCTGCTAGGCCTTCCGTTGTCATTGGGATTTTTACCGTTACGTTACTAGCGATACTAGCTAATTCTTTTCCTTCAGCAATCATTTCTTCAGCTTCTAACGATATGACTTCTGCACTCACTGAACCATTTGTGATTCCACAGATTTCTTTTATTCTCTCCTTGAAGTCAACTCCTTCTTTCGCAACCAACGTTGGATTGGTCGTTACCCCGGAAAGAATACCAAGTCGATGGGCTTTAGCGATGTCTTCTACATTAGCCGTGTCGATAAATATTTTCATGATTAACTCTCCTTCTTCTCTTTAGATAGCAAGTTATTCAATCTATGAATCACATTTTCTACAGTAAAACCATATTCAGCTAAAATCTTGTCTTGATTAGCTGAAGCACCATATTGATCAATTGCTAATACATCACCTTGAGCGCCAACATATCGATGCCAACCAATTGATGATCCCATTTCTAGCGCTAGTCGGATTGGTACATTAGGAGGTAAAACTGAGTCCTTGTACTCCTGTGATTGCTTCTCAAACAGTTCCCATGAAGGGAAACTAACGACTGCTACGTTTATATTGCTTTTCTCTAATTGCTTTTGGGCTGCAATTGCAAGATTTACTTCTGAGCCTGAAGCTAGTAATAGAGCATCTGGTTGAGTACTTCGTGCTTGTGAAACTTGATATGCACCATGTACTAAACTTGCTTCTTGTTGTTTTCTTAAATTTGGTATAGTGTTAAGATTTTGTCTACTAAGAACAAGGATGGTAGGTGTCTCAGTAGACTCCATCGCTACCTTCCATGCTTCCACCGTTTCATTACCATCAGCAGGACGAATCACTTGTAGATTAGGCATCGCTCTAAAGGATGCAAGCTGCTCCACTGGTTCATGTGTTGGTCCATCTTCTCCAACAGCAATACTGTCATGTGTAAACACATAGGTAATTGGTAACTTCATCAGTGCTGCCAATCGAATTGCTGGACGCAAATAATCAGAAAAGACAAAGAAAGTACCTCCAAATACCTTTAAACCACCATGTAAAGCCATCCCATTTAATGCCGCACCCATCGCAAATTCACGAACACCAAACCAGATGTTTCGACCTTCATAACTCTCAGCTTGGAAATCTCCTTGCCCCTTCATCGTCGTTTTGTTTGAACCCGCTAAATCTGCTGATCCTCCAAAAAAGCTTGGGACAGTTTGACTTATTTTATTGAGCGTTTCACCTGAAGAAGCCCGACTAGCGAGTGATGTACCCTCTTCATAAACTGGTAGATTCTGCTCCCAACCCTTAGGCAGCTCACCACTTATTGCTTGTTCGAGTTCTTTAGCATGATCTGAGTAGTTAGCATGATATTCTGATAGTGACTGATTCCATTCTTCTTCTTTCTTCATTCCATTTTTAACAATTTTTTCGTTAAAATGAGAATAGACCTTTTCTGGAACAAAGAAATCCTCTTCTGACTCCCATTTGTAGAATTCCTTCGTTAACTTAATTTCTTCTTTACCAAGTGGTGCTCCGTGAACATCAGAAGTACCAGCATGATTAGGTGATCCAAACCCAATCACTGTCTTTACTTCAATCAATGTAGGACGATTTAGTTCCCGTTTCGCTTCCTCGAGAGCCTGTCTAATTTCAGAAATATTGTTCCCATCTTCAACACGTATCACTTGCCATCCATATGCCTTGAACCGAGCTTCAACACTTTCAGAGAATGATAAATTCAAATCTCCGTCAAGAGATATATCATTCGAATCATACATCACTATTAATCTACCTAACTCTAAATGACCAGCTAATGAGGCCGCCTCGGCTGAAACACCTTCCATTAGATCACCATCTCCACATAGACTATATGTGTAATGATTGATGATTTCATAGCCTTCTTTGTTATACTTCGCTGCTAAGTGTCGTTCTGCCATTGCCATTCCAACAGCCATGGCAATTCCTTGGCCTAAAGGTCCTGTCGTTGCTTCCACACCTACTGTATGACCATACTCTGGGTGACCGGGTGTTTTACTCCCCCATTGTCGAAAGTTCTTAATCTCTTCCATAGGTAAATCGTATCCACTCAAGTGCAAAAGGCTATATAACAGCATTGACCCATGACCCGCCGACAATACAAATCGGTCTCGATTAAACCATTGTGGATTTTTAGGATTATGATTCATATGATTCGTCCAGAGTTCATATGCCATTGGAGCGGCTCCCATTGGTAAACCTGGATGCCCGGAGTTCGACTTTTCGATCGCATCAATTGATAACGTTCGAATGGTATTAATAGATAGTTGATCAATTGAATTAGAAATCTCTATCATTCTTTTTTCTCTCCTTTATGGAAATAAATATTTAGTTACGCTCATTCTCATAATCTGCAATTTTCTGTACTCTTACTGCATGACGTCCGGCTTCATATTCCGTGTTTAGCCATACATTGACAATCTCACGAGCCAAACCATGTCCGATGACTCTCTGACCTAATGCAAGGACATTACTATCATTGTGTAATCGAGTGTACTTCGCACTAAATGTATCGTGAGCAAGTGCACATCTTATCCCTTTTACCTTATTAGCCATAATCGACATTCCAATTCCAGTTCCACAAATTAAGATACCTTTATCAACTTCACCAGAAGCAACTAGTTCCACAACCTTAAGTGCAAAATCTGGGTAGTCAACTCGTTCAATTGAAAATGGCCCTAAGTCAACAAACTCAATCTTCAATTCTTCTAATTCACTTTTGATCTCATCTTTCATCGGTAATGCCGTATGATCACTTGCAATCGCAACCTTCATGTAATAATCTCTCCTCTTTAAAAAATGGACCTAGAAGACTTTTTGGTCTTCTAGGTTGGGTAATCGATTAACCATTTGTGATGGTATATAAAAATGTTACTATAAAATTTTACCATCACGTAGAACCGCGCTTAACTAATTCAACCGGTACTGACATAAAGTTTTTCGTTTTATTTCCTCGCTCAATCATATTAATGATTTTTTCAGCGGCATAATCCCCTAGCAGTTCTTTATTTTGGTTAATGGAAGTTAATGATGTATATTTCGCAAGAGTGATATTATCATAACCTACTATTTTCACATCTTTCGGAACATTGATCCCGTGTGCTTGAAGCGCAAGTTTTGCACCATAAGCCAATCCATCAGTTGTTGCAAAGATCCCATCAAACTCAATCTTTTTCTCTTTAAGATAGTTCTCAACAGCTTCCTGTGACTGCTCAATCCCTACTATTTCAACCTCTAACACGTCTTTTAACTGAAGATTATTTTCCTGCAATACCTTTTCAAACCCTTTAATTCTTTCTACCGTCGGAAAAACATCGCGATAATCTCTAATTAACAGTATGTTTTTGCAACCACTATTAATTAACTCAGTAGCAGCAAGTCTACCACCATGAACATTATCTGAGGTGACAGTTGCCACATTTTGTTGCATCGGTTTTCGATCAATACAAACAATCGGTAATAGAGTATTTGTTTTAAATAACTTATCATTTGCAGATAAGTAAATAAGTCCATCTACACCCTTAATTTCTAATTCCTTTAAATATTGAATCTCCTTTTCTTCTTTTTCATCAGAATTACAAATGAAAACAGAATAGCCTTGGGGATCACAATATTTTTCAATCGCTAATACAATTCGTGCAAAAAATTCATTTGTTATATCAGGTACAATCACACCAATTGTTTTTGACTTTCTTGTTCGTAAACTTTTAGCAACAGCATTCGGTCGATAATCTAGTTCCTTTACAAGATTCAGAATCCGATCCTTTGTTTCATCTGAATATCTGCCAGTGTTATTTAAGACTTTGGAGACAGTAGCACTTGAAACGCCCGCTAATTCAGCAATTTTTTTAATTGTTATTTTATCGCTCATTAAATCAAAACTCCGATTCCTAAATGATTTTGTAGTTAAATTATAAAGGGCTTTCAATATGAAATCAATGTTCCAACCTTTGCTACGACTCATTTTTTCTAAGAATTGGCAATATACTACTGCTCATTATGCCGATATAATATAGCCATATTTATTAGGAAGTGATTTTATCTTCAAAGTTCGATCTATTAAGAATACTTGTTGCAGCACCAATCACTCCAGCAGAATCTGTGTCTTCTGCATATTCAATTCTTAACCCCTCTGCAGGAAATGGTTTTCTACAATATGTTAAAATATATTCTTCTAACCGCTTGACTGGAAAATTATCCATTCCTGTTACCCCACCACCAATGATCACTAGGTGTGGATCAAATATATTAATCTCTGTCACAATAGGAATTGATATAGCCTTAATAAATTCATCTATTATTTGGTGATTAGAATAATAGGAAAAAATCTTTTCAAAAGGAACATCTGAAAAGGATTCCTTATGGATTGAAACTAATTTTTTCCCAGAAGCTTTCGTTTCAATACAGCTAGGATTTCCACATGAACACATGTCATCACTATTCAGAACAGGAATATGACCTAATTCTCCAGCTGCCCCATTTTTTCCATCTAAAAACTGTTGATTGATATAAATGGAATTTCCAAATCCAGTCCCGATATAGAAACCTAGTACAATATCATCCTTTAATATATCACGTTTTGAAATCTCAAATTGTAATAGTTGATTCACGTCATTATCAATAAAAACGGGAACCTCTAAATAGTCTTGAAGTGGATCTACAATGTTTATGTTACTCAAGCATTCTAAATTTGGAGTTGAATAAATACTCTTTTTGTCTTTGCTCACAATCGATGGAAACCCTATACCAATCGCCAATGTATCTTCTATACTAAAATGTGTTTGGATATACTCTTCTAGAAACTTAATCAAAGATGTAATTGGTTGGTTATGATCTAACACATCATTTATTTTTTTCTTGGTGAAAAAGCATAGTTTCTTTTCAGTTGTGATAGCACCAATCCGAATATGAGTTCCACCGATATCAACACCTACTACATATTGCTGTTTTTCTTTATCCATTTGGCGTATCCTCACTTTTTACTACTTTCACGTTACTCAGTGAAAGTAATATGATAACTTTTTAATTCGCTACATTCGTGATGTCTTTTACTTCATGATTAAATGTTTCCATCATCTTATCCCAAGCTTTGTTAACATCTTCATCCAGGTTAAATAGTCCAGATGTACCTACAATCAATACTTCTGCTCCAGCCTCAACAAGCTGTTTAAAGGTATTTTTATTACATGATCCATCGATTGTAATCAGATATTTATAGTTATTTTCTTCTTTTAGCTTCTTTGCTTCTTTGATTTTATCTAACATCTCACTCACAAATTTTTGGCCTGCGAATCCTGGATCTACTGTCATAATTGTTAATTTATCTACATGATGAATGTAATGCTTAATGGAATCTAAAGGCGTAGCTGGATTTAAGACCACTCCGAACTTTCTGCCGCGATCTTTAATGTGGTTGATTAATCGAAACACATCACCATTGATCGTTTCTGCATGTAAGCTTAAATAGTCAGCCCCTGCATCAATGACCATATCTACAAAATCACTTGGCTTTTCGACCATAAGATGTGCATCAATTGGTAGTTTAGAAATCTTCCTTAGTTCTTGGATGAAAAATGGCGAAAGAGTAATGTTCTTTACAAAATGACCATCCATAATATCAACATGGTAAAAATGCGCTCTTTCATTTAATGCCTCTACTTGCTCTTTAAATCTAGTTAATTCCATACACATTAATGATGGTGAAAATTTATACATGTTATTTTCCGCCTTCCGATTTGTTTTTTATGCTTTTTTTCCGCCAAATAATCGATCTAATGCTACAGCACCAATGATTAATGATCCCATAACAATTTGTTGATAATATGTTGATACATTTAAAATGTTTAATCCGTTGTTAATAACTCCAATAATTAATGCTCCCATAACAACGCCTAAGATCTTACCTTTACCACCGAAGAAACTAGTTCCTCCAATGATTGCTGCAGCAATTGCAAATAATTCAAATCCTGTTCCAGCTAATGGTTCAGCGGCTCCTAATCTAGCAGTTAAAACAACCCCTGCAATCCCTGCACAAATACCTGAAATCATAAATACGACAATCGTATGCAATTTAATGTTGATTCCTGAGAACCATGCAGCCTGAGGATTTCCACCTAGCGCATAAATGTTTCTTCCCATTTTTGTTTTGTTCGTGATGAACATTAAGATACCGGCTAATACAAACGCGATGATAACCGGGATTGGAACAAACCATAACCACCCTGCTACACCTTGGGTAAACTCTGTAGGTAACCCATATACTGGTCTTGCATCTGAAATAATAAGCGTTAACCCTCTAAAAATAGATAAAGTACCTAACGTAATAATGAAAGGGTGAAGATTTGTCTTAACAACAAGAAAACCATTGATAAAACCTAATAATGCCCCTGTAAGAATTCCACCTAGTAAAATAGCAAGGATAATAGGAACGCCTGCTACTAATAACTTTGCAGTGATCATACCTGTTAATGCCATGATCGATCCAACTGATAAATCAATACCAGCAATCAAGATTGGGAAGAATTCACCAACTCCAACTAATATATTGATAGAACTTTGTAAAATGATTTGTGTGAGATTAGAAGGTGTAAAAAAGTACGTTGGTGAGAGTATTCCCAGTACTAGAATAATAAGAATTAAGATCCCAATCGTTCCATATTTCTGCCAGATTAAATTAAATCGTTCTTTTTTCATAAGATACCTCTCCTTAGGATGTTGCCTTTGCCATAATTTTCTCTTCAGTTGCTTCTTCACTTGTTAGAATTCCATTTAGTTTTCCTTCATGGAATACAGCAATTCGATCACAAATTGATAGTAATTCTGGAAGTTCTGATGATACGACTAATACACCTTTACCACTATCGGCTAATTCCCTCATGATTTTATAAATTTGACTTTTAGCACCAACATCAATTCCTCTAGTCGGTTCATCAAAGATAAATAAGTCTGAACCTGCGGCAAGCCATCTACCAATAATTACTTTTTGCTGGTTACCACCTGATAATTCAGTCACATTTTGTTCTAATGAAGAACATTTGATAGAGAGTCGATCTTTCTGCTCTGCTGCCCAACTCATCTCTTTTTTCCGATTAACGAAACCAGATAAGCCACCAAATTTCGAATCATTGATCAGTGATGATATGGATATATTTCTCCATATTTCAAAGTTAGGGAAAAAACCACTTTCACGTCTATTTTCTGTAATATAAGCAATTCGGTTTTTAACTGCATCATAAGGTGTCTTATTTTTTAGAACCTTTCCATTAAGAATTAGTTCTCCTTCTTTTAGCTGATCTGATCCTACAATTGCATTCATTAGTTCTGTTCTGCCTGAACCAATTAATCCCGCAAATCCTAAAATCTCACCCTTGTATAATTCAAAATTTATATCTTTCACAACTTCATCTTTTCGAGTTAGGTTTTTCACCTCAAAAATCACTTCAGATGTTCCATTTTCTTCTTTTCTAGCAATATATTTTGATTGCAACTCGCGCCCTACCATCAACTTAATCATTTCATTCGTTTCTGTTGTGGCCAGGTCTCTTGTTGCAACATATTTTCCATCCTTTAAAATGGTAATTCGATCACCAATGATTTTTATTTCTTTTAGTTTGTGAGAGATATAGACAATTCCTACTCCTTCACTTTTAAGTTGCCTAATGACTTTAAATAGTTTTTCAATCTCTCCATCAGTTAACGATGAGGTTGGTTCATCCATAATCAAAACCTTTGCATCAGAAGCTAACGCTTTTGCTATTTCTACTTGTTGTTTTTCCGAGATCGATAACTCTCCAACAAGTTCATAAGGATCTCGATTAAGGCCAACTCTCTCTAGGAGTTTAATAGCCACCTTTTTCATATAATCTCGATCAACGAGGTTCATCCCAAATACTTTTTTCGTAGGAATTTTACCGACGAATAAATTTTCTGCAATTGATAAATCATCAATGACACTTAACTCTTGATAGATGATACTTATTCCCTGACTAGTCGCTTCTTTAGGTGTTAATTTTGAGCTTGAGACTCCATCAATGATGATGTTTCCTTCAGTAGGTTCATAGACACCACATAATATTTTCATCAGAGTGGATTTCCCTGCCCCATTTTCACCTAAGAGTACATGTACTTCACCTGGAAGGAGGTTGAAATCAACCTCCTGTAATGCCTTGACTCCAGGGAACTCCTTTGATATTTTCTCCATTTCCACAATGTATTTCATAAAAACACTTCCTAGTATTTTTTTGAAGTTATTCACTTACGATGTATGAATCAACAGTTACGAACTCTGCCTCTTCACCAACTTCAAGAAGCTTCTTTTCTTTGATTGCGTTTACAAGTAATCTTAAACTCTCTCTACCAATCTCAGCTGAATCCTGGGCTACAGTACCTGTTAGTTCTCCAGCTTTTACTGAATCGATAGCCTCAGGCTGCCCATCTGTTCCTACAACAATAATTTGATCTTGTTTACCTGCATTTTGTACTGCTTGAAGTGCTCCAAGTGCCATTGTATCGTTTGCCGCATAAATCGCTTTCAAATCTGGATATCTTTGAATCATGTTAGAAACTACATCTAATGCTTTGTTACGATCCCAATCAGCTGGTTGACTTGTTACTAGTTCAATTCCTGCAGTTGCTTCAAATACCGAAGATGCACCGTTCTTCCTTGCTTCACCTGATGCATTACCTGCCTTACCTTCAACGATTGCCACTTGCCCTTTGCTAATTTGTTCAACAACAAAGTTTGCTGCTTGCTCTCCCACTTTTACATTATCTGTCGTAACAAAAGCGTTTACATTTCCACCTGCATTTTTCAATTCTTCCATATCAATTTTTTCATCAATATTCACTGTTGGAATGCCGTTTTTATAGGCTGTTACAGCAGGAGCAATTAAGTTTACTGGAGATAATGGTGCGAAACCAATCCCGTCATAATCTTTATTTAATAAATCCTCAAACATTCTTAGTTGACCTTGTGAATCTTCTTCAGACTGAGATGCTAGGATTTCTACTTCAACACCAAGTTTTTCTGCCTCTTCTCTAATTCCTTCTTCCATTGCTGTCCAGAATGGGTTAGATAGCGTTTTCAGAATGATTGCCACTTTAATTTTATCGTCAGAACCTTCAGAGCTATTACCAGTATCTTCAGTAGAGCTTGCTGGACCTGAATTACAACCAATTAAAAATGAAAATAAAGCAAATAATACTACACAAGATATTAAACGTATTTTTTTCATTTGAAATTTCCCCTTTTTTAATATAGTTTTAACCTTTCATTTACTAATTGTGACGATAAAATTTCTCTTTAAATGCTATCCTCCTTTTTTGAGAAATCGATTAACCAAATATTTTTTAAAAAGGCTTATGTTTTAGAGTAATCGATTAACCACTGTAAACCTTAATCTGTTAATTTAACAGATTAGTAGTTTTTTATGTATTGGGAAATCGATTAACCATTTAAAGTTTAACAACTGTAAGCCTTTACAACTTTTATGATAAACGAATCAATATTTTCTGTCAATTATAATTTCCAAAAATTTTTAAATTTGGATAAAAATAATTTAAGGAAGTGTGGGGACGGTTCTCGTGCTTCCTATGGTGCATACCCCCCTCAGTGATTTGTTCACCATTTAAAGGGTTTATTCCGTTTGCTATTGCTTCAATGATTTTCTTAGATTCTAGTAATTTTTCATATTCTTAATTCATAGTCTCTTCTCCTATAATGTATAATCTTGCTAACCGTTAAATTTTGTAATCCTTTATTTTTAACTATTCGACACCTTTCTGCATTGTCCTTCATATCTATTTTAAGAAAAATCATAGATTAATGGATTAGCCAATACGATCATAAAGAATTATTGTCTGAACTAAAAAAGCTCTCCCCCTAATAGGAGAGAACCCTGTTATCATCTTCCTTACATCTTAAACCTACCAACCTGTTGATTTAAGTTTTCCGCTAATTTGTTTAATTGAGCGGCATTACCAGCAACGCCTTCCATTGAGCTACTCGTTTGTTGCACAGATGCAGCTGTTTGTTGGATTCCTGCTGCAGATTGCTCCGAGACTGCTGCGATATCTTCGATTGATTTATTGATTTCATCACTGCTGTTTTCAATGGTGCTAAGACTCTCTGAAATGACTTGTACTCCTCTAGTCATTTCTAAGAGAGCTTGATTGATTTTCTCAAACATTTCTCCAGTCGTTTTAATTTGCTCTGTTCCATTTTCAACTTCTTGATAGCCAGTTTGTAAGGATTTTGCCACAAGATTCGAATCAGATTGAATCTTACCAACGATCTCGGTAATATCAGCAACAGAGAATGACACTTGCTCTGCTAGCTTTCTTACTTCGCTTGCTACCACTGAAAAGCCTCTTCCATGTTCTCCTGCTCTTGCTGCTTCAATGGCAGCATTTAAGGCTAATAGATTTGTTTGTTCAGCAATGCTCTGAATGACTCCAACTAGTTTAGAAATTTCTTCTGACTGCTTGTCCAGTAACTTTACTTTATTTGTCGCATCTTCTACTATTGAATGAATTGTGGCCATTTGTTGAATAGAAGACGTCATCAGTTCGCTTCCCTTTTCTGTCATTCTAATCACAGTTTGAGAAGAATGGTAAACTTCTTTTCCGGTTTTACTCGCATCATTTATTTTGTCTGCGAATTCTTGCATCGAAGAAGATAATTCACTTGCCGTATCGGCTTGCACTTCAGCACCTGAGGACAAATCCTGCATCGTTATGGCAACTTGAGAACTTCCTTCTTTCACTTCAGTAGCAGCTTGTGTTAGTTCTTCACTTTGTGCTGATACTGTACCCGAAACAGTTCGAATTTCGCTCACTAATCCTTTAATATTTTCATTCATTTTGTTTGTCGCTGTAAATAATCGGCCAATTTCATCACCAGATTTTGTCACTAGTGGTTCTTGACTTAAATCTCCTTCTGCAAGTATGCCCATTCGATATGTAACCGTTTGAATCGGTTTAGAAATGATTGTCGACATCATAATGGCAATGGCAATACCTAGAACTGCAACAACACCAGAGATTGTTATTCCAACAACCATATTGGAATCATTATTTTTCAGTAAATTTTCACCTGCACGATCAATAAGCTTTTCACGATTATTGATTAAATATCGATAACCGCTCATGATTTCTTGAGCCTCTATCCGTAAAGGACCTTCTAGGTTGTCCTGCGCTACTGCCTCATTTCCACTTTCATATACTGCAAAAACTTCTTCTCTCACACGTTGTTCCCACTCTACACTTCTTGCTACCAATTGTTTAAAATCTTCCGAGTCACTAATTTGAAGAGCAGTTTCCTCTACCTTTCTGCTTTTATCTGAAGATGTATTAAATTGATCGATATACTCTTGTTTTCCTGTTAACACAAATCCCCTTGCACTTCCAATACGATCTGCCATATTTTGACCTAATGTTTCATCGGCAATTAATAAAGGGATTTGATGGGTAATCATATCTTTCGCATGTGAGTTAATCGATTGAGAAGAAATAAAGTTATATGTACCAAATCCTACAGTGAGTAGGATGACCATTGAAAATCCTAGTAAAATTTTTGTTCGGATTGACTTTATCTTAAACTGCTGAAATACTTTGTTTTTCATATACTCACCTTCTATAAAGAGATACAGGAATAGCCCCTTGTCCCTCATGGACAAGGGGCCAATCCCCACCATTACTATTAAGCTCTTTGTTTACGTGTCATTACGTCAAAGATAACGGCTGCTGCTAGTACTCCACCACGAATCATATATTGAGGAGCAATACCTACACCTAATAAATTCATTCCATTTGTTAATGTCGCCATAACAATAGCACCAATTACAGCTCCGGTTACTTTACCAACCCCACCAGCTGCAGATACTCCACCAACGAAGGCCGCAGCGATAGCATCAAGTTCAAATAACGTTCCAGCTGTTGTTGTAGCTGATTGTAAGCGTGCTGTGAATAAAATACCAGATAATGCGGAAAGCATACCCATTGAACCAAACACAATGAAGGTAATTTTGCTTACGTTAATACCTGTAAGATGGGCTGCTTCAGGGTTACTACCCACTGCATATATATGACGTCCAAGAACTGTCTTCGTTGTAATAAAGTGGTAAACTAGAACAACTAGAAGAATAATAATCACAGTCCAAGAGAACCCATTGTAGCCTGCAAGAAGCCAAGTTACATACGCCATAATTCCTGAAACGAATAATAATTGTAAAATAAAAATCGGCTTTGATACTACATCAAATTCATATTTAATTTTGTTTTTACGACTAGAAATTGCACTATAAATGTAAAACAAAATTCCAACTAAACCAACAAGTAAGGATAATAAATGTAATCCACCTACTTGAGCAATTGACGGGATATATCCGTTACCAATTGCATTAAATGCATCATTATCTACAATAATCGTACCCGTTTTTTCTGTTGCCATCAGGATTGCACCACGATAGATAAGCCATCCAGCTAATGTGGCAACGAAAGCAGGAATTCCCACTTTTGCTACTAATACACCCGTAATTCCTCCAGCACACATACCGAGAACTAGAATAATTGGAATGACGATATATACTGGCATTCCGAACTGCATGAGGAGAATTGCTGCTATTGCTCCAAGAAAACCAGCTAAAAATCCAATCGATAAGTCAATATGTCGGATGACAATGACAAGCATCACACCGACAGCTAGGACAGCAATATAACCTGCAGAATCTAGTAAGTTACTAATATTTCGTGAGGACATGAATAGTCCGTTTGTAAGGATTTGAAATGTGATCATAATAACAAATAATGCGATATACATCCCATAATCACGTATATTATGCTTTACAAGCCCTTTTAGTTCGTTAATATATTTCATACGTATTTACCTCCTATTGCGTCGCAAGTTCCATAATCTTTTCTTGATTTGCTTCCTCTGAAGACAACTCACCTTTGATCTCGCCTTCAGCCATTACATATACGCGATCGCTCATACCCAGAACTTCACCAAGCTCTGATGAAATCATAATAATACTCATACCTTTATTGATCAGTTCATTCATAACCGTATAAATTTCAAATTTCGCCCCAACATCAATACCTCGTGTCGGTTCATCTAAAATTAATAGTTTTGGACCAACAAATAACCATTTCCCTAAAGAAACTTTTTGTTGATTTCCACCACTTAAGTTTCCAACAAGCTGTTGTAATGATGGTGTTTTAATTGTTAAAGACTCTCTATATCCTTGCGCAATAACAATCTCCTCATTTTCATTAACAACACCTTTTGGTGAGATATTATTTAAATTCCCAATAGATATATTACTTTTTATATCTTGTTGTAAAAATAATCCGTCACCTTTACGATCTTCGGTTACATAAGCGATTCCTGCTTTTATTGCTTCACTTGGATGTTTTAATTTTGCCGCTTGCCCTTTTATAAATAAATCGCCTTGAATCTTGTATTTTGCTGCATTTCCAAAGATACTTAATGCTAGCTCGGTACGCCCAGAGCCCATTAATCCTGCTATCCCAACAATTTCTCCTTGTTTCACATGAAGATTGACATCATTGGCAACATTTCGTCCAAGCTGTGGGTCGTAAGCTGTCCAATTGGATAATTCAAGGACATTTTCACCAAAGTCTTTTTTCGGTCGTTTTGGATAAATATCCTCGATTTCACGACCAACCATGTTTTTAATAATGGCCTCTTCTGTAATTTCGCCTTTTGAGCCATCTAATGTACAAATCGTTTGCCCGTCACGGAGTACGGTTGCTTTATCTGCAATCGCGGTTACTTCTTTTAATTTGTGGGAAATCATAATTGAGGTGATTCCTTGCTTTTTTAATTCGAGAAGTAGTTCCAGCAAGTTGGCACTATCATCTTCGTTAAGTGCTGCAGTTGGTTCGTCTAAAATCAGTAGCTTTACTTCTTTACTTAACGCTTTTGCAATTTCGATTAACTGCTGTTTCCCTACTCCTAAATCTTTAATTAATGATTCGGGGTTTACTTTTAAGCCTACTTTATCTAACATTTTTTTCGCTTCAACAATCGCTTTGTTCCAGTTCATCACGCCGCCATTTTGAATCTCATTACCTACAAATATATTTTCATAAACGGAAAGATCTGGAAACATCGCTAGTTCTTGGTAAATAATGGCAATTCCTACATCTACACTGTCAGTGATTTTGTTAAACTGTTGAACTTGCCCATTATAAACAATATCTCCTGAATACGCTCCATACGGATAAACACCGCTTAGCACTTTCATTAATGTCGACTTACCTGCACCATTTTCTCCTACTAAGAAGTGGATTTCTCCTCTTTCAACTTTAAAATTGACATTAGAGAGCGCCTTCACACCTGTAAATTCTTTTGATATTTGGTTCATCTCTAAAATATAATCGCTCATCGTTCTGCCTCCTTAACAAGACAACTTTACAATTGAGGAATGAGCGTTAGACGTTGTGCTAACACTCATTCCACTTATTCTACTTTTCTATTATTCTAATCCTGTAAATTCACTTGCATCATAATATCCTGAGTCAACTAATTCTGCTTTCACATTGTCTTTATTGACTACGATTACATCTGTTTGTTTTGCTTTTACATCTGTTGCACCGTTATTGTAAGTTCCAGTCGTTTCTGGAGTGTTACCATCTAAGATTGTAACAGCCATTCCCATTGCATCTTCAACTAACGTACGAACATCTTTGAATACTGTCATCGATTGTTTGCCATCAATGATATATTGAATCGAAGCTTTTTCAGCATCTTGACCAGTGATCACATAGCTAGTTATTGCACTATCAGATCCGAATACATCAGCGATTGAACGTGCAGTACCATCGTTTGGAGCAAGAATTGCTACATCACCTTTAGCATCAGCAGCTGCAGCTGTTAAGTTTGTTTGTGCTTTGTTTTTTGCTTCGTTTGGATCCCAGTTCGTTGTAACCTGACCTAAGATTTTACCCATTTCATCACGAGTTAACGTTGCTTTATCTTTTAATGCTTCAGCTTCACTAGAGTTAGCGATTACAAATGTACCATCAGCAATTTTTGGTTGAAGAACACTCCAAGCACCTTCAAAGAATAAGAATGCGTTGTTATCAGAAGATGCACCAGCGAATAAGTAAAGTGGTACGCCAGAACCTTGTGCATTATCAACTAAATATTGACCTTGTGCTTGACCAACAGCGATGCTGTCAAATGTTACATAATAATCAACTGCGTCTGTATCAGTGATTAAACGATCGTAAGAAATAACTTTAATGCCTTCTTTTTTCGCTGCTTCTACTGCAGAACCAGCTGCTGGACCATCATGAGGTGCAATGATTAACACATCGATCCCTTTACTAATTAACGTTTCTACGTTCTCTTTTTCTTTTGCAGAAGAACCTTGGCTAAATAAGATTTCAGTTGTATATTCAGAATCTTCTAGTGCTGCTTTAAATCTTGCTTCATCTTGAACCCATCTTGGCTCATCCTTTGTTGGTAATACGATTCCAACGCTAACTTCACTTGAACCGCTACCTCCATTACCACAAGCTGCAATAAAAGTCATCATAAGTGCTGTTACTAAAACACCAAAAAATTTAAATCCTTTTTTCATTTTATAGAACCCCTCTCGAAAATGTTTTTGTAAATGCTTACAAGTTAACTATATCAGTAGAGTTAGAGAGTGGAAACGCTTACTAATAGTACTATTTTGTTATTCACCTGTACTTTTTCAACTTTGCAAAAAAAAAAGACTAGTTCATAAAAAACTAGTAAGAAACCGTTAATGCTTGTGCAACTAAGAAAAACCGGGCAAATCCCGGGCAATTTTTTTAGTGAGTGAAAGTCCGATTATTTGTACCCTATGCTATTTTTGTAATAGAAAGGGTACATTTCTCCATCACACTCTAGGAGTTGAGTTACTTTTTCTTTCTTTTTAAATGGATGTGTCCTTTCATGTTGATTTCACTGTGGTTGAATTTAAACGGAAAAATTCCGCTTAAATTGGGAAATATCAACATTTCCCTAAAAATAACAGGATTTTTCCGCTTATATGAACCTAATCTTTAGATTTAGTCATATATTAGAGACGTTAACAGGAATTTGTCCGCTTATATCTGCTTCTTAAGCCCCTACTAGATACATTAACCGGAATTTCTCCGCCTATGAGTTCCTATACCTACGCGAAAAATTAAATTTCATGCTTTTATCTTTTAAAAAAGCCTAAATACACAAGTAGGTGTACTTAGGCTTAGCAATTATTTAGTATTAAGCAGAAGGCGATGTTTTGGCGAGTAGCTGGCGGACACCTTAACTACTCATCCAAATAAACATCTTCTCTCTTATGGAAGTGATCTGCAAGGATTGTTTCTTCTATATTTGATTGATTCACGACAACGGGTGTTAGCAGAATCGAAGGTACTTCCATCTTTCCGTTGTTTACTTTCATTACATCCCCAACTTTTTCACCCTTTGCTAGCTTAATCGCTAGCTCAGCCGCTAACTCAGATAGCTCTCTTATCGGCTTGTACACAGTCATTGTCTGTGTACCTTGGACAATACGCTGAACTGCAGCAAGCTCTGCATCTTGACCGGCAACAGGAATTTTCCCTTCAAGTCCTCGTTCCTTTAACGCTTCCACCACTGCACCAGCCGTTGCATCATTAGCAGCAATGACTGCATCAATATCGTTATTGTTAGCGTCTAACGCAAGTAGCATATTTTCTTTTGCATGTATTGGCATCCAGTCCTTCGTCCACTGATCAAACACAACAGTGATATCACCTTGATCAATTAGTGGCTGTAGTATCTTAAAGACACCTTTTTTGAGAATATGTGCATTATTATCCGTCTCCGCTCCACCAATATAAACATACTTTCCTTTGGGGACCATGCCTGTAATTGCCTCTGCTTGAAGAACACCAACCTGCTCATTATCATAAGAAACATACATATCAACTTCTGCATTTTTCACGAGACGATCATAGGATAATACCCTTATCCCAGCAGAATGTGCTTTTTTGACAATAGCGGCAGTTGATTCTGCATTATGTGGAACAATAACTAGTACATCAATACCTTTACTAATCATCGTTTCCGCCTGCCAAATCTGTAAAGCATCGTCACCATGCGAAGCCATTACCTCAACTTCTGCACCTAACTTCCTGATCGATTCTTCGAAGAAATCTCGATCTTTTAACCATCGTTCCTCTGTTAATGTATCCATCGCAAAGCCAATTTTAAGGGGTTCGTCCGTCATTTGTTCTTCATTTTCCTCGTTAGTTCCTGTCTTTGATGGTGTCTCAGTTTCGCTTCTCTGGCTTTTTTTTTCCGTACACGCCGTGAGAAGTACGATTAAAATGAGCACCATTCCTATATTGAATAAGGGACATAACCTTCTCATTCATCTCTCTCCTTATTAGGCTCTTTTGTTGTGTTACATAAAACAACATGAAAAGATGCACTCTCCATCGTTCATAGTGATTTTTATAGACCTTGAATACACCCCTTAAGAAAGTAGGTTTTTCCGATACTCTTTTGGAGAGACATTACAAATCTTTTTAAATACTTTACTAAAATAATTCGGATCATGATAGCCAACTTCAAACGTAATTTCCTTTAAGCTTCTAGCTGGGTCTCGCATTAATTTCTTCGCTCTTTCTATGCGACAGTCAGTTAAAAAGTCAATATAATTAATGCCAAGCTGCTCTTTGAAAATTTTACTAATGTAAATTGGACTCAAGCCTACTTCTCTTCCTATCGTATCTAAAGAGATATCTTCATGGGCATGTTCAATAATGTATTGTTTTATTTGTTGAATTGTATCTGCTTCAAGTTCAGCGGAATGATCCTCGTGAGACTTTCTCATCCTTTCTAGCAGCTGACGTGTCTCTGCGCGCAGTTGTCTGAAATCAGTTGATTGAAATGAATATAATGGGACATCTGAATCTACCCCCATCTCACTTAAAACGCGGGTGGCAATCCAAAACAGCTCCATTATTCGTTGTTTAGCTTGCTGTAAAACTGTTCCTTCTTGTTCTAACCGATCAATAATGAAGGATAGTTCTTGGAGGATTTTCTCCCATTCTCCGTTCCGGATTCGTTCAAAGTACAGCTGTTCATTTTCCTTCTTCTTTTGCTCGTCTATGTTCGGTGCAATTGCAGGCAGATCGGCATAAAACCGAAATTTGCCCGGAGTGGTTGTATCTCTCGTCGCAATCAGCGATTCTTGGTATGACTGCCTAATTTGTCCTAGTGTGTTATATACATTACCAATCCCAATAAACCATCCCTTATCTCCATCTTTCTTGGCTAAGGTCAATATTTCTCTAGCTAGCAATGTAGCCTGCGTTCGGAACGATTGCTCTTGCTTGCGAAACACGATAATTGGTAATTGACGTCCATATAAAGCACCAACCAACGCACTACCTGTTCTATTCACTTTTTCTTTTACTGCTGAATAGTAGGTTTCAAATCCTTTTGGCACGATCAAACTAACGACAAATTTTTCGTCTGTTGCTTGTATATCTAACAGCTCCATTAACTCTACCAAGTGGACTTCATGAACGTGATCAAATAACAGCTGGGTTACAACATCCGTTTCAAACAAGGACATTGCTTTTTGCAGTGTATTTTCTTGCTGTTTATTCGCTTCTACTATTCTTTGCTCCTCCATAATCTGTGAGAGTATCGCTTCAACAGCTTCAACAATCTCCTTCACCCGACTAGGTTTCACTAAATAGTTAACAACACCTAGCTGCATCGCAATCTTTGCGTAATCAAACTGTGCAAAAGCAGTTACTAATATAAATTTAATAAAGGGATTATCTGATTGCATTTTCTTAATTGCTTCAAGTCCAGTCATACCTGGCATTTGAATATCCATGAACACTAAGTCTGGTTTGTATTCGCCTGCAATCTCTAAAGCGATTCTTCCGTTTTTTGCTTGTTGAATGATAATATTAGAAAAGTGTTTTTCCAAAATAGTCTGTAGCCCGTCACGTTCCACTTGTTCATCATCCACGATTAGTATTTTTATCAACCTTCTCAAGCCCCCTATCCTTTAAAAGATGGATCATCACTTTCGTTCCACTACCTTTTGTACTTTCAATATTCATCACGTCTTCACTTCCATAGAAAAGGCGAAGGCGTTTCACCACATTACTTAAGCCAATTCCGGTGGCGTGCCCGCTAGCGGTGTCTTCCTGCCCCTCTAAAATCTCTTGAATTTTTTCTTCTCTCATACCGGGACCATTGTCTTCTACTTCGATAGTTACCCGGCTGCCGTTATCTTTGATCCGAAACCAAATCGTTCCCCCTTCTTCTTGTGGTTCAACCGCATAAATCACAGCATTTTCAACAAGAGGTTGCAACGTCAGACCTGGAATATCAATGGTAAGGCATGATTCATCGATCTCAGTAACAAAATGGAGTCGATCGGTGTATCTTGATTTTTGAATATCAATATATTGTTTCAACACGTTCACTTCATCAGATAATGTCATCGGCTTATCCAAATGCTTTAAATTATACCTTAACAAACCAGCAACACTTACAAGAAGATCACTCGTTTCTTCTGACCCTTCCATATACGCCTTTTTCGAAAGTGTATTTAACGTATTAAACAAAAAATGTGGGTTTATTTGACTTTGAAGGTTACGCAGCTGACTTTCTTTTAAAAGAAGCTTGTTTTGCTGTAGCTCTTTTTCTAGCTGTGCTTTATGCTGAATCTCTGAAATCAAATTATTAATGTTCACCCGCATTCGATCAAACATTTTTGCTAAAAATGCAATTTCATCATGAGAATCCACTTCGATTTTTAAATCAAACCGTCCTTTGGAAAGCTCGTTCGCTGCACGTGTTAGCTTTTCGACAGGTTTTGTAATTCGAAGAGAGAACCAATAAGTAAACAATAAAAGCAAAAATGTGATTAACAACAGTAACCAAAATCCAAGCTGCTTCAAATCTTCTGACTGATTCATTATTCCTCGATAAAATACATCATACGTTCGTAGCTCTAAATCAATTAATGTTAGTGTTCTTTCTGATATAAAGTTGGATATATGAGTTGCTTCTTTAAACGCTGTCCTCGAGTATTCGGTTTCTTCTTCTGTTTGGAAAAACATTGATCGTTCTACTGTATCAACAAGACTATCCATCAAATTCACATAATTCGTTAAAGCTAATTCGTTTTCTACATTTTTAAATGAAGTAACTTCCTGTTTCATTTTTTGAATTTGCTTTTTGTTCTCATCAATCACTTCAAAGTTCTCAATCGATGGAATCAACAAATAGTTATTCAACGCTGTTACGGTCTGCTGACTTTTCCTTGATATTTCATTCATGATTAAATATCGTTCGAGAATATCATTATATTGATCAAGCATCTTTTGGTTATAGTAAATGAGTGAAACCCACGTTATCGCCATGATCAACACAACAATAATCGCAAGTCCCCAGATTTTCTTTTGTATACTATTCATTGTTCGTCCACCTGTTTTACCATTTGTATGTCTGTAAGATAGCCATCCAAATTAAGCGGCAAAATCTCTCCGTTTAACCAATTCATCATTAATTCCACGCTGAGTGTTCCCATCATTTCTGGAGACTGTTGAATGATTCCATCTATTTTCCCTTGTTTTAGTAGGGTTACTGATGCAAGATCGTCATCAAACGAATAAATATGATACGTTTCAGAGTTTGAGCGTCTATCTATTTCTTCAATAAGATCATCGGAAAACTTGGCATTAACGGTAATAAATGAATCTACATTTGGCATTCGATTTAATAGATCCTTTGTTGTCGCGATGACTTGTTCTCTTGTATCTTCCGTTTCTGCTTCAATTAACGTCACGTTTGGATAATCGGAAAGAAAGTCTTGAATTCCCTTTAATCGTTGCGTTTGGTAATACTCCTGCTTACTATCAAGCATCAGTACAACTTCGCCCGATTCTCCCATATCCTTTACAAGCTGCTCGGCGATCAGTTTTCCTGCTAGATACTGGTTTGAACCCACGTACGTTCTGCGTAAACTTTCAGCCATCGGCACATCATTCGCAACCGTTAAAACAGGTATTCCATAGGAAGCTGCCGTAACCTTTGTGAGTTCTTTAAATCCACTTGTGTCAAGTCCTTGCACGATGATTCCATCTACTTGTGAATAAATCGCGATTTCTATTTGCTTTAGAAAATCTTCCTGATTACCGTAGCTTCCCCATACCTCAAGCCTTGCACCATCCTTCTCGGCCTGCTGCCTCGCTCCTGCACTCACTTTATCCCAAAAAGGCGTGTCCAACTCTTGAGTAATTAAAACGATTCGGTTATCAATAAGCTCTCCGGTAGATTTCGCCGGCAGCTGCCAATCATCATTAAATACTGTTAATGCTGACTGCAACGTATTATAAAAAAGGAACATACATATGGCAACGGTTACAATCGTAACGACTTTTCTCATGGGGTAACTCCTTTATCTTAATAAACTATTTTACATTATAGCAGAAAGGGAAATAAATGAGGGACTCGCAAATGACAGAATCAGAAGCAGGGGGACGGTTCTCGTGCTTCCTTTTAAAGTAAATCACTATCGATTCTATACACAAAAGTGATTAGAAGATTTATCTGGTTCTTTTTACCTCATCAATTCAAACAAAGATATAATAAGTGAAACTTCCTGTTAGGATTAAACGTATGAATAAAAAGAGTTTATGAGAGCGATTAATTTACTTTATCCTAAATTTTTTAGATTTACAAAGTTAATATATTACATGGAGGTTGTCAATTTGAGATACATTATTGCATTTATCATCAGTTTTATTAGTTTTTTCGCATTACAACATTTTAACATCGACAATGTATTTATAAACGTTCTTGTCTTTCTCATTATATTAGCCATTGTCTTTTATCTGATTCTTCATACCGTTGTTTATGAAACAAAGATCGATAAACTCGAGCGATTTTTATTAAAGAATAAAAGAAATCCTAACTTTTATATGATTTATGCTTTAGCTAACGAAATCGATGAAGATGTGAAGGCTATAACAGATTTGCTTTTAAAAAAAACACAAACAAGAGTCACGTCGAGCGATGTATAAGGTCGTCCAAGCATTGTATTTCAAGGATATTGACGAGGCAAAATTATTTATCAATCAAATCAAACCACTAACTTATCGCTTATACTATCAATCTTACATTCTATTAGAAGAAGGCGATTTAGATGGTGCCGTTGATTTAATGGAAAAATTATCAACAAAGTGGATGAAGGATGCCTTATTAGCCGAACATGCTAGGAAACTGAACAACTTACCAAACGCCAAACATTATGCAAAAAATGCGGTGTTACAATCAAAAGGTCTACAACGATATTTATTGCAGAAAACGTATGAACGGGAATTTCGCATATAGACCAATTCGGGTAGAGGCATTACTTAAGAGGAAGCAGCCCGTCAACTTGTAGAGCTTCCATTACGAAGTAAATAGCACAAAAAGCTTGAGGGAATTTTCTAACCGCAAGCTTTTTTCCGTTTGCTCTAATTAAAAGCTACAGCGTTATTTTAAATGTAATTTTTCACATAGTCATGCCAACAGGTGCGACTATCCTTCTCTAATGACTTTTTGACTTTTTTAACAACCGATTATTTCTTTATTTTGCTGTTATCCTCTTTAGTTTACCGTCGATTGACATTGTCGTAGGAACTAATACAACAAAGCCGATTAACATAATTGCAATAACAAAGTCCATTTAATTTCCCTCCCTAGTTGAGTTTCTACCTTATTAATAAAATATTAATCTTAAATTGTTTGTGATTTACAATAGATAACCATATTTTTATCTAGCAAAGCCTCTTTTTGCTCGTGCTCTTTAAGAGTGATGTTTATTTTACACACTAAAATGACTAACAAACAAACGACAACCATTCCACAAGGTATCTTTACTTCTTCTTTCATAGAAACATTCCTCCTCTATTAAACTTAAAGTTTAACAGAAAACTTTCTAATTATATGTTCCTTAAAATAAAACAGACGCGTTTCCTAGAGAAATGCGTCCTTTATTGGATTGCTTAAAATGGATAGTAGGATTTCTGTTCACCAAAACAGACAGTTAAAGAATTTACTTCTGAAGTCTGTTTTGCAGTTGTTCTAAAGAAAATAACGCAAATTCTTTTACATCCTTTTTTTTACTCTTAGAAAGCTCCTGCAAAACCTCAAATAGATATTCATCTTCTAAGTCCCCTTTATTGTCGCCTTCCGCACAGCATGATAAATATAGAAGTAGATTAAAATGAACTTTTGGCTTTTCATGATGCCTCATCTTTTCAACCATATATCGTAGCAATTCGTTATCAGTTGAAAGGATCTTTGTGAATAAACGGTCAATTTCTTTTGGTGTCCCCTTGCTTATCACATCATCTATTTTAGTGTAGTAATCTTTGATCTCTTTTTCGGACAGGACAGTATTAAACAAATTGGTTTCCTCTTCTTCATTATAAACAACAAGTCCGTTAATAAATTCTTCAAAACTCTTTGCTAATCTAATTACTTGATTTTCTTCAACATCAATATAAATAACAGAAGGTTCTGCTTTCCTTTTCCTATAATCAAGTGCGATCCAGGAATGTCCGTCCCCAGCGAGTATTACAACGTTCTTTGGTAGACCCCATTCTTTAATTAGATATTCACTATCTAAAATGCCTTTTTCCTTACCTAATCCTATACCAAATAAGTGATCAACATTTACATGGTTATCCGCCCATGACGTTGGTACATCTGTGGGATGAGCATTAAATTTTATATAACCACCATTTTGTTGTTTTAAGATATTTATGTAGGAAATAGGCAATTTAATGTTTAAAGTTTCTTCCGCAATTTTTACAGCCTCATCTGATAACGGCTCCAATTTGCCATACTCATTATCTTTTTGCCAAATACTATTCATAATAAAGTCCTCCCTTAATCTGTTCCTATTACACCAATTTATGTGGGTAGCGCACCCGATTCTTAAAGTTTATTGTTAAAAGGAAGCACCAGTTTATTTAATATCAACGTTTCATCTGCACTTTATATTTCTAATTCATACTCATGGATCTTAACCGACTTCACATGGCTTACCTCCGTTAAACCAATTTAATTTTTCAACAAGCTATCTATTAAAAATTTGTAATAGAGGTTTACGAAGCTAAAGTAAACAACAGCAGAACTAATAATAAATACTAAGAAATCCTTTATCGTTTTTTCTCCCATCATTATTTCCTCGTTAAAATAAAGATTCATATTTTCACTTAACGTAATAGGAGCTGTAAAGATTGATAGTATTAATCCTATAACAGCAAAAACTCCATATATATTTAACACAGTTCTTATTGTAATTTCCTTTTTTGTCACTATTTCAACATTTTGAGACGTTTGTGGATTAATCGCCAAACTGCTATCCCTCCCATTTTTCAATGTATAATAACTATACGACTTCAGAATAAACTACATAGTTCATTTTCTACTCAAATGGTTGTTAGACCAAATATGCCAAACTGCCATATAATGACTCCAAAAATAGTAAATAATAGTGCTTCCCCGACACACAATACGTAATACCTAGATTTAGGATCATCCTTCCACCAAAAGATTGATTCGATTACTGAAGGTATAGCTGCAAGTAAAAAACAGAGTCCTAGTAATAACATCTGTGAAATAATTCCTACATGCTGAAAGTAATAAAAGAGTACAAGTACTGGAATGACGATAGTAGCTACAATTATATTAATGATTTTGTGTTTCTTGCTAACAAACTCCTTATGATAAGGCGCTTTTTCCACCTTGAATATCTTTATAAATGCCACATTCAATAAAAATTTTAAACAAAAAAACAGTGCTCCAAATAATAAGAGTTTTGAAATGACCATCTGTTCCCTCCTCTAATATAACTTTGTTAAACTGCTACAAGGACCCGTTTGTTTAATAATCAATCATGTTTTAGATATTGGGATATAATTTGTAAGATAAGCACCTAAAATCAACAAAATAACAGTAATAGACCATGGTAATCATCACCCACAGTTCCTTGTTTAACTATACGTTTTTCAACTTAATAAGTTTCATTTCTAAATTCCTCTCTTAAAAATGCCACTTTTTTTATTTTTTAACACTAATCATGAAATTACAAAAACAAATAAACGACCAACTATTGTTGATCGCATTACTTATTCCGCATTCGACTTCCACGTATGTAATTTACAACTAAAACCCAATTTATTTATCCAAAGGTTTCTTGTAATATTCACGTAGTTCAGGTGCATTTTCTTTCCATTCTATTATACGTCCATGGATCAATTGATCGAGAACATCCAAGCACCTATGCCAACCTGCAGCTATATATATCGCCATTTCTCGATCATCAAACGTATGACAAAGTTCAAGGTGCACCCTTCATCCACTACATCTATGCGCATCTCTAACAAATCATTAACTTCCCGAAACACAAAGGAATATGGACGATTAAATTCGGTAATCACTGCCTCATAAATGGCCCCTTCACCATCATCGAACTTTATCTTGCCACCAACACGAAGATCTATCTCCCCAGTTGCAAATGGATACCACTGAGTAAACTGTTCTGGATCCGATATAAACGAGATACTTTTTCAGGACTAAATGGATATTTCCGTTCAAAAACTAACACTTGTCTTCCATCTTCTTCATGGAGACTGCCATAGTTACTCATCAATGTTACCTCCTTTATCGTTTATCGGTGCTCTTGATGACTTTAGCAACTTTGTGAAACATAATTATTATTTATGGTGAATTACTTTTAAAACAATTAACATAAACAATCATTTGTTGAAAAAAATTACGGCTTATTTAACAGTATCTTATTAACTAATATTGCGCAAACACACTAGATGACTCTGCGAAAAGAACTAGTTTTAGACTAAAACAATAAAAACAGACAGCAATTTTCTCTGTCTGTTTTTATCTTAAAAAATGAATCTAATCTTGCTTTTAGCAGCTTTCTACAATCAAACTTAATTTCGGAAAATAATAAAAACCAGGTAAACGATATAGATGATTGCTAATATAGTACCCTCAATTCTTGAAATTTTGTGATTGGTTCTTGAAATTATAAGTAATAGGATTGTCACAACAATCATAACCCACATATCAAGAAATATTTTTGGATCCACAGCTAATGGGTGGATAGTTGCTGATGCCCCTAAAATGAAGAAGATATTGAAGATATTACTACCAACAATATTACCTAAAGCGATCTCAGTTTGTTTCTTCATAGCTGCTGTTACAGAAGTGACCAACTCAGGAAGTGATGTTCCCACAGCTACTATAGTCAAACCAACTAGAGTTTCACTCATCCCAAGCGAGAGAGCAATTTGGATACTATTTTCGACAACAAGATATCCTCCAAAAACAATCCCAACTAGGCCACCGACTGTAAATAGAATGTTTTTCATCCACGATGGATTCACCACAATAGCAGGATTCTCAGCGTTTATCTGATCACGATTATTCCTTGCCATCTCAAAAACATAGTAAAGAAATACGGCAAAGAAAAGTAGCAAAAGGATACCCTCGGTTCTCGTAATAAGATTTAGTTCTGAGTATTGAAGTTGGACATCACTAATGAGGATTAGAAGTGAAATGGCTGCTAGCAAAGCGAAGGGGATTTCTTTTCTTATTGTATCGCTTTGAACAGCTAATGGAAATACAAGCGCCGTCACTCCTAAAATAAACGTTGCATTAAAGATATTGCTTCCAACGACATTTCCAACTGCAACATCGCTGTTTCCTTCAAAAGCAGCAATAAAGCTGACCGATGCTTCCGGTGCGCTCGTACCAAAGGCTACGATTGTCAAGCCGATTAACATTGGAGAAACCCTCAAAGTTTGTGCTATCTTCGAGGCTCCTTCCACAAAATAGTCAGCCCCCTTAATTAATAGAGCAAATCCTATAAGCAATATAAGGTAGGTCATGTGTTCACTCCTTTAAGAAATTTCATAAATACCTTTGCAATATACATTTATTTAGTATAACCAGGGAGCTAAATTCAAACACGCTTTCTCTGTTGGGATCTCGTCTTAATTAGTTATTGCAAAAGAATGTTGAATTTCCCTTTTATGATCAATCACATATTCTTCATAAATGATAAAGTTTAATAGGTCCATTTTCTTTACTAAAAACTGATTATATTCATATTCTCCACATCTAATATTGCCAGAATAATAAACCGAATGATGTTGTCATAATATTCCTGATCAGAAATCTTAATTTCTAAAAATCCTTGCAATGTTTCTCACATTTACACACTTCTTATACCCCAATTTACATAGCCCTAATCGTTAGTTTAAGAACTTAATTTTTCAACTCACTATAAGTGATGATTTCCGCTTAATTCCCCTCAGGTGAAACAGCTAATAGGAATAGTGTCATATAGTTTTACACCCTTTATTTCACAAACACTTTCACCAATAGTCGCTTTCCGACCATATAAAAAACCACTCCGGCCAAAAATGTGAAAGCCAATAAGGCTGATACGCTTGTATTAGAAGCTACACCAAACGAGACACTACTATCTAGCAAATATACATTGTCATAGGAATCTTCAATACTTGGTGTATAAGCCATCGTCTGGAAATATCCGATCAACATTGGAATGGCAATAACAAGAAAGAAGCAGGGGGACGGTTCTCGTGCTTCCTTTTAGGAAGGGCTGGACGACTTCTCCTGCACCAGTATCGATATTAAGACCGTCCCTATCATAGGAGACAAACACCTTAGCACAATAGGGTAAAGTGTTTTTTGTTATATAAATACATGCACTACGATCCGCTTATTAATAGCAGTGCACCTTTACGGGGTCTTAGATGCACTAATGAACAGTGCTGTGACTGGAACTTTTGGGACCATCTGCACAAATGTTACTGAAGACCTTCTAGCAAAACGCCTTGCTTTTGAGGTGTTCGATGACTTGTCTTCATCCTTCTATAGGAAGCGTGAGAACCGTCCCTCCGCTTCCTTCTCACGACACTTCTTACAGGTCTTTGGTAGCTGAAATCCTTTTTGCTTAAAAAATTTCTGTTCACCTACTGTAAATGTAAATCGTTTACCACATACCCAGCATTTTAAAGGAAAATCTGATGGTGCTAATCCATTTAAAGCTTCATTGATCGATTCTGCTCTTACCTGAATAAGTTGTTCATCAACAGGTTCACGATTCTCTAATGCTTTTATGGTCGTTCGAATCGCTTCTTTTACCTTCTTATATTCGATTTTTTCCCATAACATTAAATAAGGAATGAATGCTGGATTTCCTGATTCTTTCACTTTTTCAAGCAATAATAAAATCATTTGTCGATTCCGATCCTTTAGATAACTCATATCTTGGTCAAGTTTACCCTGATTTACCCACTCCTGCCATTCACTAAGAAGTTCATCTGTCAATTGATCAGATTCAATTTGCCAGCCTCGCTCTGTGAATACAATCATGGGTAACTTACCACTATACTCAATATCAAGAAAATCAAAATCAATCATCCAATCAATTTTTTCGGTAATAATGTCAAGTTTCTCTGACTTATAATAGCCATACACAGGGCATGTATCGAGTCCCAATTCTAATACTTTTTTCTCACGTGACCCTTTTAAGATTTTCGCAAGAAGTGTTCTGCCTCCTCGTGCAATAATTACATCCGCTGCTCTCAAAATTGCTTTGATTTCTTCATTAGGTAACCGATTTCTATTAGGTGTTTTCAAAACGGTAGATCATCCCAATCTTCTGGAATTTTAGCCTCTTCCTTTATCTGTTTAGAGGTTGGTGTTATGGTTAATACCTTCCCAAATTTTTCCTCATACAAATCACGAACCCACAATTTCACAGGAGCTTTCCATTTCTGATCTTTTGTGGGTATATTTTTAATTAAGCTCTTTGGAGTCATGCCTAATTGTTTTGCCATTTGAATATCAGCTTCGTTTAGTCGACATCTCTTTTTCGCCTCTATCCAAGCCTCATCTTTCTTCCTTTTACTCACAATTCATCTTCCTATGTGGCAAACTATTTTTTAAGATTTTAGCAAAATCTAAACATGATTTCCACACAAAAAAGGCGACAAAAAGATTAAGGGCAGATTAGTTTTTTCTCCCGTTCATTTTATATGTTTATGATACAAAGTCTCCCATTCTATTAGCTGAAATGAAGCACGAGAACCGTCCCCGTGCTTCCCCACTAGTTAAATCCAAGCACCCCATGCGGAATGTAACGCTCTTCTAGAAAGGCGACTTCCTCCTCCGTTAATTTAACGGAAAGTGCACCAACGGCGTCTTCCAAATGAGACATTTTCGTCGCTCCAATGATTGGTGCGGTGACTGGGTCTTTTTGAAGCACCCATGAGAGAGCTATTTGGGCCCGAGGAACACCACGTTTTTCCGCAAGCTGTGCAACTCGTTCGACCACCGCACGATCCGCTTCTGCTGCCTGCGCATAAAGAGTTTTTCCAAATTCATCTGTTTCCGTACGAGCAGTTGTTGTATCCCAGTCACGTGTCAATTTCCCTCTTGCCATCGGACTCCACGGAATCACAGCAATTTTCTCTGCGCGACAAAGTGGCAACATCTCGCGTTCTTCTTCACGATATAAGAGATTTAAGTGATTTTGCATCGAAACGAATCTTGTCCAACCATTCTTTTCAGCAATATGTAAGGCTTTAAGAAATTGCCATGCGTACATCGAAGAGGCTCCGATGTATCTTGCTTTTCCCGCTTTCACGACGTCATGTAGTGCTTCCATTGTTTCTTCAATCGGCGTTTGGTAATCCCATCTATGAATTTGATACAAGTCGACATAATCAGTTCCAAGTCGTTTTAGGCTGTTATCAATTTCACTCATTATCGCTTTTCGAGAAAGTCCCGCACCGTTAGGACCTTCGTGCATACGACCATGAACCTTCGTCGCAAGAACGATTTCATCACGATTTGCATAATCCTTCAACGCCCGCCCAACAATTTCCTCACTCGACCCACCAGAATACACATTCGCAGTATCAAAGAAATTAGTCCCATAATCTAGAGCCTTCTTAATAATAGGACGACTTTTCTCTTCATCAAGTACCCACTGATGACCACCACGCTCTGCTTGCCCAAAACTCATACATCCAAGACAAAGGCGGGATACATCCATGCCTGTATTACCGAATTTCACATAATCCATTTCTGAAAACCTACTTTCTACTAAATTTTTGAAAAGCACGGGGACGGTTCTGAGTGCTTCCTCTAAATCTTTTGGTGAAGCGTGAGAACCGTCCCAGCGCTTCCTATTCTTAAATCTTTCATTTCCATTTTTGTTGGATAAAATCCTTCTTATTTTTTATTTTATTATTTGAAGCATGAAGCATGGGGACGGTTCTCATGCTCCCTTTTGATTATTAGTTGGGGCTAGTGAGGTTTTACACACTTCATTTAAGAGTACTGGAGACTTTGCCGTTTCATTTAAGCAACTTTATTAGCATTAAAGACAGAAAAATCACCTCAACACAACAGTGTTAAGGTGATTATTTTAAAGTAGAGATTAACATTTCAAAGTCTTTTTTTTCAGATGCTAAAATTTAATTAAATTCCATTTCAAATTCCACAGATCTTCCTATTTATCTAGCTCTACTGTCTACTTAATCCTTCAATGTCAGATTCCGCCTTGTAGACTCTTTTATTTAACACTTCAGTTTTATCATCAACATAATCTACAATTTTGTCTGTCTATAAACCATACTATTGATAATTTCCTTCTGCATTTTTTCTTGACCAGCTTCTAGTCTAATCTGTCCTTGTTTTAATTCATTGATGTCTATACGCATTCCATCTATGTCAGTTCTCATCTCTTTTAGTTCAATTAAAATTCGACTTAAGATCTGTTCCATCATATTTCCCTCCGCCCAATTCTTTATTAATTATATCAACTCATTCCAATTAATCATGCATAATATAGTAAACTTTCTTCGGCTATAAAAATGCAAAAATAATTACAAGTTGGAATTTTTCAAAGTATTAATTGAGTAGTCATCGAAAGAATGTGTAATCTTACCAAGAGGCTTGATAAAGAAGAATATTTTCGTCAAAAAAAGAGGGTTGTTTTAAGAGGTTTTCAAAGATAGTGTAACTTCTCTCTATCTCATGAAAATAATAAAAGTCGTAGCTTGTACTCCCCCAGTATGGACCTGGCATTGTAGGTAATGCATCATAGGGTTTCACCTTGTTTAATAAAATCATTTCACAATTATTATAAAGAATTGCAATATGGTGTCTTTTCACTTCATAAGAGAACATATCATCGTTACCCTCTTGGACATTTGTAACAAACCAATGATGAAGCCAGTTTGCCTTTCTCCAATATGCAATTTCAGTTACAATACTATCCCACTCCCGGCCAAATTCCTCATAGTGGCGTACAAATCCTTTTACCTTTTGATATAATTCATTCCCTTCTTCTTTCCATTTAGCTAAGTTTCGATCAACCAGATAGAGCTGTTTTAATTCCATTCCATCAATCCTTGGTAGTGAAGCAAGATACATATCAAGACCCATATAAAACCTCCTAATTTTTTCTTAGGATCATCTATTCCTCGGTGAACAAAGGCACAGAAGTGAGTAATCTCCCTTCTAACATATTTATATGACTAAGTTTTTGAGATGAACTAAAAAAATTGTTGATCAAAGTTTTTTAGAAAAAGATAAGCTGTTGAAGTTGTTAACTAGTAGAATTGCCATTTGAGGTTGATGAAGAAGTTGATGATCCATCCAAATTTTACATTATTTTGTATTTATTTTAAATAGATTTTGAGAAAATAAATATAGAAGATGTTGCTATATTTTTTTACGATTATAAAATAAATTAAAAACGCCCTTGGAAAAAGGCGTTTCATTTTATTAAATAAAAAGGTTTAAATCTCGCTTGTTTCACCTACATTTGCTCTTACCAAACTCCAATCGCTTCGATAAAAACGGATCATCACACAAACACCAAATGCTGTTAAATAGGTGTATAACGAAATCCATGCACCTATACTCGCTAATTCCAAAGTAAAGGTTAATAGATAGCTAAGGGGAATAAATAATAACCACCCGAGGATTAGTGACGTTTTCAGTAAGAAGGATGTATCTCCAATCCCTCTAAGTCCCCCAGCGTAGAAATTTAACAGTCCATCAAATAATTGAAGAAAAGCTGAAATCATAATTAATCTAGCAGCAAGCTCGTAAACTGCTGGGTCATGGGTATACACCCTGGCAATCGGTTCTGCGAAAAAGAATTGCAAGATTCCTAGGATGAATAAAAAGATGCTACCGATGATCGCTGTATTGGTACCAGCCTTTTTACCTTCGAATGGCTGCCCCCTTCCTACCTCCTGACCAACAAGGATGGTCGCGGTCGAACCAAAGGCAAAAGCCGGCATGAACCCAAGACTCATCACCGATAATGCCACTTCATTTGCTGCCAAAGCTTCTGTCCCTAATCTAGTGACAAACGCGGTAAACACAAACATAGCCATACTCATTGAGAATTCTTGAATCCCCAGTTTCGAGCTTTCTCCAAGAATCAGCTTCGATTCTTTATAATTAAATGCCACTCTTGATCTAGTTTCATAGCTTTTGTGAAGTTTAATAAAATAAACATAAGCACAAATAAGAAAGATGACAAATTCACCAATTAACAGTGCAAGACCTGCACCAAATAAGCCCAGTTTTGGTAAACCTAGATTTCCATACGTGAGACCATAAGTTAAAATAATCATAATGACGTTTCCAACCACAGAACTAATCATAGGTGTTTTTGTATCACCTATGCCACGAAAAAAACCATGAAATACAAATATAAAGATTGAAAATAGCATCGCATAAAATCTTATTTGGAGATATGTGCTTCCTTCCTCAATCATTTCAACAGAACTACCCAGGACTCTAAAAATACTTTCCGGAAAAAACAGTCCTACGAGAAAAGTGAAAATACATGCAAAAACACAAAGGTAGAAGGCTATGTATGTTCGTTCAACACCTTGCTTCATCGTATTGGAGCCATAGTTTTGAGCAACTAAATAGTTCGTCGTATGACCAATCCCTGAAAACAACGCCCATGCATTATACATAATGATATTCGAGACACCTACAATGGCAATCGCAAGTGCCCCAAGTTGCCCTACCATGATGAGATTGATGGTACCAGTGAGTGTCATGGAAGCAAATGAGGCAATTGATGGAATGGCCAGAAGAAGTATTTTTTTCCAATCCTTAAGCATGATTTTTTCCCCTAATCTGAAGTTTTTAATTTTATTATACAATCAAATTTACGAATGACTAGAGAGAATTCGGGAAATCTTTCCATCCCCCACTGCTATGAGAAAAAGTTAAGAATTCACTTCCATACTACCGTTAGGTAATAAAAAAATTGATACACAGTTGGATTTAACTTAAGCTTTTAGTAGAAATCTAAAAATGAACATTTCTAATAGAAAGGATGACCAAAAGTGAATACAGAACAAACCTCATTTTCAACTAAAGAGATAGCCGTATCTTTTTTGCAGCTCGTCGCATCGGGGAATATTCGTGAAGCATTTCAGAAATACATAAGTCCTAGCTTTTTTCACCATAATCCCTTTTTCCCCGGTGATGCAAACTCTCTGATGCTCGCGATGGAAGAGAATGCTACCCAAAATCCGAACAAAGTACTTGAGGTAAAGCATGCCATTCAAGAGGGAGAAACGGTTATGGTTCACTCCCATGTGAAGCAACATCCAGATGACCTAGGCGGCGCTGTTGTTCATATTTTTCGATTTGAAGATAACCGCATCGTTGAATTATGGGATATAGGACAAGCTGTACCAGAGAATTCACCGAATGAAAAGGGGATGTTTTAAGAACATGGCAAATGCACCCCAAACTGTATGTGTAAAATGGCTGTTGTATCAACACAATTTCATCCTTATTTGATATAAAATTACCTTACAAAAAATATAAGCGGAAATATTCCGGTTAAACGGCTGAATAGAGCTCAATTCGGGGTATATAAGCGGAGGTTCTCCGGTTAAGCAAAGTAAATTGATCCATTTTGACGATTTTTGAGTCAATAGTCGGAATTTATCCGTCTATTTAAGCTATTGGACGTTTATTTTTCTTAATAAGAGAAATTTCTCCGCTTATTTTATCAAACCATTCCTGATTCCCTCTTCTGGGTCACTGGGGGGCCGCTCCTTTATGGTTAAGATATTGAGTGGAGTGTGGAGTGAAGGGACATTAGTATAACAGGCAATAAAAAATGGCTCAGTTTAAGTGAACTGAGCCATTTTATTATTTTAATAGCAAAAACAGATACAAAAGCCAGTAAAAATTTATTTCATATTCGGATTTTACGACAGGAAACGGAACCCAGTATCATTTCAACCCGCTCATTACATTAATAAAACCTATTGACCCTGACCTAAAGAATATCCTCTTTCACCGTTAAATTTATAGAGGTTTTCAATTTTAATAAAATCTAAATTTGCTTGGTTGATTCTGTTTAATAGCTCAACAATTCCTTTGTTGCTGTTTCCGTCTTGTGTTTCACTGAATTCGAAGCGGCAACGCCAGTGATCTGTTGTAAATGTTTCCGGGAAACCATTTGGATATACTTTCACTCCGCGATTTGTTATTACAGCTAATTTAAAATCCGGACCAGAGAGTTCTTCTAGTTTGTGACCGATTTCATCAGGTGTAAGTTCATTGTTAAATAGAAACACATCGACTCCATCTAATTCACGAACCACATCTGCTTTAGGACGATCCTTTACTGCTGGATTAAGAGTAAAGTTTGTTTCTTCAGAAGGCTCTACCTGTTTATATTCTACAGGTGTATAAGTTGAAGGTTTTTGACCTAATCTGTCAATAACCGCATCGGCAAACTCAACGGTGCCAACTGATTTACCACCCTTAGTAATATCTCCTGTATGAACACCGTCTTCTAATGTTTTTAGCCATGCATTATGAATTTTTGTCGCCACTTCAGGTTGACCAATATGTACTAACATCATGATTGCACCGTTAATAAGACCAGAAGGGTTCGCGATTCCTTTTCCTGCTATATCAGGCGCACTACCATGGATTGCTTCAAACATCGCCACTTGGTCGCCAATGTTTGCAGAACCAGCAAGTCCAACACTTCCGGTGATCTGTGCAGCTACGTCAGAGGCGATATCGCCATAAAGATTTGGCATTACAATCACATCAAAGTCTTGAGGTGTATCTGCAATTTTTGCCATTCCGATATCGATAATCCAATGCTCTGTCTCGATTTCTGGGTATTCTTCGGCAACTTCTCTAAATACTTTATGAAAAAGCCCATCAGTTAATTTCATAATGTTATCTTTCGTAAAGCATGTTACTTTTTTACGATTGTTTTTTCTTGCATACTCGAACGCATAACGAACGATTTTTTCACTACCAGGACGAGTAATTAATTTAAGACATTGAACCACTTCTGGAGTTTGTTGATGTTCAATACCTGCATATAAGTCTTCTTCATTTTCACGAATAATGACAAGATCCATATTCGGATGCTTTGTCTCAACAAACGGTGCATAAGACACGTTTGGTCTTACGTTTGCATATAGACCTAATGTTTTCCGAATGGTTACATTTAAACTTTTATACCCTCCACCTTGAGGTGTTGTGATAGGACCTTTAAAGAATACTTTAGTACGTCTAAGTGATTCCCAAGCCTCATCAGGGATCCCCGAAGAATTTCCTGCCAAAAATACTTTTTCTCCTATATCAATGAACTCAGGCTCAATTGTCGCTCCTGCATGTTCCAATATTTTCAGAGTGGCATCCATAATTTCAGGGCCAATACCGTCCCCTCTAGCAATAGTTATTTTTCGTTTTTGTGTCATGAATCGATTCCTCCCGTATTAACTATTCAAGAGTTTTGTTTTGATCGAGCACTTTGAGTGCTTCAATGACATTTGCACAGTCAACATCTTTTACAAAACTCTTATATAAAAAACCCCTTATCTATCTATTCTACCCTATTCTAATATAATTCTCCCATCATTTGCATTAGCAACGTAGACTTTTTGGTACGATTTCAAGTTAACGTTATTTAATGTGTTTTATGCCTGTTATTTTTTGTGTCTTTCATTCTAATCTTTTTACCAATTTATCCTTGGTTGTATTACCTTAAAGCACATGACTAGGTGCATTCTCAGAAATTCAAAACGGAGACAGTTTACCTGTCTCATTTCCTTTACGTTGCTTGTATATATAGCAACAGCAATAATTGTAATAATAATCACGTAAACACTAGCAAAGGTAAGAAACATCTTAGTTTTAATTGATAGTGAACGAAAAAATGATATCATTTTATCCTCCAAAGAAGGTCTTAAAGAGTTTCTTTAATTCTTTATTAATCTACTCCGAAAAATACTTAATTTCGGAATTCCATTCGCTGCAGTTCAACTAAGTTCCTCCATGGTGCGAATAATTCATTCGCATAGTGGTCTAACCTGAAAATAACTTGGGCTAGCGAGTCGCATTCGCTGCATCTCCCCTCTATGTGAGCACACTATTTTCATCTTCTATGGTGTATTTACACAATACTCATTCTCATGGACGTCTACAGAAAACAAACAGGGACAGCGTCTGATGTGCACCCCAATTGTTAGACACAACAACTAACAATTGGAGGTGCACTTTTACATGAAGAAGAAATACCCTTTAGAAATAAAGATAGCTGCAGTAAATGAATATCTTGAAGGCGGAGAGTCTATCAGGCAGACAGCCCAAAAGTACAATGTTAATAAAACGATGTTACACAGATGGGTAGCGAAATTTCAAAATCATGGTATATCTGGCTTAGAGGAAACCTATACAAAATACTCATTTGAGTTTAAAATGGACGTACTTAATTATCTGAACGAGATGGGAGCGTCCATCGAAGAAGTTACTGCAGTATTTAATGTTTCTTCATCTGCCATAGTGTATAAGTGGAAGAATCTACTTGAAACACAGGGAATTGACGCTCTTAAAAAGAAGAAAAAGGAGCGTCCTTCACCCATGAAAAAGCAACCTAAGAATAATCAACCAGTAGAAGGAACTGAAGAAGCACTACGTGCTGAAATTGAACAACTTCGTATGGAGAATGCATATTTAAAAAAGCTACAAGCCTTAATTCAGGAAAAGAACTCACAGAAAAAGAAAAGGCACAGGTGATTTATGAATTAAGGCGTGAATTTAAGGTGATTGACTTGATAAAGTTCGCTGAAATGCCACGTAGCACGTATTATTATTGGGTAAAACAAATGGATAAACCAGATAAATATAGTGAAATGAAAGAGGTTATCCAACAGATCTTTGACGAACATCAAGGTCGATATGGCTATCGACGTATCACACTGGAATTACGTAATCGGGGTCATGTAATTAATCACAAAACAGTCCTTCGCTTAATGAATGAGATGGGTTTAAAATGCTTAGTTCGCATGAAAAAATACCGTTCATATCGTGGAAAAGTGGGTGAAGTCGCACCGAATATACTAGAGCGAGATTTCCAAGCTACGAAGCCAAATGAGAAGTGGGTTACAGATGTGACAGAATTCCATTTGTTTGGCGAGAAACTTTATCTTTCACCTATTCTGGACCTTTACAACGGTGAAATTATTGCTTATAACCTAGAGAAACGTCCAGTATACACACTTGTATCTAAAATGTTAGATACGGCCATACAACAATTAGACGACCATGATTGCCCTATCCTTCACTCTGATCAAGGCTGGCATTATCAGATGAAGAAGTTTCGACACACCTTACAGAAGAATGGAATTACCCAAAGTATGTCTCGCAAGGGCAATTGTTTAGATAATGCAGTAATGGAGAACTTTTTTGGATTATTAAAGAGCGAATTACTTTATTTAAGAGAAATTGAGAGTATGGATCATTTCAAACTAGAATTAGAGAAATATATTTACTATTATAATCACAAACGGATTAAGCAAAAATTAAAAGGTATGAGTCCGATTCAATATCGAACTCATACCCAGCAAGCTGCTTAATAGCTTGTGTCTAACATTTTGGGTTCAGTTCACGTCCTGTCCCTAAAGTAATTAAATCTTTCCTGTGGTTTTAGTCTTTCAACGGATAATCAACAACAATGACGTCTTCAATCACTCCATCTAAAGACGAAACGAACTTTTGATGAATTGGATGAGGAACATATTCGTTTAGCGCCTCTTTCGTTTCAAAAGTAACTCTTAATCCTAATTGAAACCCCTTTGCATTTTCCTTTTCATCAGTGACGTTTATGCCTGCTGTTAGATCAATAATCCCAGGAATATTTTTTTTGAATTGCTTAAGCTGAACTAACAATTCTTCCTCTTTTATTGATGTGAAATTATTATTGAACTTAAAAAACACTAGATGTTCATACATGCATTTCAACTCTCTTCCAATTGACTGTACTATCTATTGGTGCTGCGATTACACTTCTACAGACCAAACTCTCGAATCAAGTACGTCGGCGTACAACTCCATGCATGACAATAACTATTTATTAAGTGGCTACCATATGGTGAATATGCTTTATCATTCGGGTTATACAGCTCCCAGAATGTATCTGCACCATCATTGATCATCCCACCCCAATAGTGTTTTAAAGAGGAAATGGCTTGTTCTTTTTCTCCTACGAGCAACAATGCTTCAACATAATGGTGATACATATACGGAGTATTCATCCCTATAGCTGGATTTTCTTTCATTAACCTAGTTAATAATTGCTTACTAGATGTTAATTCCAACACTTCTGCTAAGACCATCCACACTTGAGTTGCCCATGAAATTTGCTTCTGCTCACCACTTACGAAGAATCCCGTTTCCTCATTCCACAAATATTCGATAGTCGCTCTTTCAATCTCAGTGAGTTTATCTACAAGATAATCCTTTTGCTCACTTTTTAGAATTTCAGCCAATTTAATCGCTCTTTTTAATGTGTATATCAAGATAGCTTGAGAAGGCGCCTGTTTATTTAATTCCTCATGCCAATCAATAAAGGACCACCACGAAGGATCATCTTGCACAATGTTTCTTTCATCTAATCTTTGTAGCGCAAGCTCCACTTGACGATAGGCTGATGGCCAAAGATCCTCAAGGGTCTCTTTATCATTTGTAGCAATATAATAATCGAAAAGGGTTGTCGTAAAAAACAATGAATAATCAAACAAGTACGTATCATCTGCAATGATTGATGGTTTCATAAATAAATTAGCTGAAATTCGTCCTCCCTCATCTGGTACAGCTGCAAACAAGTATAAGCAGCGTTTGACAAGATCATTATTTTGGAACGTCACATAATTAGCCAACGCTTGAAGTCTTAAATCACCCAACCATAATCGGCGGTCCCGCTTAGGACCATCTTCGAATACTTCTTGCATACAATCCTGAAGGGTTTTAATACTTACATCATCGATTTTTTTCATCATCTCGTCTGGATGAGACAATTGGACAACTTTCTCATTATTTGCAGACGTCACTGTCTTACAGTAAATGTCTGCAAACGATACTTTATATTTTGGCGATGTATTCAAGACATCTATTCTCAAATAACGGAAGCTATATCTTCTTGGCAATTTTAACTCTTCTGGTAAAACATCCACATGAAGAACTTCTTCTTGTAACCACGAGCTACTGATCCAGCCATTATATTCAGAAAATGGCTCAGATACTTCTACCGGCATTTCCCCAAATGTAAATTTCACATGTAAAGGTGCATCTGGTGGGCTTCCAACAGGAACAATTCGCATGGACACATACCCAACGAGATGATCTCCAAAATCAATTATGACCGATTCACCTTTTCCTAAGGAACGATCTTGTAATGCTTCAATAGGTCCAACTGTTTCTGTTTTCCAACCATGAATATAATCATCATTTTTTGTTGTCTCCACTAGCTGTAAAGGCTCTTGTTTTTCTTCTAATAGTGGCGTTAAAAGTTGATCTGCTTTTTCAAGAAAAAATTGATTGACTTGAATGACCCTATTCTCAACTTTTTGTATATTCATGAGATTTCCTCCTTTAAGGAGTCGTGTTAAAAATTAACTAAGATTTAATTCTACCGACTCAACAAGATTTAGTTCTTTCACCAGCTTTTCTAGTCCATCATGCGGAATTTTCGCTTTACCTGGAGAAGCCAATTCTTTAAGCGATAATACTTTCAAGTTCGCTGTTGGGTTTGGCCTTGTGATACCAGGTGAATATTTTTCTAGGATTTCCTTAGTCTGATCATTATCAAGTAAATCAATCAACCTTGTATTTATCGTATAAATCTTTTTCATTCCTTTTTCATTAGGATAGATAAATTGATAGGTTCCAGATCCTACTTCTAGTCGAACATCACCCTCAGCTTCAGTAATCGACAGAACACCATCTACATTATTTATATATCTTCCATCTTCCTGAAGATTTTCAATATTGGCATTTGGAAGTATTACTTGCGCAGTGGTATTAACAGGAATTTGAACCGTCAGACGAACTTCTTCCTCAGTTAAGTTCCAAGAAGATTCTATTTTTCCATACATCGATTCAAAATTCGCACTTACATATGTGAAATCTGTACCACCAATTCTAGGCTGAATTCGGATTCTTTTATAAGCTGGTACACTTTCTTCCATTTCAATCCCCGCTAAAACACGATACATCCAATCTCCAATCGCGCCATAAGCATAATGGTTAAATGAGTTCATATCATCGCTCCAAAAGCTGCCATCAGGCTTAATGCTATCCCAGTGCTCCCATATCGTTGTAGCACCTTTTGTGATTGAATATATCCAAGAAGGATACGTATCTTGTAATAGTAATTTTACAGCCGTTTCATGATAGCCATTGTTTGATAATGCAAAGGCTAGATAAGGTGTCCCGACAAAACCTGTTGTAAGATGGTAATCATTATCTAAAACATGCTCATTTAGTTCAAACGCAGCTCGATCGCGAACCTTTCCATCAACTAAATCAAACACAAGCGAAAGAACATAAGCTGTCTGAGTTTGTGAAGTGAGCCTTCCGGTTGATGACACAAATTCAAGATTAAAATGCTGCTTAATTCCTCCAAGTAGTTCGGTATATGTGCGCACATCCTCTGCTTTCTCTAGGACTACCGCTGTATCTCTTAAAACCCTCGTTGAGTATGCATAGAATGCTGTTGCAATTAAGTCTCGTGCTGTGGCACCAATATAGCTATTTTCTTTTGCATCCAAGGCAAGCCAGTCCCCAAGCTGAAAACCGTTATTCCAGAGGAATTCATTCTCACCTTGACGTCGAATAAACTCAACCCAATTTTTCATACTTTCATATTGTTCAGCTAGTATTCGTTTATCACCATTTACAAGGTAAACCGTCCAAGGACATATAACAGCTGCATCTCCCCAAGCAGTTGAAGAAGATTCACCATCTGGTAACACATTTGGAATGACAAATGGTACACCACCATCTTTAAATTGATCAGCTTTTAGATCCCGTAACCACTTTGTAAAGAATGGTCCACCTTGATAATTAAACATTGCTGTACGGATGAATACTTGAGCGTCTCCTGTCCAGCCTAATCGTTCATCACGCTGTGGGCAGTCCGTTGGTAGATCCACAAAGTTCCCTCTTTGGCCCCAGACAATATTTTGTTGAAGCTTATTCACAAGTGGATTAGATGTCTCAAACTCACCTGTTTTGTTCATATCGGTATGAATCACTTCTCCAACAAAATTCTCAACAGGCAACTTTCCATTTTGAAGAGGATATCCTTCCACTTTTACGTAGCGGAAGCCTTGGAATGTAAAAATCGGTGCATACTCTTCCATCCCTTCGCCTTTTGTAATGTATTCCACTGTTTGTCTCGCGCTTCTTAAGTTGCCAAAGTAAATATTCCCGTCCTTATCTAGTACCTCGGCATGCTTCAATACAATTTTTGTACCCGCAGGAGCTTCTACTTTTAATCGAATTCTTCCGACCATATTTTGACCCAAATCAATTACTGTATCACCTGCTGGAGTTATAAATACAGATTGAGGAAAAATTGTTTCAGTCACTCGTGTCGGGTTGTTTTCCTGAGCTACTAAGTTGGTAGGGAATTCAGAGGCAACAACTGTACTTTTCCAATTCGAGTCATCAAATCCAATTGTGTCCCACCCCTTCTGCTCAAGACGTGCATCATATGTTTCACCGTGATAAAGTTCCGAGTACAATATTGGTCCTGTGGTCGCTTTCCATGTTCCATCAGTTAAAATAAGCTCTTCTGTTCCGTCTTGGTAGCGGACATGCAATTGAAGTGTCACACCACGCTTGTCACCATAAATATTTCTCTTGTCTTCCCAAGTTAAATCTCCTTTGTACCACCCATTGGCTAACAATACACCGATGACATTTTTACTTCCAGTTAACTGTGATGTCACATCGTAGGTTTGATACTGAATTCTTTTGTTGTAACTAGTCCATCCTGGGGCTAGTAAATCTTCTCCCACTTTTTCTCCGTTAAGACTAAGTTCGTACACCCCTGCGGCTGTCGCATAAATACGTGCTGAAGCAATTTCTTTCTTTAACTGTACTTCTTTTCTTAAAAGAAAAACCGGAGTTTGATCAATTTCACTTGGATTTGGTGTAATCCACTGTGCCTGCCATTCACTTTGGTCAAGAAAGGCAGTTTCCCACCATGCCACATCACTCCAGTCTGAATCAAGACCATCCTGATTCCAAACCTTTACACGGTTAAAATACCTTTTATGGGATTCTAATTCTGGGCCTGTGTATTCAATATGAAGGGACTGTTCTGATTCGGTATAACCAGAATCATATAACGGTTGTTCGAAGTCAGTCTCTGAAAGAGACACTTGATATTGATATGCAAGTTGTTTTGTTCCACGCTGAGTTGATTCGATCTGCCAGCTTACTCGCGGCTTTTTCACGTCAATGCCAAGTGGATTTGTTTTGTATTCGCATGATATATTCACTACTTTTAAGTCTTGCATTTACATCTTTCCTTTCCCTATTTATTGATTTTTGTACTAATAATTTTCTATCTTATCTACCTTGAAAATACCTAGTTATATGAGTTCCATTCGCTGTGATCCACCTGCTTTCCGCGGGGCGGTCCGGAAGCCTCCTCGTCGCCTATGGCTCCTGTGGGGTCTTCCGAAACCGCTTCATCCCGCAGGAGTCTGGTGGCTCTCCGCTCATTCCACACATAGGAACAAAACATTTTCATTCTTCATGGTGCAATTACTCAGTTGCATGGAGATCTACCCTGAAAATCACTTAGGTAGAAGAGTTCCATTCGCTACGATCCACTCGCTTTCCGTGGGGCGGTTCGTGAGCCTCCTCGTCGCTTTAGGCTACGGGGTCTCACGAAACCGCTATATCCCACAGGAGTCGAGTGGCTCTCCGCTCATTCCACACTAATTGAGCAAAACATTTTTACACTTAATAGTGTGCCTGTTTTTCAAATAGCAAAAGGTTCTTCCATTTATCAAGTCGAAATCCCTACATACTACTCTTTATCTAGAGAGTACTGTTTTCCATTCACTATTACTCTAGTACCTTTCGCTACATCTATTTGCACTTCTATTTCATCTGGTAGAGTTATTTGCAGATCAATATATTCTCCTAAATCTTTACAATAGATGTCTATTTTCCCTTGTGGAATCGGTACTGAACCTTTGATCCACTTTAGTCCATTTAGATTTGGAGAGATGCTAACCTTTTTAAATCCAGGTTCTAGTGGCTTTACCCCTAAAAATAAGACACCAAAGACATACGTTGGGGCAGCGGACCATGCGTGACAGTGACTGCGGCTGAAGTCTCCTTCAATTAATTCCCAGCCTTCCCAACAAGTAGTCGCATCATGTTCCAGCATATACCCATAAATTTCACGAATATTATCCAGAACAATATCGTTTTTCCCTAAATTCATTAAAGCCTGATAATAGAAGAATAGGACAAACGGACTCTTAATTTGCACGAAATTCTCTGGAGGATTTACAATATAATACTCAATCAATCCTCTACGTTCCCCTTCTGCACACTCCGTTAAATAAACAATTAGATTTGTTTGAATGCTACGAACTTTTGATGGCGTGCCATCCTCATGGATACTATCAACATAAACTTTTTCATTTTCATCCCACAAATGCTCATTAATAGCCTGTTTTAAATGATCTGCAAATGATAAGAACGTTGTTTCATCTTCTTTTTCTCCTAAAAGTGACGCCAAATAAGCAGTTTGTCTCAACGCATCAACAAGGAGAGCATTTTGATGTGTAACAATAGTATGGTTTGTATCCATTGGTGCCCAATCCAACATGTTCCATGCGTCAATTTCTAGTAAACCATCTTTATTTAAAAACTCTTCAAAACGTTGAATCGTTAGTTTAATTTCTGGGTAAATCTCTTTAATAAATTCTAGGTCTGCTGTGTATCGATAATATTCTCTACATGCCATTACCCATAAAATCGACCAAGCGGTTAAAACATTCTGCCATCCACTCGGTACATGTGATTCTGGAAGTGGTGAGCGATAAACAGATTTAGAAATTAACCTTAAGCATCGTCTAACTAAGTCATAGTTTCCAAAAGCATAGTAATTCATCAAAGATATATTATAAGAATCACCTGTCCAAAGCGCCTGTTCATACGCTGGACAATCAATAATTGTATCTTGTGCACACATACGAATCGTATGCTTTGAAATATCCCAAACTTCATTTAATAGATAATCAGAGCTTCTAAACCCACCAACATTTCCTGTAGGGAATGTAGTTACATTTACCTTTACATTGTAGATTTTACAAGGTGCATTCAAATTCCGAATCGTAAGCATCATGTAGCGGAATCCTCTTGGGATAAAGGATCGAAACATTTGTCGACCGTCTTTTGCAATATATCTTAATGAATTATTTAAGGAAAAGGTATGCTCGATCCTACCATCTTGATGGATACTTTCAAATAAGAAAAAGTCAAAAATGGTGCCTTTCGAAGCCTCTAACTCGAACTCAATATGCCCTAAATATTCCTTCCCAAAATCTATTAAATATTCTGTATCACCATTTTCCTTTGGTTCCACATATGTAAAACTGTGGTTAGGAAGAATCATATTCTGATGCTGGAAAGGTAAGGAATGAGTTTTAATGTCTTTTTTAAACATTGAAAGAATGCCAACATGATCGGTACACACATGCTCGTTTGGAATTGCTTTTGCCCATTTTTCGAAAGACTCTAACTCACTTAAAGATGTAACCTTTTTCATTTGAATGTATTCATCCACTAACGGAATAGATCTATCCACTGGTTTCCCTATTTGCAGTTGAGTTGTACGATAAAAAGGTCCGAACGCTGTAATCTGTGAATCAGAAGAACAAAAAGGTGCTTTCAACTCTATTGTTTCTGGGAAATCAAAAGCTAAATGAATAATCGGTTCGTGAAAGAAGCCTCCTACATCGACAATTAATAGATTACTACCTTTTTGAAGATGTACTTCTTCGAATGTTCCATTCTTAGTTTTATATTCTTTTCCATTCAGTTTAAACTCCCATTTGGCTTCTGCATGTGGATCAAATGTTAGAGACATAACCCCTGGCATATCTTCGGTACTTTGTATCTCGGTTGCCACATATCCTTGCATGATTTTCCCTGAATTATTATCTAATTCCCCTGGGAAAAATGTCGGTTTTAAATCAATCGAGAAGTGTTGTGAAATAGGACTTACTTCTTTTTGGGATAAGACTGTTTTTGGAAAGGTTATCTCATCGGTTAAATATGGAATATCTCTCGCAATGAGCGTTTTCCACGGATTCATCCCATAAGAACCAATCACATTCGCACGTTCCCAGGATGTATCATCAAAATGAAGTTGTGCCCAGTCTTCTGAAAATAACCCAGCATCGTAAATTTCCGACCACGATAGACAATTGGACATTTTAACTGATTCTTTAATAAATCCATTATGATTTTCTGTTTTCCACTGATCATCTGTTAGAATTTGATTAATTAATTGCCCTTGATTATAGACATCTAGTTGTGCGATTAATCCGCCGCGGCCTTCAATATAATGCATCGTACTCATCCCATAATGATTTACTAGGACTGAGATTACATTTTCTCCTTTATTTAAGCTAGTTAATTCATATTGGTCATAATACCATTCTGTCGGCCAACCACGTACTGGACCAGAGTTAATTAACTCTCCATTCACGTAAAGTGTGTACTTAGTATCTGCCGAAATTGATAGGATTGCAGAATTAAAATCCGATTCAACGGTAAATGTTCTTCTAAAACAAGACCACTGATTTCTTGGATGTTCGCCGCTTTGATCCCATATCCAATTTGCTTTCCATTCCATGAGACTACCTCCAATGTAGGAAAGACCCGAACATTCAGTATAACTGCAATTCTCGGGTCTTATTATGATATATGTTAGTTTATTAAAGCTTGCACACTTTCTTGCAAATCTTTTGGGTTGGGAGTCCGTTCGCTTTCCGTATGAACGTGGTAAGCCCACTTATTGGCCCCAAGCTGCCGTCTGTTTTCAACCCTTTAACTTATGAACTCAGTTTATAGTTAACTTCATCAATCTGCATTTTTTCAATTACTATTTCACCGCTCCCGATGTCATACCTGCAACAATTTGCTTGTTGAAGATAAGGAAAAGAATAAGTGGCGGAATAGAGATTAATAGAACATTTGTGAAAAGTAAGTTCCACTGTGTAACGTACATACTCATAAAGTTATAGAGTGTTAATTGTAATGTGGCGTTTTCTGCACCTGGGAAGAAATATAATGGGTTTACAAAGTCATTGTAAATGTTAACTGCTGTTAAAACGATAACAGTTGCTGATACCGGTTTTAACAACGGCAAAATGATATTGAAAAATAAGCGAAATCTTCCACATCCATCCATTAATGCTGCTTCATCAAGTGACTTAGGAATCGTTACCATAAATCCGCGATATAATAAAATCGTAAACGGTAAATTTAATGCTACTTCAACTAGTACAATTCCTGGCATTGTCTTGAAAAGACCAATTTCTTGAAGTACCCAAATTGTCGGAACAACTGCTGGAGGTACAATTAAACCTGCTAGAATTAAAAAATTGAAGAATGGCGTTAATCTTGAGACTCTTCGTTGTAATACATAACCAGTAGCAGCACCTAAAAAGATTAAAAGAATGATCGAAAATCCGGTAATCATAATACTATTAAAAAATGCAGTGATAATCATTCCATCTCTTGCACTAATAACCTCTTTCAAATTGTCAATCAAGTGCACTGCACTAGGCCAATCCATATTTAATAAAGAAGATTCTTGCCGATTTTTAAGTGCGTTTACTATGACAAAATAAAACGGAATCCCAAAGAATCCTAGTGTTGCAATGACAGCAAAAGCCTCAACGAAGAATTTTATTATTTTTCTGCGTGTCTTTACATGGCTTTTCTCAGTAGGAATTGCCTTTGTATTGATATTCACTTGGCTCATTACAAATCTACCTCTTTTCTATTGAGATAACCATATAGAGGGAAAGCTAATGCAGAAACTAGTACGAACAAGATTACGTTCCCTGCAGTTGAAAGGCCATAGAAACCAGCTTGATACTGTTTATAAATAATAGAAGCAATTAAATCAGTACTAAAACCAGGTCCACCTTTTGTCATTGCCCAGACTAAATCGAATGTACGTAATCCTCCAATGAACGAAAGAATAATAACTGTATTCATAGCTGGACGGCTAAGTGGCAAGATAATACTCTTAAATTTATGCCATGCATTACCACCATCAATCATCAATGCTTCATAATAATCTTGTGGAATTGACATAATCCCTGCAATGAAAATAACAGTAGCAATTCCTACACCTTTCCAAACATCAACAAATGCTACTGATAAAAGAGCAATTCGTGTATCTCCTAACCAATCAGGACCAATAATACCAATTGCATTAAGTGTTACATTAATAATCCCTTGAGAAGGATGCATCATCATTGTAAAAGCAATACCCACGGCAATCGTACTCAATAGTGTTGGGAAAAATACCATTGACCGAATAAATCCACTGAATCTTAGCTTTGAGCTTAAAAAGACACCGAGTAATAGCCCAAGAACTACCTTCAACGTACATGTTACAATTGCATAAATTAATGTATTTTTAAATCCGATATTTAAAGATGGTTCTGTTAAAAATGTTTTAAAGTTTTCTAATCCAATAAATTTCCAGTCTGTTAATGTCCACCAAGTCATACTAAAGAAAATAGACATGATTGTTGGTAACAAAAAGAAGACGAAATAAACGATAGCGGCAGGTAATAGAAAATAATATGAATACGTTCTTTTCGAAAAGGCATTCACCTTGTTGCACCTCTTTCACTCTATTATAGAATTGGCCCTGCTAGAAACTAGCAAGGGCCACCTTACAATTCAACTAAATCTTTTTACCAACCCTCAAGGCCTAATTGCTTTGCTTGTTTTTCAACGTCTTTGTCATATAATTCAGCGCCTTCTTTTGCCGAACTAATTCCACTACCAACTTGTGTTGTGATTTGCTCTAAGTTCGGACCTTTTACTGGGCTTAAGAACTCCAGTGCAGGAGCAGTATTACCAGATTCAAAATACTGAATCATATCTTTTACTGCTGGATACACATCATCAGGAAGTTCTACACCCTTAACTGCAAACGGACCATCTGGTTTAACTACAGAAGTATATAAATCAATTCCCTCTTGAGAAACGTAAAACTCGATAAATTTCTTAGCTGCATCAATTTTTTCACTACTTTTATTAATAAAGATTCCCGCAGGCATCCAAACTGTTAAACCATTAACATCTGCACTGTCACTTGGTTGTGGGAAGAATCCGATATCTTGCATTTGGTCAGGATAGTTTGCCGCGATATTCGCCAAAGCGAAAGTAATCATCGGGTAATGTGCGCCCTCACCCTCTGCTAGCATTTTTAATGCTGCATCATATCCAGTTGCAAGGAAATCCTCATTCATATAACCATTTGCATGAACTTCTTCTAATTTCTCAAAACTGCGAAGTGCAGCAGGAGTTGTCGCATTTTTTGCTTTGTTAGCCGTAAAATCTTCAGCGAATGTTGGATTTTCTGCAAGTACATTATAGTTATCCGCTAAATAGATTACTTGAGATGTCCAAGTATCCTTAAAACTTCCAATTACCGCTGTTTTCCCTGCTTCTTTAATTTTTTCATTATTAGCCATCAGCTCATCCCATGTTTTAGGAACAGAAAGGCCTAGTTCTTCATATACCTTTTTATTATATAACCAGCCACCTGCATTTGTTGGTGTACCTGGAATACCAAATACCTTTCCATTGGCTGAAACTGCTGCTTTGTAACCGTCAATAATCTCTTCCATGAAAGGTTCATTTGTAAGATCAACAAAATTTTGCTCTGGGTTTAATGCTTGCAACTGAGAACCCGAATTGTTCCAAACTAAGTCTGTCATATCACCCGTTGCTAGACGAGTTTTGATAAGGTTATCACCCTCGACTCCACCAGGGCGTGTTTCAATTTCTACTTTTATGTCATTTTTTGCTTCAAACCCATCAACTACTGCTTCAATACCAGCTAATTGTGTTTGATTATCAATTAAAAATGTTAACGTTTCACCTTCGCTGCTCTGAGCTCCACCTGATTCCTCTTTATTGCCACATCCAGCTAGTGCTCCAGCGATTAATGCGCCACTAAGTAATAGTGAGACAAACTTTTTTCTGTTGTTCATCTTTTTTCCCCCTATAACAATATCTTTGGTCACTTAGGAACTATTACTCTTTTTCCTTGTGATAGCTTTATTATAAACGCTTTCATTTTTGGTTATAAGTGATGCATTTTTTGGAATTACGTCCGATTTTTTTGGGAACGGTTACATTCATCCGAAAAACACTGTACTTTTTCCAAAAGAAATCCCACATTCAAAATACTGAATGTGGGATTTTCGTCTATTTACTTGTCTACCCTGAAAATACATTGTCTCAGAATTCCATTCGCTACAGTTCACTCGCTTTCCGCGGGGCGTGCGGTGAGCCTCCTCGTCGCTTTATGGCTCCTGCGGGGTGTCACTGTGCCCGCTGCATCCCGCTGGAGTCGAGTGACCTTTCGCTCATTCCAACCGAAGTATCAATCCTTTTTATCTTCCATGGTGCGAATATTTTATTAGCATGGATGTCTACCCTGAAAAATAACCTAGGTAGAGGAGTTCCATGAGCTGCGATCCACTTGCTTTCCGCTGGGTGATTAGTGAGCCTCGTCGCCAGGGGGCTCCTGCGGGGTCTCACTGTGCCCGCTGCATCCCGCAGGAGTCGAGTAGCTCTCCGCCCATTACACAGCCTTAAAAAAAGAGCAGTTATATTATACTGATTTATATTGGCCTGGCTTGACCCCAACATATTTCTTAAAAACTTCTGAGAAATGGCGCGAACTATGATACCCCACTTTCTCACTTACTTCTGCCACCTTGAAGCCCTTATTTAAAAATTCTTTTGCTCGTTCCATCCGGAAACTTGTTAAATACTTTATATATGATTGATCCATCTCTTCTTTAAATAATAAACTAAAATAGGTAGGATTCATTCCGACATAATCTGCAACCTCTTGTAGGGTAAGATCTTTATGATAATTCTCCTTCATATATAGGCAAGCCTTACTGACGGAATCATGCTTTGTCAGCTGCCGAACATTTATCGTCCAATTTAGGATCATTTCCATTTGCAATCGTAACCACTCGAACATTTCCTCTTTTGTACTTAATTTTCGTATTTCTACGTGCGGGAAGTAATCTCTCAATTGATCAATCTTCTCTCCTATCCCCTTAGCTACTTCAATTCCAAGGTACACAAGTTTTAGAATTTCACGCTCTAAAATTTCAGGAGTAAGACGTTCGGTCTGCAATTGACTGATAAACATATCTAGATGAGTCAAAAGCCCTTTTTGATTTCCAGTACGTAAATGAAATAAGATATTTTCTTCTTGCATAGAAAGATTACTAGGGATATTACTATCTCCGCCGATATCATCATAGCTTGTCCAGGCTTCATCCATGAATGTACCATATCTTAATGCTTGCTTCGCCTCTTTAAAACTTTTAGCAGCTTCTCCGATTTTATCGTATGTTCTCCCAACTCCAAGATAAATATCACTCTGCTCAGACCACTCTTCAAGCTGTTGAAACAAATCAGCGATTTCATCCTCGAATTGAAAAACGACAAGCAAATAGTCTTCACCGTTACGTAGTGTAATTACTTGGTAAGAAGAGCACTTCTCTAGAAAGAGTGGTTTTTCCGAAACCCCCAAAACAGTAACACAGACCACTTGTTCTGCTAACGGACCAAACAATTCTCTCCATTTAGGCTCCGCTTCTGCTCCAAAAAGAAGTAAATCCAATGTGGTTTTTTCTAAAAGTTCCTCTTTATTTAATTCCCAGTTTGACTGAAGTTTCTGGCTGGCTAACTTTTCAATGATTCTTTCAACAGTCTCCTCGATCATATCAATCGTAATTGGTTTTTCTAAATAATCTATTACACCAAGTTTGATCGCTCTTTTTACATATTCGAATTCATTAAACCCACTAAAAACGATGCAAATTGTTGCTGGTTTTTGTTGAAGGATCTTTTCAATTACTTTTAACCCATCCAATCCGGGCATTCTAATATCCGAGAAAACAATATCAGGCTCATATTTATCAAATATCTCTAACGCTTCGATCCCGTTCATCGCTGTTGCAACAATTTCAATTCCAAATTTCGACCATTCAATCATATTGAAGCCTCGTAAAACAATGTATTCATCGTCAAACACAACGGCCTTTAACATTTTATTATCCCCCCTTTGAATCAATTGGAAACCGAATCTCTACATTTGTTCCTTCATGAACCTTACTAAATATTGTGAGTGAACTTTCAGGACCATAATATAACTGTAATCTTTCAATCACATTCGTTAAACCATATCCTTTTTTAGTAGAGTTTAAATCTTCAATCCCCACACCATCATCACTAATTGTAAATATTACCCACTCTTTTTCAATGTTGCCGGTTAATTTAATCGTACCTTCTCCAATCTTCGACTCCAGACCGTGATAAATTGCATTTTCAACGATCGGCTGAAGCAGTAATTTTAATATTCTCATCTCTTTTAATTCAGTGGCAACATTTTCTTCATAGTGAAAACGGTTATGAAACCGAATATTTTGGATCGTTATATAATGACTTATATGCTCTAATTCACTTGATAACGGGATCAAATCTTCACCACTATTTAAGCTTAATTTAAAGCTTTTTGAGAGAGCTACTGCTATTTTGGCAATATCTTGATTGTTATCCATAACCGCCATCCAATAAATCGAATCTAATGTATTATATAAAAAGTGCGGTTTGATTTGGGCTTGTAATGCTCGAAGCTCTGCCTCTCGTTCCTTTAGTTGCGACTTAATAAGTTGTTCATTTAGCTCTTTATTTTCAATCGTAATCCGTTGGAACGTTTCACCGATCACACTAATATCGTCTTTTGAAGTTGTTTCATTTTGGTTCCAAAATCCCTTTGCCCATTCAATTGTCATATTTTTCAACTTTAATAAAGGCCGGGTAATTTTACCTGATAAAACAAATGAAAAATACAACACGAACACTGCAATGACTAAGGAGATAGAGGTTGTAATCACACCAATCTGGTTAGGCTGTTCTAATAGTTCTTTTTCATTAATGACATTTGTAAAAACCCACCCTGTAGTCTGATTCTTATAACTATTAGTTATAAACCCACTATTATTAAGACGTTCTAAATCAAATTCTTGATTGAATGTCGGTGGATATTGATAGATCATTCTATTTTCTCTTCCATTAGGGTCAGCAACGATGAAAGTACTATCATTACTTTCGTTAAATACCCTTGAAAACATTGATTTCTTCACATTTACGACTAACAAGCCAATAACTTTAGGTTCAAATAAGCTATTAGGATCTTTGAGTAATTTCACAGATGAAAATGTATTACTTGATTGTGAAGCTGATAAAACATTGTGGTTAAAGAATACTGGCCTTCCTTTAGCTTCAACACTACTTCTATACCAATCCATCTTAGAAATGCCTTTATATGTTACTCCATTTTCAAACTGGCCTATACTTTTTGAATTCCCGTAGCACACCGTACGAAAGTGGACGTCAAATAAACAAACAGAGTCAATATATTGTGTATCGATTAAATAATTCGATAATAAATCCTGAATTCTCTCTGTTGTGCCTTTATCTAATACCCCTACTCCCTCTCCTTGGAACTCAGAGCTAGTAATTAATTCTTCCCGTACTTCCTGACTCCAGGAGATTAGTCGCTGCATGTTTATAATGTTTCGAAATAACAAATCAGCAACCTCACTTGAAGTTTCTAGATGATTTCTTGTCGTTTGATATTGATTGTTCACTAAAGTATCTTTGGCTATGTTATATGAAATAGCCCCTAGTATTAAAAGAGGAATAATCGAAAGGCACAACATGAAAATAAAGTATTTATACCTCTCCCTATCCTTATAATAACCATTAAATAACTTCTTTAAGAAGTTCCTCATTTCACATTAATCCACCTTTTGAACTGATTTCCAACAATTATAACAAAAATCAAGAAGCGTGGGGACGGATTCTCGTGCTTCCGCTGAAGCGAGGGGGAAGCACGAGAACCGTCCCCCTGCTTCCTTACCACAAAAGTGTAAGGTGATTAAATGTTTAATAGACTATCTTTAGAGCAGTTCAAACTCTCTCCACTCACTCGGCAAAAGCCCTTGGTATTTCTGCGAGAGAAACCGATCATCGACGAGTACAATCACTCCCGTATCCTTCTCGGATCTGATCAATCTCCCTCCCGCTTGCAGCACCTTGTTCATTCCTGGAAAGGTATACGCGTAATCATATCCATTTTTTCCTGTTGCTTGAAAATACTCTTTCATAATATTTCGTTCTAGGCAAAGCTGTGGTAATCCGACTGAGACCACAATCACACCATTCAGCCTGTCCCCTTTTAAATCAACACCTTCAGAGAAAATCCCACCTAACACTGCAAATCCAAGCAGTGATTCGGTACTTTCTTCTTTAAACTCTTTTAAAAATTGCTCCCGCTCATCCTCTGTCATACTGTGATTCTGAATAATCGTAGGTATGTCTGGATGATTTATCGAAAAGTCTTCATAAACACTTTTCATATATTGATAGGAAGGAAAGAAAACGAGATAGTTTCCCGGACGTTGCATGACCATCTTAGAAAGCATGTTAATGATCTGTTTTTTCGTATGTTCTCTGTCACGAAAACGTGTTGACAATGGTTGAATGTATACGTCTGTTTGTTCTTTCGCAAACGGTGAAGAAATTGAAATCGTATAGTCCTCTTGTCTTCCACCAAGCATGTCCATAAAATACTGAAGTGGTAATAGTGTGGCAGAAAAGTAGACCGTGGTTCGAAACTTTTTACTGATTTGCTGCAAAAGATGAGAAGGGTCTAAACAAAACATTTTGAATTGAACCTCGTTTTTCTCGACTTCTACATAACTCACATACCGTTCATCATAAATCTTCGCTATTTTAACAAATGCTGTTGCCGCAAAGTAAGTGTCTAATAGTAAAACTTGGGCCTCTGAATTAGTAGATTGCAGTAATTCGGTCTCAGCGCTTTGGACGAATTCTTCAATCAATTCTACCAACTCCTCTTCTACCCCCTTCAACACAAGGTGCCCTTCTTCAGTACACTTTTTCTTTAGTTCGATAAAATATTTATTCATCCTGTTCACGGAGTCATATAAATGAGTCCCTTTGTATTCACGTTTTAATGTAAGAAAATTAGACTTTTGCAGTTCAGCTGAAAACATCTCCCGAGCTCGATCCACGAGATTATGGGCTTCATCGATTAAAACGGCAGTAGATTTTTTATGCTCATCATAAAAGCGCTTAAGTGATACTTTTGGGTCAAAGATATAATTATAATCACAAATAATCGCATCTGCTATAAATGCTAAGTCAAGTGAAAATTCGAAAGGACAAAGTGTATGCTTTCTCGCATACTCATCAATGGTTGCTCGATTAATAAAAGTCTCATGAGAGAAAAGGTCTAAAAATGCTTCATTAATTCGATCATAATATCCATTTGCAAATTCACAATACTCCTTCTGACAACGAGTTTCTTCTTTAAAACAGACTTTATCCTTTGCGGTAATTGTAACAGTGCTCATACATAAGCCTTTATTTTTCATTAAAGAAAAAGCTTCTTCAGCAGTTTGTCTTGTGATCGTTTTAGCTGTTAAATAAAACAAACGTTCAAGCTTTCCTTCTCCCATCGCCTTTACTGTTGGAAAAATGGTTGAGATGGTTTTTCCAATGCCTGTTGGCGCATTTGCAAAGATCGTTTTCTCCTCTGAGATGGTTTTATAGACAGCACCAGCAAGCTTACGTTGACCTTCTCGATACGTTTCAAAAGGAAATTGCAGTTCTTTAATACTCTTATCTCTCCGGACTCGATGATCATGCATTAAAGAGGCATAAGATGAATAATGCTTGAGAAGACTGTATACAAACTGTTCGAGTTCAGGAAATGTAAAACGTTTTTGAAATTGCTTTTGTTCATTGTTTACCACTTGTAGGTATGTTAATTGAACATTCATTTCTTGGCGCTCATAATCTTTGGCATAAATATAGGCATAGACTTTCGCTTGAGCCCAGTGGACAGGGTAGGTATCCTCATCAATCCCTCTCAAATCCCTTGAGGTTGACTTAATCTCGTCGATTATTACCTCGTCCCGACTAAAAAGCAATCCATCACACCGACCTTCAATTACAAACATCATCTTTTCATATTCAATAACCGTCTTAAGGAACACTTCCTTTTGATCGGTTTCTTTATACGTACTTTGTATCGCCTTATGAGCTTTTGTCCCTTCAGTTAGAGTGGTTACCGTTCGAAATTGATTATCAATACTTCCACTACGAAAAACATATTCAACTAATGCGCGGACGGACAGCTTTATTTCGGGCTGCATATTATCACCTGTATATTAAAAAGTTATTTTCATAGTCTTAATTGTTTTTGAGTAGTCTTTTAAATTCACTATAAATATTATACTACAAGGTTTAGGAGACCATTGAAAAAGTCTCCTTGTGATCATGTTGATCACTAGTTAATCACCGATTTCGGGTGGCTAAATTTCAGCTCTCTCTGATTAATAACATAAAAAATCCCCCTTATTTTGGTACGTAGTTTCCGACAACTCTACTAACCAATCCGGGGGATTTTCCTTGTTCAAAAATCAGTGTTCGTTTACTTCAGTAGCCTTGAACAGTTACCAAGCTTCCTGCCAATTTCTCCGTTAGGCATTCTTTCTTTTAACACGCCTTACAAAGACCAATCCACTCCCTACAAGCATGAATAAACAACCAGCAGCTATCCAGTTGAACATATTTGTTGCAGTTTGTGGCAAAAATTCGTTGTTCGTTGTATTCATGGTAGCACCGTTTGCTTTGGCTATTTCAGGCTTTTCCTGTAAGAGTATTTCTTGTTCAGACTTTTCTTGAACAGTTTTTCTTTGTCCAGCCTTATCTTCCTTAGGGTTACCTTGAACAGGCTCAGCTTCCTCCTGGTTACCCTGTGCTGGCTGTTTTTCCTCAGTGTTATCGCCTGGTGCATTACCTGTATTTCCCGGTTCCGCTATTGTTGGCTTGGTACCCTTAGTAGTGATAAATCGGTAAATATTAGATGTTCTAGTTCCACCATATTTGTCAGTAATGTTCATATACCAATAGTAGGTTTCATAAGGTTCTAAGTCTTTCCATTCAGTTCTTGCGATTTCACCAGACACTACATCTTCATTTTTTCCTATTAATTGATTTGAATATATATTTACACTGAAATAATCGGTCGCAACACGTTTGTTCATATCATTTAATTGGTATTCTGATGTGAACGTATCAACACCTTCTTCATCAAAGAAGTTGTAGTCATCTAGAATGGGAGAATATGTGACAACGTCTACCGTTTCATTTACAGGATTAAATGTAAGGTAACGAACATATCCATCCCCACCATTCGGTCCCTCCTGGTAATCAGCAAGCATTTCAAGAACTTTTCTTGTTGATCCATCCTCATTTGGAATCTCGGAAACGCGTGTTGCCACACCATGATAATGTCCACCCATCACCATTTTTACATTCTCATTTGGTACTATAATTTGATCGTAAACATTTTGCGACATTTTAGATAATGTAGCGCCATACTCTAAGTATGCATGCATGACTAAAATGGCATTTCGATCAGAATGCTTTTGTAATGCTTCATTTGCCCATTCAATTGATTCAGGAGTATCCTCCAAACCGAATCCAAGGTAAAGAATAATGAAATCATGACCACCAAATGACATTAGATCATAGTGGTTACGGTTATTATCCATAGATCCACCATACCAAGGGTTATTTTTATATCGATGTTCCCCAACCCACTTATGGTAATATGAGTAATCAATTCCATCAATGATGCTATCATGATTTCCAGCAAGTACACCGTATGGAACATCGATATCATCTAATTTTTGTAAGTTACGGTCGGCGACCATCCATTGTGCATCACTGTCCGCAACATTGACGAGATCCCCTGAATGAATCATATACTCGAAGTTTCCGTTTTTATATTCATCTCTAATCCAATCGCCTAAACCATCCCAAATATGAGGATAACTTTCGGCATAATATTGGGTATCCGTTGCCCATAGGATTGTAAATGGATCATTTGCAGTTTTCACTTCATCCTGAACCATCGCTTGAATTTTGCCAGCTTTAATGAATTTTTCCTTATCCACTTCTGCACTAAGTACAATATCAGTTTCAGATGAATCACCTGTCACAGCTTTTAACGCTACCCACTTATCTGCGGTATGATCCCATGCATATAGTGTAACCTTACGCTTTGGAAATGTTTTCCCTTTCCAGTACAGCACTACCTTATCTCCTGTTGTTAATTCCTCTTCAACTGTTACTTCAAATCTATGATAAGGAAATCCCTCGGTTGAATCATTCACTAAGTACTGACCGTCTTCATGAGCAATCTTCGCAAAATCAGTTTCACTCATACCATTTTCTCCAACAGATTGTATCGTTAATGGAGGCTCTCGGTCTGCAATATGTGAAAATCCTTCGATTCCATCCCCGCTAGCAAAATCATACTTTTTTCCTTGGTAAAAAGTGATATCCATCAAATCTCCACTTGGATCTGTAACCTTTGCTTCTATTGGTACATCCTTGGAACCTACTTGACTGAAGTCAGCAGGTGAAACTCCAAATGGGTATTCAGGTTTTTCTGTTTCAATGGTAAATGTGACAGAATGTGAAGACATATTCCCTGCGCCATCATATACATTCACATCTAAATCATGATTTCCATCAGCAAGTTGGGCAGATGATGTTTTATACGGAAAAGATATTGATTCTCCATTTAATGTTGCCTCAATCTTGGAGATTCCTGTTAGGTTATCCTCTGCTTCGAGCGTAAAGGCTAAATTACCTTTTAATTGCATCCCTTCATTTATTAATTTGCCATTATGATAAGCAATACCTTTAATGACTGGTTTGGTGTTATCTATGGTAATTTCCGCCACATCAGCTTGGGCACTATTCCAATCAAGCTTTAGTTGATATTTACCATCTGCCCATTCTGTTGTATCAATTTCTGAATAAGCAGCCGTGAATTTTTCGTCAGGTATATTAAAATAAAACTCTCTCTTCATTGGTCTAGTAAAGTTTGTATGTGCTGGAGCACCACCATCACCTAAAATGTGAAACACATTTTCATGGTAAGGTACCACGATTTGCTGTAAATTACCTAAGTAATTTCGAACGGTTTCAGGTTTAATCGTTGTTCCATCAGGTAAAACAAGATGAATATTAATGACCTCAAAATCATCAAAATTCGTTTTATTAAACTGTTCATCATGGACATCAAGGTCATAAGCAACATTTTCCCCACCTGAATGAATCGAAACAATGCTATCTGAAATGAAATAATCGGGAGACATATCATAGGTGTACCACGCTCCATCAACATAACTTGGTAATATTCTGGTGAAATATTCTCTCTTTGCAGCCGGTGTTTTTGCACTTGCCGATACTTGATAAATATAGTCAATTCCTCTTCCTTGGAATCCGAATTGAACCTTACCTGGGAGTGCTTGCTTCGTCTCAAGCTCTTTCCCGTTTAATGTAATCATCATGTCGTCAGATGCTTTTTCACCATAAGCATATAATTTTACCTTTCCACTTATCATATCTCCATCAGTTAAAGATAACCCAACATTAGGAATTTCAATTTCTAGCGCTTCCTCAATAACAGTGATTTGATTACCACGGGAATTATAAGGAACCTTCGTTATATTCCCACTCGCATCTTCGGTATGAACCATATAACGGTATACACCTACGTCAGTAATTTTTAAGTTTGCTTCATAAATATATCTGCCTTCTGCATGCTCCTTTAATGTCATATCAACATGATTGATAAAGTCTGTTAGTGGATTTTCACCTCTACCAAAAACGAGTGTTGCCTTCGTCAATTTTTCATTACTTGTAATTGTAATCTTTTTATTTGTCCCACTTTGCATTTGATAAAATGGTTGACTATGATCAATGAGTGGGGCAACCAAATCCTGACCTGTCACCTCTGGAACCTGTCCTTTATCGATGCTTCCTGGGGTAGAGTAAGGTCTTGTGGCGGTACGTTCCATTGATTTACCTGACTCAGGAAAACGAAAGAGAACGGCACTATTTTTAACATCATCTAACATACGATCTTGGCTATCTATTCCTGATGCATCATACCATGCTTCAACAATCATATCGTCTAAGCTATCTGAGCTTGAAATAGCAAAACCACGTTTTGTAGTGTTAGGTAAATTAAAGTCCACGGAATTTTTATTATCGTAAGAAACAATGTGATTATTACTCACGCTAGAATTGTAGTGAATATTGAAATCCTCCACTTTAGTGAAACCATCACGAACAGCTTCCTTCGCAAACCAAATGATCCCAGTTTTATATGGCTCAATCGCCGTCTCTTCGGAAATCGTCCACTTTTTTGGAGCGGCAGAGTTATTAGGATATAAATAGAAAAGTGTATATCCTTTCAAATTCAAGACTTCATCTGAGTTATTATATATTTCCACAAATTCGTATTGATTCCCAGCACCCTTACGAAAGTCCCCTGCTGGATTTGGAGTCATTTCTGTTATTAAAATGGGTGGAGCTGTATTGCCTTTTTCATGGTCAACTACACCAATTTCAAAAGTGTCTGATTTAACCTGTGTTATTCCATCACTAGCTTCTATATAGTAGTGAATAACATCAGAAGGAATTGAATCAGCAGGGATTGTATATGAATACTCAGAAGATTGCTTTGGTTCAATTGTTACTTCCCTAAATTCGCTGTATGGATTCATACGATAATATAAATTAACTTCCAACGAGTTGTGATCAGCATCATCTACTATAAAGTTGATTGTGAGATCGGTCCCAGTTTGAATCGAGTTAACTGGACTGTGTATAATGATCGGCTCTGTATTTGATGAAAATTCAAGTTGCTCACCTTTAACCACACCAGGAGTTGGTTCACCTTTATTTTCAAAGCTATCCATCGTAGTACCACTGTGTGGAATTTTTGTATGATAGCTTAAGCCATCACCAACCTCCTCACTTGTCCAATGAACATGGCTGATGATGTTATCTTTATTTTCTTTTTGAGTTATATAAAATCCCCTATTTGTATTAGCTAATCCATCTTGACCACGTAACTTAAAGACAGGCACTTCCGCTCGAATTTGATGATACTCCCTAAAATCTTCTTCCGTTACCTTTGCGGCCGTACCCGTAATCTTTGTACTAGTACGCTCGATCCATAAAACAGCTGAGCTATTTCTCGGAATAATCGCTTTTATATTTGTTTTATCGTCCACAGCTGTTACCGCTAAATCCTTACTGTTTGTCAGATAATCATATCTGACTTTATAAAGACTATTAAAATTAATATCATCATCAGTCGTATTAAAAATTTCTACGAATTCAAATAAATCGTTATTTCCCGCACCAGCTATATGACTATTTGATTTGTCGTTCGGATAAACTTCTGTAAAAATGACTGGTATATCCTCTTCCTCTGTAGTTACATCATTCGTTTCACTAGTTGCATTAGCAGTATGTATGAATGGATTTAATAAAACAAGCAAACATAGAATAACAGAAATTATCTTTTTCACTTGTTCCTCTCTCTCCGACCAATAGGTCTTTTTTATGTAACTTCTATCTACAAAATTGACAAATCTATCTGAAACTAAACCCCTCCTCCACTTATCTGAATTTTGGAAAATCGAACCATACATTCATGATAAATACTTTCTATTAAGGGGTTATTAACTTTTTATATATCTAATTTTGAAAATTGTTAAAACTCACCCAAAAACGTAAAGGGGCCTGTTCCTCAGTGAAGTGATGTTTTTAACACACTGAGGATCAGACCCTTCCTACCCACGGTTCTATTTATCGAAGTTCTTCTACTCGCGCACCTTTCTTCTTCATGTTTATAATCAATGCAGTTTAGAAATTTCATTTAGACACTAAACCTACGTTTAATTCCAGAAGCGCATCTTCCCCCATTAGGGGAAGGTCTCGTTACAATCTTTTTGTTTTTTTTCGATAATATAAGGGAACTTTGCCAGTAACCGACTTGAACACCCTCCCAAAATGCGTCACACTTCCGAAGCCTACTTTTCTTGAAATCAATTGCACCTTCATTGAAGAGCTCTCCAGTAGCTTTTTCGCTTCCTTAATTCTTACGCTGTTTAGATATTCGACGAATGTAAAGCCTGTAGCTTCTTTAAAAAAACGACTTAAATAATAGGGACTGATGTAAAATTTATCTGCGACAACTGAAAGTGAGAGTTCATGCATATAATAGGTGTTTAAGTATTGGACAATTTCTGAAACTCTTTGATGCATTTGGCTTTGCGACTCTATTACTTCAGAGCTATTTTGTTTAAGATGGCGATTACATATAAGTAGCAGCTGTATGACCAAGGTTTGTGCGTACACTTCAAAGCCTGATTTTTCATCATTCATTTCTTCTAGGATTTGGTGGGAAATAGTATCGATTGAGAGCCTTTCTTGAAGAGAAGATGTAATGATCGCGTACTCTTTTTCTAACAAGGGCTGAAGAATATCGGTTGATGAGTTTATCACTGTTGATATACAGCTTTCATGAATATTCACAATTAATCGCTCATGTTTTGGCAGTTCTGTGTTCGTTGTCCGATGCAGGATGTTAGGTGAGATGATGACAATATCGCCTTCATTAATCACAAATGTTCTATCTTTAATAAAGAACTCGCGCTTTCCAGACATTAAATAATAAATTTCAAAGGTACTGTGAAAATGATTTGTGGGCATATGGTGACTTAGTGATTTGCGGTGTGACACTGTGAAAGTTTCCTCTTTGTTTTCATAAAATAGTTCCTTCAACGATTTCTCACCTCTTTTTGGGATTTCTCTTCTTTTATTATACCTACTATTAATAACGGCAAGATATAAGAAGTTTTATAATAATCTCGCAAAAAATGTACAGATTATTGTGCTACTCTGAAGATAAAAGTGGGTGAACTTTCCATTCGCTGGGATCCATGCCCTTTCCGCGGGCGTGACGGTGAGCCTCCTCGTCGCAGGGCTCCTGTGGGGTCTCATTGTGTCCCGTGCGTCCCATCCCGCAGGAGTGGCATGGCTCTCCGCTCATTCCAAGTAAAAACGTTTTTTGTTCTCCATGGTTCGAATTTTTATTAGTAACACTATAAATCAAAGGAGGAATTGATGATGACAAATTCTTCGGAATCTAAATTTCAACTCACATTAAAAGAGAAGTTAACTCCGATCGGGTGGGCTGAGAAGGGCTGTGAAACTTTAATGGCGAAGTTCGAGCCGGAGCAACTTCCCCCAGAGCGGTTTCATTATCATCAGGGTGTTTTTTTATCAGGAATGGAAAAATGCTGGAGACAAACACAAAATGATAAATACTATAATTATCTGAAGCGCTGGGTCGATAGTCATGTGAAGGAGGATGGCAGCATCCCGAAGTTTCATTCTGATGAACTGGATGACATACAGCCTGGTGTGCTACTGTTTACACTTTATGAAGAAACTGGTGATGAACGATATAAGAAGGCATTATATAACCTTGTTCCCCTGCTAAAATCATGGAAAACCAATCCATCTGGTGGCTTTTGGCACAAAGGATATTGCCAGAACCAAATGTGGCTAGACGGTTTATATATGGCTGGACCTATCGCCGTCCAGTTTGGTAAGACCTTCGGTGATAGCGAATATTTTGACATGATGACATATCAAGCCATTTTAATGGAGCAGCATACGAAGGATTCAACCACTGGGTTGTTATACCATGGATGGGACGAAACAAAGCAAGCTGACTGGGCAGATCCTGTTACTGGATTAGCTTCTGAGTTCTGGGGGCGCGCAATTGGTTGGTACCCAGTGGCACTTCTTGAAATGTTTGAGTACCTTCCTGAAGATCATCATGATAAAGAGACGCTAACAAAGATTCTTCAAAATCTACTAATCTCGTTAATTAAATATCAAGATTCCGAAAGTGGCTTATGGTATCAGGTGATTGATAAAGGCCATTGCCCTGACAACTGGCTCGAAAACTCTTGCTCGTCTTTATTTGTTCAAGCCATTGCCAAAGCCGTTAGATTAGGATACCTAGACGCTAAGTATCTACAATATGCTTGGAAAGGATATCAAGGTGTGATCGATACGCTGGAATTCGATGAAAACGGAAACCTACTTATCGGGAATATTTGCATCGGCACTGGGATTGGTGACTACGCACACTACATAGCTCGACCTACAAGCACCAATGACCTTCACGGAGCAGGCGCCTTCATCCTCATGTGTGTAGAAATGAGTCTAGCGGAGCAGGGGGACGGTTCTCGTGCTTCCTCCTAAAGGAAACACCGATGGGAAGCGCCGGGACGGTTCTCATGCTTCCTTAAGCAATTGTGAGCATAAGCTCTTATTCCATGTTTATCGACATGAGCTTGGAAGGCTAGGTTAGTAAAATTCGCTGCTATTACAGGACCTTTTATAGGTCCTGTTTTCTGCTTCTAGGGTTGTTCTAAACACCTAGAGCATGTTTGCGGCTTTATTTTTAATCTGGATTACTTAAAAACTCTGACCCTTAAAGAAATCTTCACTTTTAAAATGTGTATTTTTATTTAAAAGAAATTGAAACAATTAAATGGCTCATTCGAATTTTAGTATAAGAGTTTTTGATCTGTCGGAGGTGAATTAAGTTTGTTAAACATTAGTATGGCGATTTATAATATAGCTTCTGGTCTATTATTTGTTGGAATAAGCATTCCGTTATACAAAGAACGAATTAAGATGAATTACTTATACGGTGTAAGATTTAGTCAATCATTTAAATCAGATGAAAATTGGTACAAAATCAATAAGTACGGTGCAAAAAGAATGATGATTTGGTCCATACCCTTGTTTATTATTGGAGTGATTATTTTATTTCTACCGCCATTAAATGAGTTTTGGATGATTCTTTCTCTCCTTTCCCCATGTATCGTAGTCATTCCTGCGATTGAAAGTTACCTATTCTCAAAGAAGATATAGTTGTAGGCTGCGGGACGGTATGGCTGCATTAAAAAACTGAGATTTTAAATAAATATTTCTCTTCTATATAGCAAAAATCAGGGCTTGCCCTGTGGAGGAATCTACCTAAGCATTCATTCATAGCCAGAGGACCGCACCTTGCTTTACCTACGCTTCAGCGGAAGCACAAGAACCGTCCCTGTGCTTCTCAATTTCCGGATGTACCTTTCGTATGACTGATGGTCTCGCTAGCAGAAGTACCACTCCAACCAGAAGGCCTGCCGATAAAATAAGGATCCACTGTGGTGCGAATAAATCATATAGAAATCCATAAATGACCATTCCTAAAGGCATTAATGCCATTGCACAGGTTTCAATCAGTGAGAACACACGTCCCTTATAATCATCATCAATTTTCTGCTGCATCATCACTTGGATTGGTGTATTTACAATGATAATGGCCGATCCAAATGTGAACATAATGATTAGATAAAAAACCAATAGAGAAACATATGACATCGTAAAGAAAAGTGGGATCGCAATCCCTGCCATAACGACACCTAGAGCAATAACCCCACGTTTAGAAACTAGAAAGGGAAATTGCACTTCTTTTCTGATAGAAAAATAAATGGACATAAGTAGCATTCCGATTGCAAATGCTCCTTGGGTGTATCCAAAATGCTGTGCCTCCATGTTTAATTTTTCGATCAATATATAAGAGTAACCTACTTCGAATGCTCCAAATAGAAAGTTAACAAGTAACGAGATCCAAATTAAGCTCATTAAAACCGGCTGCAATTTTACATACCCCACTCCAGCCTTCATACTCTGTAGCATTGACTCTTTCGACTTTCCAATTTCAACTTCCTTATGTTTCGCAAAAAGCTTAAAGTTCATGGTCGATTCAAGTAGCACGGCAATGGCTGAGGCAATCATATAGATGATTAAAAACGTTGGCATCGACACTGCTCCATACAGTAATCCTCCTACCGCTGGACTTCCAATGGCTGCAAATGAGATTGACATTTGATTAAGTGACATTGCCTTTTGAATGCGCTCTTTATCAACAAGACTTGTGATCGAAGACGTGAAAGTCACTCCCGAAAACATTGATGTGAGGGATAAAATACAGGTTGTAATATAGATGGATACCAACGATAAACCAGAGGTTAATGAAACAACAAGCAGTCCTCCAATCGCCACCGTTGTAGCAATTTGAGAAACGATAATAATCATTTTACGAGAATATCGATCTACTAAATATCCAGCAAAGGGTGCTGTTAGCGTTCTAGGTAAAATATTGCAGATTAAGTTGGTAGCAAAACTAGTGGCAGATCCCGTCAATTGTAGAATATAAAAGCTAATGGCAAAAGCATATACTTGAGAACCAAACGTGGAAACGAGTTTACTAATTGTAAAAGTGTACAAATGATAAGTTGCTTTTTTCAACTTTAACACATCATCCATTAAAAACACTCCATTTCAACCTTAAAGTTCAATTTAATTAAACAAATCATACCATGACTCTAATATTGTTTCAAGATAAAGTTTAATTAAATTAAACACACAACTACTAATAACTGTTTGAAAACACCCGATAAGTTTAATATAATTAAACCACATACACGAAGGAGTGTTTCTATATGTTAGGAGATCGTATACGAAAATTAAGAAAAGAACGTAAGCTGACTCTCGAAGTACTTGCAGGAAGTGAACTTACAAAGGGGATGGTCAGCTTAATTGAAAATAATAAGGCAAAACCTTCAATGGAGAGCTTATCTTATATTGCCAAACGATTAGGTGTGGAAGTGGGAGATTTACTTGGTGAGGTAAGTGTTCAAGAATTACGTTCAGTATTGGAAGAAGCTGAAAGACTATTTAATTCAGAAAGCGAAATTTTAAATAAAAATTATGGACAACTAGTATCACTGATCGAACCTTATGTAGATAACCTCACAAAAGGCTATGAAGCAGCACGGCTACTTGAGATCTACAGCATTAGTTTATATAGAGAAAAAATAGATGGCTGGAAGAAATCGACTGATCTGGCAGCACAGCTTTATGACAGGATGAATTTAACCTCGAACCGTGCATCTATAGGTATTTTTAGATCCATGTCTAAATTCGCTAGTCACGATTACGCTCAATCTCTTCAGATTTTTCAAAAAGAACGACGTGACTTAGAAACCAACCATGCCTATATTGACCCGATGACACGACTTAATTTGGATTACCATGAAGCGATATTATATTTTGCTGTAGGAGATTCTAAGTCTGCAACACGCGTGATGGAGGATGCCTTTTCTTTTTCAAAAGAAAATCGAATCTTTTATCGAATTGATGATTTATACAGACTAGCCGCTGCACATGCGATGATGATCCTTGATGAGGAGAAAATTGATCTGTATAAGAAAAAACTCAAACAATACTCTGAGTTCGCAGATGATAACGAATCGTTTATGTTTCATGAACTGATGACGATTATGTCTCACATATCTCTGCAAAAATATGATCAGGCACTAGAAATCATTGATTCTTACATGTCAGATGCCGAAGTAGCGACCTATAGTCCATGGCTTACACTTGAAAAAGGAAAAGTCTTATATTATTTGGGACGTAATGAAGAGGCACTTCAGTTTCTTGAAAAAGTCGAGATCCCATTTTATATTCATCATCCATTTGATTTATCATTTTTTTATATCACTGAATCATATAAAGCACTTTGTTACTTCGAGCTCGGTGATCAAAAAGAAGCAATTTTTACTGCGATAAAGGCTGTTGACCAATACGAGCCTCTACCACCATCCATATTTAAAAATTTCAGCAAACAAACATATGAAAAAATAAAAGGTGGGCTTTAGGGGCTATTCCCTAAAACCCACTAACTAAGTGGCACTCAGTGCTCGACTTGCTTTTTCATGCCATCCCTTTCAGTTCCATCTACAATATTTCTTAAGTCATTTCCAGACGGATTCTGGAATATCCGAAGTCCAAATTCCGGTGCTACTGCAAATAGATGGTCAAAGATATCAGCTTGGATCGTTTCATACACTTCCCACCTAACATCATTTGTAAAAGCATATATTTCTAACGGCAAACCGTGTTCATTTGGCGCCAGCTGTCTAACCATTAAAGTCATGTCCTGACGGATTCCAGATTGTCGCCTGAGGTAATTTCTGATATAAGCCCTAAAGATCCCGACATTCGTAAAGGCCCGGCCATTTACACGATTCGTTTTATTTATGGCATATGTAGTGTTATACTCATCAATCTCCATTTTCTTATGATTTATATAGTCCGTGAGAAGCTGGATGTGACTGAATTTATCTAGTATCTCTTCAGTGCAAAAAGAGATACTATTTGTATCAATTAATATAGAACGCTTGATTCTTCGCCCACCTGAATTTTGCATTCCTCTCCAATTAATGAAAGAGTCCGATATAAGGGCATAACTTGGTATCGTGGTAATCGTTTTATCCCAATTTTGAACTTTTACCGTAACTAAAGATATATCAATGATGTCACCATCTGCTCCATACTTTGGCATTTCAATCCAGTCGCCAACCCGAACCATATCATTAGCCGCCAACTGAATTCCTGCAACAAGCCCTAATAACGAATCTTTAAAAACCAATAATAAAACTGCCGAAAGAGCACCAAAACCACTTAAAAGAATAAGTGGATTCTCCCCTATCAGGTTTGAGATGATTAAAATAGATCCGATGATCACAGCAATGATATTTACTACTTGAATATATCCCTTTATCGGTTTTACTTTGGCTATTTCATACGTTTGATAAATATCATTAATTGCATTTAAGAAACTATAAATAACCAGTAAACTTATGATGATGATATACGCGATTGCAGCTTTCTCAATCATTAATCGATAATCTGGAAAGGTAGACGCAAAGTAAAATATAATAATTGCAGGAACAATATGTGATAGCTTATGGAAAACCCGTCTTTCCAAAAGCTTATTATCCCATTGAATTTTGTTACTCGTTACATAATGAGTGATGACCCTTATCACTATTTTCCTTGTAATAAAATTCGCTATGATACAAATAATCCCTATAAACAAAATCATAATAATCGCAGCTAAATATTCAGCTATTTGAGGAGCGATTCCAAATGTTAATAATTGATTGTAAATAAATTCCACATACTTCCCCCCTATATATGGACAAGGGCAGGTGTCATTGTCCAAGTAGCTAAAACAAAGCTCAGAGATGAATTCACTCTGAGCTTTAGTTTATGTTAATTATACAATAAAATGTGGTTTTTTTGGTTTTGGGGCAGGTACCTAAACCGGTTAGCTTTCTCGACTTTTATAAATAGTTAAATGCTCTTAGCACAAAAAGTAATCTTTTCGCTGGCTTACCAATTACAATCTAAATAATTTGTCCTCGTCCTCTTACAGATACTCCGGCAACCACTCACCATGCGCTTCGATTAAATCATCACATAACGAAATAATATCATCAATCGAAAGCTCAGCTGCAGTATGTGGATCTAACAAAGCCGCTTGATAAATCTTTTCTTTCTTCTTAGTGAGTGCGGCTTCAATCGTTAATAGCTGTGTATTAATATTTGTGCGATTTAGCGCCGCCAACTGCTCTGGCAAATCACCTACATAAGTTGGAGTAACGCCACTAGCATCCACCAAGCAGGGAACCTCGACAACTGCATTTTCAGGTAAGTTACTAATTAATCTTCCTTTGTTCGATACGTTTCCACCAATTTTAAAAGGCTTGTTCGTCTCCATCGCTTCGATAATAAAAGACCCATACTCATGTGTGCGCTCATGCTGCAAGTTTTTATCATGCACAAGGTCATCACGCATTTTTTTCCAACCTTCAATTTGGTTGATACAACGGCGTGGGTACTCATCTAATGGAATATTATATTTCTCAATCAGTTCAGGATATTTACTTTTAATAAAATAAGGATGATATTCTGCATTATGCTCTGATGATTCTGTCACATAATAGCCGAACTTATCCATCATTTCAAAGCGTACCATGTCATGATGCTTTTCCTGTTGCTTTTCTTTCGCTCGTTGTTTAATTTCCGGATATAAATCCACACCATTACGAGTAATTTCTAATAACCATGCCATATGGTTTATTCCCGCAATCTTCCATTGAATGTTATCTTTTGGCATATCAAGCGAATCTAGCAAATGATCTGCACAAATCTGCACACTGTGACACAAGCCCACCGTCTTAATCCCTTCTTGCAGCATCACATTCGTCAACACAGCCATTGGATTCGTATAATTTAAAAACCACGCATCTGGACATACTTCCCTCATATCACGTGCGAATTCTTGCATGACTGGAATCGTTCTTAAATTACGGAAAATCCCCCCAATTCCTAACGTATCTGCAATTGTTTGACGCAAACCATATTTCTTTGGAATCTCAAAGTCTGTAATTGTACAAGGATCATACCCACCCACTTGAATCGCGTTAATGACATATTTCGCACCACGCAATGCTTCTTTGCGATCATGATAGGCGACAACTTTCACAGTGGAATTTAAGCTTTGTTTCATATTATTTAACATCATCTCTGAATCTGTAAGTCTTTCATGATCAATGTCAAACAAAGCAAATTCAAAATCCTGTAAAGCATCAACTGACATACAATCACCTAGCACATTTTTAGCAAACACTGTACTTCCAGCACCTAAAAAAGTAATTTTAGACATGATAATTCCTCCCGTTAATATGATTGTTCTACCAATCATGTTAACGGAAGGAAAGCGCCTACACAATCGTAAATAATTTTGATATAAGTAAAATATTGCTCTTTATTTCAAGGCTATTTCCGTAAACTATTTGCTATTGATAGGTCTTTTACATTTGCTATGAATTAAGTGGAGTGGCATCTTTTCTTTATAAACGTAAAAGTGAAATTTTTTTAAAAATAGTGTTATTTACTTTATACTAGGTAAATTTTCAACAATCTTTCAGAAAAGAGCCTTTAATTAATCAAGAAACAATTGATTAACAGGCATAAACGACTGGCTATTACGGTACTCGCTTGGTGTCACATCTAGTACACTTTTAAAGACTTTAGTAAAATAATTCGCGTTGGTATAACCAACATGTCTTGCGACTTCTTCAATTGATAACTCCTTGTTTTGTAGTAAATCTAGTGCATGATTCATTCTGATTTTGGTTAGAAATTTAATCGGTGTATCATTCACTGTTTTATGAAATAATCTCGTAAAATGGTATTTTGATAAACCAGAGACTTCCACAATCGAGGATAATATCAGATCTTCTTTATAGTTTTGCTCCATGAAGTTTACCGCCTTCGCAATTGCAACTGGCAACTTTTCAACTTTATTCTGATCATGTTCAAAATATTGCATGCACTCCATTAAAAAGGTATAAGCATATGCAGAGGCATCATAGGCATGATGAATTCCTGTTGTTTGAATTCTTTCTAACACGTGAAAAATATGCCTGATCGGCCTAGCATCTGTAGGTAATTTTAAAATATGTCCATGACTTTCCGTAACCGTGTGAAAATAACGAATCGCTTCTTGCCCATATAAGGTCATATAAATAAACTCCCAATGACTAGAATTTTCTGGCAAATAATAACAATGATCACTTGGAAGTTGTACTAAAAATGCTTCACCTTTTTTTAGTGAATACGTCTGTTCCCCCATTCGAATGGCACCTTTTCCACCTAACGTATACTGAAAAATGACTCTACCATCCTCACTCCGTTTTAAACCATCCCATTCATACTCTTCATTCGCCCTATACTCCTTGCCAATCGAATGAATACCAGCAACACGCTCTTGCTGCTCTCCTTTCAATCTAAACCCATATGAATAGTAATTATTTAGTTTGCTTATGAAATTCACCCCCTGGAAGCACTGGGACGGTTCTTGCGCTTCCATTTTATCGATTCTTCTTGATCGAGACATCAATCTTAGTTGAATTTTATCATAGACAAATGAGAGGATGCTTAATTCTCTACAGTGATTTTATATTACATAAGGACATTCAGCTCGAAGTTGCCTTGTACTTATGTTATGCCTTGATCATCTTATTTTTTCCTAATAGGACTAGGCAAACGGGTTACTCTTTATATGATGAATAAATGGCGAATCATTGACTCATCTTAACAAGGAAGCTACGTATGAAAGGAGAGATATAAATGAGTCAGAAGCGTGAAAAAGGTTATAGTCAAAACGGAAAGCCAAATAGCGATACAGTAAAACCACAAATTTCTGTTGAAGAACTAGATAAGGCGATACATCCTACTAATAAGACTGAAAGTAATTCATAATCAAACGGGGTTGTTTTAGCCATTGATTCCACTCTTAACAAGATAACACTAAAAAGAGTAAATTTACCGTAACAACGGGGAAAACTCAAGAAACAGCAGTAATCATTTTTCCACAACAAGCAAAAACAGGGACATGTCCCTGTCTCTTTTCTCTATCTTCTGTTCAATGAAGCACTAGCACATTAACCGAATGAGGTTGAACCTCTAACACAAGATCGTTCGATTCATGTGCAGCAACAGTCTCTTGAATAATCTTACAATCTAGTTGACTAATGTCATTAAATCCGTCTTTTGAAGCTGAGATAAGAGAGTAAATCGTACCTGTCCCATAACTTACATTCTTTTTAATCCGAACCGTTCTTGCTTGTTCGGGATGTCGATTGACAATTGAAATCCTTAGATCATTAGAACCTGTATTTGTTGTTGCAATCATATCTAGAGACGGCACTTGGTAAGTGCTTCCATTATGACTTACCTCAAAGACATCCGCTTCAGATACCCATGAATCGACCACTGTATCTCCCATATGCTTTGTATATAACTCAAAAACAAAATAAGTAGAACGCAACAGAATTCCTTCGTCATGTGTAAAGACTGCTCCACGTGTATTCACAATAGGTGCGAAGTTTGCCATCCCCACAATATCACTATGCTTTAAGCAAAGATTTAAGAAACATGCATTAAAAATAGCGTCTGCCATTGTATAAGTTGCGTTCAGGTCATTCCGGTCCCTTGCCTCAATGATGTTATCCGCTAAAATATCCCCTCGATGAACATTAGGGTGATGCCATCCACGAAGGTTCCATTCATCGAACGCAATTTTGATTTTATTTAAATAGCCAAGTGAACCGAGGATATACTTTGTTTTTAAGATTTGTTCTTCTATCTTCATTGTATATACCATGCAAGATTCATAGGAGGAGGGCTCATCGACTTCATGTAAGGCATCCCAGTATCCATGAATCGAAATCCAATCCAAGAATTGTCCTGCTTCTTTTAATAGATTGATATTCCAATCTAAATCAGAAATGCTAGCTGCCAGCAGTTCAATTTTTGGATCCACACGCTTCATCATTTTTGCTGATTCTACGACTAACCTACCCCATTCCGTCTTTTCTTTGGCACCAATCTCCCAGCTTCCGTAATTCTCATTCCCAATACTCCAGTATTTCACATTGAAGGGATCACGATTCCCATTTTCAATCCTCATCTTTGCGTACTTTCCTTCATTTTTGAGATTGCAATATTCTACCCAGTTACTCATTTCCTCCGCAGTACCTGTTCCTGCATTTGTACAAATATATGGTTGTGCTTGGATCTTCCGACAAAACTCTATATATTCATCCGTGCCAAATGTATTAGGTTCCTCCACTCTCCATGCTTTATCAAAAAACGGAGTACGTGTTCCTACTCCATCCTCCCAATGATAATTAGAGACAAAGCACCCGCCAGGCCATCTAAGTATAGGCGTGCGAATATTTTTTAACGCATCAATCACATCTGTTCGAAACCCCTGTTCATCTGAAAATGGTGACTCAGGTTGAAAAATCCCTCCGTAAATTTGGCGGTGAAAATGCTCAATAAAATGACCATAAATGTTAAAATCTCTATAACTAAGAATTCTCCTTGGGTTAATCTCAACCATTGTTTCTTTAACCATCATTATCACCTCTCAATAATTTTCGGGAGCACCGCGGGAGCACCGGGACGGTTCTCGTGCTTCTTCTGATGTTAAAAGGGAGCAGGAGAACCGTCCCCGTGCTTCCCCTCACCAATGTAAGCGTACTCATTAAATTTCAAGTTAATTAATTGATTGAAATAGATTTGGACATTTCAGTTGATTGTCTCAGGGGTGATACTACTTCTGTCTGTGTGCTTTTTGATTGGGCATCATGAGGTATAAACAAACAAATTCTTAAAAGAACACTAACTTATAAGTACAAATTTCTAAATTAAAACCTCCTATAACGTTTGATAAAAACGTATTTATTATAAGTAAATACTATTATATACGTACAACTTACTCAACCGACCTTTAGGACTATTTTCATGACATATTTCGATTAGAAGCACGGGGACGGTTCTCGTGCTTCTTTTGTGCTAGTTGAATGAAACAGGAGAACCATCCCACCGATTCCTTTTCTGCCGGGTTAAGGGAGCAGGAGAACCGTCCCACTGCTTCCCCCAAAAGCAGGAAGGGACCCCAAAGAGGCCCCCTTCTGATCGCAGCATATATAGGTTAATTTCCAACGATTTCTTGAACCTCATCATTTCTCAGTAATTCCTTTACCCTCTGATCTATCCGCTCAATTTCCGCGGTCGGATTCTTCCACCAGTTTCGACTCCAAATCCGTTCAATCTCCCAGCCTCGACTCTCTAGAAACTTTTGACGATACACATCTCGTTCCTTCGCATTTGCCGAACTATGGTACATTGCTCCATCACATTCAATTCCTAAAATATACCTTGATGAATCATTCGGATGGACAATCGCTAGGTCAATTCGATAACCTGACATCCCTACTTGAGTTGTCACTTCATAGCCAATATTTCTAAGCTGCTTATATACCTGCTCCTCGAATGGTGAATCAAAATGAAGGTCTTGTTCTTGTGTATGTGTACTCACATTATCATTAATTTCTTGAACGACGGCTTTAATCTGTTCTGTTTGGGCAGCCGAAACCGCGCGAACATATTTTAAATATGATTTTAGCAACTTGGGACCGAGTTGTGAGCTGTTGGCCACATTCAACTCTTCTGGTTCAATACTTGAAACAACGGTAATTCCTTCTTTTGCTCTAGTAATCGCCACATTCAAACGATTTTCTCCACCCTTTTGATTGAGCATGCCGAATCGATTATAAACTCTACCTTCTTCATTTTTCGCATATCCAATCGAGAAGAGGACAATATCCCGCTCGTCACCTTGAACATTTTCAATATTTTTCACAAACACTCGCTCATCTAAGTCTCTAGCCATCATTTGACTATAAACAGCATTGAACTGCTCATCCTCACTAGCCTTCGTTTCAATTAAATCCAGTATTTTTGACTGTTGCTTGGCATTAAAGGTGATGATTCCAACCGTTTTACCTGGTTGGCTTATTAAAATTTCTTTTAATGTGTTCACCACTTCGATTGCTTCAATTTCATTCGATTGATTTATCCATCTTCCCTCTACCTTTTTCCAAGTGATGGCTGGTGGTTTTCTTAATGGAATGACATTTGGTGCAATTTGAACATGACCATTATAGAAGGCATGATTTGAAAAATTAATTAATTCTTCGTATTTCGAGCGATAATGCCACTGCAGAATTTTCTCTGGAAACCTTCTTTTTGCTAAATTTAGTAAGCTTACCGATTCATCTGTATCATATTGCTCTTCCTCGTCTTCATCACTAACTACTGACGATTGAAACATATTAAATGGTGGCAACTGCTTTTCATCGCCAGCAACAATCACTTGTTTGGCTCGAAATACGGCTGGGATTCCACTTTCAACCGTGCATTGTGAGGCTTCATCAAAGATCACTAAATCAAACAATCCTTCTTTTAACGGAAAAATACTTGAGACAATCTCAGGTGAGACAAGCCACACTGGCATGATACTCTCTAATCCTTTTCCCGCAAATTCATTCACCAACCGTCGGAGTGACCAAACCATTCGCTTTTTACTCACTTGATGCTTTAAATCACGAATCATCCTTGCATTTGTGGTACCCACATGCTCAACCTTTTCCTTAAGTGTGTGAATTAAGTATTCAGTCGCAACCTTTCTCTTTTCTTCTATTAAAAAAGCAAAGGACTCTCGAATTCTTGAATATTCACTTGTTGATACCTTTTGTACCTGAGGATATTTTCTTTCTGTTTCATCAATCCAGTGAACATATGCTGAATTCCGGAATAAATCGACCCAATAATTCGGAAGTGATAGCTCAGTAGTAAGTGGTTTCTTTTGCAGCTCGGTAATGACCGTCTTTTGCACATCTGTGCTACGTTCCCAATGACTGTCCATCCCCTGCAAATCTTCAAAATCACGATGAAGGTACTCTAGCATTTTATCCAATTCAGGTAATGGAATGTCTCCTTCTGAAATCCTAGTTTTTAATTTATCAACCGTTTGGTCATCGATAAATACTTTTAATTTTTCAATCGCCTCTGCCATTTGTTTTGTTTCTTTCGCTAGTTGATGCATAGTAATTAATGACTTTTTAATTTTCAACCACTCTGGGGAGCTTGTTCCTTTAAACTTCTTTCCTTCAATCAATTCTTCAATGACTGATTTTCCAGATACCGATGTCCACCACCATAACCGTAAACCTTGAAGGGTTCTTTTCTTCCCTTCCTCCAAATCAGGATAAATCTTCTCTAGTTTATTTTCGATTAACCAGGTGTAAGCTGGGGTGATTTTTACATGATCTAATGCATTTAAAAAGTCAGTTGCTTTCTTCGCCTTATCGATTAAGTCATTCACCAACTCAATCGCTTCTAGCTTATCCTTCATGTTTAATTGGGCAAAGCTTTTTCTGTTCTTTAGTGGGTACTCTTCTCCACCAAACCGTTCATACCACTCGGCATACGTATAAATCCCTTCAGATATTTCATCTAAAACTTCTTTATTTAAGGAAGACAATACCGAGTTCAAGTTAATCATTTGGGCCGTGTCCGCAACCGGTCTAGCTTTTCCATACAAATCATATAATCGAAATCCAAAGTCTTGATATTCATATAGTGCTTTTGCAATGCTGTTTAATAATTCTTCTTGTGATGCTAGCTTTTTTGATGTAGTCATGAGTTTATTTATGATATCTTGATTGCTTACTTGATTGGTTTCAAGTAGTCCTTGGATTTTAGAATATAAATGCCTTCGGTCATGCTTTTCATCATGAACAAGTGCAATATGATTGCTTAATCCCAATCCCTCTAACCTCTGATACACCACGTCTAACGCAGCTCTTTTCTGACATACGACTAACATCTTTTTCTCTTGTTTTAAACCATCTGTAATCAGATTCACAATCACCTGTGATTTCCCTGTACCAGGTGGCCCGTGAACCACAATGCCTTTTTTATATCGCGCTTCTTTTAAAATTTCTTCTTGAGAGCCATCGGTTTGTAATAAATTTAAAATATCAGGATCTTCCTGCTTTGAATCAGAACCTTCGTGTTGGTCATCGCCATCATCCTCATACTCTCCAGGCTCAATTAATTCACCAGCTAATGAAAGGTCACCTTCCTCCGAAAGTTCAATCAACAACTCATAATCCTTCACTAAGGATGAACCACCTTGCGGAAAGTTCCCAACCACAGCGTTCTCAAGCAGTGTTAAATTAGCGATTTCAGGGATATCATCTTTTTTATACTCCGTTAACTTCGTTAGCCCAGAAGGAGTAAAGGAAATATTCATTTCATTCTCTTTAAAAAATCTCAACCACTTATCAAAGTCGTACTCCGTCGCAACCTCTGCAGCTTGTTCAAAAAAATCCTCAGTGTAGTTTACGTTATTTGATTTCTTGAACGCCAAAAATAGTGTGCGATTTAACTGTGGTCCACCTTCATCAAGCTTGATACTCCATTTTTGTGTTTTCACATTCGTCTTTTCTAATGTAATCGGATATAAAAATAAAGGTGCCTGAAAAAAGGTCCCGTCAGATAGAGTTCCTGAAATAAAAGGAAACCCTAGATAAAAATCATGAATCCCGGACTCTTCCTCAATCCCTTTTAAATTCCGCGACAAATCCGTCAGCTTTTTTGAAAGCACCATTGAATCCTCATCATCTAAGGAAGGCTTTAACAAAATGATTTCACCTTTCGATTGCTTGATGATTTTCTCAACGATTGATGAACTACTAATGTCACCTGAACTAGACAATTTATCTAGCTCCGCTAAATCAAAACTCCATTTATTATATAACTTCAATAACCGAATCGAACGATTTCGCTTACCTATATCATTAAGCTTATCCCTCATATGAATTAACTTCTCTCTCATTAACAACCCTCTTTCGAAGCATGGGGACGGTTCTCGTGCTTCCTTTTTCATTCTGCCGTAATCCATTCCATATATATCCATTATATCGTATCATTTTGGGATTCATTCTACAAAAGTAGGGGAGCTGTTGCTCTAAAGGGGTTCCTATATGAAGATTACACTTTAATTATTAACGATATACATCATTTTGCTCGAACATCCTTAATATTTCAACAACAAAACCCAGTCTATTTCAAACTGGGCTTTGTTCTCTAGACATATCTTACACTTCCTTTGTTAACCACAAACTAGTGATCAAATAGACAGCGCTCAAAATAAATGGAAAGATCGTAAATAAATAACTGTTAAATATAAACCCAAAAATAATCGCCCAAACAATGATCGCTACCGTTTGAAAGATATATGCTTTGCTCTTGTATAACCATGCAAATGGAAAAAAATGAGCCCCGGTTAAAACAGCAACGAAAAACGGTAACAATTGTGTTTCATCTATAAAAATAACCATTAAAATAGGAGTGAAAAATAATTGCATTGCACCAAGTAGACCAGCAAGAGCTGATAGTGGATTATCCTTCGCCATCATATCAATCTTCATCATTTTCGACACGATCATCCCAAGTGGAAATATCATTGATATCCCGATAAATACTAACAAACCATGCATTTTAATGTGCAAGTTAAAAAAACTTAATAAACCAACTACCAACCAAAAAAAGATACCTACAATGATCATTGGCAAGCCTTTTTTTGTCCTTTTTATTAAATCTGTATTTCATGAAATTCCAAATTAATCCTCCTCCCTCAACTTTTTAATTCTTTATGTATATAAATTTCACCTCTATTTAGTTATGAAAACTTTTCCACTTATTACAATTTGTACGTGTCTTAACTCTCAGGTTTTAAGAACCTACTTCTGAATGATTCGAAACTCCTATCTCTGAGGTTTCAGAACCTACTTCCGAACGATTCGCAACCTAATGTTATAAGACTTCAGAACCCCCTTCCGAAAAATTCGAAACCATAACTCAGAGGTTTCCGAACACCCTTCGGATTGATTTGAAACCCTTAATACCAATGAATTCACCATCATAACTTAACCAATCCCTTTACATACGATTTTAAATCTCCAACATAAGGTTCTTTAAAACCATAGGCAAAAAGTTTCTTTGTTTCAATGTTCAACAATTTCCGAATCATCATCGACGATTAAAATGTTGGGAGAAGCACCGGGACGGTTCTTATGCTTCTTTTTTGCCGTGTTTATGAAGCATGAGAACCGTCCCCCCGCTTCCACTTTTCCTTTGTTAGTTTCATATTAATGGAATCGATCATTTCTCCTTCGTATTCTAGGTCGTTTTTATCAATACTTTCTACGACAAAGCCAATTTTTTCATAGACATTTTTGGCTCGTGGATTGAAGTCAAACACACTTAACGTTAATTGTAGTAGATTCGTATGAGTAAAAAGATAGTCTATGAAAAGTTGGGTTGCTTCTGTTCCTAGCCCCCGGTTTCTTCCTCTTGGTCCAATAAGAATCCTGAAATTCATGCTCTGATTTTTTTCATCATATAAATTAGCGACAACTTCTCCGACTGTGATATCTTGAGATTTGTCCATAATCGCGAGATCGAGTCGGTCGGTTTGTTCGTTTCTAGTACTATACCAATTAATAAATACATTTTTATCAAAATCAACATTCGGACTCCCTGTCAATTTAGTCACTTCAGGATCTTTTAGACATTCTTCTAAGAAAGAAAAGTCTTCTTCTTAAACGGTCTTTGAATTACACTTTCCCCTATGATATATGGTTTTTCTCTTAGGTTCACCATTGGTACACACACTCCATGTCGTTTGCTTATTTACTACTCCTATCATTCTATATAAAGATATTCTTTTCCTGTATTTCTACATATCATTTCATTCAACTTCCATACTAGCTTTTTTGTGAGAAAAAAATCACTGATAGACTTCACATTGTCCTATAGAATAAACGTATGATAAGTAGATTTCGAAAGGATAGATTATCGTGATAAAAAAGGCTGATGTAATCGAAAGGTTAAATACCTTAATTGGGAGAGAGTTGACTAGCGAAAGTCTACATGAGGCATTGTTTTGTGAAGTAAAGCATCAAAAAATATTGCGTCGTTATCAGGCTGGTTCTCACACCTATGTTCAATACAAACTCCATATAAGTTCAGATGGAAGCACACCACCATTCGCCGACATTATCATACCTGGTAATCCCACTACTTTTAGAGTCGGATTAGAAGAAAGAGATATGAACTTTCACGTTATTTCAGAAGCAAAGATTAACTTTACTTATATGAGGTAAGCAAGGGGACGGTTCTGCCGCTTCCAAAGGAAGCAGGAGAACCGTCCCCGCGCTTCAAACCAATTTCTCCATTACTACCGTTCTAACTAGATTGGGGTTATCTACATTTTCCTCTTTTACAATCTGATAACCTATTGAACGATATAACTCTATATTTCTTTTTAATTCATGGCGGACTTTACATTGCACTTTCAGCTTGCCATTACTTCTCGCATAATCTTCAAGCCAACTCAGCATCATCTTTGCGAGGCCTTTCCCTCTTGAAACAGGTGGAACAGATAGCCTAGAAAAATATAAATAATCTTCTTTAAAATGAAACCTTGAAGTCCCTTGTGGTTCGCCATTCATAAAACACATAATGAAATTTTCTGTACCATTGTTAAAAGCTGTTTTTAATTTTTCAACAGGCTCAGTGATTGCACTTGATGGTACGTCAAGATCTCGGTATTCCTCAAAAGCCTCTCGCATGATTTTATGAGAAGTAGCTATATCATTTTCAGTACCTATTCTTATGTCGATATTCATATTTATGTAACCCCGTTCTTCAAAGTGAATCATACTATTTCTCATCATTTAAACGCACCAACGAATTATCTACTCACGTCGGTTTTATAACTTTCCACCGTTCTGTATGGTATTGGCTTTTCATTGGCTAAATTAGTTAGTCTCAACTTCCAGTTCTTTATATGCTCCATCCTAACTTCTTCACTAGCACTAGCCGGGAACACAAATGGCTCTAATACATCCATCCCACAATAATAAAGTTTTTCATGATTTATATTAAACAACCGTTCTTCAATTTTCCCTTTTATTCCGAATTCACCATAATCTGATAAATCCTCTCCGCCATGGGTTATAGACAGTATCGCCTTTTTCCCCGTTAAATTCCCTTGGTCATATCGCCCCGGACCATAAGCAAACTTATAAGCTAGCACACGGTCAAACCATCCTTTAAGCATCGCAGGCACATCCGTCCACCACATCGGATACTGAAAAATAATCATGTCAGCCCAAATTATAGATTCCTGCTCTTTCAAAATATCTTCGGTGAAGGTGTTGTTCATGAATGCATGATATTGCTCAGAAATATAATTAAATGTATGAGGGTTTTTTAGGACAGTAAAATCATTCTTATCTGCCACAGCTTTAAATTGCTTGGCATACAAATCTGATACAACGACTCTATGTCCCTCTGCTTCCAAAGTATCTACTGCAATATCCTTCAATGAAGCATTTAATGAGTTGTCATCAGGGTGTACATAAACGATTAACACATTCAATCTATAACTCTCCTTTATCTAAATCACAAATTTTTGTTAAGTTCAAAGGAAATATCAGGTATTTCATTACGATATTTAAAAGATATCACGTTAAGCATTTTAAAAATAGTATCCTGTTTAGAAATTTTTCACATTAAGGTTAAACCGTCTTTTTCTTTCTTTTTTTAAAATAAAAAACCCATTTCAATAAAAAACGAGATTTCCAAACATATTATTTCGTTATACGTAATATTGATAGCCCCAATGCTAAACGATTATTTAGCACCATGATAAATGAAAATGTTTATTCACGATGTGTGGAATGAGCGGAGAGCCACCTGACTCCTGCGGGATCTAGCGGTCTCGTGAGACCCCACAGGAGCTCAAAAAAGCGACGAGGAGGCTCACGGGCCGCCCCGCGGAAAGCAGGTGGATCGCAGCTCATGGAACTCCGCTAACTAAGTTATTTTCAGGGGCAGACATATTATTGTCGTCTTATATCACCCTTCCACTTCTCCCTCCACTTCACCCGTTCCCTCTCTTCAATCTGCTTTTCAAGCGTGTCATCCCACTGTCCAAGAAGTGTATTCCACACACGGGCGTAGAAAATATCTTGTTCTACATTATATAGTCGAAACTCAAGACATGGTACTTGTTCCACTTTTTGCTGCTCAAAGCCCACTATATCAGCAACCACGGTTTGAAAACCATCCTCATCAGGACCATCCAACTTCTCGGAAAGAGTCTGCAATATTCGGTTATCATTGATCCGGTCCTCATTATTCGCATATCGGTACACTGGAAGTTCCGCATCATTTTCTGTGACAGATACAGTCTCCTCCACCCAATACTCATCATGACTTGAGCTGTAAAATAGTTCTGTATACTCATCCTCGAGTTCTTCTTCAATAATCCCGGTCTTCAGTTGTTCATGGCCTTTTGTGGTCAGCCTGTAAATTGATTTGTCCAAGATTATTAAACCTGTACGTTGCATTTTTTTAATCAGATCTTCAATGAACAAGTCCTCTACTAGTAGCATTTCGGACAAATTAGCTGCCCGCCGAATATCTGCTTCCTCAAACGTGAGCAACATCATTTTCATAAGAATGTCCATTTTGGCCCGCCTTACTCTTTTAAAATTCACATCAAGGACCAGCACAGGTAAAAACCAGACCGCCGACTCCTTCAGCTGAACAGCTGGATTTTCAAGCAAGCTAGCACGCAATTTTTTTGTCAATATATCCATATGAATTACACCTCTTGAAGCAAGATTAGCCCTTTTTGTTGTTTTGCTGTATTTAATACGTGCGTATACATCTTTCTAGTATCCTCTTGTTTCGTACGCTCGGTGAACATCTTTGTACTACCTATTAAAACTAGTAGTTCTTTCGCTCTTGATAAGGCCACATTCAGCCTTCTGTAGTCTTTGGCAAAGCCAATGTCATCCTGTTTGTTGTCATGATTACGAACCATGCTTAATAAAATAATGTCCATTTCCATCCCTTGAAAACGATCGACGGTTCCGGTACGAATCGTTAAGTTTTGTAACTCAAGTTCTTGCTGAATGAAGCGGTCAATCCTTTTCACTTGTTCTCCGTAAAAACTGATCACACCAATGCTTTTTTTCTCATTCATTTTCATTCTACCAGCTGTTTTTGCCTGATTCGCAGCTTGATCCATTTCCTGCAGCAGCGATTTTATCTCGTTCAATTCAGCCTGGTTGTAAAGGCTTTTTCCGCCTTTCATTCGTTCTTCAAAGTAATCAGGTTCGTTCGGCATATCGAGCCATACTAAGTGATTGTTTCGCTTAATACGTGGTGACTCAAGCAGATGATCTCGATCATCATTAGAATTATTCAAGCCACACTGCAATCGTTCGTTTTCCTGCTCATAAAACGGAGAGATGGTAGCCATAATGTCTTCATGCATGCGGTACTGAATCGCCAGCATGGTTTTGTTACTTGTTGGTAAGTTTTTATATAACCGTTCAAACAACGATTCTTTCAACAGTTTTTTCAATTCCATTTTCCCTTCAAAATCATCACTTTCGTCTGCCATTTCCTGTAGCGTCTCTTCTAAAGTATCATTTCCTAAAAGAGGTGGCAGCTGATGATGATCCCCGACTAATATGATTTTTTTGCCTTTTAGCATCGGTAAAAGCAGCTCTGGTGGAGTCGCTTTTGATACTTCATCAATGATGACCACATCGAACTCAGGGTAATTATCCATAAACTCTTTACGTGCTGATGCCACACAAGTTGTGCCAATGACATTCGCATGTTTCACATAGAGTTTTCGAATTTCATCAAGGTCATGGTCTGTTGCTTCTTTCAGTAATAAAAGCCACTTTTCTTGAATCGATTGAAATAGTGGGAGTTTCTGCTGCTCCTTTTTTAACGATTCACGTGTAAAAGATAAACTAGCGAGTTGAGTTAATACCCTTTCACGCTTCTTTTCAGGTTCAGTCGAAAGAATCTCCTTTAAAGGAAGTTGCTCTTCCTCTTTTTCTCGAATTATCCCTTGTACCTGTCCCATCCGGATTTCGGTTTGTTCAAATTCCTGACTTATTTCTTGAAGCTCACTAGTTTTTCGAGCACTTTTTTGAAGATTGCTTTCAACCTGTTGCTTTACTAGCTCATACTTTTCTTTCTTATTCTTAAGCTCAAGTATTAACGCTTCTTTTTGACGAAGGATTTCCTTGGCATTAGGAATGATTTCTGCTGATGCTGTCATTTGCTTATATTTGTTTTGAAGGGAACGAAGCTCGTGGCGATGCCTTTCCAATGATTGCAACGATTTTTGGTAAAATTGCTCTTGTTCATGCTGCTGTCGCTGTAGTTGTGCTACCATCTCATCCTTTAGTTGGCGAAATGCTTCTTGTGCGATGCGTTTGTACGTGTCAAACGGTTGTAGTCGTTCTCTTTTTTTCCACACAAAAAGCCTCCTGCTATATAAACCTTCAAGGAAATCTATTAGCAATTGAGGATAGATATTGTTTTTTCCGACTAATCTACTTTTTAGTTCAGCCAGAAATTGATCAATTTCCTCTGCGGAATGAGTCGATGTCAAGATTTGCTGACGTTGCTTCAGTTCGTCAAATGAGATGTTGTGCTTCACTAAAAGTGATTCAACATATGAAATGGCTTTAGTCAATCGTTCATTAAATTGCTTTAATTTTTCCAGCTGATTAATGGCTACTCGGGTGTTTTCAAGATCCACTAATGATTGCTGAATGGTTACAGTACGCTTGATGTTTTGTTCAAGAATGAACCATTTTAAAGCGTCGATTTGTTTTGCGTTTGTTATTTCTGTAAGTATTGCATCCATTCGCTTTTTGGCTTCTGACCATTTTTCATATCTACCCGTTGCTTCGGCGGTTGTTTGTTTTGCTATTTCGATCTGACCTTCTAACTCCTGACACTCAACGCTATAACTTAATTGCATCATGATTTTTTCAGTATCAACTAACTCGTTTTCTACCATGTCACTATCTGGTTCCTCACGCAAAAACGCTTTCTCCTCTTCAATTGATGAATGTAGTGAATTTAGAGTTTGTTCAATTTCCTGTATCGTTACCGTTATAGTTTGCTTTTCCTGCTCCACCAACTGCAAATTCTTTTTGTAATCATCAAGTATAGACTGGATCTCGAGAACCTGTTTTTCCGCTTTTTGCTTCTCTTCGATTTCTATCTCTATTTGAGCAAGCACAGGCTCTAGCTGCTTTTGTTGCTGTTCATTCTCTTCCCATTCTTCTTTAATTTCTCGTTGTCTCGTTTTACCCTCTTCAAAATGAGTAGAGACTTCTTTTAAGGTATGATCCTTCCAATACTGACCCACATTTTCTTCAATAAACTTTTTTCCTTCTTCTTCAATGCTCTCCGTACGGCCAACGCGAAGGATTCGAATGTCTTTATTTGCGAGCAACCGTCCTAACGCATTATCGACCGCCAAATTCGACTGTGAGGCGACAAGTGTACGTAGCCCTGCCCGCGCATTTTGCAAACAAATTTCTGAAATAACGGTTGTTTTTCCGGTTCCTGGCGGGCCTTGGATGACATATAAATCTTCCGCAGACATCGCCCCTCTTACAGCTTCCTGCTGAAACTCATTCAGTCGATTGTGAAACTTAAGGTTAACTTGCTTTTTAGGGACGATAACTGGAGGTTTATTTTCAAATAAAAGACGCTCAAGCTCAGGATTAGCCGCCAGTCCGTTTTCTAAATGCTTAAATCCTTGCCGAAGTCTTTTTACCTGGCTTAATGTCGCAAAATTGCTGAAGACCACTTCTTTTTGCTTCATCTCAAAGCCCTGTTGTCGAGCTCGTTCCTCCATAAATCCATTCAGTTCCACTTCAACGGAAGAAGCGGATTTATTCGCTTTTAGGACCTTCCCGATATCCTGGTCAATTCCTTTAAGCTTAACGCTTAGATCTTTGAGAGATTTCCATTCCTTCTCAATCAACTGACATCCGGTGATTGTCATCCGGCTAAAATCACGATTGAACGAAAGCCCTGAATAGGAAGAAATCATGTCAGGTATATCTGCCGAGCGCTCCTGAATTTTCAAATAACCTTCCCAACTCGCAATCCGCTTTTTCACATACTCTGAGCTTTCCTGTGCAACCGGCATTTCGTGGATTAAGCTCAGTAAATCAAGCGGAACACTGTCTACCCGCTTAGCATTTAGATCAAACGAAATACTCACTGGACGACGCCAATTGGTCTCCACTGCTGAATGCGCCGCTCGTGTCGTCACATTTGTCGTGATAAACCGTTCCCTTTCCACTACACAATGCAGCACAATCACAAGTCCATCGCTTTTTTTAGCAACGCTCGGGTTCGCTTGATTGTCGAAAAATAAAGCGACTGAAAGAGGACGGTCCACCGTTTCTGGATATTTTTCTATATATACATGAAATGATGTTTGTAACGAAAAAAACGAGTCCCCGTCCGTGCCGAGTTCCCGCATCTTATCCTTCGCCTTATTTGTCAACGTTAACGGACATCGATCTATGTTAAACTGTTTCTTCATTAATTTGTCCACCTGCTTTATCAACCACCACCCAAAAGATAAGTGGCATTCTACCAAATGAATTATAGCACAATGTGAATACTAATAGAGTACTAGACCCTTATAGTAAATCTTGGGGTCTCGGGGGGAAGCAGGGGGACGGTTCTCGCGCTTCCATCCCTCTACAAAGGAAGCAAGAGAACTGTCCACGCTCTCCGTCGGATCATGTTGGATTCGAGAGTTTCTTTTTCTGATTATGACGATATTGCTTTAATGATAGATACAGTATGGTTACACCTCCAATTCCTAGTAGTATCATGATTTGATAGTGATTAATGGTTTGAAGAAGTGTGTTTGAATCTCCTTGATAAAAACGGCCAATACTTAATAGAAGAAAGGTAGAAGGAGCCATTCCCACCATGATAAGTAAGGTATAAATACGAAGGTTCATTTTAAACATTCCCGCTACTAAAGGAACTACACTGCCTAAATGGAGGGGACTAAAAATCGCGACACTCCAAATTCCAAATTTATTAAAATACAAATTTATCTTTTCAAGTTTTTCTCTTTTTGAAGAACTTAGCCTGCTCTCAACAGAACTCCCTAGCTTTCTACCAATAAAATAGGGAATATAGCTACCCAATGCGTACAAAAAGCTTCCTACAAAGGAGATCATGGTGATTTCAGTCCAGGATAATTCCATTATAAATCCTACTGTCACAATGAATAACGTTCCAAAGAAGGGGACTGCACTCCCTTCAACTAACAATGCTGCCAATACCCCCCATATCCCCCATTCTTCAATAACCTTCCATACAAATTCAGCCATTCATCCTCACTCCAGCACTCTATATTAAATTTAAGTATAGAGAATATCTCACTATCAAAGGATGTGCTACAGAAGTAACTACACATAAGACTTAAGGCGTATTTTGAAGCACGGGGACGGTTCTCGCGCTTCTTTCCGTGCCAAAATTGGGAGCATGAGAACCGTCCCCGCGCTTCCCCGCGCTTCTTGTAGAATGAGCACTTGTTTTGATAGCTTTTGTCATGTTGGAGGAAAAAGGAACTATGGTTGGAGAATATAGTGATATCAAACTACTACTGACATCATTATTTGAAAGGGAAGGTATTTAAATATGAATAACACTCAGTTTTTGAGAGCATATTCCATTAACGAAGTTTCTGAGAAGATTAATACCCCTACTGGGACGATTAGACAATGGGAAAAGGATTTACAAGGGTTACTTATCATTCCTCGTACAAAGCAGGGTGCGAGATTTTATACAGAAAAGGAAATAGCAATTCTAGAAAAAATTAAAGAAATGCGCGATCAAAAGGTTCATAAGAGTATGATTCGATCTTTGCTCGATAAATACCTTAATGGAGCTTCAGAACCTAGTTCCGAATCATCCGAATCAAGTCCGAACGAAAGCCAAAATGATACTCAGCTGGTGCCTTCAGGTACATCCAACCAACAAGATAATCAAGTGGAGCAAATGAATTTAAGTATAGAGGCTTTTAAACAAGAGCTATTACAAGAAATCAAACACGAAATTGCGCATAATAAAAATGAAATCATTGATGAAATCAAAAATGAATTGGTGAGTAATTCGCTTCATACGATCCAAGGAATCTCAAAATCTATTCAAAGATCAAATGATATGAGAAAAGCTGAAGTACAAGTTTTAACAGAAAGCATTCAAGAGGTTTCAGAACATACTTCCGAACGTTTCGAAACCCTATCTTACAAAGTTGCGAACTATTCGCAAGGTACTTCCGAACAACTAGAAAAACTATCAACTAACATTGCGAAGAATTCGGAACGAACTTACGAACAAGTGTCAAAACAGATCAACCAATCAATCAAAGCAACTACTACCAACAACCAAAGAACATTAGTAAAAGTCAATCATTCTCTTGGTGATGTAAGACATGAATTAAATGAGTTCTCAAAATCATTAGGAAGCGAACAAAAGCAAATCGAGCAAATTAATCGAACGCTAAAAGAACTTAGAGAATATACCCAAGCCGTTCAGCAACGAGAAGAAGTATTCCAGGATCTTGTAACGAACTTTCGAGAGGTGGCAGCTTCGAGAGAGAAACAACGTTGGTGGAAATTTTGGTAACATAGTGGTAGATCAATCTATTTACCATAACGATATTGAAATACTTTAATTTAGGTAGTCTGAGCAACCTCTAGGGTATCCTACTTTCTTAAAATAGCCGGTCCCCTATTTTGAGTGGATGAGCGGAGTAAATTGGACAACTTATTGAGGAATTATTCATTGACTTTTTCTAAAAGCAAAGCTAAAATATGTAGATATATGATAACCGAGAGATATTTGTTTTCATTTCTAACACTTAGGACACTTTAGCATATTGTTAATTATTTTTTATATTGGCCCTATGAAAAAGGAACCTAGAAAAACGAGAAGTGAAGATAAGATAAATCGGTATATTTCTTGACTAAGTAATCAACAAGTCCTGGGAATATACCGATTTTTTATTCAGGGGGTAAAATATGGATAAATCCAAAGGCTTTGTGGAAGCAGAAATTAGTAAGAATATCACTCAATGGGAAAAGGATTTCCTTGGACGTGGTTCTGTATCTGTAAAGACTGATATTTTACGAGATATGGTTATCGTTACATTAAAAGGGATTCTTACACCAGCTGAATATTCAGTTTGTGATACAAAGGAAGGAATTATTTCAATAAAGAAAATTCGTTCCGAGCTCGTTGAATCAGGAATTGAGGATTTAAAAGGAATTATCCTAAAACAAACTGGAGTGGAAGTAAAAAGTTTTCACACGGATATTAGCACCATTTCAGGAGAACGGGTCATGATTTTTAAGTTATTCATTGACCTTGAAAAAAGCTTCTAATTTAGGGAGATCTTTAAAAAGCTTGTAAGCTAGCTAAAGATAAACCGACAACTTTTAAAATTTGTATCTAAACAATACAAATTCTGAAATTGTCGGTTTTTTTGTTTATTAATTATTTTACTTAGGAGGGGTACCATGGCTGATATTATTGTAGATAACTTATTATCACCGGTTGTATTGTTTTTTGTATTAGGAATTATTGCTGCAATCTTTAAATCAGATTTAAAATTTCCGGGTGCATTAAGTGAAGCATTAAGCATTTATTTATTAATTGCGATTGGAATTAAAGGTGGAATTGAACTGTCCCACTACTCCATTGAATCTGTAATAGGACCAATTCTTGGGGCATTGTTTCTAGGAATAGTTACTCCTGTTATAACGCTTTTTATTATGAGATTAATTAAAATGGATCTAAAAAATTCAATTGGTTTAGCCGCAACCTATGGCTCGATAAGCATTGTTACTTATGGAGCAGCGATTGCCTTTTTAGATAAAAGTGGAATAGCTTATGAAGGATTTATGAATGCAATAGTTGTCCTTATGGAAAGTCCAGCCATCTTAGTTTCATTACTTTTACTAAAGGTCATTGAAAATAAAAAAGAAATGTTATCAATTCCTTCTCAAAATGTGGGTATTACTCCATCATCACTTAACTTAATAGATAAAGAAGTGATCCGGGAAAGTCTCTTCGGAAAAAGCATATTACTACTCGTGGGAAGTTTGTTCATTGGGCTAGTATTGGGCGAACGTGCTGTACCAATGGTTAAACCATTATTTATGGATTTATATGGAAGTGTTTTAATTCTTTTCCTACTTAATATGGGATTAATTGCAGGACAACGTTTACCAGAAGTGAAAAAGTATGGGATTAAATTACTGCTTTTTGGAATGTTCACTCCACTATTATTTGGTACGTTAGGGGTTTTTGTAGGAATGTTTGTTGGATTATCTCTAGGAGGAGCTACCTTAATGGGAGTTTTAGCAGGGAGTGCTTCTTATATTGCAGCACCAGCAGCTCTTAAAACATCTGTACCTGAAGCAAATCCATCCATTTATTTAGGATTGGCCTTGGGGGTAACTTTCCCTTTCAACCTTATTGTCGGTATACCGGTTTATTACGAACTAGCAAAATGGATACTTTAGGAAGCACGGGGACGGTTCTCATGCTTCCAAATGGAAGCACGGGGACGGTTCTCATGCTTCCAAATGGAAGCATGAGAACCTTTCCCCTAACATAAATGAACCGGGGAAGTCACTACTGAGATGTGTTTCGTGTCTTATCAAATATATATTGAAATCCATATAGAAAAAATGCTTTATAAAAGATATAAAGAAAAAATTGAACGTGATTTAATCGAACCAATGTGGAAACTTTATTTTTTTCCAGAATTTTTACTGTTGGATATGCGAAGATTAAATCAATAACAGCATTTAGTGCAATAAACTTTTTGAAATTGCCATATGTAAATTTTAATATCCACATTGAACCAACAATAAAGGGACCGACTATAAAAGGTAACTCTCCTGATATCATTGAATTTGGTTTTTTATAAAAAACCCACCACTTCTGCTTCCGTCCAATTAAAACACTAAAAAATTCTAAAATCACTACAAGAATTGATGCTGGGAAAAATCTCTTAATGTTCCGCTTACCTAATAGAGGTAATGTTAGCCAGGATAGTAAAACCAATGCTATGTTAATTAACTGTTGATTTTTCAGTGACATTTATCCACCCTCCTTTTTGGTTAAAATGGATATCGAACAACATCTTACTAATAATATACCTATAACTCATATATTTATTTGTTGATAAAAAAATAATTTAGGAGCGTCCTCTTGTTTATATAACACCTGTTGTTAAAAGGTGTATCTCCACTTCCTAGAGAGCATAAATCCCATTCAATTAAGAAACGAGAGATCTACTCAAAACGTTAAATCATTATTCTTGTACAGCCTGTTATACTATAATCGGCTCATTCTTAAGGTCTTTACATATTTACTTAAAGTTAGCCATCACGAACTATCGTATTGCCTCACTCTAAAGGTGCTTTTGCACCTTCTTATTTAGAAGTTTATTTAAAAACCTAATAAAACATCCTCCGCCATACAAGCTTAGCTATAAAAAACTACCCTCATCTAAGATGAAAGGTAGAGTTTATTATTCTTTATATTTTATTAAAATTATCTGGGTCAGCAAACATACGCTGATCCAAATTCAAGGTATCAATTTGATCCATATCCTCTTGCGATAGCTCAAAATCAAATACATCTGCATTCTCTACAATTCGGTGTGGTTTAGTTGATTTTGGTATCGTCACAACACCAGTTTGCAAATCCCAACGGATGATAATTTGAGCGGTTGATTTATTGTATTTCTGTGCGAGTTCTACCAGAATTGGTTCCTCTAGGAGACCTCCCTGCATTAATGGAGACCATGCTTCAAGCTGAATTTCGTGCTTTTTACAAAACTCGTGTAATACTCTTTGATTAAATCGCGGATGATATTCTACTTGATTGACCATTGGTTTGATTTCACAGTTTGCTAGTATATCTTCAAGATGATGAATTTTAAAATTACTTACCCCAATGGCACGAACTCTCCCATCCTTATAGAGCTTTTCAAGCGCTTTCCAGGTTTCTACATACTTGTCTTGTGATGGTAGTGGCCAATGAATTAAAAATAAATCCAGATAGTCTAAACCTAACTTTTTCATACTTTCATCAAATGCATTTAGTGTTGCTTCATAGCCATGATTTGAATTCCATACCTTTGTTGTAATGAACAATTCTTCACGAGTGACACTTGATTCGGCAATGGCTCTGCCAACACCCTCTTCATTCCCATAAATGGCTGCTGTATCAATGCTTCGATACCCTGCTTCAATGGCGGCTTTTATCGAATTCACAACTTCCTCACCATCTTGTACTTTAAATACGCCCAAGCCAATCCATGGCATCTTCACACCATTATGTAGTGTGGTTGTACTTTGTAAAGAGTCTGTCAAGGTTCTCTCTCCTCCTGCAAATAAGTTTGTTTATCTAATAAACTAAGTGTACAGTGAACGTTACGATTTTTCAAACCTGGCGCTTATCTTACCAATTCATTTTATTCCCTTGATAATCAATAAACATATGCTCCTCAATCGCTGGAGCTTTTAAAATTTCATTGACAATTCCTGTTGCCGATTCAACCGCTTCAATCGTTGCCTCATGGTTAAAATCACCCATAATATAAGTTTTCACATATCCTGGATGTAGAGCTAAAACTTTGATTCCGAAATCTTTTAAATGATTTTGGAGGATTGTTAATTGCATGTTTAATGCTGATTTAGTCATACAATAGCCATACTCTTTTATTCTCCAAGAATCCGCCAAGCTTCCCGCTTCTGATGAAATGTTAGCAAGCATTTTCCTTTCACCTTTCATTAATAAAGGAACCACCGATTGAGAAACACGCAACGGTCCAAATACATTTGTATCATACAACTTCATCATATCGTCATAATAAAATTCTCCAAAAATGTCCTTTGAACGATCTTTATAAATGGCTGCATTATTAATGAGAATATCTAACTGACCATTCGCTTTTTCACTGATTAACCGGGCTGCTTCATCCACAGACTGTTGATTCGTGACATCTAGTGAAATAATCTCAAGGTCCTCATCAAATTGCTTTTTCAATTCATCAAGCTCTGGCCAATCATTCATATAACGACCTGCAAATACCCGAAAGTTCTTTTCAAGAAACACCTTTGACAGAGATAATCCGAGTCCTCGGTCAGCTCCTGTTATATACACCGTTTGTTTCATCCTTTATACCTCCTTACAGGAATAGTTATTCACTTATTCTATTCTCTATCATCCTATTTTTATCCTTGCAAAAATAGAAGATATATAACAATCTGTTAAAATTAAATATAATTATTTACTACTGAAGACTCATTTTTAAGCACAATAACAGAATTTGTTGTAAGGAGGCATAACTTGCCTTTACAGATACAACCAAGTTTACTTGATTATTTGGTTAGATCTTGCATGTAAAAGACTATTATTTCATGCACTACAAGATATATGATGAGATTGAAGGAAAGAAACAAGCTTTTCATCTGTTTCTTTAGACGAATGACCAAGCCAAATCAAATGACCCCACGCTTCAAGAATGCATAATTCTGAGGCAGGTATATTTTCATGCGCAAAATGTGCGTGCTCCAATGGGACAGAACCATCATATTGACTATGCATTATAAGAGTTGGGCAAATGATAGATTTCAAATCTTCTAGAGAGGCTTCATTAACCTGTTCTAAATCTATTAAAAAACCATCTCCTGATCTCTGACGATTATTCATTTTTCTAATCTCTTCTACATCGTCCTTGTGAAGTTTAGCCTTTGCTTCACTATATTGCAATTTGCTAAAAGACGGAAACATCTGTTTAAAAATAAATTGCGGAAAAATATTGTTCATAGAAGAAATGAGTTTCCAAGTGTATTTTTCAGTTCCGGGACGAAATAATATTTTTGCAGCTTTATATTCTTTATCCTTTGGAGTAAGCCATTGCTTAGTGACTGCAGATTGCAAGGTCAATGAAGAAACTATTTAAGGGTACCTAGAAGCAAAATGAATGCCGCTTGGACCACCTGCCGAAATAGCTAGAACGTGAACCTTTTCAATCTTTAAATGCACTAATAACTTCAAATAATACTCGCAAGCTGTTGAAAGGCTTTTTCCGATTCCCTTTGAAGTTCTTCCATAACCAGGCCTTGAAGGAGTAATAACTGAGAAACCATTATCTATTAACCCTTTATAACCAAATTCTTCGTTACAGTTTGAATGCCCACCATGTAAGACTAATATTGGTTCTCCTTCGCCAAAAATAGAATACTCGATCGTTAACCCCTCTATCTGAAATTCCTCAATTCTTCGTTCCATAATCCTTTCTCCTTTTGGAAGCGTGGGGACGATTCTCGCGCTTCTTTTTGTTCTAAGGGGAAGCATGAGAACCGTCCCCCTGCTTCCTTGCTAAGCCTATCTCTTCTATTGATCATGTAAAAATGTTATAGTTATTATTTGTAATAATTATACAAATATGGAAGAGTGTATACAACATTGAATATCTTAATTATTTCTGGTAGTGCACGTACGCAATCTAATAGCTTGGGAATCTCAAAATCTGTTGAAAAAGAATTACTATAACTGGGTATTTCTGTGAATTTATTTGATCTCCGTCATGAAGAGCTTCCTATTTTATATATACACAAAAAGGCCCCCTGGTAGGGAGCCACCACTTATTCCTTCTATCTTCCACAACACTTTTTATGCTTCTTACCACTTCCACAAGGGCAAGGTGAATTGCGTCCTGAACTTGTTACACTAGCGACATCAATGACATTGGTATTCATTTTTTGTGACGTAGATGTCATTGGCATTGAAGGAATCGGAGTTAATTGTTTATTCTCCTTTTCAACCAATTCATTTGGGGTATACCCTTTTAACACCCACTGTCTTGTATTATTTGACACTTCGATAAGGTGACCCATTAGTTGTTCTAAAAACTCAAGGGAAGGAAACTCAAAATGTTTTTGGAAGTATTCAATCAATGAATTAGGTCGAACATCTACATTAATTATTTTCACTAAATCCCATGCAACATTGTCTACCTCTTGATTTGTTAGTCTATAGCGTTCCTTTAAAAAGCTTAAAAACCTGTCCATTTCCAACGACTTACCAATAAATCCAGGCTTCCCTGCTTCAAGCAGCTGCTTTCTAGTAAATGGATAATAATCAATATCATCTCTCATTTTTTGTTCTTCACGAATTTCTTCTGCTTTAAATAGTATTCTACGGTCTATTAGTCTGTATGAGGAAAATCTTACTCTATTGTAGTAATCACATGCCATTGATATAACCTCAAGGAATTCTTTATGATCCACTTTATCTTTAACTAGGCTCTTGATCTTGGTGAATACATCAAATGTTTCGATCACCCCATAATAATAAAGCATCCCATGTGTAAGTTGTATATATTCTGTATTTCTTTTAATGACCTTTTGAAGTTCTTCTCCATCACATTCCGCAAAGGGTTCTAGAAGTTCCGCTGGCATGATCAATTGCTGTCGGCCGTTCACTTTCACAGGAAAAACAATCCCATATCGCATTAGTGCTTCAACCTTCCCCATAGGGAAATTATCACTAACACCGACATAACCTTTCACAATGCCCCTGATCAAATCGTATCTCCCTTTATCTAGAAGCGATAAAATCTGGGGCAAACGCTGCACAATAGCTTCTGTAAGTACATCAGCTAATTCGGCTTTTTTTAAGGAGCTTACCCCTGTGAGATTAAGGTTTTTCCTAATTGTATCTAACTCGGTCTTTGTGAGTAAGCTAAGCAGACCACGGAGTTCATAAGGTGGTTCTACATTTTTCCAAAGCTGATTCTCTCGATTTATCTCTCGTTTCTTGCTATCCGTTTTCGCATTCTTCAATGCGTTAAGTAGCATTCTCTCCATTTTCTTATCCATATTAAATCTCCTTTAGAAGCAGTGGGACGGTTCTCGCGCTTCGTATTATCGAGGCAAAACTCTATCCATATTGCGCTATAAGTATTAGTGCTAAAAGTTCTAAACATAAATAAACGAACAGCCAAAACTATTATCTAGCTAATATTATAATCTACTATCTCATTTCTACAACATGCAAAAAAGCGTGAAGAGTGTTCACGCTTTCCAATGAGTTTATAAAGGAAGCATGAGAACCGTCCCCGTGCTCCCCCTGCGCCCTTGCTTCTACCATTTACCTTTCAACTTAAACAACCCCAACAACTCACCAACGGTCAGGTTTGACGTTGGATTGAATTCGTCACTTAACAGGTAGTGGGTGGTATCATGTAGAAGAAACTCGACCTCAGGGCGTTTTAGATTGTTTAAGATATTAAACGTTGTAACATAAAGACTTCCTTCTCCCACTTTTGTTTCGAATGAGTAGGCTAAGTGCTTTCCACGGTTATGGTTATCAATCACTTCGACAATTGGTTTGACTTGTGGAACTGTTTCGAGATTCATTGCAGTTGCTCTGTCAACCAAATAAAACCAATTCCAATTTGAACGTCCATCATGCGGAAAATTCTTTAGTGATGGATGATCATGAATAATCATCCCCATGGTTGTGCCGATTTGTGCCGGGAACCAGATATAATTCCAAAAGATTGGTAGAAATCTAGTTTTTACTTCATCAAATTGATTTCCTTCCTCGGCTATAATCCAAGCCTTCCCACCATCTAGCAGGAATTGTAAAAGCTCGGTTGATAAATGGTCTGAAATAGCCAGATCGATATTCTTTTCCTCTTTATAACTAAAACCTTGAAACCCTATTTTCCCTTGATATTTTGCTCCATAAAGGCTATTTTTCAATACTGGGACATCCGACCAGATCCTACTCGCATCCTTATGAAGTGTCGGCCTCTTATAAGTCCAAAATTCCCAGTCGTTTTCAATGACTCTCTTAGTCCCAACAAGTTTTACCGACAAATTGAGTGACTCACTTACGTTAGATGGTGTTTCGACTTCTAAAATGGCTAGCGAGCTGACAGTGCCAGGTATGATTTCAGAAACTGTGATGATACCTGATTTTAGAAGTTGTTGATTGGCTTTTAGCTCCCAGATTAATTCGCTTTCTTTGAAAAAATCATTACTGAAATTTGATACATCGACCGTTACCCGCAGTTTTTCCCCTGCATAGTGTGTTCGATTCATTGATCTCATGAGAATGACAACTTCATCATTGAAGGCTCGGAATTTTTCAGGCGTGATCGTCCCTTTATTATCCCAAAACGCATCTAAAATTCCCGTAGTTGCGTGACCTTGACCTGGAAAATCACGAATGTCTAGTAGCTGAATTCCTGCTAAACCTGAAGTTCTCCGTGCTCTTTCGATGTTTTCCTTATATGCTCTTGCTTGCAGTGTTCCAGATGCTTCAATATATTCATCAATCCGACTAAGCTGGCCTTTTTTCTCTAATGTTGCCATTGTTGTGTTTAACCAATGTGGACGTAAAATACCTGTATACTTTTCTGCTTCTTGCGGGCGAACATACATCGTGAACTGACCATGCTCATGTGCAAGAATTGGTTTATCAGACTGCATAGTTACAACGTTATAGTCCTCAGAAGTATTAGGTGTACCAGCATAATTATTTGTTAGCGGTGGATGAGCATTTAGTGATGGGATAAAAAAGTCGCCTTCACGGTCATGAGCCGGTAGACGCCCAAATCCCGTATTATCTGTGTATAATCTTGTAGAGTCGAGAGATCTACATAGCTCAACCTGTTTATTCAATGCTTCATGACCTTGAGGACCAACTAATTCATTACCAAGAGCTAGTAAAACAAATGAAGGATGCTCGTTCAGCGATTCAATCGCACGATACAATTCTCGCGTTAAAAATTCATGAACATCTTTTTCAGGTTCAACTTCTCGATGATGGTATAGGTTTGACCAATGAGGTAATTCGGTTTGAACTAGCATCCCTTCCTCATCTGCCGCCTCCCAAAACGGCTTGGGGGGTGTCCAACCATGTAGCCTAACATGATTAAAGCCATAGCTTTTAACCGTTTTAAATTGACTCACATAGTCTTGCTTATTCCAGCTTGGATATCCTGTTTGTGGGAAGATACAACAATCAACATACCCTCTTAGAAATTTTGGTTCATTATTTAAAAGAAGCTGCTTGCCTTCTGCTTTGATCTCTCTTATCCCTAACGTGCGAACTTGTTGATCAATCATTTCTGTTTTTGATCTAATGATTGAAGCGCTCAATTGATAAAGATATGGGTTTTGATCATCCCAATAAATCACATCATCCCAAAGAGGAATGTTCATATGAATTTGATCGTCTTCGATAGGAGACGTGATATCACAAACAAGCTTTTGATTCTTTGAGAATACTTGAACAGAGAGATCACTATCTTTATCAAGCAGATGGCTGTTCTTGAGATGAACTTCTAAGTCTATGTATCGATTCTCTAGTCTTGGATACATTTTCACATCGTGAATACTTATCTCTGGCATTGCCTCCAAATATACTCCACCAGTTATCCCACCCCAATTTGTAGCGGTATGGTATGAGTGGATATGGCTATCATGGAGAGGATAGTTCATTTCATTATTGACACAAATGACAAATTGATTACTCTCTCCTACCTTCGTAAAATCTGAGACTTCTAGTACATGATCACTTAAAAGACTTTCCCCTTCTCCGACAAATCGACCATTAATCCATACCTTAGTCATCCAACGCACTCCAGAAATGACTAGTTTTAGAGATTGGTCTTTCATCTCTTTTGAGATAAACACGTCCTTTACATACCAGGCAGTGCCTTCATATTCGCGGAGCTTTTTCCACGCTCCAATTGGATTATGTTTTGAAGGCTTTCCAAATCCTTGCTCTTCCCATGATCCTGGAACGTTTATCTTCGCTAGAGATGAAGCACTAATAATCTCGTCAACTTTATACTTTTTTTCGGGGTCTAACGTAAAAGACCATTCACCATCTAAAGAAAGCTTCTGTCTTGTTATTACTTCTAGCGTATTAGTCATACGGGTTCCTCCTCTATCACTAATTCAAACTCACGAATCAATTTAGCTTTAATGGATTTAATTTCTGCGATTTGCTTATTGATAACCTCGGCTCTTGCAGCCATCGGTGAATCACTTTTGACAAAACTCCCTTCTTTTAACGGGGAGATATAAATATACATTCCTTTTTCTAAAAGCTCTTGCTGATGCTGTTTTAAACCAATTTCCCATGTGTGATTATTGCTAAAATTATCATGAATAAGCTCGCCATCGATAAACGCATAACCAATGTCACCAACATAGTCAATCTGAAGTAGGAGTTCTTTTCCCCCTTTAAAAACTTCGGACTGACACTGAATGATTGCTTTATTCGAGTTAACCATTTTCACGTCCAAAACTGGTTCCTTCCTTACGACCTTTTTCTTAAACTCCTTAAAAATCCCATCATTTTTACAAGTTATTTCTTCTCCAGCTATCGTCATCGCATCATTGAACCCGGGATATACTTTCAATTGAATAGCCTCATGACCTTCGCATTCCAGCCTAATTTTATTATCATCAACAAGAACAGTCGCATCTGTAAGAAAGATTTGCTCTTTTCCTCTAAATGAGAACTTCCAAAATTGTAAGCTTTGCTCATTAGTTAGGGTACAAATACGAAGCTTATTTCCAGTCTTCAAGGTGAGTTCAATTAAACTACTGTCTTGACTACTCACTTGGACCAAGGTATTGCCATCTGATAGAATGGTTCCTTTACCTTTATCAACCAACACTTCTTGAATCTCATGCCCCTCAAGAAGATATTCACCACCCTCGATTCCCTTAGGAATAAAGAAGAAGAAAGTTGTTTCACCTTCATGTTCAATCCTTGTTAAAAATTGTGTGGTTGAATATTTTAAAGTTACTCCTTGTAAATCAAAGTTGAATGGCAAAATACAACACTCATCCTTTGCTAACGATATGCTTTCGTTTTTAGGAAGTCGTATGTTTTCAGTTGCAAGCTTAACTGTAATCGCAAAGTCTTCTTGGTTCTTTGTTTCAACATGATCTTGATAATTATTTATAAAAACAAAACCAGAATTTCCGTCTGCCCGAACAGCATATCTTAATGTCTCAATCTCATACGGATCCATTTCACGTGTATCATATGGCAGAATTGTTTTTGTTTTGCAAAATTCCTTCTCAACTGTTTTATAAAAATAGTGTTGACGTTTTAACCTTTTATAAGAATCTCTAATTTGTCCGAACTCTCCAATTGGTGCTTGGTAGTCGTACGATATTTTAGGTGTAGCATGTTCATTCAAAAATGAAGTTCTCTTCCCCTTAGGATTTGAACCACCATGAAAAACATAGTAACCAACAAAGTTGCACCCACCTGCTACCTTCATTTCCGCCATAGCATCGACACTTTCATACGGTAGCTTGAAACGGTAGTTATAAAAGACTGTCATCCCCCCTCCCATTTCACAACAAGCAAACGGGAGACTTTCTGGACGATAAGTGGGTGAAAACCCGTAGTTTTCTAGTTGGTCATTATGATAGTCTCTAAAGATAAATTCAGGTGTTGCAGGGTGTTTCTTTACATCTCCATAGAAAATCCACGGCCAAAACGCGTATCCTCCCCATAATGGGAGCACTTCATCAACTGGAGCTGATGCTCCTCCCCATCCAGTACCAGTATAAATTGGCGTTTCAATTCCAGCTTCAATGGCTAACTGCTTTAATTTGATCATATGGGCGTCTCCATCTCTTCCTGCTGCAACCCATTCACTACTAGTGCCTGTTGTAATTTCCCATGGTGCACCTGCATGTTCATATTCATTTTCAATTTGTGTTCCAATAATCGGACCACCGTCCTTAAACGAGAGCCCTTGTACTTGATTTCCGATTTCCTGATAAAATCGATTCACATAAGTTAAGTACTCCTCATCATTGGACCGAAGATCAAATGGTCTACCAAATAGCCAGTCTGGGTACCACCATTTCTTACTTCCCCATGTGCAAAAGGACCAATTCTTAAAATAACGCCGAGACAGTGTTTTCCACATAACTCAACAAATCGACGAATGTCTTTATTAGCTTCCCAATCAAAAATTCCTTGTTCCTCCTCATGATGATTCCAAAATACGTAGGTTGGGATGATCGTTATACCACACATTTTCATTTTAATAATTTCATCTTCCCAATCTTCACAGTGATATCTACTATAATGAAACTCACCACTTATCCCGAAGTAAGGCTGGCCATCTTTTTCGAGATAATAATTTGTAAAGCTATAGCTCTCTCCAAAGCTATTAGCTCCCCCCAGCTTTGTAACAAGTGGGTATATCTCTTTTTTAGGATCGTTGACCTCAATACTATACTCTCTCATAAAGGTTTCCTTCCTTATTAAAGGCTATTTTCGTAAACATTGTTGCTTTTGAAAAGTCTTTTAAATCTTTCCTGAAAATAACTTAGTAAGAGGAGTTCCATGAGCTGCGATCCACCTGCTTTCCCCGGGGCGGTCCGTGATCCTCCTCGTCGCTCTCCTGAGCTCCTGCGGGGTCTCACGAGACCGCTAGATCCCGCAGGAGCTCAGGTGGCTCTCCGCTCATTCCACACTTAGTAAGCACACTAATTTCATATACCATGGTGCAAATTGAATTAGCATGGAGGTCTACTCTGAACTAAGTAGAGTGGCATCTTTTCTTCCTAAACTAAAATCAGAATCGTGATCAAACCCAGATTGGTGAATTTTCGCTCCCTGGTGATGTGGGTCGAGCTGTAGCACTTGTTGAAAGTGCTCTAAAGCATTGTTCGCCCTATCTAGCCCTAGTAATCCGAGACCTTTCATAAATAGACAATGAATTCTATTTCTTTTATTAAGGTCTTCTTCAAAGACTAGAAAATCTGGTAGTGAAACAGCAAAATAATCAATGATGACAGAATCAAAAATATGTTTTTCAGCATAATCGATTAGCTTATTAAATCTCCGTTTGGCTTCTTTCTCATTTTTCAACTTGAGCCAAGCTAGACCTTGATAAAAAATCATTTCAGGCGGCTGATCATTGTAATACATAGCACTTGTTGGTTCATCTAGGCCTTGGGATGCCAATGTAAAACACTCCGCCGATTGCTCAGTTTGTTTTAGCCCTTCATAAGCACAACCTAAAAAATAATAGATATTATTTTCCTGCGCCCCTGTTAACTTCCCTTCTCCAAGGTTATGCGGATAAACAAGTGCCTTCTTTAAAACTTCAATTGCTGCACCATAGTTTTTCTCTAAAATATATACTTTACCAAGTTCAACATGTGATAACACATATTGACCTGTTACTTTCCCTTCGCCACCTTCCCAAGGGTGAAAATGCCGTCCTGACAGTAATTCAATCGAGTTTTCATATTGCCCAAGAGTATTTAATAGAGTTACATATTCAAGGAATAAGTCATCTCGTTCTTCTACCAAATTCATGTGTAATTGCATCAACTTCAGGCGTTTTTCTGGTGAGAGGCTAAGTTTTTTGTATAGTTGGTCTAACTCAAACAATACGCGCGCATCATTTTTATCATAAGTAAAAGCGGTTTCAAGAGATGCTAGGGCCTTTTCTGCATCATGTAGCACATTGAAATAAGCTAACGTCAAGTTCCGATGTACTGTTGGGAACCGAGGATTAATCGTCCTTGACGTTTCCCAATGCTTAATCGCATCCATCTGCCTTTTTTTATCAAATAAAAGATTACCTAAATAATAATGTGCCTTATCATCTTGTGGTCTCGTCGTAATCACATGCTCTAACACAATCAGTTCAAATAATGAATTGGGAAAACAGTAATCAGAAGCTGCAGCATTTCCCTTTTCCACTTGGATCTTGAAGTCAGTGGACTGATTTAGCTTGTTATATAAATAAGCTAAAGTATAATGTACGATTGGATACACGGTTTTATCATCTTTTGGTAAAACTCGTTTGAGCACTTGTATCGCTTCCTCAAAAAGTCCACACTCTGCGTAATCCGCGGCTACGTATAAATGGTTTTGAACATCGCCACGCATTAAAACTTGTAGCTCACGTAATAAATTCTCTGCCCTTTCCATTTCCCCCTGCTCTAGTAAAACAAGATATAACTCGTTATAAGCACCAAAATCTGCAATATCTAGAGCAATCGTCTCTTCCGCAAAGGTTTTTGCTTCGTTTAAGAACTGACATTTTCGTAATAAGGCGGTTTTTAAATGACGTGCTTTATAATTCCCTGTATTTCGATTTAGTGATTTTTCAATAAGATCCAATGCCTCTTCAAATGCTCCTTTTTCACAAGCAATTTGTGCGAGCGCAAAATAGCTACTATCCTGCCAACCTGAAGACCAAACCGCTTTATAGAAGCTAGTAAATGCTTCATCCAGTTTTCCTTGTAGCTTAAGTGATAACCCTAGCTGATAGTAAGTCTCAGAATCAGATGGATTTGGATTTCGCCATGTTAACGAAGCAATCGCCTTACGAAAATAAGCTTCGCTTTCTTTGAATAGTCCCCGACGTAAGAGCAATCTACCGTATGCTACATTGTTTCGAATATCCCTCGGGTCCCGCTTTAGTCCCTCAATATAATAGCCATCTGGCTCAAACGTTGCATGACGATATTGCTCTAAGTGAAGTCCTGCAAGATATAGTTCTTCTGTTGTTCTTAATTCACCAGGAGCTGGAAGTGGTTTTGCTGGTTCTGGCATTTCTTCTATTTCTTGCTTTTCAGGCTGATAAGAGATTAATAGACGCCCTTTGTTATCTTTTACCGATAAAATGAGATCATGTACTTGGTCTTCTGTTATCTCTATCGGTAACTCAGTTTCAAATGTATGATTGGGTGACAATGTTGTCGTTTCAATTAGATATGTCTTACTGCTATCTTTTAACTCAATCACGGCTGCTTCAAAAGCAGATGTTGCATAAACAAACACCTTTGCTTTTTTTAACACTTCATCAACTTCTAAATTAACAGCAGCATCAACTGAAGCATTTTTCACGATACCGATGTCCTTGTATGGCATAAAATATTGTTTAAATGTTTTCTCTTCATAAGGGTGAAGCCATGAGAAATCCGGTTGATTATCGGTATAAACACCAGTCATTAGTTCGATATATGGTCCATCCTCATCAGTTAAATGACGATCCCAGGCTTGACCAAATTCACCATTTCCCCAAGTCCACTGCTTTTTCCCCGGAGAAATATGATGATTTGCAACGTGTAACAGCCCGGCTTTCACTCCATGATCATACCCTCCCACAAAATCATACTTAGATTTGTAAGCCATATATGATGTTGGAACAGGGATATTTTTATACCGTGATATATCTACACCTTCTGAATAATCCATTTTATAATACGTTCCAGTTGCAATTGGAAACTTAGATACATCGCGTTTCCCGTGGTCAAGAACAGCATGGACGTCGGGCGGAAAAACCGATTGAGTATCATCGTTGACTGCCACCGCTGGATTAGCCCACCAAAGAAATGTTTGAGGTTCAGGAGTTCTATTATATAGTTGAGCAGAAATCTCTAGATACGCCTTTCCCGGATGTAAAGTAAATCCAGCAGTTACCTTCGTACCATACATTCTATCAATTTCACTTACCCAAACGGTTACACTACCGTCCGGATTTTCAGACTGTTGATATTCAACAGGGCCAAACGTATTTGGGCGATGATGCTGTGGCCAGTTAAATTCAATCCCGCCAGATATCCATGGACCAGCTAATCCAACCAGCGCTGGCTTAATGACTCGATTATAATAGACAAAATCATAGTTATTGGTTTTATCGAGTGCACGATAAATTCTGCCACCGATTTCGGGCATCACCTCAATCCGAATATATTCATTCTCCATAATCACTAACTGATAACTTACTAGTTTCTTTTCATCGTTGATTTTATCAATGACAGGGAGTGGATATACCTTTCCAGAGCTTCCTTGGTATACTCTCTTATCAAGGAACATCGGATTCTTATTTGGCTCTCCAACACCATATGTTGGGATCTGTCGCTTTTCTTCCCAGATACGGGTCGTATGGTGATTCTTTTCCATCAAACGTCACTCCTCACCTTATTTCTATTTATACTTTATCGTTACAAACGCTTTCAAACAATAAATCAAATTCGGTTTATAATGGACTATATTCGGATTCCAATTTACAATTATTATTAGTTCTACTAATACTCAAGCTAGTAACATACATCATTTTCTTTTTCTAGTGATAGGATTTTATAAGTAAGGGTGGGGAAGATGTTGATACAGAAACAAGATGGATTTGAATCTGAAAAACTATTTATAGTTCCGGAATATGTAATAGTAGAAATTAGTAAACATCCTTTAATCAGTCCCTTTTTCATTACTGATATTGGCTATTTTCCAAAAGCTAAGTACCATTATCGCGAACGGATAGAAGGCTGTGATACACATATTCTCATTTATTGTGCTGATGGTGAGGGCTGGGTGAAACTTGATCATGAAAAGACGTACTTTCTAAAAAGTCATACACTGATTGTCATTCCTGCCGACACTCCACACTGTTACGGCGCGGATGAGGAAAATCCATGGAGTATTTATTGGGTTCATCTCAAAGGTGCAGAGGTGATTACTTTTATCAAGAGCTTTGGATTAAATGAAGGACTTTTACAGATACCTTTAAGCACTTATGTACAATTCTCAGAGCTTTTCGAGCAATGCTTTGTTTCCCTTTCTGAAAAGCCTTATTCTCAACTTCATCATATTAAAACCTCTCAAGCGATGAAGTTCTTATTAAGCTCACTCGGATTATCAAGTATTCGTTCCGGACAAGAAGAAAGAAAAAAGCTCTATCTAGAAAAGGCGATCCATTACATGAACGACAGTATTAATCGCTCTATCAAACTGTCTGAGTTAGCAAAGATTGTGGGATTATCCATTCAGCATCTGACCCACCTTTTTAAAGAGGAAACAGGATTTCCTCCAATTGACTATTTCTTACGGATGAAAATTCAGCGTGCTGGCCAACTGCTTGATCTCACCGACCATTCAGTAAAGGAAATTTCGAACTCATTAGGAATGGCTGACCCCTATTACTTCTCAAGAATCTTCAAAAAAATTAACGGGTGCTCCCCGACCGAATACAGAAAAAATCAAAAAGGATGAGGAAGGAGGGAGGCGGTTCTCGCGCTTCGGCGGGAGCACGGGGACGGTTCTCGCGCTTCGCATTAAGCTATGCTTCTAAAAATAGTGTGCAATAAGCATTGCCTGCTAAATCTTCTATCCTCCTTTTTCATCGTACAAAAGAAAGAAGCGTGAAAACTAAATCACACGCTTCCTAAAACCTTATAAAAGGGAGCATCAGAATGATGTGCACCCCAATTGTTAGACACAACAACTAACAATTGGAGGTGCACTTTTACATGAAGAAGAAATACCCTTTAGAAATAAAGATAGCTGCAGTAAATGAATATCTTGAAGGCGGAGAGTCTATCAGGCAGACAGCCCAAAAGTACAATGTTAATAAAACGATGTTACACAGATGGGTAGCGAAATTTCAAAATCATGGTATATCTGGCTTAGAGGAAACCTATACAAAATACTCATTTGAGTTTAAAATGGACGTACTTAATTATCTGAACGAGATGGGAGCGTCCATCGAAGAAGCTACTGCAGTATTTAATGTTTCTTCATCTGCCATAGTGTATAAGTGGAAGAATCTACTTGAAACACAGGGAATTGACGCTCTTAAAAAGAAGAAAAAGGAGCGTCCTTCACCCATGAAAAAGCAACCTAAGAATAATCAACCAGTAGAAGGAACTGAAGAAGCACTACGTGCTGAAATTGAACAACTTCGTATGGAGAATGCATATTTAAAAAAGCTACAAGCCTTAATTCAGGAAAAGAACTCACAGAAAAAGAAAAGGCACAGGTGATTTATGAATTAAGGCGTGTATTTAAGGTGATTGACTTGATAAAGTTCGCTGAAATGCCACGTAGCACGTATTATTATTGGGTAAAACAAATGGATAAACCAGATAAATATAGTGAAATGAAAGAGGTTATCCAACAGATCTTTGACGAACATCAAGGTCGATATGGCTATCGACGTATCACACTGGAATTACGTAATCGGGGTCATGTAATTAATCACAAAACAGTCCTTCGCTTAATGAATGAGATGGGTTTAAAATGCTTAGTTCGCATGAAAAAATACCGTTCATATCGTGGAAAAGTGGGTGAAGTCGCACCGAATATACTAGAGCGAGATTTCCAAGCTACGAAGCCAAATGAGAAGTGGGTTACAGATGTGACAGATTTCCATTTGTTTGGCGAGAAACTTTATCTTTCACCTATTCTGGACCTTTACAACGGTGAAATTATTGCTTATAACCTAGAGAAACGTCCAGTATACACACTTGTATCTAAAATGTTAGATACGGCCATACAACAATTAGACGTCCATGATTGCCCTATCCTTCACTCTGATCAAGGCTGGCATTATCAGATGAAGAAGTTTCGACACACCTTACAGAAGAATGGAATTACCCAAAGTATGTCTCGCAAGGGCAATTGTTTAGATAATGCAGTAATGGAGAACTTTTTTGGATTATTAAAGCGCGAATTACTTTATTTAAGAGAATTTGAGAGTATGGATCATTTCAAACTAGAATTAGAGAAATATATTTACTATTATAATCACAAACGGATTAAGCAAAAATTAAAAGGTATGAGTCCGATTCAATATCGAACTCATACCCAGCAAGCTGCTTAATAGCTTGTGTCTAACATTTTGGGTTCAGTTCAGAACCGTCCCCACGCTTCCCGCGCTTCCAATAAAACAGGACCAAGTAACCCTGAAGGTAATCTGGCATCATCCATTTGATTAGCCTTGCTATTTGTAACCTCTATCCTAAGAGTATTTAATCCATTTCGGATCAATGACCTGTCTACTTCAAAACGATAGGGTGCCCACATTTTGATTCCAACCTCGTTGTTATTTATAAACACATGAGCCATTTCATAGACTTCGCCTAGCTCTAAGAAGACTTTAGCTACGTCGCGCAATTCTTCCATGTTAAACGTATTTTCATAGATAACCGTTCCTGAATAATGTTCCATTCCATCCCACGTTACCCAAGACTCTAATTCAAGGCTCTCCATCACTTTGTCATCACAACGAGCTATCCAGCGTTCGTTCATCTCTATATGCTTTATTTGGTGACCGACTACTTTCGTTGGATCATCATTCCCTAACTTTATAGATTCGCTCGGGTCCACACAAAAGACAACAGATGATCTTCTTTCCAATGTAACTGGAACTAGTAATTGGTCACCTTTCATTTGAACATCAACCTGTGTAATCGTTGCATCCCACGGATCCCATTTCTCTACATTTCCAACCTCACTGGTTAAAATTGCACCTTGGTAAGTGTCTTCACCTTCATTCACAAGCACATAAAAGATACAATCGTCCTTCACTACTTTACTAACTCTAATATATTTGCTTGCAAGAGTTAAAACCACTTCACTTCGGTCGCAAGAAGGAATCTCCGCAACCACCTCTTCTGGTCTTGTAATTACCGTAGCACCTAGAATGATCTCCACAGCCCCATCTTCACTATAGACAATGACTCGGCCACCGCCATTAATAAAATCTATTAACCTAGCCTTTACCTCAACTGATAATTGAAAAGGGTCCTCTATTACAATCACGTTGTATGTTTGCTTAGCAATATTAATTCTTCCGTTTTCTACTCTACATGAAGACAGTAGTAACTCCTCTTCTAAGTAATTAAATTCAATCTGATTTTCAAATAAAGGCTTCGTAATTTTCCATGGCAACCGATTAGCCTCGCACAAAATTGCAACCGCTGTCAAATTGATGCTATCAGTCATCAACCAACTTAACCGCTTTATGTATTGGGCAAATTGCTTATAATAAGGCCACCAAAGATTATTTGGACCAACATCAGGTGGTCTTTCATGGCTACGTCTCTTGCCATCAACAGAATAATAAAACGCATGTGGTACTAAGAGGTTCACCCCTCTGACCAACAGCCAGTCGAGATACCACTTCATATCACCTGGACTTAATGCCCAAGGTGTTTCTTTTCCGCACACCCCTAACACTTCGTTTAGGTTTCTTCTTCTTCCTCGATGTCTAGCTGCATCTGATGAACATTTCGCCGCTGTAGAGTGATGTCCTTCTATGGCAGTTCCATTCTCAGGTCCAACCCAACGCCAGACCACATCCTGTCCAGGAATATGAAAAAATCTAAGCAAACCGATATCATCACTCGCTGCTGGATGACCTGTTAGTGCAATTCCATGTTCCTCACACCACTGTGAAATTTGTTTATAATACACTTCAATCAATACATTATGAACAGCTTGTTGATAGTTTTTATGTATTTCTATCGTTCGTTCAGAAGCATCCAACCATAAGGCAGGTAAGTCTGTTTCTTGATTGCCGTTTTGCACGAACTGAATTAAAAAGTCTGATGTCCATGGCTTTAGTCCAGGTGTTGCTCCGCGCCCCATGATTTCAGGTTCGTCTGTAAAAAAGGCAATCACCGTTTTACCGAAATATCTCTTTAATTTATGATAATAGGCATCATGAGTTAGTTGAATAAAGGTTTTCACCGCTGCTGGATTTAATAAATCAGCTGAACGCGGTGCATTTTCTTCTCCATCATCTTCACCAAAATGAATGCCGCGAATTGTCCCTTGTGTAAACGTTTCGATAAAAACGAACACAGTCCACTCATCGTTATCAGGCGGGATAAAATTAATCCTATTCCCATGAGGATGAATGATATGACAACTCGTCAAATTAATTTTTCTATCGTTTATCTTTTTCCCCGCTTGAACCGAAACGAGTGTTTCGCCATCTTCAAGGTGAATAGGAATAGATAACTCTTCGCAAGTCTTATATTCTAGCATTTTCAAGCCACGGCTCGCATATGCTGGGTTTTCTTTCACCACAAAACCTTTTGCAGCACCTGATGGATACATCGCCTCATCATATAAAATCACGGACATTCCATGTAATTCAGCCTCACTAACAGCTGTTTGAACATAATTCATAAATGAATCTGACAAATATTCAATCTCTTTCGGAATCCCAATTCTTGGATGTAAGACAAACCCTTTGACCCCTTTCTCATTGAAATCATGGATCTGTCTTTTAATTTCATCATGTGTTAAATCATCATTCCAAAACCAAAAGGGCATAGGTGTAAATTCCTCATCTGGATCCAAAAACTTCTGCTGTAACAAACCACTCATCGACACTTCACCTCTTTTTATGAGCATTGAAGCACGGGGACGGTTCTTGCGCTTCGGGGAAGCATTGGGACGGTTCTTGCGCTTCGGGGAAGCATTGGGACGGTTCTTGCGCTTCCTCCTCAATCATTATGAAGGAAGCATGAGAACCGTCCCCCCGCTCCGGAGAACCGCCCCCGCTTCCTTTAAAACTAAAACTTCACTAATTGATCGACGTTTACGGGCTGGCCTGTATTTAATGAGATGTTCCCTGCAATCCCTGTAAGAATCGACATAGCTCCATCAACATGGGAAGCCGCACGGTTGAATTCATCCTCTATAGGTGTGCCAAAAAGGTCTTGTAACAGAATTGGGTCACCACCACCATGGCCACCTACTCCTTCTTCCACCTCTACCTCATATGGCGTATCAAACATCGGCATAACGACAATTGACTTTTGCTCTAATCGCCCTTCATCTTCTTTCTTTCCGCCTGAATTGATATAAGATTGCTCAACAACACGAACTTCAATTCTGCCTTTGCTACCATTAAACGCCACGGTATAACCTTCCCATGGTAAATACGCATTTAATGAATAATTTAAAATGGCTTTATTTTTATATTTCACCATGACTCCTAATGTATCTTCAATATTAATTCCATCACCGAATACACTTTGATCACGTTGATAGCCGTCTTCCTCTTCAGCATCCAAATACATCGCTTTCAAATGATCGTTGTCAGCTAATTGAATTGCAAATGGATCATGCTTGGCAATTTCACTTCCATGTGCCCGCTGATAAAACTTCGTGACGCCTCTTGCCTCTGCATTTTCTCTTCCGTAAAAGCGTAAGCCACCTTGAGCATAGACGGTCTCTGGAGACGTACCTAACCAAAAGTTCACTAAATCAAAATGATGTGTTGATTTATGAACTAACAATCCACCACTATTTCGCTTATCACGATGCCATCTTCGGAAATAATCGGCTCCATGCTGCGTGTTCAGCGCCCATTCAAAATTAACCGAGAACACATCTCCGATAACACCATTTTTAATTAACTCTCTTATTTTCGTATTATGTGGCGCATAACGATAATTGAAGGAAACACGGACATCTCTTCCTGTTCTTTTCACCGCATCAATAATTTCCTGACATTTCTCAGCATCGATGGTCATTGGTTTTTCCGTTACTACATCACATCCAAGCTCTAATGCTTTTATGATATATGTATGATGTGTTCGATCCACAGTTGTAACAATGACTGTATCTGGCTTTTCAATCTCAATCATTGTTTCAAACTCATGAGCAAGATAGGTTGCTACCTGAGGGTGATTGTATTTTTCCTCTAATAAACGGTTGGCATAATTCATTCTTGTTTGATTTATATCACAGAAAGCAACAAGTTGACTCGTTTCCCTAAAATCACGTACAACTGATCCATAAAAGTACTCGGCTCTTCCACCTGTTCCAATTAACACATATCTTTTGGTCATATGAAAAACTCCTTATCTAGTATTTGTCTAGCATAAATAAATGAAGGCGCTTTATTTTTACCTTTTATAAGCTAGACTTTTCCTTATCTTAATTATAGGTAAAGATGCATTTCGGTTATATATAAAAAACAGTTCTCTTTTTCTAAATAACAGAGAACTTAAAATAAATGAGGAACCATGATACCAATCATCGCTCCCCAATAGCCTAATATATTAATGAATCACCTTCAACATGTCTTAACTAGTAAACATTACAACAGAATCTTCCCAGTATAGGGTAAGCACCGTAAATATTACTGGATATCTTTTAATCTCTCAACCAATTCCATATCCATAAGCTGCTTTGTTTTATTTGTTAATAATACGACTGAACTCTCCGCAGCACTCGTAAGATACTTTTTTTCCCATTGATAAAAAGATGGTCCATCTCCTAGCAATCTTAGAAATCTGCTTACCGTTTCTAGTGCATAAAAGGTTAATGACACATTCGTTAGACAATCATTATCATAAAAACCAACCCACTTCTCAGAGGTCGTCTTCTCCATCATTTCCATTGTTTCTTTTACCTCTTGCATCGCATCATGAACAAGTAAGTAAGCGGCAAGGTATTCATCTTTTTGAAACTGTTCGAACGCCTTGCTAAAACAAGATAAAGCCTTACAGCCATTTTTATGAATTTGTACCTGAATCAGAAACTGATCATGAACTCGTTTTTGTTCAATATGGTCGGCTTCCCCAACCAGGGCTTTCACATTCTTTAACAATTTTCCCCACTGCCGTAGTTTCTCTTCTACCTTTGTTTTGAACCAAGTAAATTGATTCTCCAAGTCTAATTCCCCAGTTGCCCAAAATAGGTTTCTAGCACTCTCTTTCCCTAAAGATGCCAGCCATTGATTTGCCAGCTTTCTGATTGTAAAATGATAAAATTGTTCCCCTGCTCGTTCATCCTCTAAATCGCCATACTGAATCACCGCATCAAAATAATGATTGATATGCCTATTCATCCCTTCTGGAAATGAAGGATAGTACCTAGAAACATATTCACTTAGGAACTCCACTGAATTTATTTCCCCCTGATGCCATATCTGAGAAACCGCATCAAGAAAATAAAGATGTGGTCTAATATTCCCACAATTTACAATTAAGAAATCATTCATTTCATGCTCAAAAGCCTGAACAAGTTCATTATTTACAAAAGTGGTTGTGTTAGGCAACATCGTCAAATGATTTGATGCTTGAAGATCATAAAATGTGACATGATAGTAAATGCCATGTGGACCGATTTCGTTTTTAGAAGGAAGTGACGACACTCTAGGATTATGATCCCCTTGTCGTCTCGTTACCATTTTTCCATACCCGCTATCAGCCCAGATTTTAATGACCCCATCAGGCAATTCTAGTAATCCCTTCTTGTACAATTCAGTCACTTCACCGTAAAGGTTGACGCAACAGATTGGATCGTCTTGATACTCTGAGATTAATTCATATTGATCTCTCATGATCTCAGAAATCAATGCTCCTCTTTTCTCATCCGTATCAAATGTAGGATCATCTACCCAAAACGGCCGATCCCCTTGACCTCTAAAACCGATATTCCAAATAATTTTAGCATCCTTCTGTTCGATAATTGCATCCTTCCATAATTGTTGAAACAAGTCTTTATTTTCAACATAAGAAGCCTTCTTGTCAGGGTATACTCTAGCAAACATTTGCGCTCCAAGGGGCTCTGCATGGTGATGTGTGACCCATAACCCCATGTTTATAGCGATATTTTTGTATACTGGATTTTCAATATCTGTTCCGGGGATGACCATATTTCCACGACACCGCAATAATGCTTCAAACACCATTTCCCAAACCATTTCATTAGAATCTTCATACTTCCAAACTGAAATGAGAACTTCATCATTTACGAACCAGCCTCGATATCGAACTTTTGGAATTTCTGATAAAAATGGTACTGGAGCGATTTCCACCACTTCTTTGCTAACAGGTTCACAGTCATTCCAGAACCAAAATTTATCAACACCAAGATGTTGTTCACTAACATGTAGGATTCCATAGATGATTCCTAATTCATCTGCGGCAGTCACTTTCATTTCTGACAGATCTTCTGAGAAGTGAATTGTGTATTGTTCCGCATTCAACTCTTTATGATTATGTTCATCAAGAACGAATAAAACGGTTGTGTTTTTTGGGGTAGTCGATTCTTGGAATACCTTATTTTTGTCTCTCGTTAATACTTGTAAGAAGTGTTTTACCCCATTCAAACTTGGACCTTGATACTCTAAGCAAGTTTGATTGTTCAAGATAAAGTATTTGTTGGTGGTCATTTAGGATTTCCTTTCAGTTTTTTTTAGTTCTACCTGTAAATAACCTGGTTGTGGAGTTCCGTGCACTGCGATTCACTCGCGCCGCGGGGAGGTTCATGATTTTCTCGTCGCTTTGGCTCCTATGGTGTTTTTCTGATTCCCTTTCTCACACCCAAAGCTCATGAAAGGGAACGAAAGATGTTCTCTGATTCCCTTTCCCATACCCAAAGCCCATGAAAGGGAACGAAAGGTCGTGTTTGATTCCCTTTCCCACACCAATAGCCCATGAAAGGGAACGAAAGATGTTCTCTGATTCCCTTTCCCACACACAAAGCCCATGAAAGGGAACGAAAGATGTTCTCTGATTCCCTTTCCCACCCCCAAAGCCCATGAAAGGGAACGAAAGATGTTCTCTGATTCCCTTTCCCATACCCAACGCCCATGAAAGGGAACGAAAGGTCGTGTTTCATTCCCTTTCCCACACCAATCGCCCCGGAAAGGGAACGAAAGATGTTCTCTGATTCCCTTTCCCATACCCAACGCCCATGAAAGGGAACGAAAGGTCGTGTTTCATTCCCTTTCCCACACCAATCGCCCCGGAAAGGGAACGAAAGATGTTCTCTGATTCCCTTTCCCATACCCAAAGCCCATGAAAGGGAACGAAAGCTCGTGTTTGATTCCCTTTCCCACACCAATCGCCCATGAAAGGGAACGAAAGATGTTCTCTGATTCCCTTTCCCACACACAAAGCCCATGAAAGGGAACGAAAGATGTTCTCTGATTCCCTTTCCCACACCAATAGCCCATGAAAGGGAACGAAAAATGTTCTCTGATTCCCTTTCCCACACCCAAAGCCCATGAAAGGGAACGAAAGATGCTGGCTGATTCCCTTTCCCATACCAATTGCCCATGAAAGGGAACGAAAGATGTTCTCTGATTCCCTTTCCCACACACAAAGCCCATGAAAGGGAACGAAAGGTCGTGTTTGATTCCCTTTCCCACACCAATAGCCCATGAAAGGGAACGAAAGATGTTCTCTGATTCCCTTTCCCACACACAAAGCCCATGAAAGGGAACGAAAGATGTTCTCTGATTCCCTTTCCCACACCAATAGCCCATGAAAGGGAACGAAAGCTGTTCTCTGATTCCCTTTCCCACACCCAAAGCCCATGAAAGGGAACGAAAGATGCTGGCTGATTCCCTTTCCCATACCAATTGCCCATGAAAGGGAACGAAAGCTGTTCTCTGATTCCCTTTCCCACACAAATAGCCCATGAAAGGGAACGAAAGCTGTTCTCTGATTCCCTTTCCCACACCAATAGCCCATGAAAGGGAACGAAAGCTGTTCTCTGATTCCCTTTCTCATACCCAAAGCCCATGAAAGGGAACGAAAGCTGTTCTCTGATTCCCTTTCCCACACCAATAGCCCATGAAAGGGAACGAAAGCTGTTCTCTGATTCCCTTTCCCACACCAATAGCCCATGAAAGGGAACGAAAGCTGTTCTCTGGTTCGCTTTCTCAAGATCATCAGCAACACAAATAGATCTAAGAAATTTCCCATACCACTAGACATTCTTATACCGTTACATAAGGCTCTTTAAATGTCTTTCACCTATTAAATAATCGCTAATTTACTTTTTTGAACAACACTTAACCATTCTCTTGCGATAAGTTCGTGCCCTGCTGGGGTTGGGTGTACTCCATCCCACAGCCAAAAGTGAGCTTCTGTCATTTTGCTTGCTTCATTAAACGCATCTTGTAGTGGAACAAAAACTGCATCAAATTCTTTTGCTAAATTAGAAGATCGTTCCTGATACTTTTGTAATCGATCATTCATAGCATCCCAGTTCTCGGCTGTGACACCTGTTTTTAAAATAAATGGTTCACATATGATTAAACCTGTATCCGGAAGCACTTCTCTCGTTTCCTCTAATAAATGTCGATAAGCTCGTTCAAACCGATCGGTCACTCCACTTGGTTCCTTCGCCATATAACGCCAAGCATCATTAACACCTATTAAAAAACTGATCAGGGTTGGATTTAAACTAATTGCATCCTCATTCCAGCGTGCATACAAATCAGATACGCGATTCCCACTGATTCCTCTATTCATAAATACAGGAGTTTTCTCAGCAAGTTCATAACTAAGCTTTCCTGCAATCTTGAACGCATAACTAGCACCTACTAAATGACTTTTATCTTCATTACGTGAGCGTGCTCCATCTGTAATCGAATCTCCTTGAAAAAGAATTCTATGTTTGTTTTGTTCCATTTTTATTCTCACTCTCCTCAGTTACTCTTAAGTTTAATCACTTTATATTCAAACGGATTCAATTTTAAAATTCCCTTATCAACTGTGCCACCTGTTAAAGAATCAATCCCAATACACGGCAATGTGACTGTACCACCATGACCGTCCATGTTCACAATCACCCAAACTACATCACCGTTAAGATCCCTTGGTGCCACAATCGTTCCTTTAGATACATCAGTATGTAGTTGAACGTTTGCATCTTCCGCATAATGGTTTATCAGTTTACTCAATAAAATGTCACCCGCTTCTCCTTCAGGCAACGAACCAAGCATAACAATTTTACCTTTTCCTCGGCTTTTTTCTGTGATAAAAGCATGCCCAGCAGAGATACCTTCGTTAATGATTCCAACTGTTTTTGCATCTTTAGCATCAAAAACCGCACTCCACAGGCTTAATGGAGCAGTAGTGTCTAGAAATTCACCAATAGACGCTGTTCCATCCATCGGGTAAGTAAATAATGTTTCAATTCCTGCCAGTTCTTCCAACTCTCCTAATGCAGCATTCGTATGAATCGTGTGATTCTCTGTTCTTCCCCCTGTCAGAGGACCAACCACCCACACTCCACCCTCTTCTACAAATTTCATTGCTCGTTCCATATAAGGTTTAGAAACATAATGTAGAAAAGGCGTAAACAATAATTTATAGCCTTGTAAACTAGCTTTCTCAGGTAAGAGATCTCGATGGTAGCCATTTGATAACACTTTTTCGTAGAAATTAGAAATTAGTGCTCGATAGTCTAAATCTCGATGTGGCTCTGTTTTAAAATAAGCCCGCGACCTATCTGAATAAGTAATTCCTACTTCTGCTTGTAATGGTCTAGAAGCTAGAATGATAGATTCAATCTCTTTTCGTGCAGACTCAACTTCCTTCACATTTTCAAACCCAACAGTCGGTTTACCCCAAGCACTTAACACCGATCCGTGTGGTTGTTCACAACCTGTACGTTGTTGTCTCCAAAGCCAATAACAAAATGCTTCTCCTCCTAACGCATAAGCTGCCACAGCTTCTGCCATCAGATATCCATTTGGATGTGGAGCAGAGTGACTTGCCAGTGACGCAGCATGTGACGGACTTGTTTCCATAATCCAAAAGTCTCTTCCCGCTTTAAAATTTCTCCATAAATCACAATTAAATAAGTAGGAAGCAAAGTTGCTTTTTTCCGCATACGTGTCAAATGATGCGAAATCCAAGTTTTCATAAAGTCTTTCATTATCCACGTGGAAAAATGTTGTACTATTATGGGTGATTGGTGCATCTGAATACTTACGGATAATCGCCGCTTGTTCATCAGCAAACTCTGCAATCTTTTCAAAAGAAAATAACTGATACATCGTTTTTAATGATGAATTATGAAGAAATGGTGCAACCTTAGGCTGCGGAACTTGATCAAACCGCCCGTAGTGTTGGCTCCAAATATGGGCACCCCATGCTTCATTTAACACATCAATTGTGCCATATCTTTCTTCTAACCATTGATGCCACAGTGATTTACATGTCTCACAATAGCACTCACTGACATGACATTTAAATTCATTATCTAGCTGCCAAGCAATCACATCAGGAAGATTTCCGATTGCTTTTGCGATTTCTCTCGTAATGATCGCTGCTTTTTCCCTGAAAACAGGATTGTTGGTACAAATGTGCTGCCTCGAGCCGTGAACCATCACATGTCCTTCTTGATCTACATGCATTCGTTCAGGATGATTATGAGTTAACCAGATTGGCGGCGTTGGCGTTGGTGTACACATCACTGTCTCAATTCCATGTTCACTCAACCTGTTGATGATGTTAACAAAAAAACTCAAGTCGATCTTTCCTTCTTCTTTTTCCATTGATGACCAAGCAAATTCACCAATTCTCACAACATTGATTCCCGCCTCAAGCATATATTTGATATCTTCCTCTATTGTTTCCTCTGGCCACAGCTCTGGATAGTAAGCGGCACCGTGATATAATTTTTTTGTCATCCTTTTCACCTATCAATCATTGATTTTTTGAAACAAAGAAACTATCTAAGACCTTAAACATAAGTTCAAAGATTGTAAGTTAAATTCCCTTAAACCTTCTACAACTAATTCAGCAATAAAATTCGCACCATATTCTTGAAAATGAGTATTATCACTAACACCATTAGGAAAATTCAAGAACTCTCCAGGAACTCCCCACATCAAAAGGGCTTTCGAACCTTCACGACCTAATTTTTCGTAAAGGTTCTTACTTTTTTCTGCCAAATCTAGTAACAGTACACCTTCTTCAATCGCAAGCTCCTTAACTGCTAAAATATAATCACCATGGGTCTCAATAATCTTTCCATCATCATTAAACATTCTGCGTTGAACCGATGTAATGAGTATAGGTGTCGCTCCTCGTTGTCTTGCACCGTCAATATAAATCTTCAAGTACTCTTTATAGGTTGTGAATGGGTCGGTATGACGTGCTTTATCAGGCTTTGAATCATTATGTCCAAACTGTATGAACAAAAAATCCCCTGTTTTTATTTGATCCCAAATTGAGTCAAGCCTACCTTCATCTATGAAACTTTTAGAACTTCTTCCGGAATATGCATGATTACAAACAACTGCATCTGCTTTAATATACTGAGGCAGACATTGCCCCCAGCCCGCATATGGATAACCATCGATTGGTTGATCGGCGACAGTTGAATCACCTGCTAAAAACATGGCAACAGCATCCTTCTTCAGTGAGATCTCCATCGCATTGATTCGAGGAGCGCAGCCGAAAAAAGTCAGCTTGATTCTTCCATCATTAACATTCACTGTAAAACTTTCTCTTACAAATTGTTTTGGGTACGTTTTCAATTCACGTATCAATACTTTGTTATCGTTATACTTAATCGTTGTTTCTGTTTCGACTAATGCATCACCAATTAAGAAAGTAATCGTATAGACACCGTTTGGTACATCCACTAAAAAGCTATTTCTTAGAGGAATACAAAAATCACTAAATAACGGTTTCGATGTTTCTCGATTTATCATATACATTTGGTCAGAACGACTAAAACCAAATCCACTTTTATCACTATAAACACTTTTCTCTGTTACCTTCGTATAACCTGGAAATGCCTCTCCAGTTCCAAAGTCAAATAAATACTTCTCTGACATCTCGTAACCTCCTACTAAACAATTAATCTTAATAGTTTTCCTTCAAAATGCATTCAACATTCAAAACAGCTGTACATAAAGTAAAAACCACGGTATCGTGGTTTATGTTTAATTGCTATGTACTCAATCATTTTCTAAAATGTTCGCTAACACAGTGTCTTGATCTATAATAGCATTTGGCTTACTGAGTACTTGGAATGAGCGGAGAGCCACGCGACTCCTGCGGAATACACGTGGCAAAGTGAGACCCCGCAGGATCCTCCGACGAAGAGGTTCACAGCACCGCCCGTGGAAAGAGCGTGAATCGCAGCGACTGGAACTCAGCTAACCAAATGTATTTTCAGGATAGACATTCATGCTAATTCAAAATTAGCACCATGTAGAATAAAAATGTTGCTCACTTTGTGTGGAATGAGCGGAAGGTCACTCGACTCCTACAGGATATATATAGCGGTCGGTCTCGGGAGACCCCACAGGAGCCACAGGCGACGAGGAGGCTCCCGGACCGCCCTGCGGAAAGCGAGTGAACTGCAGCGAATGGAACTCTCCACCCCCAGTTATTTTCAGTGTTGCCCTAGAAAATAACTATCAATTAAAACACCTGTTTCCGACTCTTCAATAACTCAGCTAAAAACACTAGTGTTAACCCTTGCCCCCAACCTTGAATACGCTTAAACGGAACATTCTTATATCCATCGGCATCATTCATGACAGCCGTACCCGCTGAAACCTTTGATACCTTTCCATCCTCTTCAATTTCATTAAGGATCCCATCTATCGCCTTTTGAATATACTTATTATAAAGACTTCCTCGAGTCATCAGTGCCGCTGCAATCGCAACCGATCCTGAGATTTCATAGTATGAAGTAGGATCATCCACAATCGTATGCCATAATCCTGTTTCCCCTTGAAGTCGCACTAACGCACTTAATTGATCACGTAAAGAACCATCAATAATCATATACGATGGATCCTGTACCTCGATTAACCCTAATGCCTTTGCCATAGTCAAAGCAGCCCATCCATTGCCACGAGCCCAATAAATCGATGACATGTGATTTTGAGCTATATTATCCCAACCATGATAATAGAGATTTGTTACTGGGTCCTGCAAGAAATCTTCATGCCCATGATACTGCTTAAGACCGTCTTTAAAATAATCCTCACGTTCTAGTAATCGTCCCACTCGTAAAAGAAATAGTCCTGCCATCATCATCGTATCTACCCAAGCTTGCTCAGGAAATACATCCTTTACTGAGTTTACAGTATGCTGGAAAATTCCATCTGCAAAACGATGTGCTTCGTTATGTAAATAATCAGCCATCTCTTTAATCACATCTAAATACTTCTCATCCCCTGTAACGGTATAAAGTGTAATTAGACAATGACCAATCGATACGCCATTGATTGATAGCCTTGGCAAGCCATCCTCAAGCTTTTCATCAACCCAGGCTTTTAATAAATCAATATAGTCTTGTTTTTCAGTTGCTTCATAGGCACATGCCACTCCATAAAAAGCAACACCACCTGGCCAATCCCAATTAAAGTCCATTTCAAAGGTTCTTTTCACGACACGATCAATTAATTTAGTAATCTCAGTTTCATCAAAATGAAGTTTTGCCATGATTAACATCCTCCCTTGCATTTTAGCCATTTTTCAATATTTCTTCGGCCTCTGTTCGGAATCTTTTTGCTCCCTCTTCAGGCGTTATTTTCTTAAATAAAATTTCATCTGATATCACTTTAAGAACTTCCATCACCTGTGAACTTCCCTCTGGATCAGGCGGATACATTTCATCGGTCAATTCTCTCGCTTTTTCCACATAATCTATCATCTTCACTTCTTCGGCTGTAAGTTCTGGTTTGATTGCTTCTGAAACGCTGGATGAGACCGGAACACCGCGTTCACCTTTCATTAATTGATTTGCTTTCACATTGTTAACAAAGAAATCAATGAATTTGGCAGCCTCTTCCTTGTGCTTTGAGCCAGTAGGTATTGATAAAAGCATACTTGGTTTTAAAGTTAATGCTTTATTTTCAAGATGTTCTGGTGGTAAATGAAGTGTTAACGGTGAATCTGTTAGTTGATCAAAACCTACATATTGATTTGAATAGTTCCAAGTCATTGCAGATGTACCTTGAACAATGAAATCATTTTCCATTCCTCTAACAACTTCTGACTCATCAGGGGTAGGAATCGCGCCTCCGTCAATCAATCGAAGCTGTCTGTTAAAATAATCTATAAATAATTGATCATTTGTATAAGCGAGGCCTGTTCCCTCGTCATTATAAAAATCCTCACCTTTTGTTCTTAAGTAATATGGAAAAAATACGTCTGGTGGATGCATTGCATTTGAGCCATAGACACCCGTCTTCTTTTTTATTTCTAATGCTATTTGTTCTAGTTCCTCCCATGACCAATGATCCTCATGTATAGAAACTCCAGCTTCATCAAGTAATTGATTGTTTGATATGACTGATAATACATTTATTCCAATCGTAAATCCGTAAAGGCGATCATTTATTTTCCCGCTATTAACTACACTTTCATCAATTGAAGACGCATTAATCATTCCTTTTTGAACAAATGGTGTTAAGTCTTCAAGTAATCCTTTTTCGCCATATTCTGCTAAAAACGCAAGATCCATCTGGATAACATCTGGAAGTCGATTTCCAGATGCCATTGGCGCTAAGTTTTTCCAATAATCAGCCCAATTTGCAAATTCAGGCTCAATATTAATATTGGGATGCTCACTCTCAAACATTTCAATAATCTTAGTTGTATATTCATGACGAGGCTGACTTCCCCACCATGAAACTTTAATGGTAATAGGTTCTTCCACTGGCTTACTTTTGGATATGCTTCCTTCACTACAAGAAGTAGTAAACAATAACATGAACGTGAAGAAAAATGGTAAATACTTTTTCACAGAGACCATCCTTTGGTAAAGGCCAAATTCATAAATATCCTTGCTTTTGAATGTAGAATTGTTGATTGATTCTATTCACACGATGTTTATTTCAAGATCAATTTCGCACTCTAATACCCTTAGCAAAAACATTATAAAAAAGCCGTCGTATATGTTTACAAAAATAACTGTTTTCGTGAACTTGTAGCCTTTAAAAAGTGATAGGAAACCAATTTGAACTGGTGCAGCTTCACCCTCTTCTCTCTGGGAAACCTAAAACTTTTATTCTAGAAATAACAGTCACCTGCACTATCATAGTTTTATAAGCAACATCTTATCTATAGTTTAATAAGTTTTATCATCTTGATTAATCTAATTTCTAGATAAAAGTTTATAAAAAACAGAGATAACCATTCTAGTTAATTGTAAACATTTACATTTAGTAGGTCTACTTAAAGTGCTACATTTTGTTCTTTTAACCCCTTTACTTTCTCATATTTACGGTTTATATGATTAAAAGCATTCATTGCAGGCTTTGTCATCAGCAACGCAAAAACATTTCCGCTACAAATGATCAGTAACGGCGGAGCAAACGATAAAAGGATCATTAATCCCACACCACATACGAACATCATAATGGTTGAAAGTGGCCTCATTATCATCACGATGAAGGAATTTTTAAGTACATCCAGCAATTTCATTTCATAATGAACATACATAGGAAACACATAAAACAATGTACAAATAAAAAGAATCAATATAATTAGAAAAGGAACAAATAAGAAATGTTGTATCTGAGGTGAAGCTTGCTTCAAAAAGAGAAAATCAATCACTAAGACCAATCCAACGCTCGATATGATTCCCCCAAGAAGGTTACTCTTGGCAAATTCCTTTTTGTATGACTTCCAAAACACTTTTGTAATGGATATCTCCATCTCTCCCATTGCCCATCTTCTAACAACGGAAAACATCGCGACTGTTGCTGGAAATAATCCAAACACAATGAGCCCCAGGAATGAAAAGAATATCCAAAGTAAATTTAAGAGTGCTAATCTTGATATCCATTCCAGAACATTGTTTACAGCACCTAAGAATCCATGTGTTTCAACCATACATACTCATTCCTTTTTAATAGATTATATTGATTCCTTTTTAACAGGTTTAACTTAATCCTGCCGGTTTTAGAATCATACTGTTTTTTAAACAAGGCTGTTTTCGTCAGATCTGTTGCTTTTGAAAGGTTTTATAACTGCGCTGTGATAACTAACTTCGAGATGACAACCTTGTCTCTGGAAAAACAGTATACCCCTTGTTGCAAATCCAAACAGCCCTGGCTTTTTCTTCCGAAGATCTTACCCCTTTAATCCACTTGTACTAATACCTTCAACTACATGTCTTTGGAACAAGAAGAAGACCACAAATACCGGTATTAAGGTAACAATCGACATCGCAAACATCGCACCCCAGTTTGAGACTGTTTCATTACTTAAGAACATATTTAATGCCATTGAAACCGTGTATTTATCAGGACTATTTAAGTATAAAACAGGTCCTAATAAGTTATCCCAAGTCCAGTAAAACGAGAAAATTGCTGCAGTAGCTAATGCTGGCTTAATCAACGGTAAGATAATCTTGTAAAAAATCTTGAATGTACCACAACCATCGATTGTTGCTGCTTCATCCAATTCTCTTGGTATCGTTTTAATAAACTGAACAAGTAAGAATATGAAAAACGGATGTCCAAAATAGGCTGGAATCGCAATAGGTTTAATTGAGTCTAACCATCCTAGTTTCGCGAAAATAATGTACTGAGGAATCATAACAACCTCATACGGTAACATTAAGGTCACCATCATTAGTGCGAACCAAAAACCTTTTCCGAAAAATGTTAATCTCGCAAATCCAAACGCAATAACAGCTGAGGAAATGACTTGACCAATCATTGTAAAAATAACAAGAACAACCGTGTTTTTGATAAACACTCCAAAGGTATTTCCACCAATTCCTTCCCACCCTTTACCATAGTTACTAAAGATCCATGGATCTGGGATTAGTGATTGTGCTGTTACGAAAATGGTTTCACTTGGCTTAAATGAACTCATTAATAGCCAAATGACCGGATAGAGCATTAGTACCGCAAAGGTTCCGACCAATAAATGATAAATCCACCACTTAGGTTTTTTTACATTTGGCACATGTAACCCTTTTGGATTTGTTTCGGGTTTTATTTTAACATCTGATTGCATTCCTATTTCCCCCCTTCAGATTCATAATGAACCCAAAATTTCGATGAGAAGAAGATGAGCGCGGTAAGAATACCAACAATGATTAACATGATCCAAGCCATTGCAGAAGCATATCCCATATTAAAGAATTCAAAACCTTGAATGAACAAGTATAATGAGTAGAGAAGTGTACCGTCTAATGGACCACCAGTTCCTTTTGAAATAATAAATGCAGGAACGAATGTCATGAATGCAGCAATAGTTTGCATAATTGTATTAAATAAAATAACTGGCGTTAACATTGGTAGTGTAATTTTCGAGAATTTTTGAAAATAGTTAGCACCATCTACACTTGCTGCTTCATAATACGTAACTGGAATGCTTTTCAACCCAGCTAAGAAAATTAACATCGATGACCCAAACTGCCAAACTGATAGGAAAATAAGCATCCAAAGTGCTGCAGTTGGATCTCCAAACCAGCGGACATCCGGAATACCGAGGAACACAAGTAGTAGATTGATAATCCCCTCATCTCCGAAGATGTTACGCCACATAATTGCAACCGCAACACTTCCACCAATTAAAGATGGCAAATAGAATAAAGAACGGTAAAGCCCTACGGCTCTAGAAGCTGTGTTTAAAATCATTGCAACCATAAGTGCGAATCCAAGTCTTAAGGGAACACCAGCAATTACATAAAGGAGGGTTACTTTTAGAGATTGCCAGTATCTTGGGTCACCATTAAACATTTTTTCATAGTTCTGTAACCCAATCCATTGAGGATCCCCGAACATATTATATTTTGTAAATGAAAAATATAAGGAAGCCAAAATGGGGATAAAAGTAAACGCTAGAAATCCAATAATAAAGGGACTTATGAATAGGTACCCTGTTACATTTTGCTTGAGAGCGCGTGTACTCATACGATCATTTCCTTTCTAGGATAATTCCAATAATCGAATAAAGTCTGATAGCTGATCGAAGATGATCAGCTATCAGTCATTTTCCTTATTTATTTTGAGATAAAATGCTTTCTGCTTGTTGTCTAAATTGTTTTGCTGCATCTTCTACTGAAAGTTGACCATAAGCCATTTGTTCAGCTAAAAGATCAAGTGTTTCAATGATCTCACCTGCTCCAATTGGATCTGGACCATCAAATGCTGAACTGTTTTGTTCAGCCCATGCAACAGCATCAAATGCTTGAACTTGTTGTGGTGAAAGAACTGGCTTAAGAGCTTCCTTCACAACAGATGATCCAGGAATTCCGCGGTCACCTAAGATTAATTTATTTGCTTCTTCATTGTTTACAAAGAAACTGATGAACTTAGCTGCTTCTTCTTTGTGCTCAGAATTGTTTGCAACTGACCAGAACATACTTGGTTTTAGATATAAACCATCACTTGTACCAGGTCCTGGCATGTTTTGGATTTTCAATTCTCTGTTAGCTACTTGTTGTAATCCAACAAACTGATTTGACCATTGCCAAATACCAATTGCATCTTGTTTAACTACAGGATCATCTTCAATTCCTTTAATCTGTGCCATGTAGTCAGGAGTTGGTACTGCTTCATCTTTTACTAACTGTGAAGTCATTCCAAAGAAATCAATAAACATTTGATCATCTTCATAACCTAGTGCAGTTCCATCTTCATTGTATAAAGATTTCCCTTGTGTTCTTAAATAGTAGTTGAAAAACACATCTGCTTTCATTCCAGTGTCCACATAAAGTCCTGCATCTTTTGCTTTAGCAGCAACTTCTTTATATTCATCCCAAGTCCAATCCTCAGAAAGAGAGTCGACTCCAACCTGCTTTAATAAGGCTTCATCATAATGGAAACCAACAACGTTAACCCCTAAGTTAAAACCATATAGCTTGTCACCGATTTTCCCACCATCTACATAGTTATCAGTGAAATTTGTAACATCAAGTTGATTTCCGATAAAAGGAGCTAAATCTGTTAACTGACCATTTTCAGCATATTGAGAGAAATATGATAAGTCCATTTGGATAATGTCTGGTAATTGTGATGCTGAAGCCTGAGGCGCTAACTTTTTCCAGTAGTCATCCCAGCTTGCATACTCAGCTTGAATTTTTACACCTGGATTTTCTTTTTCATACATTTCAATAACCTTTAGTGTGTAATCATGTCTTGGCTCAGAACCCCACCAAGCAATACGAAGTTTTACTTCTTCTTGTTTTTCCTCACCATCTCCGCTATCTCCAGAGTCTGCCGGAGTATCACTAGATGTACTACCACTACAAGCTGCGAGAGAGAATACCATGAAGACTGACAATAATAACATTAACCATTTTTTCATTCTTTTTTCCCCCTTGTTCCATTTTTTGTTAGCGTTTACAATACTTATTTTATAGGCTCTATGAATCTTTTAACATGGAAAAAACAGATAACACTGTTTAAAAATCAGTGAATTCTGAGGATTCGTTTTTTTATAGTTAAACTATTAATTAATTTACTTTTTTAAGAAAGGAAGAATTAGCAAATATGAGTATTAACACCATGGGTGGTGAACTTTCCATTCACTGCGATCCATGCCCTTTCCGCGGGCGGTGCGGTGAGCCTCCTCGTCGCAGGCTCCTGTGCGGGGTCTCACTTTGCCCCGTGTATCCCGCAGGAGTGGCATGGCTCTCCACTCATTCCAAGTAATCAGCGAGCAATAGTTATTACCTCTTTATGGTTTACACTAAGTATTAACTTGCACTATTCTCATACTCACGAGTAACACTTGTAGAAAAATAAAAACCCATTATCTCCATATCGATAATGAGTCCTAGTATCTTTAATTTGCCTTTTTATATTCTGACGGAGAATACCCTGTTAGTTTTTTAAATACTTGGCTGAAATATTGTGGATTGTCTCCATATCCGATCATTTCAGCAATCTCAAATACTTTTACTTCTTCCATCAAGTGAATTTGTTCGATGGCCTTGTTTACTCTCATTTGAGTCACATAGCTTGAAAATTTTTGACCCGTTTCTTGTTTAAATAGTTTCCCTAAATAATCGGCGTTCATGTACACCTTATGGGCCACCCATTTCAGTGATAGTTCGGTATTAGCAAGGTTTTCCTCCACAAGGCCCATTATTTTTTGAATGATGTCAGAATGATTGGATTTATGTCTGTCATAGTGAACCTGTGTGATTTCTTTTGCTGTAAAAAGAAAAAACTCTTCCATTTGTTGAATCGTATCCATATCAATTAATTTTGACATTTTCTCCATATAGTGTTGGATTTTACTAGAATCAGATTGTTGAATGATCACTAAAAATACCTGCATTACATATGAACGAACTAAATTGATTGGAAACCGACTTTTTGTTAAGTCATGAAAAAAGCTAGTAATTTCACTTTCTACCTTTTCTAGGTTTCCGGACTTAATAAACAAACAAAGGCTCTGGCCGTCATATTCGTAATCATTTGTTCTTTGGTCTTGGTGAATATCGCTTTTTGAGATGATACTTCCTTCACCTAAATAAAAACGATGATTCAGACATTCTAATGCTTCTAAATAAAGTCTTCTCACCTGTGTAATACAGTCCACTTCACTTAGGGCTACGGTCATATCCATTCCATAAATATCGTTGAAATGATCACGTAGTTGTTCAATTTTCATTTGAAGTTGATTAAAACCTTGTTCATTTATAAGAAATAAAACATTATCCCCTATACTTGTAGATAAGATTGATTGTGAAAATAGATCTTCGCCGAGGTTTTCAATAACAAACATGTGTTCATAATGAAATTCTCCTTCAATTCTAAAGATGACAAGACGAATAAATTCCTCTTGAAAATTCATTCTTAGCAGTTTTTCATAAAACTGAATCCCACCTCTATTACTCTCAGGCTTACTCGAAATAAATTCCTTTAATAATTGCTTTTTCACTAAAGGTTGAACTTGATCAAGACGGCTTTTTGTTTCCATAAGAAACTGTTCTCTTTTGGCATCTCTGTTTAAATCAGCAATCAATTTTAATAATGCATCAGCAATATTTTTTTCATTGCATGGCTTTAATAAATAATGCTTCACACCATATTCCATGGCTTGCTTCGCGTAATTAAAATCGTTGAATCCTGATAAAATAATAAACTTTATAAAAGGTTTTTCTTTTGAGACGAGTTCGACTAATTCCAGACCGTTCATCCCCGGCATTTGGATATCACAGATAACAATATCAGGCTCTTCTCGAGTGATAAAATCATAAGCTTCAAGCCCATTTCTGGCTGTACCTATCAAATTGGTCCCTAATTCATTCCAATTGATGATTCGTGAAATGCCTTCTAAAATTATTCGTTCGTCATCTACCAATAGTACTCTGTACATAATCCCACCTCTTCTGGTATGGAATAGTAATACTGACCTTTGTCCCTTTGTTCAATTCACTATCAATCTGAAGTCCGTACTCTGATCCAAATACAAATTTAATTCTTGAATCAATGTTACGCAAGCCTATTCCAGTGCCTCTTGTTTTCATTTCACCTTTTCTAACCTTGTCAAGCTGCTCTTTGTCCATTCCCGGTCCATTATCCTCTACAGCTAATTGTAGATAATCTCCTTCTTTCAAGACAGATACATGGATGTTACAAGGCTCTATCATCCTCTCTAATCCATATATAATCGCATTCTCCACTAGTGGCTGAATAACCAGTTTAGGTAAAACACAATCCTTTACTTCTTCATCGACAGATAATGAAAATTCTAATCGCTCTTCAAATCGATATCTTTGAATCGTTACATAATGCTCAACCATTTTAACTTCTTCACGTACTGTAATGACATCGTCTTGAATACTTATAGCGTTTCTTAATAAAAAACCTAGCGACTCTACCATTTGGGATATTTGCTGCTGTTGATTTATTTTTGCTAACCAATTAATTGATTCCAATGCATTATAAAGAAAATGTGGATTAATCTGTGATTGTAAGGCTTTAAATTCGGTATCCTTTAATAATAATTGCTTTTCATAATTTTCTTTAATCAGATCATTAATTCTCTCAATCATTTGAATGAAATTCTGATGAAGGATACCAACCTCATCATGATATTGGGAAGGTGTAAATGTGTCAGCCACTTTAAAGTCTCCTCTTTCGACATACTTCATAGCTGAGACTAAGTTTTCTATAGGATTCGTAATTCTCTTAGAGAATCGAACCACTAAATAAATAGCAGAGATCATGATTGCCAAAAAGAGAAAAATAACCATATATTTTATCATTGTCACCTTAGCAAACATGGTGTCAAATGGTATGACACTCCAATACGTCCAATCCATATATGGTGATTTAGAATAAGTAACAAAGTTGCTGCGTCCAAGCATTTGTTGGATTTTGTATCCTTGAGGATCATCTGCTGATAAATCTATTGCACTCAGGTCGATTGTGGGATCTTCAACAAAGAACATATCATCTCCCTTAGACATGGCGATAAAACCTTCACCTTCTCTTTCGCTTGAAAGTTCGTCAACGATTTCATGTAACCTCACTTCAACAATTAATGATCCAAGGTTTTCAAACCTAAGCCTTTTATAAGATCTAATCTCCCTTGTAGAAAAAATGGTGTTATTGGAGCCTTCTAGTGACATCCAAACATTTCCTCCACTCCCATTTTCGGCTGTTTTTATGAGGGTACCTTTGTGATTATATAAGTTTTTGGATGGAGCTCGACCAGCCCGAAATTCTTTGCCATCTCGGTTAAATAGATGAATCGATTGTATATAGTTCTCTGAACCAATATAACTAGTTAACTTTTCCCAAATTTCCTGTTCAATTCGAAATTTTTCATATTTTGATAAACTCTCATATGAGTCAGTTAAGGCATCTTGAATGACAGAATCAGTAGCGACCTTATACGTAACTTCCTCAATATTTTTCAGTTCATCCTCGATTCGATTAGAAGACATGATCAATACCTGTGAAGACTTTCGATAGATTTGTTCATCATAAGTGTTAAACGCATATTGAAAACCTATGATAATGAACGATAAACAAACAAGTAAAAGGATTAAAATAAACACGATTAACTTATATTTAATTTTTAAGTTTTTATACCGATTTAAAGCCAGCATTTTCAAGTTCTTCATCATTTTAGAACTCCAATTTAGTATTTTGGCCAAGTACTACAAACAGCAGGAAACGCTTTCATATTCTTCATAGTGATGTTTATTTTTTATGGATAACCCATGGTTGACATAAAATTAAGTTGAAAAACTATTAAATTAATTATACCTTATTATTTACGTAATATTTCGATTTTTCAAGTTGTTTTTTAAAAACTCGGAAGCAAGGGGACGGTTCTCGCGCTTCTTTTTTCCTTCTCGACGAAGCATGAGAACCGTCCCAGCGCTTCTTTTTTCCTTCTCGACGAAGCATGAGAACCGTCCCAGCGCTTCCTGACCTAACTGCTGCAGCCTCCACCAAAACTAGAGCAGCTTGCTCCCCCGGAATCTCCGCCCGAATCTCCTCCTGAATGGTCATCAGAAGTACTGCAAGTATAACCAGAGCAATAAATTCCTGCTCCTCCACCATTTTCGTCCTCATATTCTTCCGGGACAATTTCATTCATATGATCTTCATAATGGTCTGATTGATAAAGAGAATAAAAGACTGCAGCACCAAGTGCATAGTTTACTAGTTGGGTATTCTGCGTAGAAGAATGGGACTCATTATGATTATGGCTATGATTCATAGCGTCGGCACCATTAATTTCGTTTTTCATTTTTTGTATCAAGCCTCGTTTAACGTCCATCCAATCGTCATGCTGCCGGAAATATTTATTTAGAAGTTCGCTTTCTGTTAGAATTCGGAAATCATTAAGGATTTCACGCTTTATTGGATTCCGTAAAAATCCACCCCACAGGATTCTACTATTTGACGTTGGCTCAAACAGACTTAGGTAAATCCAGTCAAAAAACGCTCTCTCCCCTGGGATCGGTGTGCTCTCAAGCGTAGGAGTATGGTGTAAGGTTTCTTTGTAGAAATCCTTCGTGAATTTTTCATATTCCCTTGTGAACATGAGCATTTGATGCCATATTTCATCAACTTGACTGCTGAACATCGGGACAGATTTTAGAATACTATTCATTACAAAATATCGTTTCAATTCAAAAAAAGTCCATTCGTATTCGTGATCTAGCCAGTTGGGGTGTTCCATTAATACGCGATTTTTGACATTACCTAAATATGAAGGTGAAAGGGATGAATTTAACGCTTGAACAATAGGAACTCCACTATTATTGATTCCTAATAGATCAGGCATATTCTCATTTTTCACCCTCCCCCTTACTCTCCGTACTGTCCTCGTCCTAGTAGAATTGCTTTTCACAGCGACCAACATGACAACAAAAATGAACACGATCATCCCTATAATAAAACCAATCATTTTTACCCCCCCTTAGTTTCATTCACTTAAAATGATGATAACAACTTGTCACAGCTTTTTCCAGAAATAAACAATATCATATAGTGAAGAGTCGAGACTGCTGAAAAAGTCCAACTTTTTCTAATGAAAAATAACGAAAGAATGGTGCACATTAATAGAGGTAAGAAGCCACAGGCTCCTTACCTCTTAAATTCTTTCCTCTATACTCAGCTTTCATATTTATCCTTATAAAGATCATGTGCTCTCTTAAGAAATTCCCGCTTTCCTTTGTCTTGAGTCCATAGTTCAATTAACTTATGAACGTCATCATTTTCATCAGTATAACTTTCAAATGAATGTATCCACTTACTAGCGTATTCCATTTCAGATATTAATCGATCAATCCAGAAACCTTTTAGTATTGCAATGTCATTTTCGGTTAAGGAATATTTTTCGATATTCTCAATAAACTTCGGAAAGACCTCATAATTTTCCCAACTCGGAAAGATTCCGTGATCAAGAAAAGCGCTCATATGAGCCTCAACAACTGCTTTTAAAATCTTTCTTTTAGAGCCCGGACCGACTGGAATTTTCACTACTCCGCCAAACAGGCGATATTTCATCCACTCTCCCCCATCTGCTTATTTTTATTTAGTCAATATTTAAGATATATATAAAATATGCAAAAAAGAACAGAAAATAAAGGGAAGCAGGAGAACCGTCCCCCTGCTTCCTTAAAATTCTTCGTATACAGCTGGGTCTTGCCCCTGTAATCTTCCGTCAACTCGTGTTAATCCTGAAATGAGGTTCATCTCTTTTTCATCTAAGTTAAAATCAAAGATTGATATGTTTTCTAACTGCCTGTTTGGTGAAGCTGACTTTGGAATCGAGACTGCTCCGAGTTGATAATGCCAGCGTAATATGATTTGTGAAACAGACTTGTTGCGCTCCGTTGCAATTTGTTGGATCGTTTCATTATGTAATACCTCAATGGCTCGCGCTAGCGGACTCCAAGATTGAGTGATAATGTCATTGTCTTCATGCCATTTTCTTTGTTCGGCTTGATTAAAAAAAGGATGTAATTCGATTTGATTAAGGCTTGGCTTCACACCTGTTTCTTTTTCTAGTCTCTCAAGATGTTCAGGTAAGAAATTACATACTCCAATTGAGCGAATTAACCCCTGTTTTTTCGCATCAATTAAAGCTTGCCACGCTTCCACGTAAAGGTCTTGTTTTGGATTTGGCCAATGAATTAGGTATAAATCATAATAATCCAGGTTTGCCCGATATAATGATTCTTGAATCGTCGTCATCGCATGTTCATACGTTTGATAACGTCCAGGTAACTTGGAGGTTATTCTTAACTCTTCTCTTGCAACAGAACTGCGTCGAACCGCTTCACCTACAGTCCCTTCGTTTTCATAATTATAAGCTGAATCAATCAGTCGATAACCCAACTCATCAATCGCCGTTACCATCGAATTGACTCCTTGTTCACCCTTAAGTTTATATGTCCCTAGCCCGATAACAGGGATTGTTAACCCATCATTTAATGTGACTTTTGGAATCGAGATATCCATATACAAACCACCTTTTTAGTATTTAACTATAGAGTATCATAGTTGTTCTATCACTACTAACCAATGAGCACTAAATGTTTATGACATAGCTATTAAAATCATATTGCTTTTGTAAAAAAACTCTATATTGAAAACTTTTCTTATCCAAACAATGCTCCAGTGGTGGAAGCTACAGGAGTATAGTACAATTCATATATTACAAGTAGTTAGGATGTTGTACTTTGAGTCTAAGAGATAAATTTATAAAAATACCAAAAAAACAAATGTATATATATATGTTGCTAGTAATCTCTTTTTTATCCACCGTTATTTTTGTAAACAATAATTATTCCTTCTACTCACGCCCAATAGCTGAGGTTGTCCAAATTGAGCTTAAAGAATCGACTGAACTCATTGATATTCATGGCAATGAGGATCATCTTTTCACTCAAGAGATCATTGCGATCCTAAAAAATGGTGAAGCAAAAGATAAGCATATTACCATAATCAACGAGTATTCCTTATCCAAAGCTTATGATCAAGAATATCAAGTAGGGCAAGAAGTGTTTGTTTCAATTGATGAAAATAATATAACAGGTACGATTGTTGATGTTAAACGTGATAAATACGTTTTGATTGTCGCATGGGTTTTTATCTTGCTTTTAATCATCGTCGGAAGAAAACAAGGTTTATTTTCGATTATCAGCTTGGCTATTAATGCTGTGTTGTTATCTTTTGCACTGGATGTTTACCTAACTCATTCAGAAATAAGTCTTGTATGGATCTGTGGCTTTAGTGTTGTCTTATTTACTGTCATTTCTTTGTTACTAGTTAACGGCTTTAATGAAAAAACTTATGCAGCAATTATTGCTACCTTATTAGGAACGTTTAGCTCATTGCTCATTGCATATCTTGTTATTTGGGTAACCTCTGAAAATGGCCTTCGGTATGAGGAAATGCAGTTTTTAACTCGCCCTTATCAAATGGTATTTATGGCTGGACTATTTATCGGATCTCTTGGAGCAGTAATGGATGTTGCCATTACAATGTCTTCTTCTATTTTTGGGTTATATGAGAGAAATAACAATATTGCCGTCAAAGCTCTTAAACATTCAGGTATGGAAATCGGAAAAGATATTATGGGAACGATGACCAATATTTTATTTTTTGTTTACATAAGTGGCTCCATACCGATGATTCTTTTATATTTAAAAAATGGTTCTCCTCTAGGATTTACTCTCTCTATGAGCCTATCATTAGAATTAGCTCGTGCTCTAGCTGGTGGAATCGGAATCGTTTTAACCATTCCGATTGGTCTATACACGACTTTATTTTTCATAAATAGAAAGAGGGCTAGGTCATGAATGCATTAGTTTTGCTAGCAGGTATTTTGTTTCTATTGATGACCCTTATTGGTGGGAAAAAAGGAGCAAGATCGTTTTTAGCGTTATTCTTTAATTTTGGTGTGCTCATTATCATTATTTTTATCATGAATGACCCTAATGTAAATCTGATTATCTTGACGATCATTGCATCGACCATCATTAGTTGTATTAATTTATTTTATATTAACGAAATTAACGGTAAAACGAAAACAGCCTTCATTTCTACGATCATTTCAACTGTCATACTACTCTTTTTTATTGTTATTATTTCTGAAAAGGCAATGATTCAGGGTTTTGGTGCAGAAGAAATTGAGGAGCTTAGCATATTTTCACTTTTTATTGGAATTGACTTTGTGAAAATTGGAGTGTCTGTGATTATTATGAGCACCATAGGCGCCATTACTGATACTGCGATAGCTATTTCATCGCCGATGCGTGAAATCCATTATCATCATCCGTCTATTAGTAGAAAAGAGTTATTCACATCAGGATTAAGTATTGGCAGAGATATTTTAGGGACAAGTACGAACACTTTGTTTTTCGCATTTTTTGGCGGATATTTAGCTTTGCTTATCTGGTTTAAAGATTTATCTTACTCCGTTGGGGAAATTGTTAATTCAAAAATATTTAGTGCAGAAATGATTACTCTCCTTTGTGCTGGCATTGGTGTAACAATGGTTATTCCGATTACCGCTTGGGTTACAGCTTTATTTTTAACAAAAAAAAGCAAAAATAAAGAATCATCTGATGAGGTTAGTAATTCATAGACCACGACAAACAACTGGTATATTAAAGGGCAAATCACGTATTTATACAACATAAACGTTCTTTAAGGAATGGTGGTTTTCATGACAAAACCCGGAAAAATCGCTAAATCGCTAAACCAGCTGACATTTTCTTTGTTATTAGCTGGTCATAAACATTGCCCACAAGATTGGTATAAAGCCGAAAAGATTCACAAATATCACTCGATTTGGTTAATTACAAAAGGTCAGGGTGAGATTATCATTAATGGAAACAAGCATAAGGTAAAGCCAGGAAAACTGATTATTTATTCTCCTGGTATGGTTTGTGAGAAAAAGGGTTCACCGACAGATCCACTTGAGTTTTATTTTATTCGGTTTAGCTATGCAGTTGCTTATGAAGAAAAAGAGACTTGGTATTTGGAGCAAGGACAAGAAACAGATTTCCCCTTAAAAGGAATCTATTCGATTAGCAACATCTCTGGAATCACTTTATTATTTGAGCAAATTACCAATCTATCAAAACGACGAGGTCCGTCTGTTGCCATTCAAAGGAAAATTCTCTTTCAAGAATTATGGTTAACCATTATTGAAGATTTTCGTTCTCAAAAAATAGCTGGTGATACGACGTTAGCGATTGAATTGACGATTGATTATATGGTAAATCACTATAATAATTCATTAACGCTAACAGATTTATCAACCATGGCAGGACTTAGTTCAAGTCACTATTCCCGCCTGTTCAAAAAGTATGTAGGATATAGCCCAATTGATTATTTAACACATCTTCGGATTGACCGCGCGAAAGAACTCCTTGCTTTGTCCGATTTCCGGATTAAAGAAATAAGTCAAAGTGTCGGTTACGAGGATGAATTATATTTTAGTCGGATTTTCAAAAAAATCGTTGGGATGTCTCCATCACAGTTTAATATGAATCATAAGACGGTGTCTGATAAGAAGATAAGATAAACTAGCAAAACACTCAAACTGAGTATATAAATGGACCTTTAGACGGATGTTAAAAGGAAAAGCTTAGAGGAGTGTCTCGTTTGACTATTTTAAATTATGATGACCAAATTCAATTGATTACCCATTGGCTGAGAACAACAGCCATAAAAAATGTTGAGGGATCCGTAAATAAAGACATTATTAGATATCAATTAAGAATGGAATTTGGCATTGAAAGCGATGAAGTGGTTGATGAGGTTTATGATTCCATCATTAACTAAGAAGCAGTGGGACGGTTCTCATGCTTCCATTTGAAGCACGAGAAGCAGTGGGACGGTTCTCATGCTTCCATTTGAAGCACGAGAAGCAGTGGGACGGTTCTCATGCTTCCATTTGAAGCACGAGAAGCAGTGGGACGGTTCTCATGCTTCCATTTGAAGCACGAGAAGCAGTGGGACGGTTCTCATGCTTCCATTTGAAGCACGAGAAGCCGTCCCACTGTTTTCCCTTTAGTTCTTCCCTAACACAACTCCTAGTCCCATAAACAGATAAAGATAAACCGAAAGTGTGATTTCTGGAAATCCGGATGTTAAAAACTGCCTGTAAATCCCTCATCATAGTATGATGCTTACTAAATAAGAAGCAACAGAACCTTACCGCTTTCTCTTTCACTTACTCAGTCAGAAGCACGAGAACCGTCCCCCTGCTCCCTTAAAAGCGGCTGATTAACACCCTTCATTCCTACTAGTGCAAGCATTGTTAGAAAAATCCTTTGTGCCCCTTGATATGAATCTTTCGGATCAAAATATTCATTTAAAGTGTGAACTCCGCCAAAGTCTCCGCCACCTCCAAGTGTGACAGCTGGAATGCCTAGTGAAATTGGAACATTGGAATCTGTGCTAAGTGCTCCCGCTAACACTGCTTCAAAACCAAGGGCTTTTGATGCAGCTAAGGCGGTCTGTACGATGATTGCATCAGATGGTTGGGTACCAGCTGGACGATTACCAACAAGCTTCAAATCAACTGTAATTCCATCCGAATTCCATCGTTCATTTTCTTCTATTGCTGCCTGGTTTATTACATTACGAACTTTTTCATCTAGCTGTTGTAATTCTTCCTGTGAATTTGATCGCAAGTCAACGAACATTGCTGCTTCTTCAGCAATGGTGTTAATCGACGTGCCACCGCTAATGATTCCAACATTAAAGGTGGTTTTCGGCTCATCTGGCGTTTCAATCTCTGAAATCATCGCAATCGCCCGTCCTAGTGCATGGATCGGGCTTGGTGTTCCAAAGTTTCCGAAGCTATGCCCTCCTGGGCCTCTATATGTTACATGGTATCGATGGCTGCCCGTCCCCAGGTATATGACACCTTCTGGGCTACCCGGTTCGATAGAAATAAAACCATCAATATCAATCCGGTTTTCAAATAAAGCCTTCACACCACACAAATCGCCTAACCCTTCCTCACCGACAGTAGCCCCGATAATTAGGTCACCTTCTGTTTCAATACTAGCCGTATTTAATGCTCTAACTAAGGTTAGTACAACAGCTAATCCTCTTCCATCATCAGAGATGCCTGGCGCAAAAATCTTACCATCAATTACCTTCGCCTTCGTTTCTGTTCCCTCTGGAAACACGGTATCAAGATGTGCACACACAACTAACCTTGGACCATTGCCAGTTCCAGGTCTGAAACCAAACACATTGCCCACTTCGTCCACTTCAATATCCCTGATTCCTAGCTCAATCAATCTTTTTCGATAATCCTCTCCACGTATTTCTTCTGAAAACGTTGGAGCAGCGATTTCTGTGATTTCAACCTGTTCAGCAGCCGTTGCATCATTATCTTCTTGAAGAAAACGCAAGGCTTCTTGTACTTTAGACTCATTGAACAATTGTTGAAAAATGGCTTCGATATCCTCGTTAAAAAATCTTTCCTTAGTCATGTAATAATTCCTCCTCTGCGGAAGCACGAGAACCGTCCCCATGCTCACTTTTTTATATTCCTTACAAGCTTCTAAACTATTAGACACTACATTTTCGATTAAGGTAACCTTTTTCTGCTCTGGTAAAGGTAGCTAGAGAGTGTTAAACCCTAAGTATTAAATAACCCTCGATTCGGTTTAACTTGATAAAGGACACCTGCCATGACACCACTTTCTCCATGTAGCGTAGGGAATTCCCATTAACTGAATAATCAACTTTATTTTACCACCAAAAGAAATAATAAGTACATTTCGATATTTTGCACATATTGATAGACAAGTGGCATGAACTCTGACTCAGTGGGTCTGTCTTGCGCGCTTCCAATGGAAGCACGAATGAACTGAACCCAAAATGTTAGACACAAGCTATTAAGCAGCTTGCTGGGTATGAGTTCGATATTGAATCGGACTCATACCTTTTAATTTTTGCTTAATCCGTTTGTGATTATAATAGTAAATATATTTCTCTAATTCTAGTTTGAAATGATCCATACTCTCAAATTCTCTTAAATAAAGTAATTCGCTCTTTAATAATCCAAAAAAGTTCTCCATTACTGCATTATCTAAACAATTGCCCTTGCGAGACATACTTTGGGTAATTCCATTCTTCTGTAAGGTGTGTCGAAACTTCTTCATCTGATAATGCCAGCCTTGATCAGAGTGAAGGATAGGGCAATCATGGTCGTCTAATTGTTGTATGGCCGTATCTAACATTTTAGATACAAGTGTGTATACTGGACGTTTCTCTAGGTTATAAGCAATAATTTCACCGTTGTAAAGGTCCAGAATAGGTGAAAGATAAAGTTTCTCGCCAAACAAATGGAATTCTGTCACATCTGTAACCCACTTCGCATTTGGCTTCGTAGCTTGGAAATCTCGCTCTAGTATATTCGGTGCGACTTCACCCACTTTTCCACGATATGAACGGTATTTTTTCATGCGAACTAAGCATTTTAAACCCATCTCATTCATTAAGCGAAGGACTGTTTTGTGATTAATTACATGACCCCGATTACGTAATTCCAGTGTGATACGTCGATAGCCATATCGACCTTGATGTTCGTCAAAGATCTGTTGGATAACCTCTTTCATTTCACTATATTTATCTGGTTTATCCATTTGTTTTACCCAATAATAATACGTGCTACGTGGCATTTCAGCGAACTTTATCAAGTCAATCACCTTAAATTCACGCCTTCATTCATAAATCACCTGTGCCTTTTCTTTTTCTGTGAGTTCTTTTCCTGAATTAAGGCTTGTAGCTTTTTTAAATATGCATTCTCCATACGAAGTTGTTCAATTTCAGCACGTAGTGCTTCTTCAGTTCCTTCTACTGGTTGATTATTCTTAGGTTGCTTTTTCATGGGTGAAGGACGCTCCTTTTTCTTCTTTTTAAGAGCGTCAATTCCCTGTGTTTCAAGTAGATTCTTCCACTTATACACTATGGCAGATGAAGAAACATTAAATACTGCAGTAACTTCTTCGATGGACGCTCCCATCTCGTTCAGATAATTAAGTACGTCCATTTTAAACTCAAATGAGGATTTTGTATAGGTTTCCTCTAAGCCAGATATACCATGCTTTTGAAATTTCGCTACCCATCTGTGTAACATCGTTTTATTAACATTGTACTTTTGGGCTGTCTGCCTGATAGACTCTCCGCCTTCAAGATATTCATTTACTGCAGCTATCTTTATTTCTAAAGGGTATTTCTTCTTCATGTAAAAGTGCACCTCCAATTGTTAGTTGTTGTGTCTAACAATTGGGGTGCACATCAGAACCGTCCCCATGATTACAAAAAACGGAGTGGCTCGTAGCCACTCCGTTTTTCAATACGGTTTCATTTCGAAAGTATAAAGATTATACTGTTTGTCTTCTTCTAGAGTTACTCCAAAAGAAGAAAGAAATACCGATTAAAAGTAGTACTACTCCAACTAAAATCCAATTGTAAGTAGAAGTAGCTGTTTCTGGTAATTTTTCGCCACCCTTGTCTTTACCAGAATCAGTTCCAGAGTCTGTTCCTGGGTCTGTTTCAGGGTCTGTTCCAGGGTCTGTTCCAGAGTCTGTTCCAGGGTCTGTTCCAGGGTCTGTTTCAGGGTCTGTTCCAGGATCTGTTCCAGGGTCTGTTCCAGGATCTGTTCCAGGGTCTGTTCCAGGGTCTGTTCCAGGATTCTCAGTCTCAGGTGCATTTGTATATGCAACTGCTGGCGCTTCTAAGTTTCCAGCAAGAACAGCTTCTCTAATATCTTCTCCTAGATAGAAGCCGATATGTGGAGGCTGATTATAGCCTGAGTTTTGCCAAGCAACACCCAATCGATATGTTGGATCATGCATTAACGTATATAATCTGTAATCAGTAGGTGTAGTTGTACTGAATATTCTAAGCTCTGAACTATCTGTTGTTGGAAGTAGAACTTCTTCACGCCAGTCTCCAAGAATATCTGCTTGTAGTGTTGGAGTTGCCTTTGTTCCGTTATTACTTACAACACCTTCAAAGCTTCTTACTAGTTCAGACTTTCCAGTGTTTTCATTGTATTTAGTAATGGTCGTGTTATCAAGTAATTCTTGTAACAGATCTCCATCCCAATATAGGGCAAAGTTAACAGAAAGACCTGCTTCTCTAAAGCTATCAGCTACAACATTACCTTGTACGTTGTAGATTCCTCCACCTGTTTCAACAGTATGACCACCCGTTCCCCAGAATTCATAGCCAGGGCTAGATGTAATGTTCGCAGCAACTCCACGACCTGCATCAACAGAAGCGAAATATGACATTAACGTTTCCCCAGTGGCAGCATCGTGTAACTCTAGAGATGCAACTGCTGGCACCTCATGCACACCGAAGAACTGGAGACCTTCTCGATCAGGATCAAATGCACCTACATGCATTGCATCTCCATGAGATCCTAATTCGCGTTGCATTTCGCCATCCATTACATAAAGGATGGAGCCATCTTGATCAAGTGTTAATGAACCAGCAAGAATTTCATCGAAGCCATCATTATCCACATCTGCAGTTGCAAGACTGTGATAACCCATACCTGCGCCTCTGCCAGCTTCGTCCGAATCAAATGTCCATTCTTCAATAAGCTTTCCGTCTACTAAACTATAAGCGACAAAAGACGTTCTTTCATAATACCCTCTACCATAGATTGCACTCGGTTTAACGCCATCTAAATAAGCTAGCCCAGAAAGGAATCGATCTGAACGGTTATACCAAGTATCTCCCCATGAAGCACCGTTATCGCCTTCTACTTTTTCGAGAGGGAATGCATAATCAATTGTATCGATTACTTCACCCGTTTCACCATTAAATACTGACATGTATTCTGGACCACCATACACATGTCCTGTTTCATTTACCCATTTACCATCATCTTCAGCATTTCCAATTACACTAAGTACTTTGCTGCTATCAAATTCCCCATCTGTTGTACCATATGATGTTGTAGCATCTGCTGTTTTGATAAGGAATTCGCTCTTACCATTTCCATCAAAGTCAGCTACCACAAATTGATGATAGTGGGCTCCTGATGTAAGGTTATGCCCCATATTGATACGCCATAAAAGGGTTCCATCCAATTTATAAGCATCAAAAATGGTTGGACCAGTCATACCTTGTTGTGAGCTATCAATTGAATTCGTCGGATACCATTTTACGATAACCTCATACTCACCGTCACCGTCTAAATCTCCAACACTTGAATCATTTACAGTGTACGTATAATCTCCTGTAGCAGTTGTTCCACCCTCAGGCTGTTGCATTGGGATAGAAAGATAATCAGTTCCCTCTGCTTGTACTTCATTTGTTTCAGTAGAAGAGCCTTCAACTAGTGTCTCAACTGTATAAGTGTCTCCTGGAGTACCTTCTGAATCCAAATAGTTTGTAACCTCTAAAGCTTCCGTATTTAATTTCTCTTCATTACGGTAAATATTGAATGTTACATCCTTAGCATATTCATCAGCAAGCAAGCGCCAGCTAATAAAGATACCGTCTTCTGATTTAAGTGCAACTACTCCACGATCAAGCCATTCTGTTTGGCGAGCATTATTCGGTGGAGTCAGACGATTATACACATAAATCGTTGCGCTTCTATTAAAATCGTTTTCGAAACCTTCTGTTTCTGCAAGAGTACCTTTAAATTCGTAAACTCCTGACTTACTAGAATCCCATTCAGTTCCAACAGAAGCCCACTCACTAACAGCAACATCTACTGTGCTATTATCAGCTAGTGTTACCTCTACTGTTTCTGGTAAGCCGATAGAATCGATGCTTTCTGTAGTTTCACCGACATATACTCGATGGTATGGCAATTTTTCTACCTTAATAATTGTACTATCTGAAATAGGAACACTATATACTCCTAAATTATCAAGGTAAGTTGTCCATGTATGGTTATTACCAGATGTACGAAGACCTACAAGCTTAACAGTAGCTATAGAACCATCAAAAGCTACACCATCTAGAGACGAAGTGTATTCCTCAATTTTTCCTGTCGCTTTATCAGTTAGCTTTAATATTGCTTCATTATTAATTAAGTCAAATTTCACTTCTACTCCATACCATGCTTCTGGATTTGTAATAGCAGTAGCAGTAGGAGTCCCATTTCCTGCATAGTAAGTTATTGGAGCTTTGTTTGTATTGTTTAATGTAAATACATTGTTTCCAGAGCCGTCAATGATTCTGAATTCCCCACCATTTTCAGAAGCATGGTGTTCAGCTTTATCATTGTTTTTTCCTGGATACCAATCAAAAGTCACAAGAATATCCTGCCCTTTTACAGCTGTATCAAAATTCTTTGTAGCAACACGTCCACCTGATTGATTTGCAATGCTGTATTGTAATTTTGGAGTAGTATTTCCTGCAACATCTTCTCTATTTATTGAAAGAGTAGCTGCAGCAGTAGTAAATCCCCAATTTGCAGGAACTACTTCAACGATATCTCCAAAGTCACTGTAATGTACCCCAACATATCCGTCAATCTCTGGGATAGCACCAGCCTCAGCAACAGTAACATTTATAGTTGCTTTTATGTCATTGCCATTAGCTACATTGGGAACATCTTCCGTATTTAGAGTACCTACAAAAGAATATGTGCCTAATTCATTTGCATTATAGTCAGCGCTATCCCAATTCACACCTACTCCAATGACAACATCATTTTCCAGTTGTACATCAAGGATACTTGGGAATAGAGAAATAACATCCTCTTTAACTACCTCTTTTGGTAGAGTATATTCTGTGTTGTAATCACTTACAACCGAAACAATGTTTTGATCTTGTTGAGAAGGAGCGTCCTCTCCAGATCCATAAATACCTACATTGTCTAAACCAGTTTCAAAGCTAAGATTATTACCTCCAGCACGGTTACCATTAATTGCAATCTTTTCAATACTGTTCACATAATTAAGAAAACTAATATCGATGTCAGATGCTGTGAAGCTCTTGCTTACATCATTTTTATCTTCCACATTTAATGAAACGCTTTCATTAATAAAGTCGAATAATACCTCAACAGATAACCAGCTTTCATCTGTGCTGACACTTGTTACGGTTTCAGCTCCCGATAAATCTGTACCATTGGTTCCAACTTCATATTTAATCTCACCAGCTGTTCCTCCAGCTTTAACGATTCTGAAAAGAGCATTTCCACTAGTATCGCTAAATAATATTTCGCTCGAATTTAAGTCAGTGGAGACATCCCCTGGCTTCCAATCGAATGAAAATAAAACCTCCGAATCAGTGGTAGCTTCATCCAGAGTCTTTGCTATCGTACGAAATCCACTTCCGTTCCCAGTCACGGTTAAATATTTATTCTCGTCTACTGTTACTACTTCGGCAGTTGTCCCACCACCTGGAGAAAAACCCCAAGTATCGTCATTCTCAAAATCAGTACCAGTTAGTAAAGTATAATCGCTACTATCTGTGCTATTTGTTTCAGCACTTATTGCATATGGTAAATTTGATAAAACAAGGGTAAACACCATAAATATATAAAGAAACTTTCTGATTTTACTTTTATTCCCCAATTTCCAATTCACTCCTTCTGCATTTTACCAAGGAAGGATGTTTATCTAGTTGAAGATCTCACCTTGAAAGACACTACTTTTCTATTTCTCTAGTTAAATAGTAGAAATACACATTTCAAGCTTCTCACGCGGTAAGAAAATAAATCATCTGTTCAACAAAAAGCTTAGCTTGTCTTACTAAATTTTATTAACCCTATCCCCCCTAGCTAGTCTTAAAATTAAGATGACCAATTAAATACTTCTGTTATCGAACTGAACACTAAAAACAATTTCCCACTGAAGATTTAGAGTATTGCAACTTTTGGGAACGGATACAAAAACATATGTATTTATTCCTATAGGAAAAATGAGATTAAGTCTAATAGCTCGCTTTAGTTTTATATTGGTCAACCTATTTAAAATGGTAGCATTATCAATTTAGACCGTCTATTGTACTTTTTTGCACCTAGAAATGCATCGGTAATACAGGTGTTTTGGGATTTAACACTTTTTTGTTCAATTCACCCTATTTTGGATTTCCACTTCTAAAGAACTATTTATACGTCACTTTATGAAGAATGGTTAAGCGCACACCTTGTAGTAGTTCATTATGAATAGAAAAAAGACACAACTAGTCATAATCCAATAGTCGTGCCATATTAAATCCCCAAACTTCCTGTTGTCCATTATAGATTCTCTCAAGCTTACACCCGTACAGCACGTTTTTGTTTATTTTGATTATGACACAGGCGATAATAAGCGCCTCTTTTCGCAAGCAATGTTGGATGATTTCCGACCTCAATAATTTGGCCTTTATCTAGTACAATAATCTTATCTGCATGTTGAATCGTGGCCAGGCGATGCGCAATGATAATAGTGGTCCGATTTTCAGATACTTTCTTCAACGTATCTTGAACAACCATCTCTGTTTCTGTATCAATATTGGCTGTTGCTTCATCCAAAATCAAAACATTTGGACCCGCTAAAATTGCTCGCAAAAATGACAGCAACTGCTTTTGACCAGTTGACAACACAACCCCGTCTTCCCCTAGTATTGTTTCATATCCATTTGGTAGCGCACGGAAGAACTCATCAATGTTGACCGATTTTGCTGCATGGATGATCTCTTCGTTTGTTATATACGTATTGTTTAAACGAATATTATCATACACAGTCCCTGAAAACACAAAGCTATCTTGCTGAATAATTCCAATATGCTTTCTTAAATCTTCCATTGTAACATCTTTGATATTCACATCATCAATTCGGATTTCTCCCTTTTGAATATCGTAAAAACGGTTAATCAGTTGAATGATTGAACTTTTCCCAGCTCCTGTCGCTCCAACAATTCCAATTGTCTCTCCCGGCTTGATATTAAAATGCACATCCTTTAACACCCATTCTTCATCTTGATAAGCAAACCACACATGATTAAAGTCCACTTTTCCTCGTACCCTTTCAGGCAATTGCTGTGGGTTTGAAGAATTGATAATCGTTGGCTTTTCTTCTAACGTATCAAAAATTCGTTCAGCAGATGCTAAAGATGCTTGAATTTGATTAAAGCGATCAGCTAAACCGCGCAATGGTTCGAAAAACTGTCTTACATAGCTTGTAAAAGCATACACGACACCAAAGGTAACTGCCCCATCTAAGACATGTCTTCCCCCGTACCATACAATCAAGGCTAACGAAATATTACCAAACAAGCCAATTGACGGATTAAAAATCGAGTTTAACACAGTCTGACGCATCCCCGCTCGGTAATGCTCATCATTTAGCTTTTGAAAATCTTCTAACTGCTTCTTTTCACGTGCAAAAATTTGAATTACCTTCATCCCCGAAAGGTTTTCCGCTAAGTTCGTATTAAGTCTTGATAAAATTAGACGAACATAGCGCTGTGCATTTCGAATGACTTTTTTAAAATAAAACGTAATGACGACTATCACTGGAATAACGATAAAACTGACAAGTGTTAATTTAACACTCATTTGCAGCATGATGATAACAATCCCCACAAGCATTAAAACTTCTTTTATTAAGTTAACGATTACTTGTGAATAAAGCTGGTTCAACGCTTCGACGTCATGGGTAATCCTTGTGACTAATCTTCCAATTGGATTTTTCCCATAAAAGTCCATCTGCATGTTAGACAAATGCTTCATCATCTTTTGGCGAATATCATAGATAACCGACTGTCCTGTATATTGAAGACTATTGTTTTGATAGTATGACAAAATACCAGAGCCTACAATTAATAGAAAATAGACAGCTCCTAATATAATCAAACCGGTGTAATCGGCTGACCGGAACAGATCAACTTGATCTGCCGTTAGCATTTGTACAGGATATGCTGCACCATCGAGTGTAATACTCTTACCACTAGCTGCCAGTTGATAATCCTCTACCTTTGATAAACCCTCATTCCATCCATGGATGAGATAATGAGTTCCTTTTATAGAAACAATCGCTGACTTTTCAATCTCTGACTCCAGTTCTGTTGAAATGGCATCTTCACCGTCAACTCGATAATACACCTGGCCATCGAGAGTGGCTGTTTGCTTCATGCTAACCTGCTGACTTCTCTCCTCCTCGAGCACAACCATCGGCGAGTACAATCCATTGATGTGTGAGTCAATCGCAATTTTAATTAAATATGGCTGTGCTAAGCTGGCAATGACGATAAAGCCTGTTAACAAAAATGAAAATAAGATTGTTTTCCAGTAAGGCTTTGCAAACAACAGCATCTTTTTCATTAATTGGCCATCATTGATATTTTTATATTGGTTTTCTGGTTGCTTGCTACTAATACTTATCCCCTCTTCCTCTTTATTTTTATGATTCTCTCATTTTGTTTGGAAGGAGTACTTACATTCATATCAAGACCAGTAGTTTGCTGGATATGCATCTTCTTATATATGCCATCCTTCTTGATGAGCGTTTGATGATTGCCTTGTTCAACAATCTGTCCCTTTTCAAGAACGATGATATGATCACAATCTTGAATCGTTGAAATTCGGTGACTAATAATAATCGTCGTTCTACCCTTCATCTCTTCATTCAGAGCTTCAAGGATCGTCTTTTCTGTTTTTGAATCAACAGCAGACAGACTATCATCAAAAATCATGATTGGTGACTTTTTAATCATGGCACGAGCAATGCTTACCCTTTGCCTTTGCCCTCCGGATAATGATAAACCACGTTCTCCGAGTTTCGTTTCAAACTGATGTGTGAGTTCTGAAATGTCATGGTAAACATGAGCTTGTTTGGCCGCTCGATGTACTTGGTTATCTTGATAAGGCTTTGGATCAAAACCGATATTATTCTTAATCGTCGTTGAGAAAAGGAAATTTTCTTGCGGTACATACCCCACATTGGTTCTCAATGTTTTTAATGGGATGTCTCGAATGTCAACAGAATCAATAAAGATTGATTCTCTTGGAGGATTATAAACTCTTAACAACAAATTCACGAGTGTCGATTTTCCACTACCGATTTTTCCAACGATGGCTAAGCTTGAACCTGTAGGAATCGATAGATTGATATTTTTTAATACCTCTTCATCACTTGAAGGATACTTAAATGAAAGATTTTTTATAGTGATTTCACCTTGAATCCGTGAAATCGGGATCACTCCCTCTTCGTCTTTTATCGTTGGCTCTGTTGTAAGCACTTCGTATAGACGAATATCCGCTGCTTTCCCTTGCTGTAAGAGATTAATCACCTTCCCCAGGTTTTCAATGGGACCCACTAAAAGGGAGAGATATGTATTAAAAGCAACGAATTCGCCTAAAGTGATTGACCCCTTCATCACTAGAATTGATCCTAAAACAATTGAGATAAGGTAACTAAGTCCGACAATTCCTTGACTTAAAGAACTGAAAAGAGAGTTTGACTGAATTAACTTCTTATTCGCCTCAACATTATGCTGATTGTCATCTGTAAACTTGTTCATTTCTTCTTTTTCTTGGACATAGGTTTTGATAATACGTATGCCTGAACAAAACTCTTGTACCCTACTTGTTAACGTTCCAATTGCTTCTTGGACCTTATTGGAATGTGATCTAATTTTAATTCTGAACTTATAAGCGAGATACGTTAAGGCAGGTAGTGGTATCATTACAAACAACGTCAAAAATGCATCGATTGTTCCTGCCATCATGAGCACTGTAATCGAGATTAGTACGACCGATTCAACCGTTTGAAAGACACCTTGCATCCCAACTTGCCGGAGAAGATTTACATCATTAACTGCATGTGCCATAAGATTACCTGTACGCTGGCGTTCATAATACTCCGCAGGTAGCGTTTCCCAATGTGCAAATAATCGTTCACGCATGTTTTTTTCTAGCAATCTCGATAGTCTGAAAATATAAATACGTCCTGTTGAACGAAAGATAAAAATGCCGACTCCTACAACCGTCATCCATATCGCTAATTCCCAAATCATAGATGTCGAAATCGATAAATCTTGAAGACCATCTGTAAAAAGCTCTAATAATTTTGGAATCACTAACTGAAGAATCAAGGAGATAGACAATAATGTCGTCCCGAGTAAATATCCCCATCTATACTGAAACAAATGTTGTTGAAACAAAGAAGCATGTTGACCATTCCTGTTTTTCTTTTTAGCTGCTCTACCCAAACAAACCCTCCTTCGGAAGCATTGGGACGGTTCTCGTGCTTCCTTTTTTTAGCCGTATGTATAGAGTAGTGTAAATTCTTACAATTAACCATGGATTTCCATATCATTTTATATGGATTATTTTGCTATATTAAGAAAAGAAAATCGTTGTTTTAGCCAATAACTTTCTTCTAGTCATTCATTGGTTTTCATATACAATTTAGGTAAATATTATGGTATAAGTGTAGTGTTGTTGACTGTGTTTTAGCATTTTTTAATTGAAGATGATGTGATGTTGTTTAACGAAGTGAACGATTTTCAGACTGATTTGTTCGTATTATAATTGTACACCCTCCTGGGACCGTTCTCGCACTTCTATTTTTTCTAAACGGAATCATAAGGACGGTTATCAGGCTTCTTTTTACTAGACGGAAGCACTAGAACCGTCCCCACGCTTCCTTTTTTTGTAAAAATAAATAATTTTTATTGGAAGATACTATTTGTTGAACCATAATCAAACAAATAGGAGTGATAACATGACAACGAAATCATTGAGAAAGTGGATGACCTTTGTATTACTTCAAATCATACTAGTGGGGTCCATTTTTGCAACACAGCAACCTATTACTTTTGCAAAAGACAAATCAAACCAAATGGCTCAAGGTGTAGCCAAGAATGTCATCTTTTTAATTCCCGACGGATTCTCTTCTTCTTATGCTACGAATTACAGATGGTTTAAAGGTGACATGTCGATGATGGATCCTTACTTGGTTGGAATGCATCGTACATATTCTGCAAATACAGAAGTGACTGATTCAGCAGCAGCAGGGACTGCAATGGCTACAGGTGTAAAAACGAATAATGGAATGATTAGTACTGCTCCAGATGGTACACCTGTTAAAACCATTCTAGAAGCAGCAGAAGAGCATGGAAAATCAACAGGCTTAGTAGCAACTTCAACAATCACCCATGCCACACCAGCTGTTTTTGCTTCACATGTTGCTTCTAGAGCAGCGGAAAGTGATATTGCACCACAGTACTTTGAAACCGGAGTTGATGTCCTCTTAGGAGGAGGAAAACAGTTTTTCCCTGATACCTTAATTAGTGATGCTCAAGCTAAAGGGTATGAATATGTTACGGATCGAGATAGTTTAAGTGCCGTAAATAACACAACGAAGTTACTTGGTCTGTTTGCAGAATCAAGTTTGGCACCTGAGCTTGATCGTGAAACAACCAATCAACCTAGCTTAGCTGAAATGACAACAAAAGCAATTGAAGTACTAAATCAAGATAAAGATGGATTCTTTTTAATGGTCGAAGGGAGCCAAATTGACTGGGCAGGACATGGCCATGATGCTGCATGGGCGATGAATGATACGAAAGCATTTGAAGATGCAGTAACGGAAGCATTAAATTTTGCCCAAACTGATAAAAACACACTTGTTGTTATTGCTGGCGATCATGATACTGGCGGAATGTCTGTTGGTGGCTATGATGTGTACGATGCAAATGTTGAATTTCTTCATAATGTAACTGCAACAGGCCAGTATATGGCAAGACAAATTAATGCCGAAAAAACAAACATTGCTGAGGTCGTTAAAGAATATACAGGTATTGATTTAACATCTGAGGAAGTAACTACAATCTCTGGAGCGACTAGAATGGATATTGCCATCAATCAAATTGTATCCAAAAACGCATTGGTAGGTTGGACAAGCCTTCAGCATACAGGGGTAGATGTTCAGGTTTATGCATATGGACCAGGCTCTGATTTATTTCGAGGGTTATATGAAAATACAGCTTTCCCAAGTAAAATTGCTGAGGCCCTTAACATTCACTTCACACCAACAAAATAAGATGAAAGAGGTTATCTCAGGAATTATTGAGATAACCTCTTTTAAGTTAATCTTTCATGTAAACAAGCCAAAATCTGGTATAACGATCCCAACCTAAATCCCATGGGGCGTGATAACGATTAGCGGTATGTGAATTGACTAATGGGTTTCCTTTACTATCCTTGGCAACCACTATTGAAAAGTGAACAATGTCATTTTTTTCTTCATATCCAATTAAATCTCCTGGTTGAAGTTCCTTAATTGCTCCAGCAGGGAATTCAGTGGTTGGTTCTGTCACTTCGCTAAAAAGACCAGCCTTTATAAATTCACTATATCCACTTTTTTCTAAAAATCGCATAAAAGAATCTGTATGAGCCCAAGATTTCGTATATCCCCCATGCCGGTAGTACCAATCATCGGTCATAGGCAAACCCCCGCCTTCATCTTGATCTGCCAAGACCTGTGAAGCGAAGCTTGTGCAATCTCCACCCAAATATGTAAAATCGATGTACTTATTATTAAAGCTATTTGCTTTTGAAAAACCCGCATATTTATTTGCGTACTTCACAGCTTTTTCTCTATTATATTTTGTTCCTTCTCCTATCTTAGTTGAGACAGCTTTATCTCGTATGTTTTTTGAGATGAGCAGATACTCATTAGAAGTAACCTTTGGAATCAATCCAGGTTGATCTGCAATTGGATCAGCAAAATAATCACTAACAACAACCCACTTTTCATCCCTTTTTTCTAAAACGATATTATGAAAGGTCCCTAGCTTAAATTCTTCAACATCATATGGAATGTGCTGGTTTTCGTAAATATACTGAATAGTTGAATCATGTTTAAGTCGAACTTTCACTTTGTTTCCAAATTCCTTTTTGTCTAAAATATAAATATGACTATCAGTATCCACTACCTGAATTTCTCGATTCTGAGCAAAACTATTAAGGTATATACTTCTTTGGACCTCTTGCTTATAAGCTCTATCGCTTGAAGTAACTTGGCGGTTGTAAAACGAATCTAACCTTCCCGGATTGAGAGTTAGGAGGTTACTCGTTCTTTCCGAAAAAAGCGTTGATAGGAAAGAATCTAAAGAATTTGTTTCTCCTTCTGCATAGACTGGCTTTGCCAATCCCAAAATCAGATAGATGATTACTACAAATCGAACAAAACTCAAGAAATCACTCACTCCTTTCACCCAAATTTAGTTACCACTTTTAGTGTCTTCAACTTCACTATACTTAATACGGAGAAGCACTGGGACGGTTCTGGCGCTTCCTTTCTCTGCTCGGGAAGTGGGAGCGCTGGGACGGTTCTAGCGCTTCCTTTCTCTGCTCGGGAAGCATGAGAACCGTCCCCCCGCTCCCCTGCTCCCCCCCAAAAAAGAACCCCCATTAAATGGAGGTTCTTTTTTTGACTCTTATTTTGCTAATCGAATCACATTCCATGAAAGCTTTGGTAAATTTGCAGTTAATTGTCCCCCGTCCACTTTGGCATCACCATTGCTATGCGGCTCAACATTAGAACGGTTAAGTTGGTTAGTAGCCTTCACATCACCGTTTTCAAGTACAATGTGTTCAACCACCTTATAACCTTCAAAACTTCTGATATCCGCATCAAGTGCTAATACATCTGTTTGATGGCGGTTCACCGCAAAAATCGTAACCGTGTCATTTTCTTCATCATAAACAGAAACCGTATCAAGATAAGGAACGTCTGTAAAATCCTTACTATCATATTTCGGAGACGATACAATCGAATTTAATGCAACTCCTCGACCTAGCACTGAAGCATGCATATACGGATAAAAGATTGGTTGCTTCCAAGCTTCTCCACCTTTTTCAGTCATAATCGGTGCGATGACATTAACAAGCTGTGCGAGACACGCAATCTTCACTCGATCTGCACGTCTCAATAATGAGATTAACATGCTTCCAACCAGCAGTGCATCCTCGAATGTATAAATATCTTCGAGCTGTGGTGGTGCAATCGACCAATGCTCGATTTTCTTATCAGCTTCATTGGAATGGAACCATACATTCCATTCATCAAAGGATAAGTTCATTGTTTTCTTACTGCGTTTTTTCGCTTTAATATAGTCAGCTGTCGCGATCACAGAATAAATAAATTGGTCCATATCAAGTGATTGAGCGAGATAGTTTCCTAAGTCATTATCCCGATTGCCATAATAAGTATGAAGTGAGATGAAATCAACATGATCATATGTATGCTCAAGTACAGTAGCTTCCCACTCAGCAAATGTTTTCATATGGCGATTAGAGCTTCCACAAGCCACTAACTCAATTGTCGGATCTACCCATCTCATTGCCTTTGCCGTTTCAACTGCTAAACGACCATACTCATCCGCTGTTTTGTGACCAATTTGCCATGGTCCATCCATCTCATTTCCTAAACACCATGTTTTAATCTTATGCGGATCTTTATAACCATGAGAAACACGAAGATCACTCCAGTAGGAACCTGATTTATGGTTACAATATTCTACTAGATTACGAGCAGCATCAATACCACGAGTACCTAGGTTTACTGCCATATTCACTTCAGCATTAATCTTTTTTGCCCAATCCATGAATTCATTTGTACCAATTTCATTTGTTTCAGTGGTTCTCCAAGCTAAGTCTAATCGACGTGGACGATTGGCAACAGGCCCTACTCCATCTTCCCAATTGTATCCTGATACAAAGTTACCACCCGGGTATCTTACTAAAGGAACTTGAATTTGCTTAACTAACTCAATAACATCTGTACGAAACCCTTGCTCATCAGCAGATGGATGCCCTGGCTCGTAAATCCCTTCATATACAGCTCTTCCTAAATGCTCGATAAAAGATCCATATATACGCTTATCAATTTCACCAATCTTGAACTCTTTATCAAGTGTCATTGTTGCTTTAATGGTCAATCAAAACATCTCCCTTTAGTAAAATAAGCTTAAAGTTGCAAGGAAAAGGGTTATCACCCTTAGTAAAGAGCAAGACCCTTTTCCATATTTCAAATCTTCAAAAATTGGATTATTTCATATTTGCTTCAACCGTCTTTTGCGCTTGGTTTAACGCTTCTTCAGGTGTTTGTTTGTTCTCTCTCAAGACATTAATTAATGTGTTTGTATTAAGTTCTGTTGCAACATCTGGCGTGTATTCTGTAATATTTACTGCATTAATCTCGTCTTTAATTTCTAATAATGTATCAAAAATATCTGTTCCAAAGAATTGATAGAACTTGTTATCTTCTCTAACAGCTGGATCTTCCCAAACATCCCAACGTGGAGGATCAAAGCCTAAAACGTTCCAAAGCTTGATATTTGCTTCTTTTGAAAGCTTCGCAAAAGCAAGGAATTCTTTAGCAAGTTCCGGATGCTCTGTTTGATTTGTAACAACCGTACCTGTACCACCCATACCTGCTGAACGCTTTCCGCCTTCTTCCCATGCAGGCAATGGACGTACGACCATTTTACCTTTAAGATCTGTCATGTAATCTGTGAAACGTCCCATATACCACATAGGCATTGCAACGGAAGCAGCAGCGCCTTCATTCATCCAAGCGTAAAATTCTTCAGCATGTGGTGCACCACCAGGCATAATTTCAGCTACCTTGTGCTCATAAATCATGTCATGTAAAAATTTAAGTGTATCAATATTTGCTTGATTATTTAACGTTAAGTTTCCTTCAGCATCGAACCAATCAGAGTCTCGTTGGCTAATCATTTGCCATACTGGTAAATAGTCACCAGTTGGTACACCAGCCATAACAGCATCTGTACTTTCTACAACTTTTTTACCTGCTTCAACATAGTCATCCCACGTTTTAATAGAATCAATATCTACACCAGCAGCATCCATGATTTCCTTATTATAGTACATTACAGATGCACCAACATGTGTAGGCATTCCATAATAATTGCCATCTTTAGCATAAATATCGAAACGTGATTTAATAAAGTTATCAATTTCAGGTTCAACAAATTCGTTCATTGGTAATAATTGTGGTACACCCTGTAAATAGTTAGGGAAGCGACCAATTTCGATGTCTGAAATATCAGGTGCTCCAGTTCCTGATTGTAACGCTAGTAATAAGTTATTATGCATGTTATCGTACGGGAATGTTTCAGCAACTAACTTAATTGGACGATCAGGATTCTGTTCATTCCAACGAATTGCTGCATCTTTAAAGAATTCCATGTGTAACTCAACAAATGTCCAATACTTTAATTCTGTTGCGTTTTCAACATCTCCACCTGTTACTTCTGATTCGGTAGCTTCGTCTCCACTAGCTTCTTCATCACCGCCACCAGCACAAGCCATTAACATCACTGCCATTAATCCGAACAGTATTGCCAGTAAGTTTTTCTTCATTCTCTTTCCCCCTGTTCCATTTTTAAATAAGTTTTGTTTCCAAACACAATTTACCTTTAAACGAATTTTCACCCCCTTAAAGTATGTGATTACACCTAACGGAATGCTTTGAATTAACCCAATCAATTGCTCTAGTAACCTCGTAAAATCTGCTTATCCTTTTACTCCACCAACCGTTAACCCCGAAACAAAGTAGCGTTGGAAGAAGATGAATAGGATAATAATTGGAACAATTGTCATTAATGATCCCGTAATTAAGACATCATAATTATTTCCATATGGTGTTAACATGGTCGCTAATCCAAGTGGTAATGTAAACATTGAATTTGATCTTAATACAATTAATGGCCATAAGAAGTTATTCCAAGCCCCTAAGCCTTGAAGGATTGCCATCGCTGCTAGAGAGGGTGCCATTAACGGGAGCATTATTTTAAAATAGATCCCATATTCACTTGCTCCATCCATTCTTGCAGAATCCATGAGCTCTTTCGGTAATCCAAGTGCATATTGTCTAAAGAAAAACACTGCGATTGGTGCAACGATTGCTGGTAAAATAACCGCAGTATAGGTGTTCACTAACTGCATTTTGATCATCATTTGAAACAATGGCAGCATTAAGATTTCAAAAGGTACCATTAAGATGAACAGAACAAACATAAAGACTAGATTTCTTCCTTTAAAGTCATATAAAGCTAATGCATATCCGACCATGGCAGAGAAAAATAATGACAAAACAATAGTAACAATTGCAATGATCAGACTGTTTCCATACCAACCCCAATATGTTGTTGCCTCTGTAAAGATAAACTTATAGTTATTCAGACTTAACGAGCTTGGATCAAAGACTAAGCTGATTCCATTCCGCATAATCTCAGAAGCAGGTCTAAATGAAGATAGGATTAAGTTTAAGATTGGGAAGAGCGCAATGAATGAAATAATTACGAATGCGATGTTAACGATCCACTTCACTGGTTTAAGCTGTTTTTTGTTCATTTATTGGCCCTCCTTCTTAAATGCTCCAGTAAGAATTAATTGGATAAAACTGACGATAAAGATGATTAACATTAAAACCACACCAATTGCAGCGCCAAAGCCCATATCATTTTGTTGAATACCTTGTTGATATAAGTAACCTACAACTGTTAGACCGATGTTACCCGGGGATCCAGCTTCCCAGAATACAAAGCTTTCTTCAAACATTCTAAACCCTGCAATGACTGAAATCGTACCTACGAAAATCGTAACTGGCTTTAAAAATGGAAGTGTTACATATATAAATTTCTTTAAAGAAGATGCACCATCAATATCTGCTGCTTCGTACAATTCCTTTGGCACATTTTGAAGTGCTGCTAAGAAGTAAAGAATATTTACCCCCATCCATTTCCAAGAACAAAGTAAAACCATTAGGAACATTCCTGACCAAGCATTAAATCTCCAATCGACTGGGGCTATGCCCATCCAGCCTAAAATTTGATTTGCTGTCGCAGTATCCGTTTCACCAAACATTAAGCGGAAAACCATCCCTGAAACAATCGTCGACGCTAATGCTGGCATAAATAGTGATGCACGGAAAAATGTTTTGAATTTAACAATTTTTGAATCTAATAACACCGCTAGTATTATTGGAAAAATAACCAATATTACCACCGTTAGAACTACATATATCGAGGTATTTGAAAGCGCTTTATAAAATGTCGGATTAAACACCCTAGAGTAGTTCCTCATTCCAATAAATTCAATTTGACCTGGTAAAATACTCTGAAAACTCATGATAATTGCTTGTATGGCAGGATATAAAGAAAAAATTAAAAAGGAAATGATAAATGGCGATACGAAAATATAAGGAACAACCTTTTTTGAATTTAAAAACTTAAATAATTTGTTTGGTTCTTTAATGGGTGGTACCGTATACTCTGGGGATGTATTTCTAGACAATGGCGTTTGTGACATAAAAACCCTCCTTAGAAAGACCTTGTATTAACCTTTAATAACATGTGTCCTAATGCAAATTATGCTTTTTCCTTGAGAGTAACTATTATGTTAGCTGCGATATGTAGAGTGTGAAGTTTGCTGTAATTAAATGATGATTGATGAAGTATGTTTCTAGGGTGCATTGCTATGAGCTGTGAAGTTTGCTGTAATTAATTGATGATTGATGAAGTATGTTTCTAGGTTGCATTGCTAGGATGGTAACTTTCTCTTTATCCTTTTAGTGGTTTGAATCATTTAAGTAATTAGGACTATATAAAGTTAGTTTGTACACCTCCAAAGAACTATTTTTGTTAACGCTTTCATTTAACTTCTAAAAAATGATCATTTCAGATTCAAAATGATATACTTATTAACCAGTATATGAATTTTTCACACACATATGTACGAACGTTTCGTTAACTTTTAATATATTTACTTATATTCGTACGTATATGTTGTTAAATTAATTATAAAAGACAGTTTATAATTTTTCAACATAAAATTATTAAAATTTATTAAAATTGCTAATTTTAAAACTATTAAAATAGTATTATCCCAATTCCAAGGGATCTTGTTTTTTATTTATTAATTAAGTTCAAAGACTTTGTAGAACTTCTTACAATCAGCTTGGGTTCTAACACAACTGAAGTAATAGATTTCATTACTTGTCTCCCATTTTCCTTACTTTTTTTATTAACCATATCTACAATCATTTTTGCAGCTAGCTCCCCCATCTGACTTTTAGGGTGTTGAATCGTGGTTAATTTGACTTCTGTTACATTACCCATATATGAATCATCATAGCCAACAAGAGAGATATCATTGGGAATTTGAATTCTTTTTTCGCGAAAGACATCTAAAAACCTTATTGCAAGCTCGTCGTTATAACATACAATTCCTGTTGGTTTATCGCTACTGCTTAGGGCTAACATCTGTTTTAAAGCCTCTATAGGCTTATTAAATCTATCCTTCGAATCATAAGTAACAATACTATTCGAGTGGATTGGAATGTTATAGATTCGATGAGCTTTTATATAGCCCTTCATCCGTTTAACACCTTGAATATCATCCGTTTTAAATATTCCAACCATATTGCGATGCCCTAATTGAATTAAATGCTCCGCTTGCAAGAATCCTCCTTTTTCATCATCCAATGTCACGCTTATTGGCTCTAATTCATTATAGTAAGCATGGAGCATGATATAAGGTATTTTCTTTTGTTCTATACTCAAATAATATTTGATGTTTTGGTTAATCAATGCACTTTTCGTTGGTTCAATAATGATTCCATCAAAATGATTTGTTATTATGCGTTCTAAAATTCTTTTTTCGGTTTCAGGATTATTGTTTGTACTAAATAAACTCACATTATATCCTTGTTCACTCAGGTAAGATTCCGCACCTTTTATAATCGATGGAAAAATATAATCTGATATAAAAGTTACGACTATCGCTATATTCTTTTGTTTTACAATAGTAGAAGGTTCATCCTTAACTATCCCTCGACAAAAAGTTCCCACCCCCTGTTCTCTGTATAGCCAACCTTTATTTACAAGCTCACTTATTGCAATTCGAACCGTATGGCGACTAACTCCATATTGTTTCATCATTTCACTTTCAGAGCAGATTCTCTTATTTTCCTCGTATGTGCCATCAATAATTTTTGACATGATGGCTTGCTTTACAAAGTTGTATTTTGTTGTCATACTACACCCCTTTTCTAGTTACCAAACTTTCTATAAAACTATGTAACTTATTAGAGCTAAGAAGCCTTATCAAAGATATTGAAATTACCTATTAGGCAGGATATCGAAGAAAGCGTTTACAATAAATAGCAAAAAAATAGATGTACTCGTAAGTATGTGATTACTTATATTTCCATCATAATATAATTTGTACGTATATTTCAAGTTAATTTTAGAATATTTAGAAAAGCGCTAGGACGGTTCTCCCGCTTCTTCACTTTTGAAAAGAAGCATCAGAACCGTCCCAGCGCTTCCATCCCTCTCTTGCCAAGCTTTCGAGAATGTATATAACTGGTAGTTGTGTTGTGATATTAATTGGAACGTTTGAAAGCTGTGTTTTTTCTTCGGTCACATAATATGAGATATTTAAGTCAGAGATCCGTGCGAGTGTTGATTGTTTATTATTGGTGATACTAATGATTGTATTTCCTTCTTCCTTTAGCTTGCTCACCTGCTGAACAGTATGTTCTGTTTCTCCTGAGACAGATAAAGCAATGGTGATGCTGTTATTTAAATAGTGTGAATGAATAGGAAAATATGGATCGTTAATATAGAGTGAGAACTTCCCTAGACTTGAGAAGTATCTCGCACCATACTGTGCTAAAATTCCGGAGTTGCCGATTCCAACAAATAATACGTTATCTGCGTTATTAATTACTCTTGCTGCTTCTTTTATTTGTGATTCTAAATTTCCACTTAACGTCCGTTCGATAAATTCGCTAAGAAAATGCTGCATGCTTTTTAGTGGCATTTCTTGATTACTACCTTTTTTAAGATAGAGCTTTAGCTTAACTTTAAATACAGAGAACCCCTCACAATTCAACTTTCGGCAAAAGCGTAATATGGTTGAAGTTGATACATGTGTTTCGTTTGCCAAATCACGGATTCTCATGTAGACAACCTTTTCGCCATTTTTTATTACATAATTGTATAGCGAGTATTCCAATTCATTAAATGTCGCAATTACTTCGCTTGGAAACATCCGCTTTCCTCCTATATTTGTTTTTATGATTGTACACTATTTTCTCCAAACAAAAAAACAATGTGTTTCTTTTATGTAACAAATACCATTCTTTGTTATCTTTGTCTAAATGTTCTTCACATATTTCAACTTTGGTTAAAAATGACTACAATCAGTGGTAAGAGTCACATTAATATCATCCAAGAAATCAGAGGAGGATTTTCACTCATGAATCATATAAAAACAAAATTCCCAGAGAACTTTTTATGGGGAGGGGCAACAGCTGCAAATCAAATCGAAGGTGCTTTTGATGTCGCTGGAAAAGGGCTATCGGTTGATGATGTAATTGAACGAATCAATCCAGAGGAACGTGACAAAGGTCTACACCTTCCATTCCCGTCATCAACTGAAATACGAGAAACTTTAGAGACCGAGGAGCAACGACATTTTCCAAAACGTTATGGTATCGATTTTTACCATCGGTATAAAGAAGACATTGCTCTATTTAAGGAGCTAGGCTTTAAAGCCTTTCGTCTCTCAATTGCTTGGACAAGGATTTTTCCAAATGGAATTGAAGAAAAACCTAATGAAGCAGGCCTTGCTTATTATGATGACTTACTAGACGAGCTGTTGAGAAATGATATTCAGCCTATTGTTACATTGTCTCACTATGAAATGCCACTTCACCTTTCGATGGAATTCGGTGGTTGGGCAAATCGGATAGTTATTGACCACTTTGTCCGTTTTGCGGAAACTGTGTTAGATCGCTACAAAACTAAGGTAAAGTACTGGATTACTTTTAATGAAATCAATTCGATTTTAATGAGTCCATTTATAAGTGGTGGTATTTTAAGAGATCAAGTGAAGGAGGGAAATGTGCTCCAAGCAACATTCCAAGCTGCTCATCATCAGCTTTTAGCAAGTGCACGAGCTGTAGAAGCCTGCCACCGAATTGTCCCCAATGGTCAAATTGGATGTATGGTTCTTGGTATGATTAATTACCCAAACAGTCCTCATCCAGAAGATGTGCTTAGCGCTCTTCAAGATCAGCATAAAACATTTTTCTTTACTGATGTTCAAGTACGTGGGCATTATCCGTCATATATGAACCGTTTCTTTGCAGAACATGGGATTTCGGTTAACAAACAGCCTGAGGATGATGCGATATTAAAAAATAATCTGGTGGACTTTGTATCACTTAGTTATTATATGTCTACAGTGGCTGCACGACCTGAAGTCTCTGGAGAACAGGCAGCTGGGAATATTTTAACAAACATGAAAAATCCATATCTGAAAGCTTCTGACTGGGGCTGGCAAATTGATCCGGTTGGACTACGCACTCTCTTGAATATGTTTTATGAACGCTATGAAATGCCCTTATTTATCGTTGAAAATGGATTGGGTGCATTTGATAAAGTTGAAGAAGATGGTAGGATCCATGATCAATACCGTATTGATTATCTAAAACAACATATTGAACAAATGAAAGAGGCGATTGGTGATGGTGTAGATTTAATCGGATACACCGCTTGGGGGCCGATTGACTTGGTGAGTTTTTCAACCTCTGAAATGTCTAAGCGCTATGGGTTTATTTATGTGGATTTAGATGATGAAGGATATGGAACGCTTGAAAGAAGCCGGAAGGATAGTTTTTATTGGTATAAAGAAGTAATTGCATCAAACGGGGAGAACCTATAAGCCGAATCTCTGAGTTTTCTAATCAAGTAGTGGGACGGCCTCATGGTGAAGCATGAGAACCGTCCCCCCGCTTTTATAGTTGCCAATTCCATAGGCCTAGTTGTTGTAATGCAATGAAAAATAAATAAGCTACCGGAAATGTAATACATGAGTATGTCAGAATATCCATTAACGGACTCCATGCTTTATCTGTCATTATATCAAAATCGTCTTCTTCATCCTCAATTTCTTCATTGTCTTCTTCATCTAACCTAAAAAAGTCATAGAGAGTTCGCTTGATTGTCCCTTCTGGTGGAGGCTTAACCGGCCCTTGTTCTTTTGAAAAATAGCTTTGTTCTTTCCCCTTTATAACGCCTTCCTCAATCTCATCTTGCTTTTATTCTTACTGAAAAAGGAATTAGACAACTGGGTTAACTTTTTGCCGATATTTGACGCCTGTAACTCTTCCTTTTTCTTTTATAAAGGAGTACTAGACCACAAGCTTCAATATATATAAACATAAGCATGTCTAAAAAATGCATTTTCTTTTTTCTCACCCTTGTTTTTCTAGTATAAGTAAATTTGAATGTTGTGGTGTATTCTATTAATTTATAACTAATATATCAGAAAAACGATATTAAAAAACTCTCTGCTTCAAATTTAACAGAGAGTTTTATTAATTTTATCCAAAGGTAGATCCTATTAATCCTATGACTGGAGCGCTAGAACCGTCCCTCTGCTTCCAAAGCTTTTCCTTCTTTTCTTGCTGTTGCCCACTTATATGGAAGTTTACGAATCTCTCCGCTTTCCTTGGCATTTTCCAAGTGATTAAGTGCTTCTAAGATAATATTTTTCTGCAGTTCCTTATGAAAAGGTACCCCGAAATGATGGCCCATCATAAATGGTAAAAATACAGCTCTTGGGGGTTTAATGTATTCCGTTACATCTAAAGCTACTGATAAGGAAACCGTTGGTATGCCCTTCTTTTCTAACGCACGCTGAACTAGCGCGATCGATTGATGACAAATAGGTCATGCAGGTGCTAAAAGGGCAATATCTGCATGTTCTTTTACTACTGCATCAGCAATATTTTCTGCTAAAGTTTCTTCTAGTTTATCAGGGTCCATATTATAGCCAATAAATGAAAAGAAATTTTCAGTTAAACCACCTATTACTCCACCTTCTGCTAGTTCCTGTAATCTTTCAATTGGATAGATCACATTAATATCTCGGTTGGCACCGACTGTTGGATATTTTAATTGGTGGATCTCCAAGTCAGCTGGCTTAGAGCTTGATGGTACTTTTCGATATGTATAATCTCCTATAGGATGAACAGTATCAAAAGGAAGAGTTCCTTTTAATTGGACTCCAGAAGTAGAGATAAATGCTAATTTTGACTCCCGAATAGGCTTCTTTAAAGGTGCTAACGGTATAAAATCATCTTTCTTTATCATAGAACCAGGATATCGTTCATTTACTGTATCCCATAGCCCAGGTCGCAATTGTTCATTTTTAGAGGTTTCCATCATGAATCCAATCCCCCGATCTTTTTAAAAAGTAAAAATGCAAGTGAAAATAAAGATGTGCTAACGTTTCTGCATCCTTCTCCTTCAACGTATCGAAAATAAACTCTCGATCTGTATTTGGTGAATCTAATAGCAATTTAAGAGCTTCTATCCACGACTTATCAATTTCATTACGACCTGCTTGTTCATTCCCATCACCAAAATGAAGACGTACATAACGAATCAGTTTATCATTATCCCCGTTTTTTATGGCTTCTTTTAAATATGGTAAGGACATCTCTACACTTCCTTTCATTTAACTATTTTATCACTTTCCCTTATTAAAGTGAAGAATAGTGAAGGGGTCGGCCTCTCATCTCGTTAAAGCTTAAACGAGATGAGAGGCTGACCCAAAGAGTTTTAATGACGAATATAAGATAAAACTTCTTTTCTAGCATCACTATCAGTTTTGAATACTCCACGAACTGCAGAAGTAACTGTTTTCGCACCTGGCTTTTTCACTCCACGCATCGTCATACACATATGTTCTGCTTCAACGATGACCATTACCCCTTGAGGTTCAAGTGTTTCCATCATTGTATCGGCGATTGTTGATGTGATTCGTTCCTGTAACTGTGGACGGCGTGATACTGCCTCAACAGCTCTAGCTAACTTACTTAATCCCGCTACTCTTCCATTTTGGGGAATGTATGCAACATGGGCAGTTCCATAGAATGGAACTAGGTGATGCTCACACATTGAGTGAAATGGAATATCCTTTACTAATACAAGCTCTTCATGATTTTCGCTAAATATCGTTTCAAAATACTCTTTTGGATCAATCGTTAATCCAGAAAACACTTCTTCATACATTTTTGCGACACGTTTTGGGGTATCTAACAGACCTTCTCTGTTTGGATCCTCTCCCACTGCTTCTAAAATTAGACGTACTGCTTCTTCAATTTGAGCACGATTAACGTTTGCCATTATGTTCCTCCTACCTGTTGTTGTTTCCATAAATCTATTTGTAAATGATACTAAAATGCTAGAGTTTTATCGGAAGTTTGCATTTGACCGATAAACTCAAAGTTAGACTGATATATCTTAGGTTAGACCGATAAACTCAAAGTTAGACTGATATATCTTAAGTTAGACCGATAAACCCAAAGTTAGACCGATATATCTTAAGTTAGACCGATAAACTCAAAGTTAAACTGATATATCTTAAGTTAGAACGATAAACTCAAAGTTAGACTGATATATCTTAAGTTAGACCGATAAACTCAAAGTTAGACTGATATATCTTAAGTTAGACCGATAAACCCAAAGTTAGACTGATATATCTTAAGTTAGACCGATAAACTCAAAGTTAGACTGATATATCTTAGGTTAGACCGATATCCGCTCCCGGTAAACCAATATATTTTTTAGAAAAAGCGTTACTGAGTCTAAACGCCGCGTTTATTTCCCCAAATGTAGGTATGGAGCTGTGGCAGCACTTTTATATCTTTCAATTCATGATCATCCATTGCTTTATTAATTAACCATTCATATTTCTGCAAAAGCTGTTCGACAAGTTGTCCATTATCAGTTGTTTGATTATCTTCATTTCCTACTTGTAGGAAAAATGGGACATCCGGATAGCGAAGATGTACGCTTTTCGCATAGCTGTAATCCTCGTCATTAAAGACTACCACCTTTAAGCTCATCTGGCTATTGAAATCTCCAGACTTTACGCGACTAATAATCATATCTAAAGCTTCAAAATCAGTCACCATTCCGGAACTTGGTGGCTTTGGTGAAATGGTTAGTTCATCAATTTTCAAAAACCAATCTTGCCATTTACTCCCTTGGGTTTCTAAGCCAATTTTTATCTTGTTTTCTTTTAAGATATCAATCAAATGACTTAGATTTTTTAATAAAGCAGGATTCCCACCTGAGATGGTCACAAAAGAAAACCCCTTGCCCCCAAGTTCAACAAGTTCTTCCCATATTTCATCAGCATCCATCTGCTTGATTAAATCCTTCCCACTGCCATCCCATGTAAAAGCAGAATCACACCATGAACAAGAATAATCACATCCCGCCGTACGAACAAACATTGTTTTTTGACCGATAACCATTCCTTCACCTTGAATCGTCGGGCCAAAAATCTCCATTACTGGTACTTTACTCAACTTCCATCCACTCCCGTCTTGCTTCCGCATAGCTCGTAGGAGTTTCATAGAGACGAACGAACTCAACTCTTGCTCCTAAATATTGTTGTTGTCGATTCTCATGATTCAGCGCTTCTTTCATTTTTTCATAAATCCATACAACTATATTTTCTGCCGTGGTATTCATTGGTGGTAATGTCTCATTCAGATAACGATGATCTAGGAAAATTTCAATTTCCTTTTTCCAAATTTCTTTAATATCACCAAAATCAATCATCAACCCACGGTCATCTACAAATCCACTTAAACCAAAAATAACTTTATACGTATGACCATGAAGGTTCATACACTTACCTTCATAAGCATGTAAATGATGTGCAGCATCAAAAGTAAATTCCTTACTTACCATCACTCGTTTGTTATGATATTTTAACTGTTCGCGCTTGATATCCTCATCTACTTTTTGAAGCTTATCGACAATTCGGAATCCATACATACTTATTGCTCCTTTCGAATCGCTAAGTAATCATCAAGACCTTTTTGACGAAGCTTACACGCAGGACACTCACCACAACCATCGGAAACAATACCGTTGTAGCATGTTAACGTCTTTTCTCGAACAAAATCAAACGCACCAAGGTCATCTGCCATTTCCCATGTTTCTGCTTTATTGATCCACATTAAAGGTGTATGAATAACAAATTGCTCATCCATTGAAAGATTTAGAGTTACATTCAACGATTTAATAAAGACATCACGACAATCAGGATATCCGCTAAAATCTGTCTCACAAACGCCTGTAACAATATGCTTTGCATGTACTTGGCTAGCTAAAACTCCCGCAAATGACATAAATAAAAGATTTCGACCAGGTACAAAGGTAGAAGGCAATTCTCCCTCTTTTCCTTCTTCAACATCGATGTCGTCTCTTGTTAATGCATTAGGTGCGAGTTGGTTTAAAAGTGACATATCTAAAATATGATGCTTAATTCCTAGTTCTTCAGTTATATTTTTTGCACATTCAATTTCAGTAATGTGTCGTTGATTATAATTAAACGTTACTGCTTCTACTTCTTTAAATTGTTGCATTGCCCAAAACAAGCAAGTGGTACTATCTTGACCTCCACTAAATACAACAACAGCTTTTTCATTTTTCATTTTTTTCATATCTCCTCACAAGAAAAAAACAGCACCACTAAAGAAAGCAGTCCTGTTTTCCTTAGTTTTTTAAAGAGGGTAGCTAGAACCTCCACCGCTGGATGCGGATTTCAATGTAATTGTCGATTTATTATATCATATAAAAACGGTTTGTTAACTTAAAATATATAGGGATTTTCTTCCGTCACTTTTATTTTTCAGTCCATTTGTTATTAAACACCAAATTTCCTAGGGATCTCCTTTTTTCCCAGTCTGCTGTCTCTAGAATTGGTTTGTCAGGATAATAATCAGTGTAACCAATCGAAATAAGAGCCACCGGGTCAATATGTGGAGGAATGTTTAAAATATCACGGATATCATTTTTCTTATAAAAACTGACCCACCCCATTGCCAGTCCTTCAGCATATGCTGCAAGCCACATATTCTGAATCGCACATGCAGTTGATAGAATATCTGTTTCCGGAATGGAGTTTCTACCTAAAACATGTGATCCCCCTTTTGTTGGATCACATGTGACACAGATGGTGATAGGAGCTTGTTTTAACCCTTCAACTTTTAGTCCTAAGAACTTCATCTCTCTATCACCTTCGAAATGTATAGCCAATGCACGCCTTTCTTTATCTGCAGCCCACGCTAGCTTTTCCTTTATTTCGTCAGATGAAATAATGATAAAATTCCATGGTTGCATAAACCCGACTGATGGAGCATGATGAGCAGCATTTAGCAAACGATTTATCTTCTCTTCTTCAACCGGAGTGGATAGGAAACTTCTTATGTCTCTTCTGTTGTATATCGCCTTATATACCGCGTCTCTTTCTTCTTGTATAAACATCTATCTCATCCTCTCTTAAGTGCCTTTAAGAAGATTATATGAGTTTATTCATTGGTTATTTCATCGTAAAACCACCATCAACAATTATCGTTTGCCCTGTAATAAAATTAGCCCAATTACTAGCAAAAAATAAGGCACTGCCCGAAATATCCTCAGGCCTTGCAATTCGTCGTAACGGGGTCTCACTCCTAATTGATTCTTTTATTTCTTCCTTTGTTCTTCGACTAGCATCCGTTGGATAAACAAGACCCGGAGCAATGCAATTGACTGTTATTCCAAATGGACCTAAATCAGAAGCTAAGTTTTGGGAAAAGGTTAATACAGCTCCTTTCGCTGTATTATAATCATGATAAGGAACGACCGGTCGGTAAATGAGATTTGTGGTCATATTGATGATTCGACCAAATCCTTTACTTTTCATTATGGGGATCGCATATTTGCACACATGATAGGTTCCCTTCAAAGAACCATCCAATTGATGTTGATAGTCTTCCCAATTTAACTCCCATGCCTTGTTTCGCGTTTCTGGGTCAAAGGTATACCCGTGTAAGGCATTGTTAACAAGAATGTCTAATGTATCAAATTCATCAACTATTTCTTCCATCATTTTTTTCACCGAAAATTCATCAGTAATATCTGCTTTAATAGCAAGTACATCAATTTTATATTTTTCTATTAAATATTGAGCAAATTCGTTTGCCTTTTGCTCACTTTTCACATAATTAATGATGAGATGAGCACCCTGCTGGGCAAACGCCTCAGCAATGGCTGCCCCGATTCCGCGGCTAGAACCGGTTATTAATACAACTCTTCCTGCTAAAGAAGTATCCATAGCTCCCTCCAACTTTTAGCCGTTTTATTTGGTGTTCCCTAGTAAAGAGCCGACTACTTCAATTCTTCAACTAGTTCGTTTGTAACAATTTGCTCAATTCCGACAGGAGCTTTTAACAGTCCCATGTCAACATAGGTGTCTTCAACCTGATTAAAAATCTCAATATTTAACCAGCCAAGACCCTTTTCATTCATTTCATCATCTATTGATGTCTTATTCCTAATCTTAATAATCTCCGCATTTCTCTCTTCATTTTGTCCATCAATTGCTGTATCAACTGCTATTTTTGCTGCTTCCTCTGGGTGTTCCATCATGTATTTTGCACTGTCACGATAGACTTGAAGAAACTTTACTAATAGCTCGCGCTTTTCATTGAATGTTTCCTCAGTGACAACAAACACATCCGAAGGCGTATTTAACACGTCTTTTACTTCAATAATGTTTACTTCACCTAGACCTTTTTGCTGTGCGTCATATAATCCGGTATCAGTAGCAGCTGTAGCTATCACCTGATTGTTCATTAAGGGACCAAAATTCAATACACCTGTTTCAATAATATTAACGTCTTCCTCAGTCAATCCCGCTGATGATAATAATACCTGGAGATTTTGATATGTACCACTTGTAAAGCTATATACACCTATATCCTTCCCTTTTAAATCATCCACCGTTTCAATTCCAGTTTCCTTTAATGAAACGACATTAAACACGTTGTGTGGGTAAATATTGTAAACTACCTTTAGTTTTGCACCCTTTTCAGCAGCAAGTAAAACCGCTTCTACATTAGCAAAAGCAATATCTGCATTTCCTGCAATGATATTCTTTACAGCATCACCACCGCCAGCACCAGGAACATATTCAAAGTCAATTCCAGCATCCTCAAACCAGCCTTTTTCTTCAGCTAAGTATAAATTACTTTGCTCCACGATAGGCTTACTCCATGAAGCCATTTTGAGCTGTTCTACCTCAGAAGGTTGTTCATTGTTTCCTGTATCCTTTTTTTCTTGTGCAGGATTTGTTTCATTTGTTCCACACCCCGTTACAAATAAGAAAATCATCATCATCACTATACTAAAAAATGGCTGATTCAATCGTCGTTCCTCCTAGAATGATAATACTTTTTTAAAAATAGGTCTTCAATCAAAGATATACTTTGATAAAGTAATATTCCTATAATGGTTAATAAAATAAAGGCTGAAAACATCAATGGTGTATCCATCATCCCCATCGCCGTAGTAATCACAGCTCCTAACCCTTGATTTGCTCCAATAAATTCACTAACTGTGGCCCCAACGACACTCAAAACAATGGCAACTCTTAAACCAGACATTAAATAAGGTATAGCTGTTGGAAGCCTAAGTTTCATTAAGATTTGAAAAGAAGTCGCACGTAACGATTTAAATAACGCTAATTTATCCTTATCAATATACGCTAATCCTGCCACAGTACTTTCAAACAGTGGAAAAAAGCTAATTAATGCAGTAATAACTATTTTAGGCAAAAGACCATAACCAAACCAAAGTGTTAATAGCGGCGCTAATGCTAGCTTGGGCATTGCTTGTGAAGCAATAATGTAGGGATTTAAAACCTCTTTCATGAAGCTTGACTGTGAAACGACAAATCCTAATCCAATTCCAACCAATGCACCAATAATGAATCCCCCTAAAATTTCCAGCAACGTAACCTTGGCATGCACCAATAAATAACCACTCATCAGATGGGTAAGTAAATTTTTAACAATGACAGTCGGTTTTGGCAAAATTAATTCCGGAACCTCTTTAATTGTTACTGTAACCTCCCAAGTAACTAAGGCTATCATTAATAGTAATATAGAAAATAATAAACTACGCTTCATATTTTTATTATCCTTCAGCCATTTCTAAGCTTTCATGAATATGTTTCACAAGCTGTTGAAATTCCGGTTCAAATTTTAGATCTTTATGTCGGGGCCTTTGAAATGGCACCGTAAACTCTTTTACTTTAGTAGTCGGGCTATGGTCACCTATCAACAAGATACGATCTGATAAAAAGACTGCTTCTTGAATATCGTGAGTGATGAAAATAATGGTTGAAAGAAAGGTACTGCTAATCTGAGACAGCTCAAACTGAAGTTGTTCTTTTGTGATTGAATCAAGTGCTGCAAAAGGTTCATCCATAAGTAAAATGCTAGGACTTGTTAAAAGTGCTCTTGCTAACGCAACTCTTGATAACATCCCACCAGAACATTGATGTGGATACTTTTCCTCATCCTCTTCTAAGTGAACCAATTTCAATACCTTTTTTGCCTGGTTTATATCAGTACTTTTTATCTTTCTCTGCAGCTCTATTGGTAGAAGGACATTCTCTAATATATTACGCCATTCTAGTAGAACCGGTTTTTGAAAAACATAAGCCAATTCTTTATTGGGTTCACTAACAGCATTGCCATTGATATAGATAGATCCACGGTTAGGTTCTAATAAACCAGCAATCATGCGAATTAAAGTTGTTTTACCAGTTCCGCTTTTTCCGATAATGCTATTAAATTCATTTGATTCCACTTGAAGACTTAAATCTTTGAAGATTGATTGACCATCAAATTCTAACTCTATGTTTTTTAATTCGATTAAAGGCATCATTTCTTTAACTCCTATTTTTTAGTCGCGATATGGATCAAATTTATCCATAAGAGCTTCGACCGACGACTCTACATCACACCAGTAGACGAGATCTCCTAAATTAAAGCGCCCATCATGGTGCCATCCAGCTTCAGGTTGTGGCATTTCACCTAAGAAACAAATACGATTTACACCACACTCACCTAAAATATGTATGAGTGATTGAAATTTTTGTGGTGGACATGCTATGCCAACGGTTTGAATCAACCGTTGTACTGAAAGAGTCCTTTCTTTTAGTTCTTTCAGATCATCAATTGGAATGACTGTGACAAGACGATTTAAGCAAGAAAATGGAAATTGCTCTTGATCTTCACGATAGATGACCGTCCAGCTTGTCCCACCCTCACTCGCTAATAATTCAATGCGATCACTTGCAAAGGATTTAAATTCTACATCTGACCGAGCTTTGAGGATGGCGTTTGTTTCATCTGGCGTTAAGTTAGCACGGTTCATCTTATGTTCAAAATTGGACATTTCCTGAGCAAGTAGTCTCGCAAAATCTCGCGGACTATAATGCCCTCCTTTTTCTACATAAAAAACATGGGGAGACAAACATCCTTGTTGATCAAACCATGAAGCATCCTTAGCAGCTCGCTCTGCACTCTGCCACGCTAAGCTTCCAGTTAAGCATTCCTTTGTAATCACTCCAAAACTTACCTTGTGCCCATGCTCGACAAAACGAACGTGTGGGGGTATTTTTTTTGAAATTTGTTGAATCGTCCGTTCTCCACCGTATGCAACCACTGTTTGTGAGTGTTTGAAGGCAGTTTGTTCGATTGACTCATTTCCTCCTTGCCACCAAGTGATGGCTATCGTTTTCGCTAAATCAGGATCAATCTCAGCAATTGTTTTTGAAAATAACACAGGAAAAAGAGGTTCTGAGGATGAAACCTTCCCTAGTGTTGCTGATTTAACCAGTAGTCCTGAGACTAAACTCCATAGTGGAAGTCCTGGGACATTTCCAGAAAAGATATGTGTAATAAGTTCTGGTCCATAAGCTCTCGTAAGTCCGCCTGCTCGACGTGGTCGAAACTCATCCAGCACGAGTGGATTTGAGAAATCCTCCTCTACAATTCTTTGAAGCCTTTCCTTCCTAAACGTACGCAAATAACGCGATAAAAACAAACGGATCATTTCAGCATCATAGCCTGTAATAATTGGAAGTGTTTCCTCCGCAAATTGTCTTAGTTCATAATTCGGATGTAACCATTTTTGAATCGCCTGATCAATGATTGTAATCAAATCATTCGTATGGAGTTTACTTAAATACTCATGTCGATGTTTTTTTAAGGTTAACATCACAGAACTTAACTGAGTTTCTGTCATCTCAGGCACTTGTAATTCCACATGGCCCCTGTCATTTTTAAATGACAGTGTTTTGAATTTAAGGTCATTTACTACATCTGCAGGTAAAAAATATCCTGAATATAAAGAGTCCATTAGGAACGTTCCTCTCTAGTCGATGATAAAAATTGTTCAATAGCTAATGAACAGCCTTTTGCTTCAGCACCTTCAGCACGACCAAGTAAATGAAATCCTTCTCCCTCTTTTATGCCAAGATCCTCTGTCATGATTGCAAGAACTGAGTTAATATTCGCAAGGTCGTAATGGACGATAATGCCTCTTTCTCCTTCAGGTTTTTCAAGCATTGTTTCCGGATCGACAATTAACGTTTTTACCCAATGTGGAGGCTTACTAAAGGAAGGAGCCTGTTCACCTAAGTAATGATGCCTAAAATTCTGGTTATACATTTGAGAGCTCAGCTCTGTCATTCCATACATATTTCCACAAGCATAGTCAGGAATCGAAAATAGGTCAGCTAATTTCTTTCTAAGCTCAAGAGGATCCATACTTCTAGTTCGACCTTTGGAACCCCCAGTTTCCATAATCCGACTCCCTTTGGGAAGATTGAATTTCATTCCTTTTTCCAGACAATCATCTAAAAATTGTATAAATGAGAAGGTAGCACCAAGTATACAAATGGGCTCATTTATCTGTTCTGCATCTAAAAGAATACTCTTTAGCTTTTCGGTATCTAATCCTTCCTGTGACACAACATAATCACTATCAGAAGTTCCAAATTCTGTTATCGCCAAATCAAGATAATGAGCTAAAGATGAATTGGGCATTTGTTCTCTTGTAGGGAATAAAATTATCATCTTTATCCGGTCAACATCCGGGACGACACATTTTTTAAAGTAAGATTTCATCGACAGGTTGTAAATCTCTAAATCCTTATGGATGTTTTTTCCTCTCTTTTCAGGATTTGTCGTTCCACTTGTCATAAAAACAGCTTCTGCGTCTTCAATCGATGAACACGCTAAATTAGCTTCTTTAAAGGCAGTTATTGGCACCGGCGGAATATCAGAGAACGAATTAATACTTACAGGAGTTATTCTCCTCTTTCGACAGAACTTCCGATATGCTGGATTGTTTTGATATTGATATGTAAACAGTTCCTTGGCAACCACTGAAAATCGCTCGTTTAGGTTTTCACCCTCTTCAATAAAATTCTTTACTAATTGCTTTATGTTTTTATAATCATTTTGCAAATGACTCACTCCTTGTTGAAATGAAACACAGAACTCTTTTTCTCATAAATTAAAGCCACTTTCGATTTAGAAAGTGGCTGAGCTAGAACAATTAAAATATCCTAAAAACAGTACACACTTCCCTCCGCTGCAGTTATGCAGATCAGGTTCAAAGGGTTTAAAAGGTCTCCCTTTAGTCTCAGCCAATTTGAAATAGCTCCCCTAGTGAAAAAAACAATTATCTTGTACAAAGAATAACACGAATTAGGAGATTGTCAATTTACTTTACTTACATAGTCATATAAGCTTGGAAGCTAATCATTACTTTTATTTTGACCATACTATACACTTCATTATTTCTAAGAAGCGAGTCTATTTAAACCTTCAGTTACTAATAGTTTACTTTGTTCCAAAATAAACTACGAATAGCATAGTTTAATTCTTTAAATGCTTTACATTGACACAGTCTACTTGAGGCATATAGAATATGAACTAATATTTTTATAAACAGATCCACTCGTATAATCTTGGAGATATGGTCCAAAAGTTTCTACCAAACTGCCGTAAATAGTTTGACTGCGAGAGGTTAGAGTTATTGTTTCACACTTTTTGTACACACTAACTTCCCTCTCTTAGTCAAACCTAGGTAAAAAGCTAGGGTTTTTTTGAAGGAGGAGAGACATCATGAGTTTAACTGAAAAACAATTGAAAAAGAAACTGGCTGTTGCAAATAAACAAATACCTGCAGATGTTGTCATTAAAAATGGGAAGATTATTGATATCTTTAACCTTGAAGTAACTGAAGGGGACATTGCCATCGCCGAGGGAATGTTTGTTGGAATTGGGCAATTTGATGGACATCAAGTCATTGATGCTACTAATCGTTATGTGAGCCCTTCCTTTATTGATGGACATGTTCATATTGAATCTTCCATGGTCACCCCAAGTGAATACGCAAAAGTTGTTCTTCCTCATGGGGTAACAACGGTTATAACAGATCCTCACGAAATAGGAAATGTATCAGGCAGTGAAGGTATTACATTTATGATTGAAAACTCAGAAGATATTCCTTTAGATGTTTTTATCATGCTTCCGTCATGTGTCCCTGCCACTCCATTTGAAAATTCTGGGGCAGAGCTCAATGCAAGTGATTTAGAGCCTTTTTATACACACCCTCGAGTACTGGGATTAGCTGAGGTGATGGACTATCCTTCATTAAAAAATGGTGATGATTCAATTGTTGACAAAATTGTCATGACCTCCAAGTATAGCAACTTAATCGATGGCCATTTGGCTGGATTGGACAGTGACGCAATTAATATTTTTAGGTCAGCAGGTATTAAGACAGACCATGAATGCAACACCGTATCCGATGCACTCGAACGTTTACGACGGGGAATGTATCTTATGATTCGTGAAGGCTCTGTAGCGAAAGACTTAAAGTTATTAATAAAAGTAATTAATGTTCATAATGCTCGGCGTTGCCTTTTCTGTACAGATGATAAACATTTAGACGATTTAATGATAGAAGGTAGTATTGATCACAGCATTCGTTTAGCTATTCAACATGGAATTCCTCCCTTACTTGCTATCCAGATGGCTTCACTTAATGCAGCTGAGTGTTATGGACTGAGTAATAAAGGGGCGATTGCACCTGGCTACGAAGCCGATTTTGTGTTATTGGATGACCTAGAGACGTTAGGTATATCGGAAGTTTATAAACATGGAACACTCGTTGCTAAGGACGGTAAATATGTTGGCCGTTCATTAAATCGAAAAGAACCAGCGGCTACGTTAACTACAACGGTTCAAGTGCCTGAAATTTTATCAAAAGACCTTCGCATTCCTATGGGTGATTCTCAAAAAGCGGTAATGATTGAAATCATCCCAAACAAGTTAATTACAAATAAATTAATAGAGACAGTTCATGTAGAAGATGGGCAATTTTTCCCCTCTATAGAAAATGATCAATTAAAACTAGTTGTTGTTGAAAGGCATAAGAATACGGGGAATATTGGATTAGGTGTTGTAAAGGGGTTTAAACTAAAAAAAGGGGCGATTGCTACTACCGTTGCCCATGACTCACATAATATTGTTGCCACTGGAACAAATGATGAGGATATCCTTAAAGCAATTACTATTCTTAAGGAAATGAATGGTGGGCTAGTTGTAATCAATAATAATGAAATTATCGCTTCACTTTCTCTGCCGATTGCGGGACTCCTTTCAACTAAAGACTATATCACTGTTAACTACGAACTTGAAAAATTAAAAAAAGCATTATCGATGTTAGAGTTTAATGGTGATTTTAATCCATTTTTAACACTTTCTTTTCTTACTTTGCCAGTTATCCCAGAATTAAAATTAACAGACCTGGGTTTATTCGATGTAAAAAGCAATCGCCATATTCCTATCATAGTATAGGTACCAATTTTTCCAGTCATGATTACAAACCAAAAATAGGACCTTTGATCAATTAGGTCCTATTTTCATTTTACATGTAATCTGACTATAAATTTATCGATGTCATATTCTTTTTTTCATAATCGAGTTTATTCATTTCTCCATTTCCTCTAATCATAATTAAGTAGAGAAATCCTTGCAGAAAAATTGTAACGAACAACACATAATAAATGTAATCTGGAGAAATGGAATAAAACACTATAAAACAGATAACAGATAACGCTCGCCCCATATTGACAATCCACTCTCTTACCACTAACATCTCTGTACGAAGACCGGCACGCCTTGGTAAAATTTCAACGACTTTTAAGAAGTAACTAAAATATGATACCCCCATTAATGCTCGACAAATCTCATTAATAATTAAGAAAAGGAAAACTGTTCCCACATTGACATCAATTAGTAAAGGAGCAGTTGCAATGACATAAGCAATCCACGTGAACAAAACAGTTAGATGTTGTCTTTCAAATGGATTATACCTTGAATGCCATAAGCTTGATAGAATCGCAATAACTCCAAGCAAAATAGTTGTTAATCCTACCAACAATTCACTATTTACCTCTTGGTAGACTAATAAAATCGGTAGGAAAAAGATTAACCCTTCACACGCTCCCCATATAATCCAACCCGGCCACATCCTTTTCATAATGAAAAAGCGGCGGTTAAATCGAAAAATAATCGGTATACGCAAATTTCGTTTTGCTGAGAAATCTTTAGGTAGCTTAAAGCTTAAAATGAATCCGGTGATAAAAAGAATCGTTGCGAACGTAAAGATCACTGTATATCCAACGAGAGAATCAAAGCGTGAAATAATAAACCCTGCAAATGCTGGGCCAGTCGTCGTAACAGTCCCTAACACTGCCATCTGTTTTCCTAAGAAAGCTGAACGGTCCTTTGTTTCAACAATATCATACAAAATGACTAAAAACCCTAGCCAATACATTCCTGATGAAAAGCCACTTAGAACACCAATCCAAAAAGGAATTTCAGCAACCGTTTCTTGTAGTAAAACGACAAGGATATAGAAAACTGCTGTAAAAGCAATTCCTAATTGATAGCTTAAAAGTCTATCATTCTTTTTCGAAATTTTACCACCTACCCAAAATGCAAGTGGTCCAAAGATAAACGTACCTACCATAAAGATCGCGTTTACATTCATGTCATTACTTATTCGCCATAAATACAAATTCAAAAATAAACCTGCCATTGTTGCTGCAAGCCCATAAGCACCATGAATCCAGAGCAATAATTTTTGATGACTGTTCACTGAAGTCCTCCACTTCTCAAAAGAAGAAAATTAGGTCCTATAAATCTACCTTTGTTTATAATTTAAACTAACTAAGTTTTATAGTCAATTTGAATTTTAGAAGAAGCACTGGGACGGTTCTCACGCTTCCATGAAATGTGTCAGGTGGGAAGCCCAAAAGCTGTATCTACATTGCTTCCGATGTTACCAACTTATAAAAACTGTAATAAATTGGTTCAAAAGAGCCTGTAATGATTTTGTAGAAATGTTATAGTAAGATATAGAACACTTTTCCCTAAAGGAGGCGACTCTTATGAACGGGTTAGATGAAAAGCTTGATTTAATCCTTAACATGGCACAGGAGTTAATTGGTACAAGAACAATGTTCATTTCTCGAACAGGTAATGATATTTTTTCAGTTCTAAGGGCTCAGAGCAACAATGGTTCTCTCATTAAAACTGGGGATTCAATACAATTGAATCATGCATTATGACAACTAATCTTTGCAGATGGCCGTGAGCCACTTATCATAAATAACACAAAACAAAATCCAACCACACGCAATATGGATGTAATTTATTCCTGTAAAGTTGGTTCCTATTTGGGGGTCCCAATCCTCCTTGAAGACGGAACCATGTTCGGAACTATTTGTGCAACAGATCCTGATCCATTTCTGTTTACAAATGATCATGTGCAGAAATTAAATTTATTTGCTGAGATAATTGTTTCTTTAATTTCTAAAGTTGAGAAGGGTTCCTCAACAACACTATCACAATTGAAGCATTTCGAAGAGTTATTTGCCGGAATATCAGATAAAATAGGTAATTCGATTCAAGTGATTCGAGGGTTTCTACAATTGGAGGAAACTCATTCTCCATACTCTACCATCATGATGAATGAAGTTGATAAAATTAGAGAAGTGTTAAGAGATTTTGAATTAACTACAAAGCCTCCAGCTCTTGTAAAAAAGGACTTTTTAATTGATCACTTACTTAATGAGATATACATAGAATTTGAGGATGAATTATACATTAAGAATATTGAGTTTAAAAAATCAGAAAAAACTTGTATCACTATTCACGCTGATTTTTTCCAATTAAAACAAGTGATAAAAAACCTTGTTCGCAATTCAATCGAGGCAATTGGAACAAATGGTAAAATTCAGTTGAATATAACAAATAACCTTCCAAGCTCTTTATTACTTCAAGTAAATGACAATGGACATGGGATACCAGCAATGATTGCTGATAAAGTGGAATTACCTTTTTTCACAACCAAAGAGCAGTCAATTGGGTTAGGATTATCAATTGTTAAAAGAATTATTGATGCTCACAAAGGATCGATGATGATTGATAGTCATGAACACGGAACAACTGTGCTTGTACAAATTCCATTAAAACAAACATAAATATTTCTTAGCAGGTGAATTCTCCAGGGTTAATCTCACCTGCTTTTTTTAGATTGATGTTATTTACTTTAAACTAGGCCGTCTTGCAAAAATCTTTCAGAAAAGATCCTTTATATATTAGAAATTCTTTTTCAGAACCCCTTTATTTTCCCTATAAACACTATGCCCGTAATAAAAAGTTTCACAACTTCTTGAATGATATGTGAAATGATTCACGTATTTATACAATACAAACATAGAGATAAATTAAAAATTAAAACACGCAAGGAGAGGAACAAGCTGATTAATACATTTTTAAGAGAGAACCGTATTGCTACAGGTATTTTAACAGTCTTAAGAGTATACTTAGGTTGGAGCAATAATCGCCCACGCTGAAGATTAATCTTTAGCGTTATTTTTATGGATTTTTGTCAAGGAAATAAAAACAGCAAAAAATTCATCAACCATTTGAATACGATCCTAGTTTCGACAAAAACCGTTAATTACAATAAAAAGATATAACAAAAGGGACAAAGCATAACCTTGTCCCTTTTAGTCATTTAGTATGTTGGGAAATGTGATTCGTGAATATTCCCAGGTTCTTGTCTTTCAACCAATTCAGCTAATGCTGCATATAACACTTTCATCTGAGTGTTCTTATCATTCGGCTTTCCTAGGGAATGACCAAACTCAAAGCCCACTGGATGAATAGCACGAGGAGGTCTCATCAAACTTGATTGCTCAACATCTAGAGTTATCAAGCTCGTTGGGATACCTTGTGCTTCGATTCCACGCTGCACTGTAACTACAGTGCGATGACAAAGCGGTCAGCCAGCTGTCAGAAGTACTGCATCTGCTTTAGAGCGCACTACTTCTTTAACTAAAGCTGGAATCGTTTCCTTGTTAATCTTATTTAACCTCATAGAATAGCCCATCATTGTTAGGTGCTTTTCAGCTACCCCACCAAGATCACCGTCGTCTACCATTTCTCTTAGGCGATCAATTGGAAATACACAATTAATATCTTCCTTCGGATAATCGGTATTATAATGATCTTTTGGTGCTGCATGAGTTACCGTTAGATCTTTAGAATCAACATCTCCTGGGATGATACGAAACGTCGCATCGCCTTCAGCTGGATCCGTATTATATGCTTCTTGATCCTTTAGATGTACCCCGGAAGTTGAAACGATCATAATCGTCATTTCATGGAGGGGCTTGTCCACAGGTGTATATGGGATTGCTTTTCTTGAGAGTTCCATAAAATAGCCTCCCTTATAAATTCTTTTTACTGATTAAAGTTTACGTAAAACATCAAATAATTCTTCATTATCTGGTTGTCGATCGATTGGGTGGACATCAATAAATTGAATGATTCCTTCTTTATCGACAATAAATAATGCACGTTCGGAAGCTCCGTATGCTGGTTCTCCTTGTTTTGTACGAAGAACACCATATTTTTCAGATACTTCTCCATGTGGGTAAAAATCAGAGCAAAGTGGGTAAGATACTCCACCAATTGATTTTTGCCATGCCTCGTGACTATGTACACTATCAACGCTTATACCCAAAACTTGGGTATCAAAGTCTTCAAAGCGAGGAAGATCGTCCTCGTAAGAAGGCATTTGCGCGCCTCAGACAGGTGTCCAATCTAGAGGATAAAAACATAAAAACACATTACTAATTCCGCGATATTCACTTAAAGTGACTCTACGGTTGCCATGGGCTTGAAGCGTAAAATCTGGTGCTTTGTCCCCCACTTTTAAGGTACTTGTTTCAGTAGCTCCTTGTGGCATAATAATTCCCCTTTCTTTAATGGTCTAGCCAAACAATATCATTATCGACAAATTTCTTTGACTTTATCCTATTATACTGATTTATCGTTTTGAGGACAAATATTTTGGTTTTTAAAAACAGAATCCTTTAAAAAGGGATTTATAATGCTTCACTCCAAACCAAGAACCTATAGGCTTTTGCCTGAATACACTATCAAGAGGAATAGACATGAAAGGGTGACTACTTGTTATGAATCCAATGGATTTTTTCAATAAAAAAGATGGATTCCCGTTCAATGCAATGCCACAATCAGAAATTAATCCAAAATCAATACTTGAAATGAAAAAGATGGTTAAACAATACCACTCTCTGTTAAATGATGATTTCTGGGGTGACATTCATGGATTAAGAACTAGTAAGAAAAAACAAACACAAATGATACCGGTAGAGATTTGGGAAGATGTAAAACATATCTATTTATGCATAGTTGCTCCCGGATTGCCTAGTATGAAATATGCCAAAATCCATTTTAATACTGACCAAATTTTAACTTTAAAAGTTAAATCGCACTCTTTAAAACCAAGTCAAGCCGTTACTTTACTATCTAGTGATCTCCCTCAACAATATTATGAAAGAGAGATTCCCCTTCCGAAATCTGTAAAAATGTCAAATTATACATCAAGTTATGAAGATGGAGTACTCACTTATACATTTATTAAAGAAGATAATGAGTTGGAAATTCCTTTTGACTTCTAACTAGAGGAGGAAACCATTATTACTAAAATTGAAATTAATATAGGAAATTTTAAAGTATTTAGTATTTCAGGTACTTCATCCTTAGTGGTAGGAAAAGGCTATTATGAAGATCTCACTAGCATGTCTAAGACTACAAATGGTGTAGGAAGTGCGTATGGTGATGGTTCTTACATTAATATGAGCCCTTATCAATCACAAGTGAATGACCCTGATATGATAAATAGAACAAAGGCTGAGTATGTATATCAGCCTCAATTTTATCCATCTGGTTATATGAATCCTCATGTTCAAACTACTTATCCTATACAAAGACTGAATTACCCACACCAACATTTCGACAATCGCCCATACGTCTATTAATTACTAATAGAACTATGGGCTTGTTCTTTTTCAGGGGTTATCCATGACACTATGTTAATATACGTTTCTTTATTTTGTTTTAAAGCTGTTTACATATGTCTGGGGTTCTTTTTCCTTTTGGAAGGTCTACCCTGAAAATAACCTAGGTAGTGGAGTTCCATGAGCTGCGATCCACTTGCTTTCCGCGAAGTGGTCCGTGAGCCTCCGCGTCCGGTGAGACACGTTACAAAAGACTCCTGCGGGGTCTCACAGTGCCCGCTGTATCCCGCAGGAGTCGGTAAACTTCCGCTCATTCAAACTGAGTTAACACTTTTCATCCTTCGTGGTGCAAATACTTATTCGCATAAAGGTCTACACTGAAAATAACCAAGTTCATTGAGTTGCATACCTGATATATACTGATGTTCCTCTCATTTATAAACGTAAGGCAAAATAACCTATAAAATAAATGTACATAAAAATACACTTCAACATCATTTGTAGAAGTGCATTCTTGATACTCTAGTCTTCTAATCCTAAAGATGCTTGCGCGATTGGCATGATTGTATCATACCCATCCGGATCAAATACATTGGAAGCTATAGGCTGAAAGTTATTAAAGTCAAAGTCTCCAAATGTCTGTCCATTCACTAGATTGTTTTTCACTTGGCTTTCTAAGGACTGAAAAAATGATTCCCCTACTGCAAATGCCGCATTTGTTTCCATTTGGTTAATCTTAATTCCTCCCAGAAAGACAATGCCAACCGGTTCATTATCACCAAATGCCATCATTCATCACCACCCTTATCCTTTATTTATTAAGACTTCTAAAATCCCATTGTTATAACTAAACTTAACACTCTGTTTATCAACTACATTTGGAATCTTTATTTGACGATGAAAAGGACCTTGATAAATCTCCTGCTGAATAATGTTTATTGTGTGATCTGGTAACTTAGTAACGACTTTTCCCTTGATTTCAAGAATTCCACCTTCATTTATAAAAATGTCTAAATGTTCTTTTTTTACGCCGGGAAGACTTAGTCGAATATAGTATTGATTTTCCGTCTCAAATAGATCAGTCCTTGGAGTACGAACTTGCTTTTGTTGGTTATTACGATTTTTAATTTGTGGAGTTCTTTGTGAACCAAACTGCTGTTGATTATTATCGTAATACATATTAACCCCTCCAATGGAATAAGTATTATATAATCTATTCCTACAATGGGGAAGTGTGCGAAGTTTCTAAATTAAGGAGTGTCCTTCATGCATTCCAATCAGTATTATGAAAAGTTAATTTATCAGTTGCAGCAAGAAGTTCAGGCTTTACAACAACAACTACAACAATTAAATACGTATATCAACTACTCAAATGTTTATGAGTATTATATCCATGGTTTAAAAGTTGATAATATAAAAGGGAATTTTCAATTAGGTCAATTAACTCAAAAGGAATTAGTTGACTCTGACGGAATCCACAGATTTTATATTGGTGAAATTGTGATCAAAGAAATTCAAGACACTGGAACGGTGGGCTTAGGTATTAGCGAAAAAAGTGATAAAAAGAAAAGCAAAGAGATATCTGAAGATGAAGCAAATGAGGATTTTAAAGCAGTATACAATAGTATTAACTCTCTATTAAGCATTGAAAATACTCCCGACTTTTTTCAGTCTTTAAGTTCTCATAAAGAGGTTTTATTAAAGGTCTGGGAATTTATGAATGATCAATGGGACAAAAACCTTGAATTTACTCTTTTTTATGAGAATATCTTAAAGAGTCTGAACGAAAGTATTAATCCAGATATCAGCATTTCTAGGCCGAATTTTGAAGAGGATATATATATCACTATTGCTAGTGAAATAGAAGAACAAGCTAAAGCACTTTTAGTTGTTGGTTATTTAGTTCAAGCTTGTTTACCCGGATATTTAAGTAAATATAAAAATGAAATGTTTATGCTAGACCATAAAGAGTTAACTATTAAAAGTAAACCTCCAAATACACTTGGTACTATTCAACAAATACAAAATGCTATAAAAAGTACATTTCATCTAAAAGAACTTCCGTCATCACTTGAGGAAGTAGTTGAACAACCTGATATGTTCCGTTATTTATTTTATCAGGTGCTCCATCCAGTTATTAAAAACGGTGATGCTGAAGAATTATTTCAGAAGATTCATTATCTACTTCAAGAGAACACTAGTAATATACCAGAAAATAATCATCTTAAAGAATTGGGTGTAGAGGAACAAGGATTTCTTTTTTCAAAGCTCCTAGAATATTTAAACCGGTATCCTAAATATATCTTGTTGGAGTATTTATTACTTCTGCATTGAGGCTGCCTGTCTCTATCGTGATCATGTTTTAGGACACATAAGAGCAGGCACCACTTGATTATGTTAATGGATTGATAAGGCTTTTTATTTTTCTACAAACCTTCCCTACATAAGAATTATGATTGATTCTTGCGTAGTAACACCTTAAGAAAATAATGGAAAGTCCTTATAAGTAGGTATGCAGCAAAAAATAAGAGAAATCCCCAAATTCCTATAATTGCATCTAGAAATTCCATGTTCCCTCTACCGGTTATTTTCTGCTGAATTTCGATCGCAAACACAATCACAAATAAAACCGTAAAAGTATAGATAAATGAGATGAACGTGATGCTCCATTTAGAAACATACTTAAACGTTACATCAACGACCAAAAACATAGTAATGCCAATCATTCCAAGAACCCATAAGTGTAACTCTTTATCGGTTAAGTTCCACCCAAGCATAGTAGATATTCGCAAAAGGACATCATGAAAATCATTAACCAGCTCTGCTATTAATATTACAATTTCTTTCAATTTATCACCAAACATTCCTAGTAATCTTTTAGAAAACTGTACCATAAAATTCAGGTTCGAGATAGTTTAGGAACAAGGATCATTGCCCCGTTCTATTTAGAGTAGTAGATAGGTAGGACCCTTTTCCTAATAAACTAATCCTACCTTGAAACACATACTTACAACCATTATTGGTTAGATTAAAATTACGCTTATACATAGGAGGATCTTTATGAAGAAAGAAGATATCGGATCGCAGAAGGATAAACTAACGAACAAAGAACACGAACAACAGCAGGATGTAAAATTAATGACAGATAAATATGACATTGAAAACATGGATCGAGCATGGGAAGATGACCGTCTATAATAGACGGTCATCTTTTTTCACTTTGAAAGGTCATTTACATTCACTATAATAAACTTCTTGTCGTAGCATCTTTTCTTAAACCGTAAAATCAAAATACTAAAATATATGTTATTTAGTTTAAACGGTTCCAAACAGTAATTTAATTACCAATCAATTTCTTCAGGATAGTCATTACCTGTTCTAACCTCATTGATCGAACAGTTATGTTCTCTTGCAAATGCAAGGACAGCCTCCCGAACCTTATGATACTCTCCACTTTGTTCTGCTATTCTTTTGGCCATTATGGTTATGTTTTTTTGACGTTTTTCCTTATCCATACTAAGGTATTTGACATTCAATTCATCAATATACTGTGTAGCATAATAAGTAAAACTTTGATATTCTGAGTTCATTAATTTCAACGTTCTGCTATATGAACTTTCAGATATGGAGTCTTTTAAGCACTTCAATATAGCAGCTTGAAAAACTCTCACGTGAGCAATTGATGAATCCCAAACATTTCGATAATCTAAAATAGGCTTATAACTATTTTTCACTTGTTTTTTTGCATAAAGGGTTACAAACTCATTCAGAACTATTGTTACAAAAAGCAATTCTGGCCACAGCACATTAAATCCCATATATACATTTTTATCATTCGCTATGATAGATAAATACTTCATTTTCTCTCGATCAAAGCCATTGTCTACCATCTCTATTTCTCGGTGTCCCATCAAGGCATGGCGAATGTCATAACAAATCCCAAGCACTCTTATGCGCGAACTCTCATGGGCACTCCATTCATCCTCTTCACCGACAATAGTATGAAGAGAAAGATAAAGTTCTTCAAAATCAAAAAAATCACCATAAACCGTTACCCCTGCGTAGTTTGGCGTATTGTTAATATAAATCAACTCAGATTCCCCCCGATTCTTACTACATTCTACTTCTAGTATAACTTTAATTGGACACTATAAAACTCTTTATGTCTTATTTTTTTGTGCAGGAAACAAACTGATCGCAACAGTAAGAATGATTTTCATCCCCTTAATCCCCACTTTTTTGTGTTTCTACTAATTCATAGAGTGATATAGACAGTTGGTATGAAAAATGATTTCCCCTTTTCACGTGTAATTCTTTCAAATTCAGGGAAAAGAACTTATAAACTGGAGGGATATTATGTGGTTTAAACATCCATTTTTTAAATATTTTACAGGTATTGTCTTAGTGCTTTTAACTATTCATCTCTTAGGAGAAGTTCAGTTCATCATCCAACCTTTAAAAAGCTTTATAGCGATTTTGTTCTTCCCTTTAATTGTTTCCGGCTTTTTATATTATATTTTTAAACCTCTTGTTAATTTTCTTTCTAAAACCAAATTTATCCCGCGTACATTGGCGATTATATTATTATTTTTAACAATATTCGGAGGTTTGGTGTTAGGGGGAATTGCACTAGGTGGGTCGGTTGAAAACGAAGTTGTACAATTCGTTGAAGAAGTTCCATCGTTAATCGAACAAAATGAAGAACTAACAAAAAAATTGATAGATAACAATAGTTTTGGTTTACTCTCATATGATGAAGGCAAAGAAAAAATTATTAGCTATATCGAAAATCAACGTGAACACTTAAGCGAAGATGTAACCAATATCTTATCTACTTTGGCAAATTTTATGACCGTTCTTGTCATTGTGCCCTTTATTTTGTTTTACTTTTTAAAGGATGGTCATCAACTCCAGCCTTTTCTTTTAAAGTATTTACCTGATAAGCATAAAGAAGAAGGGATAAGATTACTAAATGATATTGATAAAACATTATCTACATATATAGGCGGGCAAATGATGGTCGCTTTGGTGAATGGATTATTAATGTATATTGGCTATCTGATTATTGGATTGGACTATGCTTTAGTTCTTGCGTTTATTGTGTTCATTACTGCAGTTATTCCGATCATAGGACCAGCACTAGGTATTCTTCCAGCAATCATGAGTGCAATTGTCATCGACCCTTTTATGATTATTAAAATATTAATTTTGTTACTAATCGTGCAACAGATTGAGGGGAATATTGTATCTCCTCTAATCCTTGGAAACAAGCTATCAATTCATCCATTAACAGTTATTTTATTATTGCTTGTAGCAGGAAGTCTTTATGGATTTATCGGTATATTAATAGCTGTTCCTTTTTATTCTGTCTTAAAGGTAGTTATTAAGAATATCTATCGATTTTATCAACTTCGACTTTCTTAACTACTGATTACTCCAGGGCCTGAATTCGTTATAGGTTAACAGACAAGAGTCAGGCCCTGTTCATTTTCCATATTATTTTCATACTCCCCCTTATGATTAGGAGAAAAAGGAACATTCCGACAAACGAGTGGAACCAAGTCCAAGTCATGTATTCAATTAAATCCGTATATTTCTCAAATAAAACCTCAATTGATGTTAAAACCCCAGAGTACATAGCTGTTTGAATAATTAACCTGTCCATTTTTGACTTAATGGTTGTTTGGTGAAAAAAGATGTTAACTATTGGAAAAAGTAAATACTCAAACAACATACTTGAGTCAAAATATTGACCGAAAAGAGTAATAGGGTATTTAAGCATTTTCTCCTCTACGACAATGACACCAACAAACGTTGAAGCATATGCAGTCATAAAGAATATTAGTAGGGAATGGATAATTGGTCCCTTTCTTAATGCAACTATAAATAAAAATATCCCTAACAGTAAAAGTGCTATCAATATATAATAATCCATAATATATTACTTTTCCCATTTTATATCTTTTTATCCAAAGACTCTTTTCTGAAAGCTTGCTACTAAATAAATATAGAGGGAAGATTTAGCTCCTCCCTCAGCTGAATTAATAACTTTGAATTCCTTTCTAATAAAAAAAGACCTTTAGAGAGATTACTCCCTAAGGTCTGATTTTAATTACCAAGTTATTTATTCACATCTGAAGAATCATCATAATCATATCGAAAACCATCTTCTTGAGCTGTTGTACCTTGAGTTGGTTGCATGTCATCATTTTCACTTTGAATAGATTGAGTATTATTTTTCAGTTTGGAGTTTTCCTTGTTATTCACCTTTATCACCTCTGCAGTAAGTTTTGTCAAAAATATTATTCCTATATAGCACAATAATATCCTAAACAAAAGTCTAGACAGTCATAGTTATTACCCGAATAAAAGCTTTCCATTTATATCTACCCTGAAAAAAGAAATGCGGAAGGCGCTCGTTCATCGGCGACAGGCATAAGGCGAGACTGCTAGAAGGTTGCTCTTTATCCTTCTAGGGTGGATTGCCTTAGACCTGAGAGCCGATAGCGCCTGGAGCTAGACACTACGCTAAGTATAATTTTTCATCCTCCATGGTGCTAATTTTAATTAGCTTCGATGTCTACCCTGAAAAAAGAAATGCTGAAGGCGCTCGTTCATCGGCGACAGGCATAAGACGAGTCGGCTAGAAGGTTGCTTTTTAACCTTCTTGCCGGATTGACTTAGACCTGAGAGCCGATAGCGCCTGAAGCTAGACACCAAGCTAAGTATAATTTTTCATCCTCCATGGTGCAAATACTCATTCGCATGAAGGTCTATTCATGTCAGCATTCAATGCTTTGCAAAAAGGAAAAAGCCACAAAACCTACTAATTTAGGTTTGTGGCTTATTAGGTTATCCTCTATAATTCATTTCGTTTGGATGTGCACCCTTACGTCTATTTTTGTTTATTGCATTGATTTCATCCATTTGTTCTGATGAAAGCTCGAAATCAAATACGTTGAAGTTTTCTTCAATTCTTGATGGTGTAACCGATTTAGGGATCACGATTGTGTTATTTTGTAAATGCCAGCGTAATACGACTTGAGCTGGAGTTTTACCAACTGCATCAGCAATCTTTTTAATAACTTCATCTTGTAAAACTTCTCCCCCTTGATCGAGTGGACTCCATGCTTCTACGAAAATGTTATGTTTTGCACAAAACTCTTTTAATTCATTCTGAGCAAGGTATGGATGACATTCTACTTGATTTAACACAGGAACAACTTCACATTCATTTAGAAGTCGTTCTAAATGTTCAATTTCGAAATTACAAACTCCAATTGCTTTTACTCGGCCATCATGGTAAAGCTTTTCTAATGCTTTATATGTATCAACATACTGATCATATTGAGGTGTTGGCCAGTGAACTAAGTATAAATCAACATAATCTAAACCTAGTCTTTCTAAACTCTCATCAAAAGCTTTAAGCGTATTTTCATAACCCTGGTCTTTATTCCAAACTTTTGTCGTAATAAATAATTCCTCACGAGGAACACCAGATTCTTTTATCGCTTTTCCAACGCCTACTTCATTCTTGTAAATCATCGCAGTATCGATTGATGTATAACCTACCTCAATTGCTTTTGCAACTGCAGTAGCGGCTTGATCATCAGGAACTTGCCAAACCCCATATCCGAGCTGGGGCATTTTCAAACCATTGTTTAAAGTAACAAAATTCATCTTATACCTCTCCTTTGATTAATATGTTATGATTACAAATCAATTGTTTCTTGGAAAACCTGGAACATATTGATTTGGAATAACTGTTTCCTTTTGCAGTATGGTTGCAGCTTCTAATGTCCAATAAGGGTTTCTTAACATACCTCGACCAACTGCCACAAGGTCTGCATCTTGGTTCCCAATAACCGCGTTTGCTAGTGATGGTTCATCCAACCTTCCAACAGCTATAACAGGAACTTTAAGTGCTTGCTTTAACTCCCGTGCTAAAGGTACTTGATAAGCAACATGTGTACCTGGTTTTCCTGCAGCTGCAATTGGTCCTTCACCCCCTGCACTCACATGAAACATGTCCACTCCTGCTTTTTGATAGACATTAGAAAATTCGATGCTTTCGTTAATCCCATAGCCACCCTCTACATATTCTTTAGCAGAAATACGCATAATTAACGGCATTTCATCAGGCATTACGCTTTTTGCTGCTTGAATTATTTCTCGACCGAATTTGGTCAATTCCTGACCGTATTCATCTGTTCTTTTATTAGTGAATGCGGATTGAAATTGGTGAATTAAATAACCATGAGCTCCATGAAGTTCGATGACATCCACACCAGCTTTCACAGCTCTCTGTACTGAAAGTCTGAATTTTTCAACCATATCTTTAACTTCTTGTGTTGATAGTTCTCTAGGTGTTTTTGAGTTCTGATCAAAAGGTATTGCTGATGGCGCAACTGGAAGATCTGCATCTTCGGCTTTACGGCCAGCGTGGGCAATTTGAATACCAACCTTTGCTCCATAGGAATGACAGGCATCAACAATCCGTTTAATTGCTGGGATATGATCATCTGACCATAATCCTAAATCATAATCAGTAATACGACCATCTGGTTCAACATCCGTCATCTCAATAATTATTAATCCAGCCCCTCCAATCGCACGACTTACGTAATGAACGAAGTGCCAATCGGTTGCAATTCCATCTTTATCTTTTACAGAGTATTGACACATAGGCGGCATAACTACTCGGTTTTTTAAATCTAATCCTTTTAAATGAAAAGGTGTAAACAAATGTTCCATGATAATAACTCCTTTATACTTCTTCTAGATGTTAGTAATAATACTATGTTAAAATATCCTATTTTAACCAATCAATACGAAGAGAATTATTGATTATTCCAAAAATATGTATGTGCATGCATACAAATTATCATACTCCATTAATAACAGTCAAATATTAAGGATGAATAAAGAAAAAACCCTCTAAAGAGAGGATTTCAATAACATTACCTAAATTGATCAATTAAATTTAGTAATTCTTCTTTAATATTACCTTCTGAGAGAGTATTCCCTAAAGTCTCATTGAAGGTGGTTAAGGCATCTTTTAGTTTTTTTGCCCCCTCATTTGTAAGTGAAGTATATATAGCTCTCCGGTCTTCTACGCAAATATGCCTCTTTAGAGTTCCGCAGCCCTTTGCTTCAAATCGACTTATAAGTCTTGACATTGCACTTTGACTTAAGCCAACCATATTTTGTAATTCTTGTAATTTAAGCTTATTTTCAGGAGCTTTCGCTAAAAATAAAAGGACATAAAACTCATTTAGTGATAATTGATGTTTTTGTTGGAGTATGTTTTCTAATTCAGTCGTCATTTGTATTTGTATTTGAGATAATGATAACCAACAATTGATAAGTTGAAAATTTTCATCAACATTCATATATATATCCACCTATTCATGGTTGTAATTTTTTCCGATTGACTTAGTAGCAAATGACAGGACTTTAATTTATTATAACTATACTAGCAAGTCAATGTTTCAATAGTCAATAAAATATTACATACTTTTTACCTTAGACTATGTCATGGCATGACTTGATAACTTTTCAAATAAAAAAATCAAAGGAGTGGAAATAAAAATGAAAACCATGAAAGCAGTTGGGTTATATCGTTACCTCCCAGTTTCAAATCCAGAAAGCTTAGTTGATATTGAAATTGAAAAACCAAAACCACTAGGACGTGACTTACTAGTACGTGTTATGGCTATTTCAGTTAATCCGGTTGATACAAAAGTAAGGCGCCCAAAGGAACGAGTTGAGGCCGATCCAAAAATACTAGGCTGGGATGTAGCTGGAATTATTGAGGAGACGGGTCCAGATTGTTCACTGTTTAAAAAAGGAGATCATGTTTTCTATGCAGGGAGTGTTACACGACAAGGTGCCAATAGTGAATATCACTTAGTAGATGAACGGATTGTTGGGCATAAACCTGTTACCTTATCATTTCCTGAAGCAGCTGCATTACCGCTTACCTCCCTTACTGCTTGGGAAGCAATATTTGATCGTTTAGGAATTCCAATCACAGGAAATGAGAAAACAAATTTATTAATAATTGGAGCTGCAGGGGGAGTTGGTTCGATTGCAATTCAATTAGCAAAACGGGCGGGTATCACCGTGATTGGAACAGCCTCCCGTCCCGAATCAATGAAATGGGTTAAAGAGCGGGGGGCAGATCATATTATTAACCATTACGAGGATTTTGTTCCTCAACTTAAACAACTTGGACTAGATCAGGTGGATTATATCTTGTGTTTAAACAAGACTGAAATGCACTGGGAAAATATGGCCCAAGCAATTAAACCTCAAGGGAAAATTTGCTCTATTTATGAGACCGATGAAAAATTAAACCTGTTACCTTTGTTTAACAAAAGCGTCACCTTTGTCTGGGAGCTTATGTTTACTCGCTCCATGTTCGGCACCCCTGATATGATTAAACAACATGAAATTTTAAATAAAATTGCTGAAATGATTGATTCTAGTATCATTGACACCACCGTCAACGAAGTCATATCACCAATCAATGCAGCTAATTTACGAAAAGCACATGCTATGTTAGAAGAAGGAAAAACGATTGGAAAGGTCGTATTAGAAGGATTTTAGTAAAGAATAAAAGACCTTGAGGATTCTGCTTCAAGGTCTTAAGATTGCAATTATCCCTTTATTCCAAACGATAATTTCATTAGTCTCAATTCTTTTGTAGAACCTTTATGATTTATTGTTCTCTAACCATACCTGTTAGAATTTATAAACTAGAAGTTTTATAAGTTTAATTTGTAATTAAGCTAAGCCTTTTAATATGAGGCTGAATAAACCTTAACTCAAAGTTTTTTGATAACTACTTAGTTATTTTTTCCACTAGTGGACTTAAATAAACTCCTTAAACCGTCTGGCTGTTCTATCGAATTAATAATCTGCACCTTGTCTAATAGCGATTCGAAATTAAACACATAATTCACATTAGCCCCCTTAAATTTGTCACTAAAATCATCATAACTAATTAGTTTATCCTCTTCTGATAGAGTTTCAAGGAATGTTTGTGGGTAAAAATATACTAACACTGTGAACCTCTCGAGATTCTGCTCCTTTAAATATGTAACTAACTCATATAACCATTCTAATTCCTGATCCGTCTGATTTGTTGGATCACGATATACATGAAGAAATAACATATTATGTAATTTGTTTGGGTTCTCTTTTAAAAGAGTTTCATATGAATCTTCCTTTTCATATCTCTTCTCTATTTCTTCAGGAACTGATAAGTTTGCTCTCAGGCTGAAGGAATCAGTAAGTGAACTAATATAAGACTCCAACTGTTCATTTAGTTCAAAACGCCATTTATTTTCAAGATATTCTGCACTGAAAATTTCAATTGACTCTGTCACATAAACTCGTGCCAGTATTTGGGGGTTCTTTACTGGATATGCATCCACATAATACATCCCATTTTTCTCTCCAAGAATCTTTGAATACTCTGTTTCATCCACCTTAAAATCCTCATCGTATGTTTTCTCGAGATATTTTTCCGCTGCGTTTGCCGCCCGGAAACTTACAAGGTCATAGTAAATATAATCTCCAATGATAACAATAAAGAAAAATAAGAAAACTCCCCCAACTGTTATTAAACAACCTTTCATATATCCATGCTCCCATCTATTTTCACTATAGTAATAGACGAGTTGATGAGAGATTACGTTTCGTTTTTTTACTAAGCAGCCTTTTTTTAACCAAACATGAAACAAAATTTCATACAAACCGTCTTTACTATAAGAGGTGATTGTTATGAAAAAGGTTTTATTTGTTTTTACCACACTATGGCTGATGGTTTTTATCTACATCCGATTTGCCACAGTGGAAATGGTTCAATTCTTTATGACTTATTACACACTGGGCTTTGCTGTTTTTGGATATTGGGTAATTGTTCAATTTGTCCTAGTAAGAAGCATCATTCACAAGTATCAGCAAACGAATTCTATATCATCCTGGCAACTTTATGTAAGTATCTTGCTTTTACTACCAGTAATCTATTTATTCTCTTTTTTCTTTACACATTAAAAGGCATGCTTACCCAACATGCCTTTTTCCTCTTATCTTCGATTAACCGTTAATTTCTTTGTATTTTCATTTACATAAGCATAGATTACATCTTTTTCCTTCAAACCAAGTGCCCTTATTCGCTCGATTAACCACTCTTTATTTTTGCCCAACATTTTTAGATTTTTCACTTGGATTTTTCCATCAATGATTACAGATATCGGAAAGCCTTCATTCTCTATCGTAATTTCTAAATGTTTGACTGTGACAGGAGTATTTTCCGCCTTAACGATAATGCTTACTTCACCAATTGGCTCTAGAATTGCATAATCGATATCAGTAATTTTAGGAAAACCTTTACTTCTTAGAATCGAAAGAAGCTGCGCAACCGATAACCGTGACTTTTCTATATTATCCTCAATGATTTGCCCATCTTTAATAAGAATTGTTGGTTCACCGAGAAAAAAACGATTTCCCCATTGATTTAGTGTCAGAAAACCAAATAAGATATGTAATCCAACAAGGATAGCAAGCGCATAAATAGTCGGTAAAAATTCCGTGCTGATTAATGGTTCTGATGCAACCGTCCCAACGATAATAATTGCAACCAAATCATAGGGAGTCATTTGAATAATCGTTGATTTACCCATTAACCTCATAACGGCAATGGTCACAACATAAATCACTAGTATCTTCAAAAGTAACAACATGATGAAACCTCACTATTTTTACTACTAGCATCTCCGAATCATTTTCAACTATACTAAATGAACTTTAAGGCAAATAAAAAAACGATTACAGACGTAACCGTTTTTCATTCTTTTACTTTAGAGACTTCTCCAATAACTTAATCACCCTCGGATGAAGCAGTCCTTCTTCTCGATGTGCAGGGACAAAACACATCACATGACCACTTCCATATGAATGCTCCCAACCAGCAATTGAAGTACCATCAACCGATTCTGACCTTAAAAACACATTCGTATTCGCTTCATCACACTTCACAAAATAATGCTCATCAATAAACTCAAAAGAATCGGCTTGATCTGAAAAGTAAGTCACAACTTGATGCTCTGCAGGATGATACTCAAAATATCCTCGTAACATCTTTGTATACTCTTCGATCGTATGGTAAGAGGCTAACCCCGAATGCCATGCAAGCCATTTTCCACCACCACTTACATAGTTACTAATAGCCTTGGCTGCTTCATCATCCATCCATTGGTTCACCATTTCATCCTCAGGATTGATTCGATTCTCGGCAAATAAGACAACCACATCTGGTTTTGTTTCCAAATTAGCTACTAGTTGACTCCTGGACAGATACTCTACTTTAGTTTCCTCGATCCCCTGCAACACTGTTTCTAGTGACTTTTTCGCAAGCTCTTCACTATGATAAAAATCTCCTAGCACTGCTACAATTCGTTTTGTCATTATTTCACCTCAAATAGTCATTGGTTGACCTTTATAGTCAACAAATGCGTATAGACTTTGAATATCAACCTGTCTCTCAATGATGTTAAAGATTCCAAATGCGGTATCATTCGGATCTGTTGGGGCTTGATCTCCACCCATATCCGTTTTCATCCAACCTGGATGAATTGAAAGAACCTGAACATCTCTATCCTTTAGATAAACCTTTAGTTTTTCTGTAAACATATTCATGGCTACTTTAGATAATCCATATGGATAATCTATACTATAAGAATTTGTTATACTACCTGCTTCAGAAGAGATATTGATGATTGATTGCTGTTCTCCTTTTAGTAGTGGCAAGAAATGCTTAACCACTCTCATAGAGCCCACTGTATTAATATCAAACGACCTGATCACTTCATCCATATCAAGCTCTTCAATCGTTTTATCACGCTCAAGTAACACAGCCGCATTATTAACGATCACTTCAAGGTATTGATTCTTTTCTCTTAATAAATTTGCAGCACTGGATACTTGCCCCTCATCAATCACATCTAATGGTATAATCTCAAGTTTTTCTGGATATAGGTTTTGCAATTCTTGTAACGACTGTGTTGCTTCAGGACTTATATTACGAACTCCTGCAAAAATATGGTGGCCCTTTTTTAAACCTACTTTTGTTAAAAATAGACCTAATCCACGATTTGCACCTGTAATTAAGATATTCATAGAATCCTCCTACTTACTTATCATTCTCCAATAATTCAACAATTACTTTTAAATCCTTCACTGTATCCATATATGCGTAACGCCCGCCTGTATATTCACCTTTTTGAATCAGTGGCATTCCACCGTTTTGCATGATTTGTACTTTATCTTTTAACCCTTCTACAACAAAGGCAATATGTTGAACACCTTCACCATGTGTTTCAAGAAACTCTCTCCATGTGCTTGGATGCTCATCAGGCTGAATTAGTTCTAGCTGAAGGGAGCCCATATCAAAGAAAGCTAACTGTGCTCTTGCAGGAGTAGAGTTTCCGTTATATTCTGTTTGAGCTTGTTCAACAGCATCTGTCCAAAAAGCTTGGGGCTTTTCAATTCCAAAGAAATCCGCATACGCTTGAGATGTCTTTTCAATATCTTTTACGATAATTCCAATTTGAGTGATCACATTCGAACCTAGAACGTCTTTAAGCATGAGTTACTCCCCTTTGTTTATTTATTGGAAAAACTAAGTTAATAGAATGCGCTTTCAAAGAGTTATTGAAGAGCTTATGTAAACAAGATTCTATTCAGATTTAAACACTTTAACCTAAGTTTTCCTTAATCCTAATTCTATCATAAACCACGCAAAAATGCTTTGTAACTGTCTCTTACACACAAATCTATTTTTTTCTAAAAATTAATGTTTAAAGAAAAGAGAAAAGTGGTTTTAATATCCTAACGGGTTCCGTGGACAGGGAGAACATACCATTAATCGAGTGATCAAAAATCCATAAAATAAGGGGATATTTTTCCTTTAAATTGCAGAATATGGCTGGGTTAGGGGTAATTAAGGGGCATTTTTCCCTTTAAGCAAAGCACAATCACCCTATTTTCGTGGTTTTTAAGTAAATAGCGGTAATTTTTACCTCTATTTTAACTATTTTCAATCCCAATTCCTAATTAAGGGAAGTTTCTCCCTTTATTTTAGCAGCCCATGCTGATTCCTTCTACTAGGTCCGAGGGGTTTCCGCTTTTTTATGGCCAGGTGGGACCATGAGTTAGGAATCACTTATTAAACGAACAGGTGCTATGTTAAAAGTAAAAAAGCTCGGCAAGTATGTACCGAGCTTTTTACTATTTCAGGTGCTATTAGGGTGGTTGTTAATCATATGCTTTTACCTGTGCATTTTCCAAATCCCATCTTCTACCCCACAAAGGAACCAGTAATAGCCACCGAGTTTTTTATTCAATATTAAAATTTGCTTACTTAAGTGCCACTTCAAAAAACTGTGATATTTTCTCCATGTTTTGCGCATTAGCAGGAATACATAAAACAAATTCTCCCCCAGTAGTTACATCAGAGAATATATTCATGGCAGTGCTATCGATCCCAACTACTTGTCCTTCTTGTTGAGCAGATAAATAGAGATGACTTTCATCAATTGAACTTAACTCAACGCCTTGAATATCTTCCAAATTTAGAAGCTGCCCTTGACTGTTTATTTGTTCAAATAGCGCTTTATCGACAACAAAAATGTCAATTGCTTTTGATGACATTTCAGCGGCCATTTTTTGAAGCCCAACTGATGCTTGCTGATCCATTTGTGTACTAGAATACTGAATATGACGTACAGATACTTCTGAAGAATTTCTATCTTCTTCATTCACTAACTCAACATTCACTGAGTTCTGTAGTGACTGCAATTTCTCAGAATCGACCATTTGTCCCATCACAACAATGTTTAAAACAATGTCTTTCTTTTCAATGATACTTGAAATAGTCGTTACTAGAACGATAAGAATGACGATGCTTGCGATGAAGTGGATTCTATAATATTCCCATAAATACGATATTTTTTCAGTAAAGCTCATTGGTGCTAAAATGTCACTAAGTTTCTTTTTCATGTATTTCAAATCCTCCTAGTTGAAGAAAAGAATGTTATGTTGGATATTCCATCAATACAAATATACCATAATAATTGTTTTCTGGAAGACATCATTCAAAACAGTCTAAAAAAATGAGCCCGATTATATTCAAGCTCCTTTAATATCCCACCCACCATTATCTTTACCTATTAGATAGTAAATCGTTTTATTCTTGAGTATAAATCCCATTGTTCTTTATCTTAAACTCCTCGAGGATAAAAATGCCCCACTCCTCAAACTAGTTATAAGGAGTAGGGCTCGTTTAAGCTATTATTTTAATTCTTCCATTTTCACAGAATCCATATCTGTAAATGTATAGTTTTCGCCAGCCATTGCCCATATGAATGTATAGTTACTTGTTCCTACTCCTGAGTGAATAGACCACGGTGGTGATAGAACCGCTTGTTCATTTTGAACAACAAGATGACGAGTTTCCTTTGGTTCACCCATAAAGTGGAACACTCTTGAATTTTCGTCCATATCGAAATATAAATATACTTCCATTCGACGGTCATGTAGATGTGCTGGCATTGTATTCCACATATTGTTAGGTTCTAATAAAGTCATTCCCATCATGAGTTGGCAGCTTTGAATACCATCTGCATGAATATACTTGTAAATTGTACGCTTATTTGATTCACTGTCAGATCCTAAGTGTGTTGGAGCTGCATCTTCAATCGGTGCCTTTTTTGTTGGATATTGTTTATGTGCAGGTGATGATACAATATAAAACTTGGCTGGATCTGCCGCATTTTTACTTTCAAACAAGACTTCCTTGTTGCCTAATCCAACATATAAACAATCTCTCTTATTTAATGTATAGGCTTGCCCATCAACCAGCACAGTACCTTCTGCACCAATGTTAATGATTCCGACTTCACGTCTTTCTAAGAAATACTCTGTTTTAAGTGTTTCTTGGTCTTCAAGTTTTAGTGCTTGGTTTGTTGGAATGGCTCCACCTGTTACTACACGATCGTAGTGTGAATATACCATGTTAATTTGTCCTTGGATAAATAGCGAATCCATTAAGAAGTCACTTCTTAATCTTTCAGTTTTATATGATTCAAAGTCTAGTGGATTTGTTGTGTGTCTGATTTCCATTACTTATTTCCCCTTTCAAAGTCAAAAATTAGTTTTACAAATTTAAATAACTATTAATTAGGTTAATGTGAAACCTAATGTTTCTAAAGTTCCATTCGCTCCGAGCCACTCCCTTTCCGCGGGCGGCGCGGTGAGCCTCCTCGTCGCTTAAGCTTCTGTGGGGTCTAACCATGCCCCGTATATCCCGCAGGAGTTGAGTGGCTCTCTGCTCATTCCACACTTAGTTTAAAAAATATTATTCATTAAACTAAGTTGTTTTTTGAATAGAAGATTCCCCAGTTAAACTACATGTGATTTCTGCTGTATTAGTCTAAGCTAATCAACAATAACCCGCTAAAATAGCATATAGTTATGAGCTCATCCATCCACCATCGACGCATAGAATATGCCCGTTTACATAACTTGACGCATCAGAAGCTAAGAATATAACTGCTCCTTTGAGGTCTTCTGGGGTTCCCCAACGACCTTGTGGAATTCGAGATGTTATATATTCATTACGTTCTTCGTTTGCACGAAGCTGTGCTGTATTATCTGTGGCCATATATCCAGGAGCAATAGCGTTTACATTTACTCCTTTTCGCCCCCATTCATTTGCAAGTGATTTAGTTAATCCCGCAACTGCATGCTTACTTGCTGTATAAGCAGGTACTCTTAAACCACCTTGAAATGAAAGCATTGATGCTACATTAATAATTTTGCCTGAATTATTTTCAAGCATATGCTTGCCAACTTCTCTACATAACTGGAATACGGAGTGTTGATTAACTTGTATTACATCAAACCAATCCTCATCAGAAAAGTTTTCCGCATCTTCTCGTCGGATAATCCCTGCGTTATTGACTAAAATATCAATTTTCCCTGTTATCGCTAATGCATCTTCTACTAGTTTCTGCGCTGCTTGATTTTGAGATAAATCTGCTTCCAATTGGTGGAATGTACCTCCAATTGCTTCAATTTTATTTTGAGTATCAGACATATCACCAATTCCAGCTCCTATCACAACTGCTCCAGCTTCAGCTAGACCAATTGCCATTCCTTGACCTAAGCCTCGACTAGATCCGGTTAATAATGCCACTTTGCCTTCTAATGAAAAAATTGCTCCCATAGTCAACCCCCTAAGTTCCTTTATGTTCAAAATTGTTCTTTTATGTTCAATATAGTTTGATTATATCACAAATAAAAAAGATGACAACGATTATGTTCTGCTGTCATCTTAGTCTTTTATATTTTTGCAAGAAGTACTTTTAAGTTCATACCGTTCAACTTCAGCTTAACAGCATCATCTAATCTAGTATCCGTTACAATCTCATCAATCTCATTTATGGATGCAAACTGAATCAAAGCTACTTTTTCAAATTTTGTGGAATCTGCTAACAAAGTAATATGATTAGCACTAGCAATAATCTGTTTTTTCCAATCAGCATGAATACTATTAAACACTGTTAAGCCATGTTCAATGGATACACCAGTCGTACCGATATATAAACGATTAACTCTCATTCGTTTTAGCATTTCTGTTGCTTGCGCTCCCATCAATGAAGAAGAGCTATCTATTCTTGTTCCACCCAAGACCATTAACTGAACATTATTTTTGTGAAGTAATATGTTAGCTATTTTTAAATCATTTGTGATTACGGTAATCGGAAAATCTCCTAATAGTTCCGCAAGAGCTATAGTTGTACTCCCTCCATCCATTAGGATGGTGTCATTAGGTTTAATTAATTCTACTGCCGCTCTAGCAATAGCAAGTTTTACATCTCCGTGACCAGATTGACGTTCAGCAATTGGAAGAATTCTGCCTTCATCTTCTACTAATACAGCACCACCATGAATTCTTTTTAAAATTCCTCGATTCTCTAAAAGTTCAAGGTCTCCTCTAACTGTTTTTTCCGTTACTTCCAATAACTTACTTAGCTCTGATACTTTAATAATTTTATGTTTATCTAATTGTTCTAATATTAGTTCATGGCGTTCTACTGCAAGCATGGTATAATCCTCCACTTATTTCATTCAGTAAAAATGGTTATTTATATTGTCTTGTATCATATTGAATTCATTTGCAATGTTCGTTTTTTACCTTTTTTGTTTATTTATTACCTTAATTATATATTTTCTAATTAAAATACGCCACATTTTTCTAACAACCACAACAAAAAACCAACCATGCTAAACTATAGAATTAGAATGGTTGGTTCATTCACACTTATTAAATTACTCTACAAATCTCTTTATAATCCTAATGATTGATTCGGCACCTTAATTCTGAAGTTTATATTATCATTTTTCAAATCAAAGCTTTGAACTTTTACTTTAAAATTACTTTTCACTTCCATTTGCGTTACTGCTATATAAATAAGTTGCTTTTTAGGATCAATTTGTACCCATTCAGGTGTTTTTAGTTCTTTTTTTACATATTCAAGAATTTTCTTTTTCGGCAATTCTAATAGACCCAGAGACATTTCCGTTGCATGTAGAACAAGATCCCCATTTTCTTGTACAGAAGGTTCTAGTGTAATTAAAATAGGAATATCTGTCTGGAATGCTTCAATAGACCCCATTAAGCGAACATTTTCGTCAAAATCAACTGTATATTTGTTATCTTTATCCTTTAGCAGTTTATCTACATACTCATTCACTAGCTCATTTAAATTTTGTTTACTCGAACGTACTGTGAATTCAGCACCTTCTTCATCTTCAATAAATTCTTTTTTAGGTATATCAGTATTCGAAACCGGCCACAGCATAAAGATACCGAATAGTAAAAGCAGAAAGACGTTAGCTCCTGCTAATCCTAGAAATAACTTTTTCCAAGACAGTTTTAATTTTTGTTGTTTCTCCATCTCTATTTCACCTTCTATTCAATATCCTCAATCGGTAATTCATTTTCTACACTGAATTCATTTAGATATTCAAGAACACGTTCAGCAATTCGTTTATAACCATCAGTATTAGGATGAAAATTATCATCAGCCAATAAGTCGATAGCAGAATTAGAAAATAAGTCTTTTGTAGGAATATAGTAAATATTATCAAACTCTTCTGTAACGGCTTTACCTGCATTATTCCAGTTATCTAAGATCAGTTCCAACTGTTCAATATCACCAAAGTAACGCTCAAATGGGTTGTAAAAACCAATTAAATATATTTGTGTGTCTGGATTCAGATCATTAATTTTATTGAAAATAGCTGTTAATCTTTCCAAATATTGAATTCTTTCTTTTTGGAAAGGCTCCATATTAAGGTTTGTGTAATTGCTTCTTACAACCTTCATAATGTCATTTGCACCAATTGTGATCATCACGATATCAGCTTCACTAATAGCTGATGCAATTTCCTCTTGTTCCAACCGTTTTAAAAGTTGATCTGAACGATTTCCCCTTTTACCAAAGTTTTCAATCGTTATATTTACGTGGTTATCTTCAAACGTGTGGTTAAGAATACCTACATAACCACCACTATCTGTTTCATCCCCAACACCCTGAGTAAGTGAATCACCAATGGAGACAATTTTTTTATCCTTAATGAAAAAATCAAGCGCACCTTCTATCACTTCTCTGACTCTTTCTTTAATTGCTTCTGCCACTGGTTTGTCAATCTTAGTTTCTTCAGCTATTTGCTCCTCTTGTTCAACTGCAGTATCAACTGATTGAACAACTATTTGTGCATCACTGATGTTAGATACCACTCTCACACTTTCATTCTTTGTCTTGTTAAGCTCTAGAACAAATACAGAAAGAAGAAAACATACTACAATCAGGCTAATCATGCTGATTAATATTTTCTTTTTCTTCACGCAGCCTACACCTACCATTTAATTAGTATCGTTATTCTATTAAACTAAGGCATATTTTAGAATTCTTAATTTAGTAGTTAAGAAATTATTTTATCATTCATTAGAAGATAAAGTAATAACATTTTTATGGTATTTATTAAGGTAGGTAGACTTCTAGGCTAATAAAATATTAGCAGCCTGGAGAATGAATAGTATTTTCTAACTTAGTGTGGAATGTGTGAAGAGCCGTTTGACTCCTGCGGGATATAGCGGTTACGTGGAGACCCCGCAGGAGACCCGTGGAAAGCAAGTGGATCGCAGCTCATGGAACTCCGCAAACTAAGTTATTTTCAGGGTAGACATCTATGCTAATAAAATTAGCACCATGGCGTATGAAAATTATACTTAGCTTAGTGTCTAGCTCCAGGCGCTATCGGCTCTCAGGTCTAAGTCAATCCATCTAGAGTTAAAGAGCAACCTTCTAGCCGGCTTGTCTTATGCCTGTCGCCGATGAACGAGTGCCTTCCGCATTTCTTTTTTCAGGGTAGACATCCATAAAAAAAACCAACTCTTTAGACCACGAGTGATCTTAAACAGTTGGTTTTATGTGTTAACTTTCTAAGTTCACAAAATCTCTTTAAACATCTCAACCACTTCTTCTTTTGTCGGTTGAAAAGGATTACCCGGTGCACATGCATCTCTTAATGAGTTTTCTGCCAGTTTTTCAAGATCAATTTCTGTTACACCCAGTTGTGAAAGTTTACTTGGAATTCCTACTTCCTTTGATAATGATTTAATTGCTTCAATGACATCTTCAGCACATTGCTCATCTGTTTTTCCAGCTACTTCAAGTCCCGCAGCCTTTGCTATCGCACGAAATTTTTGAGGATCCCGCTTCGCATTTTCTAGTTCAACAATTGGTAAAAGCATCGCATTACAAACTCCATGTGGTAGATCATATACCCCACCAAGCTGATGCGCCATTGCATGAACAAACCCAAGACCTGCATTATTAAAGGCAATACCTGCTAAAAACATTACATACACCATTTGTTCACGAGCTTCGATATCATGACCATCTTTCACAGCACGAGGTAAATAATTAAATACTGTTTCAACTGCAGCTAGAGCTGTCGCATCTGTTACTGGAAATGCTCCAGGCGTAACTATTGCTTCAATCGCATGCGTTAATGCATCCATACCTGTTGCAGCAGTTAAGTCAGCTGGTTTACCGACCATAAGTTCAGGATCATTTACAGAAATTGTGACTAAACTATTTTTATCGACCATTACCATTTTTACTTGGCGTTCTTCATCAGTTATTACATAGTTAATTGTATATTCTGCTGATGTACCAGCTGTCGTATTAATCGCAACAATTGGGACCGATTTGTTTCTTGTTTTACCAACACCTTCAAATTCTCTAACATGACCGCCATTTGTTAAAACTAATCCAATCCCTTTAGCTGCATCCTGTGGCGACCCGCCCCCAACCGACACGATAAAATCACAGTCACTATCTTGATAGTTAGCTACTCCATCATGAACATTTGTTGTTGTTGGATTAGGCTTTACTTCATCAAATACCTGATAGTCAATTCCAACACTTTCAAGGACTGATAGTACCTTATCCACTATTCCACATTTACTAAGAAATTTATCTGTTACTACAAATGCTTTTTTAAAGCCTAAATCTCGAATAAAGGGCCCTACTTCATTTAAACAGCCAATCCCCATTAAGTTCGTACTTGGTACATAAAATACACGTCCCATAAATTCTCATCCCTCCGTCACATATTGTTCACTACTTCACATAGTAGATGTTTTATAAAGAGAGACATTCGTCTCCCTTTCCTTTTTATATAGTAAGTACTCCTTCAATTGGAGTAACACCAAAGGCTTTAGCTAAATCTTCTAACTCTTTATCAGTAATCACTTGTTTAATTCCACCCTGATGTGAGCTAATAATTGTATAGATCTGAGCTGCTTTTTCGGCTGTTTCAATTAATCCAAAGGTTTCATCCATGGTTGTTCCTGCACCAAAGATTCCATGAAATGGCCAAATAACTAACCGGTGATCAGCCATTTTCTCAGCTGTACGCTGTCCAATTTCGTCTGTACCTGGTACCATCCATGGCAAAATTCCAACTCCATCAGGGAAAACAACGATACATTCTGTACACATTTGCCATAATGTTTTTGTAAAACTCTTTTCATTTAAATCATGTGTGAATGTCATGGCTAAAATATTTGTTGCGTGGTTATGCATGATGATACGGTGGTTTTGATCAACCTTAAGACGAGCGATATGGCTCATAAAGTGTGACGGTAATTCACTCGTTGGTTTGCCTCCATCAGCAAAGCCCCAAAGAATATCTATTTTATGACCAGTAGTATCCACGCGAATAATTCCTAAGCAATCTTCAGGATTATCTTTTACATTTTTAAAATACTTTCCTGAACCAGTTACAATAAAATATTTATTAGCAAGCTCTGGAACTGGAAAATCTAGGATGGATGTACGAACTGGATGCTTTACATCTAAATAAGGAGTCACTTCTTCCTCGTTTAATAAATAACTGATGTTTCCACCATTTCTCTCATCCCAACCAAGCCTCCACATATTATACGTTGCCGCAATCATTTCCTTTACAAATGGTGCAGACTTTACAGAATTATTTATGATAAGGATGTTAATTTCACTTTCGTTGATCATTACGATCATCTCCTTTTGTATTAAAAAGCTTATTAATAACTTATATCTTTATATTATGTTGAATTCAACTATAAATCAACACAAACACAGAATTATAATTTGTTTATTTTTGTTTATTTCTTATTTTAGACATATCTAACGATTTTTCGTTTTGTTTAGTTGTTTTTACGTTTGTGATCATAGCTACCAAAATGGTTTTTAAATTTAATAAATGCCTATACTATGGCATAAAGAAAAATTTTCAGATGAAAGGATGATTCTATGGGAAAATTCACTCCAGGCACCAAAGTTAAAACAACAGATTCTTATTACCAAAAATTCGGAAGAAGAGTAATTGGAGAAGTTACTGATACAGATCCATTTAAATCTGATGATTTGACTGTTGTTAGGTGGGATTATCAAGAAGGTAGGATAATAAAAGATCATCAGGGAACAGAAGTGCTAATGATGACCGAGGATTTAGAGGTAGCTTATCAATAATTGCTTTATCACTATTAAGTAACATTTTGGGCAAAGCTAACCTGTCTGAACCTGAGCTCTCTTCGGACAGCTTTCCACTCAACCTGAGCTAACCTGTCTGAACCTGAGCTCTCTTCGGACAGCTTTCCACTCAACCTGAGCAAACCTGTCTGAACCTGAACTCTCTTCGGACAGCTTCCCGCTCAACCTGAGCAAACCTGTCTGAACCTGAACTCTCTTCGGACAGCTTTCTACTTAACCAGAGCAAACCTGTCTGAACCTGAGCTCTCTTCGGACAGCTTTCTACTTAACCAGAGCAAACCTGTCTGAACCTGCGCTCTCTTCGGACAGCTTTCTACTCAACCTGAGCAAACCTGTCTGAACCTGAGCTCTCTTCGGACAGCTTTCTACTTAACCAGAGCAAACCTGTCTGAACCTGCGCTCTCTTCGGACAGCTTTCTACTCAACCTGAGCAAACCTGTCTGAACCTGAACTCTCTTCGGACAGCTTTCTACTTAACCTGAGCAAACCTGTCTGAACCTGAACTCTCTTCGGACAGCTTTCTACTTAACCAGAGCAAACCTGTCTGAACCTGCGCTCTCTTCGGACAGCTTTCTACTTAACCAGAGCAAACCTGTCTGAACCTGCGCTCTCTTCGGACAGCTTTCTACTCAACCTGAGCAAACCTGTCTGAACCTGAGCTCTCTTCGGACAGCTTTCCACTCAACCTGAGCAAACCTGTCTGAACCTGAACTCTCTTCGGACAGCTTTCTACTCAACCTGAGCAAACCTGTCTGAACCTGAGCTCTCTTCGGACAGCTTTCTACTTAACCAGAGCAAACCTGTCTGAACCTGAACTCTCTTCGGACAGCTTTCCACTCAACCTGAGCAAACCTGTCTGAACCTGAGCTCTCTTCGGACAGCTTTCCACTAAAACCAAGCAAACCTGTCTGAACCTGAACTCTCTTCGGACAGCTTTCTACTTAACCAGAGCAAACCTGTCTGAACCTGAACTCTCTTCGGACAGCTTTCTACTTAACCAGAGCAAACCTGTCTGAACCTGAGCTCTCTTCGGACAGCTTTCTACTTAACCAGAACAACAAATCTCTCCATCCATACAATAAACAAAAGCTTGTAGATTATCTCTACAAGCTTTTAAACCATTATGATCTTGTTGATAAAACTTCTTGCTCATAGCTCTTAACTTCCTCAAGCCATGATTCTTTCACAGGAACACCCATTTGCTCACAATAGTAATCCCAAATTGCTCCAAATGGATATGTCTTGAACTCCTCGAATAATGCTAATCTTTCAGTGAAGTTACCATCTTCTTGTAATTGTCTTAAATAATCATTTGGTACAAGCATTGCAGCTAATAAGGACTTGATCATGTTTCTAGTACCAATTGTCCATGCAGCAATACGATTTATGCTTGCATCAAAGAAATCTAAGCCGATCATTACCTTATCAAGCGCATCATTGCGAACGATTTCTAATGCAATTTCTCTAAGCTCATCGTCAAAAATAACAACATGGTCACTGTCCCAACGTACTGGTCTTGATACGTGTAATGCCACTTTGTCGCTGTATAGAAGCATTGATGAAATCTTGTTTGATACAGTTTCAGTTGGATGATAATGACCTGTATCTAGCAAGCATAGTTTGTTATTTTTTAATGCATATCCCATATAAAATTCATGTGAACCCACTACATAGGACTCTGAACCTATACCGAACAGCTTACTTTCAACTGCATCTAAATTGTGTTTTTCATCTATCTCTACTGCAAAAATCTTATCTAAAGAATCTTTTAGTCGTTTTCTAGGAGTTAGGCGATCACTCGGAATATCTTTATATCCATCAGGAATCCAGACATTTGTTAACGTTGTTGAACCAAGCTCTTTTCCGAAGTACTCAGCAATCTTTCGACTTGCAATACAATGCTGAATCCAAAACTCTCTGATTTCTTCATCTGGATGAGAAAGTGTAAGTCCATCAGCTGCTTTTTCATGTGAAAATAGTGTAGGGTTAAAATCTAAACCTAATCCCTGTTGCTTCGCCCAATTTACCCAGTTTTCAAAATGCTTTGGCTCTAGTTGATCTCTTTCTACAACTTCTCCATTAGTTTCAGCATAGATCGCATGAAGATTTACACGGTGCTTACCTGGAATCAAAGATAATGCCTTTTCTAAATCTTGACGTAACTCATCAGGTGTTCTTGCTTTCCCAGGATAGTTACCAGTTACATCAATTCCACCAGACAGTTCACTTTGGTTTACCTCAAAACCACCAACATCATCACCTTGCCAGCAATGAATTGAGATTGGAACTGTTTTTAACTTCGCTAACACTTCATCAACATTGATTCCCCATTTTTCATATTGCTTTTTTGCAAGTTCAAAGTTTTCTTTAACTGTCATTTTGATATTCCTCCAATATTATTTAACATAAGCTTGGTTATGTGTATATTTTTTAACTTCAAATGAATCCTTAATAATCGTTCTAGCTTCATTGATATCTTCTATCTCACCGAGCGCCATTAGCTGAGCCACTAGATTTCCGATTGCTGTTGCTTCAACTGGTCCAGCATATACGTTTTTCTTTGTGACATCTGCGATCAGTTGGTTTAGCATTTCGTTTTGACATCCACCACCAATAACATTGATGTTTGGAAATTCTTTTTCATAGATTTCTTCAATCTCACCAATTGCTTGCTGGTAGCTTAGTGCTAAACTATCAAACACGCATTTAGCGACCTCTCCAGGCGTCTCAGGGATTTGTTGGTTATTTTCGTGACAATATTTTTGAATTTCTTCAACCATATTGTCTGGCTTCAAAAAGCGATCTTCATCCACATTTACAGTTGACGTAAAATCTTGCGCATTTCTGGCTAATTCAACAAGCTCTGCAAATGAATATTCATCATTGTAATTGCGTTTAACTTCTTGGATCATCCAAAGCCCCATAATATTTTTCAAGAAACGATAGCGATAATCGATTCCGCCTTCATTTGTAAAATTGTAATCTAAAGCTTTGGTAATACAGATTGGGAAGTGATTTTCTACACCTATTAATGACCATGTACCAGAGCTAATGTAGATCGTGTCTTCTAGTTCAGGTACAGCAATAACTGCAGATCCTGTATCATGAGTAGCAGGGAGAATCACTTTCATATTAAATCCAAACTCAGCTTCCAACTCCTCTGTTAATTCACCTAATACTGTCTTCGGCATTTTTATATCTTGGAACATTTCTTTATTAATTCCGAGTTTATCTAGAAGGACAGTGTCCCATTTCTTCGTAAATGCATTGACCAATTGTGTTGATGTTGCATTTGTGTATTCGTTAGCTTTTTTACCAGTTAGTAGATAATTAAAATATTCTGGAATCATTAAGAATGATTTTGCTTTTTCTAACACTTCTGGTTGTGAAAGTTTCATAGAATATAATTGATAGATTGTATTAAACTTTTGGAATTGTATTCCTGTTTCTAAATATAAACGCTCTTTAGAGAAGATATTAAATACTTCTTCCATCATCCCATCTGTTCGAGCATCCCGGTATGCAACAGCATCAGTTAATAGTTCATCGTTTTTATCTAGTAGTACAAAATCAACAGCCCAAGTATCTATGCCGATACTATCAGGAGTAATTCCCTTTTCCGTACATTTTTTTATACCTTCTTTTATCTCAGCAAAAAGTGTATCAACTTCCCAACAATAGTGTTGGCCTTTTAGAACGATTTTGTTTTCAAATCGGTGTATCTCTTCAAGATTTAGTTGTCCATTCTCTAAAAACCCTAGAATTAGTCTCCCGCTTGATGCACCTATATCAACTGCTAAACTATATTTTGTCACTACGATCACCTCTTTTTTGAAAGCGTTTGCTACTTTACCATATTACAATCATAATTGATTTTCAAACTCTTTATAATGTCGTGAATTATTTTATTTATTGTCCTTATTTGCACTTAACAATAAAAAAAACATCTATCACTATTGATGCGACAGATGTTCTCTATACTTTTTCGGAGTATGACCATATTTATTTTTAAAAATCCGATAAAAATAACTAATATTATCATACCCAACTTGTTCAGCAACACCTGTTACAGCCATGTCAGTGCTTTCAAGTATTTCCTTTGCTTTTGCTAAACGCTTCTCTTGAAGAAGTTCCTTGAATGTAAACTGTGTTGACTTTTTTATATATTTACTTAATGCGTAATGAGGCTGATGAAGCTTTTCAGCAAGCTCGTATAAAGAAGCTGTCTGAAAATGTTCCTCAATATATTTTAACGATTCTACAAGGAGATAAGGTTGAGCCGAATCTTCTTTGGTATGGGTTATTTTATCGGAATGCTTGATTAAGTTGAGTAAAAGCAAACCCATGTATAACTTGCTAGTAGAGTCTGATAAAAAGGATGGATACATTAATTCAAGTATTATTTTCTTCAATACCTCTTGAATTTCATCTACTTCTGCAACGGCAAAATACAAAAATTGGCCATTTTGAGTATTGTTATAGATGCTATTAATCAAGAACTCACTAATAATATTGTTCGAGGATAGATAGGTGAAGATAAATTCAAAGAATTGCGGCTGAATGATAAAGTTTAAGATAATGTCCTCTTTTGCACATGCAGCAATTTCATGTTCGATATGCTGGTTCAAAAATAATAGCTCTCCTTGTTGAAGAGTAATTGTTTCATTTCCCACTTTTTGAGTAAGCGAGCCATGATAAACGTAATTAATTTCAATATAATTATGCTTATGTTTCGGGAAATCAATAAAACGGGTATGTTTTCGGACCATAATCATTTTTTCTTTAGGTAAAAATTTCTCACTTTCAATAATGAAATTCGATTGACTTGTATAAATATCTCTAATCACTTGATTTTTCGATTGTAAAATAGCCTGTTCTTCATCTGTCATTTCCATTAATTCGTGTAAAAGATTAATAGACATTTATTATTTCCCCCATATTTCAGCTAATCACCTTCATTTTAAACTACGAAGGACAAAAATGACAAACGCGTTAGAGGTCTCAAAATTGATTTTAAGAACTCTAACGCGTTTGTGATGTTATTCAACTAGTGTTAGTTTAATATTCTTTTCTTTAAATTCTTCAACATAATCATGCGAAATATTAGAATCTGTAATTACTTGATCCACTTCGTCTAAGCCAGCTACTTGAACAAAGGTTCTTGTTCCAAACTTTGTAGAATCTACCATTAAAATGGTTTCATCTGAAATTTGCATCATTTGCTTTTTTAACAATGCCTGCCATTCATTTGCATCACTAAGACCTGCATTCAGATGTACACCCTTACAAGAAATAAAAGCTTTATTTACATGATACATTTGAAGAGATCTCTCAGCTAATGGACCTACATATGATAGGGATTCTGGTAAAAGCATTCCACCTGTAGAAATGACCTTGATTTGTTCTTTTTTACTTAACTCTAATGCTACTTTTATTGAGTTGGTGATAACCGATAGTGGCATATCAGGTAATTCCTTCGCCATATACCATGCAGTTGTACTTGCATCAAGGACAATTTGATCACCAGGGAAAATGAGTCGAACCGCTTCAACAGCAATTTTTCTTTTTTCCGTAGCATTGGTAATTTCTCTTTCAAGATAAGGAATTTCAGTTTCTTCCTTTTTTACACTAACTGCCCCACCATGGCTACGCTGCAACAGGTTTTCTTTTTCTAATTTTTCTAAATCTCTTCGAATGGTTTCTTCAGTGACACCAAATATTTGGCTTAACTCGGAAACTCGAACACTTAGCTTTTCATTCACGATTTCTACTATTTTTTGATGACGTTCAGCTACAAGCACCGCCCTCACACCCCTATACTCATCGTTCTCCGAAATAGTGATGAGGTGAGCTATTCACTCACCTCATGTTTGCTAGAAATAATATACCATATGCTTATTATCTAGTAAATGCTGCTGGAACTCCACCATCTACCGTTATCATACAACCTGTTGTGCGATCTGCTTTAGAAGAAGCAAAGAACGCAATAGATTCAGCAATGTCACTTGGATAGATATTAACTAATAACGTTGTACGCTTACGGTAATGCTCTTCTAATTGATCAGGCTCAATTCCGTATGCAGCCGCACGTTCTTCACGCCATCTTGATCCCCAAATCGCAGAACCTTGTAATACTGCATCTGGTAAAACTGAGTTCACACGAATTCCGAATTCTCCACCTTCAGCAGCAATACATCTTGCTAAATGCGTTTCAAGTGCTTTTGCTGAGCTATAGGCAGATGCATTTTTACCAGCATACACGGAGTTCTTAGAACCGATGAACACCATATTTCCGCCGATACCTTGTTGTTTCATTTGAGAGAATGCTTCACGTGCTACTAGGAAGTAACCTGTTCCAAGTACATTCATATTTAAATTCCACTCATCTAATGTCGTTTCATCAAATGGGCTTGAAGTAGCAAGACCTGCATTATTTACAAGAATATCAACCCCACCATAAGTAAGTGCTGTTTCTTCAAACGCAGCTTTCACTTGATCTTCCTTCGTCACATCCATCTTGACAGCTAATGCACGGCCTTCACCATATTGTTCATTGATCTCAGCTGCAACTTTTTGCGCACCTTCAAGATTTAAGTCAGCAACGACAACATGAGCACCTTCTGAAACAAAACGGCGGCAAGTTGCACTACCAATTCCACCAGCACCACCAGTTACGAAAGCAACCTTACGTGAAAACTCAGCTTCAGCTGGAGCAAGAGAAAGCTTGTAAAGCTCAAGTGGCCAGTACTCAATGTTATATGATTCGTTTTCATTTAATGAGACGAACTCACCTAAGGCTGTAGAACCTTTCATTACAGCAATTGCACGGTGATAAAGTGCACCACTTACGTTAGCCATTACTAGGTTTTTACCAGAGTTAATCATTCCTAGTCCTGGGATAAGAATGACTCTTGGTGCTGGTTCAAACATTTTGTCGCCTTCGTTTTTATTACGTTCGAAGTAGTTCTTATATTCTTCTTTGAAACTTTCCACGCCTTCTTTAATGCTTGAAATTAGTGCCTCAACATCTTTAGATTGTGGATCCCAGTCAATGAATAATGGTTTCATTTTTGTATGAACTAAGTGATCTGGGCATGCTGCACCTACTTGTGATAAGTCTTTTGCATTGAAGCTGTTAACAAATTGAAGTACATCATCACCATTATCATATGTTAATAGCATTTTCTTTTCATCGCTTACAGCCCCACGAATAACAGGCATCACTTGAGCAACAAAGCTTCTTGCTTCTTCTTCTGATAATGATTGGTATTTTGCTCCACCGAACGTTTTTGACTCGTCTATTTTACTATTAATATATTGTTCTGCTTCATTAATCACAGAAATTGTCTTTTCATAGCTTTCTTGTGCTGTTTCTCCCCACACAACAAGACCATGCTTTTCCATTAATACAAGTTCTGCATTTGGATTATTCTTTACACCTTCAGCAATCATTTTCGATAATGTAAAACCAGGGCGTACATATGGTACCCATACAAAGCGATTTCCGTAAATTTCTTCAGCAATTTGACGTCCATTATCTGCGCAGCAAAGGCTGATAATCGCATCTGGATGTGTGTGATCAACATGCTTGAATGGTAAAAATGCATGTAATAATGTTTCAATTGATGCACGTGGATGTTTGCTATCGATCATGCAATGAGCCAAGTATGCAACCATCTCTTCATCTGGCATTTCATCACGTTCGATTAATGGTTTAATATCCTCTAGGTTTAGCCCTGTGAAATTATGCGCTTTCATTGTAGCTAAGTCAGATCCACTACCTTTTACCCACATCACTTCTACATTACGACCACGGAAGTCCTTTTCTACTGTTTTCATCGAAGTATTTCCGCCACCCCAGTTACATACGGCGCGATCTGTACCAATTAAGTTTGAACGATATACTAGCTCATCTACCCCTTTAGTTAAGCCAGCTGCTTTTTCTGATTCCCATAAGCTTTTTACCATTTTCCATTCCCCTACCTTTATGTTCTTTTGTTTTTTATTGTAAGTATGTTTGTTTTCTTCTGTTTTTAATTTTACTATATGTTTGTTTATTATGGAATACTTTTTTGAACTTTTTTTGTCTTTTTTTGTTTTTGTTTGAAAATGAATTAGAAAACGGGAGAGAGCAACTGTCTGTACTTGGATAAATCTTTTGAAACAAGTGCTTTAATTAGAATTGGGTGGGTTTTTATCCTTTTGGTGGGCTAAATCGATGATTTTCTACCTGAGCTTGTATTTATCTAGCTTAATAGTGTTGCGAAAGGGAGTGTCAAAAGGATTTTTAATTAATTTTCAATGGATATCAACCATTTCGGTAAACTTATTAGCCACTTTGGTAGATTTATTAGCCATTTTTGGGCTTTTATCAACCACTTTTCATGATTCATCGATTTTTCGTAAATATTCACTTAAAATAGGGTCCCACAATCATATTTATCTAATAAAATATCACTTAACCATTAATCTTCATTGATTTTTACCCGTTTATCTAACACTTCAGTAGATTTATCCATCACTTTTTATCTTTTATCCATCACTTTTGACACTTTATCAACCACTTCTGGCACTTTATCAACCACTTTTGACACTTTATCAACCATTTTCCCTTACCCTCAAAAATAAAAAGCTGCCACAAAACTGTGACAGCCCACAAAAACCCAACTTATTTATCATTCACAATAATGTAAGATGCTTTAATAGGTCCATGCACCCCAACAACTAAATTCAACTCAATATCCGCACTATTACTTGGTCCTGATATAAAGTTCACACATGAAGCTACTAGTTCTCCAGAATTCACTAGGTTACTAATGTGTGACGTCGCTTGAGTCATCCTTGGAACAATCGTACTTTTCGGGATAATCGCAATATACGTTTTTGGCAGTAAACTCACCGATCTCCCTTTGTCTGCACCACTAAACAAGACAACTGTGCCTGATTCAGCCAATGTCATATCACTAAACGTAATGCCGACATCTGCTTTTTCAGCCAAAACAATATTTTCATAGCCACTGGAGGGGTCCCACTTGTGAACTGCCTTCCCTTCTTTGGAAAGCTCTTCGAACAAATATTGTTCAACCTCATAATCAGTAAAGCGGTTATCATTCCATGTAATAACTGAACTTGCCTCATATTGTTCTAAAATTAACCCAATTTGTTCACTCAATCCCGAAGTATTCACCTCATAGACTTGTGTATGAATGACCTCACATTGCTTTTTCAATACATCAACAAGCTCATCTTGAGAGGCATCTTTTAACACATCAAACTGTGGTTGTTTTGTCCAAGTAGGTTTCACTACAGGTTCTGTTCTCCGTTTACGACCAAGTTTACTAGCAACATTGGTTAAGAATTTATCTTTATTATAAATTTGCCCAGTCTCCATGAATTACTGTTCCCCCTTTCGATTTGATTTAAACCAATCTCTAAATCTCTCTTTTGTAGGTGCAGGAAAGTCACGCACATCGGTCCATGGCTTCATTGGTCCTGGACCTTTTTTAATCGAATGATCTTCAGTAAAAGGTGACATGACTGTGTTCGCTGATTTCGTTCCAGCTTTATATAATGTAGGAGAGCTTGCAGCTAGTTGATATCCCTTCATCGCTAGTTTTTCACCAAAACTAGTTTTACCTTCATCTTCAACAATCTTTCGACGATGTTTAATTAATAGTTCATGTAATGGGATCTTAACCGGGCAAGCTTCCGTACAAGCTGCACAAAGTGTTGACGCATACGGTAATTCCTTATAGTCTTCATAACCACCTAGTAATGGAGTAAGAACCGCTCCAATTGGGCCAGGGTAAATGGATCCATAGGAATGTCCACCAATATGACGGTACACCGGACAGACATTAATACATGCAGCACAACGGATACAATGAAGAGCACTTTGGAATTCAGTCCCTAAAATATTGGATCGACCATTATCGACAATGACTAGATGAAACTCTTCAGGTCCATCCACATCACCTTCATCTTTTGGCCCAGTTAATCCTGTAATATAACTTGTAAGCTTCTGCCCAACAGCACTACGACAAAGCAAGCTAACTAACACATCAAGCTCTTCCCAAGTAGGAACGATTCGCTCCATCCCCATAACAGTGATTTGTGTTTTAGGAAGGGCTGTAGCTAAGCGTGCATTTCCTTCATTGGTAACCAAACTAATTGACCCTGAATCTGCAACTGCAAAATTACAGCCAGTTATCCCAATATCTGCGCTCAAAAATTCCCCACGAAGTTGCTCACGAGCAAATAATGCAAGTTCTTCAGGAATTTCAGACTTATCATATCCTCGTTTTTCCTTAAACGTATCTCTAATTTGTTCTTTATTCTTATGAAGTGCTGGTACAACAATATGAGATGGTGGATCATGATCATCTAACTGAAGGATGTATTCTCCTAAGTCGGTTTCAATTACCTCACACCCAGCTTTTTCAAGGACCTCATTTAAGTTGATTTCTTCTGTGACCATCGACTTTGATTTTACGATCTTTTTCGCTTTTTTATCATTCACAATCTTTGAGATATATTCATTCGCTTCTTCTGCCGTTTCAGCGAAAAAGACATGGCCACCACGCTTAGTCACATTCTCGGTTAATTGCTCAAGATAGTAATCTAGGTTTTCTAGTGTATGTGTGCGAATCTCTTCACCTAATTCTCGCCATTCTTCCCAATTCCCCAGTTCTTCTGTAGCAGTCAATCGTCTTCCTTGCATTCGTTCTTGAGCAGAGGCTACTGCATTTCTCATAAAGCCGTTATTAATCCCGCTCTCGACTCGATTAAAGAACTTTTCATCACCTATCTTCATTGGCATGTTTTATTTCACCTCACTATTCAGCACTTCAGCAATGTGCATAATTTTTATTGGTTTTCCTTGACGATTAATACGCCCTCCAATATTCATTAAACAACCACAATCTGAACCTATTAAAATCTCAGAATTTGTTTCTTCAATATGTCGTACTTTTTCATCTACCATTTGCTCTGAAATTGGCCCCATCTTTACCGAAAATGTTCCACCAAAACCACAACAATCATGGCTATTTGGAAGCGGTGACATTTCTAACCCTTCTACATTTTCAAGAAGCTTTAATGGTGCTTCTTTCACTCCTAGTAAACGTGTCATGTGACATGACTTGTGATAAGTTGCTTTGGCATTTAAACTAGCTTTAATATTTTCCACTTTTAAGACATCTACTAAAAATTGAGTAAGTTCATAGGATTTGTTTGCAAGATTTTCGGCTCTTTTTTTCCATACTTCATCATCTTTAAATAAATGTGTATATTCTTGTAGCATCGAAACACAAGATCCGGAAGGAGAAACGACATATTCTGAATCCTCAAACGTACGAATCATATGCTTTGCCACTTCTTTTGTTTCCTTATGATAGCCACTATTATACGCAGGCTGCCCACAGCATGTTTGTTGTTCTGGAAAATGAACCTCGCAACCAACCTTTTCTAATACCTCTACCGTATCTTTTCCAACGTTAGAATAAAAGATATCAGCAAGACATGTAATAAATAACGATACTTTCACAATATCTCCCCACTTCCCCTTATTTACAGGCCAAGTTATATGTTCACATAGTGTTCAAAATTTATCTTTTTCTAAATTATACATGAAAAAAAATATAATATCACCCGTTTTTTCTTTATTTACTTTTATTTATTTTGTTTTAGTTGGTTTTAACCCCAATAAATAGTAATAAATAAGGACTACGTATTCAGTAATACATAATCCCCCAACACCTTCCTATTCAAGTTTCTTAGCAAGACCATTCTTCAACATGTTCATTTCAATGATATAATTTTTAATTGCTTCTTCTTTTGTTAAATCCTTCGCAAATTTCTCTACAAAATTCCGTAGCGTTACTGCAGAAATGATTTGCATCATAAAAAATATTTCACGGTCATCATTAATGTTTAGAGTCTTTTTATTGATGTATAAACTTATTTTTTCAATTTTTTCATTACTATTATGATAATCACTAAAAATTCCTGAAAATTTATCCTCAACTTTATATGACATATTTGAAAAGGAATTTTTTAATAGGTAAAAATTCTCATCCTCGTCAATGATTAACTTAAACAAATCAACCATTGCCTCAAATAAATTGCCTTCGTGCTTCGTTAACAGCGCAATAAATACGTTATTTAATTCTAGAACCATTTCATTCAACAAATAATAATAAGCATCCTCTTTGTCTTCAAAGTATTGATAAAAGCTTCCACGTGGGATGTTAGCTGTTTTTATAATGTTTGAGATCGAAGCTTCATACACAGGTACCCTCGAAAATTCCTTTTTTACAGCCTGGATTAATTTTTGTTTTTTATCATCAGGTAAATTATGAAAGGTTATTTTAGGCAATTCAATTCGCTCCTATCCCACTACCATTTCTATGACTATTTTCCTTTTGTAAGAATTCAATAAAGTAATTCATTGAATTCTTTGGATTGTCATTGATTAATCTTGTATACCTTGCTTTTATTTGATCAGATTCAATATCGCTTTCATTGATTCGTTTGATGATATATTCTGTACTTTGAGTTTGCAACTGTAATTGGTAATGTTTTGCTTCCTTACCTAAAGCCATTCCAATAGCTCCCAATACCGCATATAAAATGATTGTTGGCACAACTTCTCGAATACTTGGTAGCATCATCACCATCAAGTATAAATTAATTAGGGATATACAGATTAATGGAAAAGACCATAATCTATATTTTGCAACCTTTTTAGTAATTGGTGATAAAACCTCATTGATTTTTTCCAACTCTTTATGAACAAAATTAGGGATATCCTGATTAAACATCATCATCAAAATGTTCCTCCTATTTGCTATTATTTATTAGACCCTTGCTTAAATTTAAAAAATTATTAGGAAGATTAAACTTTATGTTGTCTATAAATAGTTCTTGAAAATTATCATCATCAGGTTCAGACATTTCCTTGAGCAAGTTCATTTCCTGATGAATTTTCTCCATCTTTATGTCTAATTCAGCAGCTGAATTTGCTGCCTCCTTCAATTCAGTCTTCATCTTTTGCGGGATTTCATTGTTGTATTTATAATAAATTTTATGTTCCAGACTTGCCCAGAAATCCATCGCAATGGTTCGAATTTGAATTTCTACATAAACATTCTCAACTCTGTCTGACATAAAAATTGGAATTTCAATAATAAGATGTAGGCTTCTATATCCATTAGATTTTGGAGTTTTTATATAGTCCTTACACTGAACGACTTTAATATCTTTTTGCTTCTCAAGCATTTCACTAATCTTATAAATATCTGAAATGAATGAACAAGTGATACGAATTCCAGCTATATCTCGAATATTTTCTCTTATGATTGGTAATGAAAGCATAAGCTCTTTTTGACGAATCTTTTTTAGAATGCTTTCAGGGGACTTAACTCGTGAACTAACGTGTTCAATTGGATTGTATTCATGGATAAATTTGAATTCTTGCTTCAAAATATCAATTTTAGTGTTTACTTCATCTAGAGCAAATTTATAAGCCATCATGAATCTAATCAATTCTGTTTTTAATTCTTTCATATTTTCAGTTTCATTTGTCTGTAAGCTCATCAACAAATTCTCCTTTTTTAAACCATCGGACTAACACTGCCAAGGAACAATGTGACATCGTGTCACTTTATAGATATTATGATATATGACAAAGTGTCACTAGTCAACTTTTCACCTTTATATTTCACAAAATTGACTTATTTCAAAAAACCGTAACACTCTACGTCTAGTAACCTGTGGACTTTACTGGTGACGATTCCAAAGTCCGTTTTTATAAATTTACTTCATTTTTCATTTCAAAAAAAAAGCCCTAATCACTAGGGAGGGCTGTAAACATTTCCTATTTTCTTTTTATATCAGGCAATTTTATAAATACATTTGTAATCACTTTAGCCATTAATAAAACCACTATATATCCTAAAAGCAAATGAAGATAATTTGTTCCTTTATGTAGCAAAAATAAGGTATGTAAATTCAAGAGTGGTTTAAATATAAAAGATAAGAATAGCGATAATATAATTGTATATAAGTAATAATTCTTTTTATGCTTTAACGTCCATTGATAAACTAACATAAATAAAGTTGGGATAAGGGCAGCATCTAGAGATAAATTACCTGGTAGAAAAGGAATAAACTTATATGGATAACCCCATAACCCCTGACCGGATCCCCAGATATCTATATAACTAAACCAAATGTGTACATTTAATCCATAAAAACCAAGTAAAAATTTATTTTCACGATCAAGTAGAAAAAATAATGTGACCAAAGGGCCTAGAAAAAAAAGTAAACAAATAAGCCAAAATTGCCATGTACTAATATCTGAATAAAGGTGCCAATATTCTTTATATAACTTGAGGACTTGTCCCTGTAAATCTTTTAATTTATTGTACATTTCTAGTTGCTCTTGGTTCAATTAGTTCCCCCCCAGTGCCCAGTTTTTATCCTATTTTTCCCTTACTGGACAATATTATGAATTAATATCATAAAAGACTGTCTACTCAAGGGTGAAATCAACAATTATAGCTAAAAAGAGCCTATATTCCTAGGCTCTCCTTGGTCTTGATATATATTATTAGTTTAGTTTAAAATCTCCAGAAGAGGTTCTAACCACTAGTTGATAGTCTGCATTACCAATGGTTCCAATAATTCGGTTCTCTGACTTTTCTTCCAGTCAGTTGATAACGTAACACCAACATCCACTGGAAGCAGTGATCTCCATATTTTCCATTGCGCTTTTATTATTAACCTCAATCGATCCAGATGAAGTATCGACATTTAGATCACCAATTACATTAGTAAATGTGATGGTTCTTCACTCATTCAAACGCAGTATACTTTCATTGTGAATTATGTTAATTTACGATAAAGCTACATTGTTTCTTTTGTAAAACAGAGATTAAGTTTTCGGCAGCAAGTTTTGCCATTCTCATTCGTGTTTGAATACTAGCACTTCCTATATGCGGTGTTACTACCACATTTTTTAGACTTAACAGTGGGTGGTCAGCTGAGATTGGCTCCTCATCAAATACATCTAATCCCGCACCCCAAATTTGGTTCTTGGATAGAGCCTTATATAGGGCCTCTTCATTCACAATGCCACCACGAGATGTATTAATTAATATCGTATTTGGCTTCATCAATTTAAACTCTCGTTCATCAATTAAATTTTTGGTTTCATCTGTAAAAGGAGTTAGTATACAAATATAGTCAGCGGTTTTCAGCAATTCCTCAAAAGGATAATAAGTCAGATTTAATTCTCTTTCAACATTAGGCTTCCTATTTCGATTATAATAAATAATTTTCATACCAAAGCCCTTTGCTCGTCTTGCAACTGCTTCCCCGATCCTACCTAAGCCAATGATTCCGAGTGTTGTTCCATAAATATCTTGCCCTGTTAATAACATGGGTGACCAGGTTGTCCACTTACCTTCTCGTAGAAATTGTTCCGCCTCACCTAACCTTCGCGCTGTCGCCATTAAAAGGGAAAAAGTTAAATCAGCCGTTGTTTCAGTCAGAACCCCAGGTGTATTTGTAACAGCAATTCCCTTTTTAGCTGCATATTCGATATCAATATTGTTATAGCCAACAGCCATATTACTGATCACTTTCAGATTATTTGCTTGATTGATTAACTCTCGATCAACCTGCTCAGTTAATAAACAATAAAGTCCATCAACTTCCCTTATTTCTTTTTGTAAAATTGCACGGGGAACCGGTGTTTCTTCTTCCATCCACATCTTCACATCAACAAATTGTTTTAACCATTCAACAATTTCATTCGATATTTTTCTAGTAATGTAAATCCTCTGTTTCACTCTGCTCACCTTCCTAGAGAGAATGTACTCCATCCACCACAAGCATATGTAAATTTACTATTTGTATTGCATTGGCTTTACTCTAAATTACTTATGAACTATTTTTGCAATTACATAATTAACCTTAATTCTTATCTCTATGCATTAAATTTAACTGAAAAAAAATCGCACTTAATAACACGACACACATCCCTAACATGATTGCATAACCAGTAATCATTTCATTTCCTGCAAATATGCTACAAAGAGCTACACCACCTACACCTCCGACAACCAAAAGCAATACCCAGATAATAAAAGTACCCATGTTTTATACCCCTTTTTCTAACTGCTTTCTTGACTTCATCACAAAAAAAGAATGTCTTTGTTTTCTATTAAGGCTAATTACCTAATTTGATCATGTTAATTCAAAAAAAACTAACGTCTAAACGGTGTATTTTTCATTACGTTATTCATAAACTCCTCAAATGAAGAAGAATACTTGTTCCACTGGTTATACCATTTCCGGACAGTTTCTACTAACCAAAATGGAACAGATTTCCCATCTATAAGGTGATAATATTCCTCATATCCCTTTTTCAAATGCTCCCAACGATAATCATTTCCTGGCTTGATATATTCAGAAACATCGAGAATTTTAGCTCTTCCATTTTGAAGTAAAATATTTTTCAGATGAATATCACGAGGATTAAGCCCCTGCTCACGCACATATGCTCTCGCCTTTTCCACATCCTCAACTACCTGCTCTGAAATATGTATTCCCTGAAGGATGCAGTCAAAAAGCGTTATTCCTTCTTCATAACTTAAGACTAAAAAATGGTCATTCGACGCATAACATGTTGAAAAATAAGGTGAAGATCCTAAGATATTGTAAACTTCGGCCTCTATTTTAATTTTACCGCTTTTATCGTTTGCATAAATTTTAAATGCGTATGCCGGAAGATCATTATGTTGAAAAACAGCAGCATCTGTTCCAACCCCAATACACCTTAACTTTTCAGCATTTCCACTAATTGATACGGGTTCATTATTTGGGTTGGAAGAAATTTTTATTTGTGATAAGGAATCTGTAGCTATTTGCCAGTCTTGATTCACAATACTACACCACCTTAATGTATTGTTGTAAGATTTTATCTCGCATTCGCATTCTATCACAAAATGCTTGAAATCATTATTTAAAAGTTCGGCAATAAACAATTAATACCTTTAAAGTTCTCCTATTTAGTCTAAAAAAATATGATGCAGTAGTATTACTAATATAAACTATTATGTTTTAAAATACCGAAACGCACAAAAAAAAAAGCCACCTTTTAGACCGATAATTAAGGCGGCATTTTTCTGATATAACATTTCAGCTATTAGTAACATATGTTTTCATTAAAAGATTCGCACCAACATACTTGGGTGCAATCACAAAAAATTCTTCAATATTTCTTGTTTTTAGTACCTTATCAAGCTGATGTCGCAAGATGCTTAACTCAAATTCTAATTCAACCATTGATTTGACGGCACCTAAAAAGACCGCTTTTTCTATTGAATCAAGAGACACATACTCTGTTTTCATCTTGTTAATAATGATTTCTATAAACCAACCAGCTTTTTTTATATACTTAAAACCATGTCCAATCATAAAATAATCACCAAAACCTAAAATTTGATCTCTTGTAACCATATTCTCTTTGTTATTTCCATAGTACAGGCAAGTGATATTAAAACCAGCATCAGAAGAAACAATATGATATTCGTACATCCTTACCCCCTTACGCTATATTCATACTACATGAATATTGTAAAAAAAAGGATATATTACTAGCATATTAAAAAAAGAATGATCAAACTCATATCTGATGATCTGCCCGATGCAAACAGGAGTATAATTCTTCAATAAAGATGATAAAGTTTTCAAACTTATATCCTCTAAAATGATCTGTTAAAAAGGTAATTAAATTATCACTAACACTGCATAGTACTAGGTAATATTGGAACTTAGTTTCAAATAGAGTTATATCTTCACTACTCCAATGCTTATCAATTAATTTTAAGATTAAACTTGGTGACCTCTTAGTTATTTCGTATTGATAATATTCCTTTATTATGTATGTAATTTTGGTATATACGTTAAGATGCCAGCTTTTATCGTATTTACTAAAGTTTGAATATAATTGTACATCATCTATAGCACTCATAATCTCCCTCCAATCGAAAACCATTCTCACTCAAACTTATACGGTTGCTATTTCGAGTGTACTTACTACTTTGTGAATGGAACTCCAAGATCTTTTAACAAAATAAATCGGCTTAGCTTGTTCTTTTGCTCTTTGTTTAATCACTTTGGCTAAATTGTGATTTATATAATCTGTCATTACAAAAATGATGTCTATATTTTCCGGAATTTCTCTTTTAACCATATTTACTTTACGGCCGTCCAAGTGAATGATTTCTTGAAAGCCAGAATTAATTAATTTTTCCGTTATATTTCCGAGATGATCAGCACCAACCACTAATAGGGATTTCATAGAGAAGCCTCCTCAACTATCTAGTTTATTATTACCTTTATACTAATTGAGAATGATTATCTATGTCAACTATAATTGATAAATATTCTCATTCTGATAACATATGGCAGTTTTGGATAGTATCTAAAGTGGTATGAGTAGGAGATAATATTACAATAGGAGGGGCATGACGACAAAGGAAGTATATGTTAAGTAAACAATTGTCATTATTAATCTACTTCTGATAGGTCTGAGACTGATTGCTAGACCTTCAACCTGAAGATTTATAATGTTGATAAAAGGCTTCCGTTACAGAGGTTGTCTATTTTCACGGATTTGTATAACTATAGTATTGATAATAATTATCATTGGATTCATATTCACCTAAGAATATTTTGCAATTATGAGACCGATTGTAATTATTTAATCTTATTAGAGCAATCTAATTGAAAATTTCTCATTAATACAGGTAAAATCAATAAGATAGATTAATTAATTGAGGAGTGAAAATGAATTGATTATTACAGATGAAGCACGTGGTCTTTTACAAGAAATGTTTCGTGAACAGAATGCTAAAAATATTCGTTTCTATTTTGCAGGATATGGCTGAGGAACACCAAAAATTGGACTGGCTCTGGATGAGCCGGAAGCAGACGATGTAATCGAGACAATTAATGAAATTGTTGTTGCAATTGACCCAAAGATAAAGCCAAATACAGATGATCTTGTACTAGATATTAGTGGGGATAAGACGGGGCTATCTTTGTTAGGTAATACTGGGAACTGTTGCTAGAGCTTAGGGAGTGGAGCCAATTGGCTCCTTTTTTTGTGGAATTTTATGCTTTGCATGACTTAGGTGGAAAAGTCTAAATAACCTAGGTATTGGAGTTCCATGAGCGTCGATCCACTCGCGGATACCGCGGATGTTCCGCGAGCGAGCCTCCTCGTCTCCAGGGGCGGGCTCCTGCGGGGTCTCACGAGACCACTGGATCCCGCAAGGAGTCAAGTGGCTCTCCGCTCATTCAACACTTAGTAAGTACACTTTTGATTCTCCATGGTGTTAATACTCATTAATACAAAGGTCCACCCTGATAAATACCTAGGGGTAAAAAGGTACATTAATTTTTATAAATGATATAAATCACCTGTTCTGCTCCAAATCTTTTAACAGTTTGGTGTGGCTTCATTCCAACCGATTCTAAAAGCTTGCGAGATGCCACGTTAGCAGCTTGTGTTTCAGCAACGAGCTCTGATAAATTAAGTTTTTCAAATGCGAATTCAATAATCTTATTAACTACTTCTTTTCCGTATCCTTTTCCCCACCACTTTGGTAAGAATTGATACGAGATCTCTACTGATTCACCGTTATGGTGCGGATTAAGTGAAACAAGGCCTATAAATTCTTTCATTGCTTTTTCATTTACCGCCCAATAGTATGAATCCGCCTTCGATTGAAGTATGTTTAAGAAGTGATCTTTAATTGTATTATCATCTCTTGTTCCACCTAGATATTTACGAACCTCTGTATTTGTATATAAATTTCTTATATCTTCATAATTTTTCTTATCTAATACATTAAGTAAACATCTCTTAGTATTCATAATATCGGCCTTCCTTTTTTACTCATTCGCAAAAATATTATTCACACTGTAAGGGCATTTGCTAGACAATAATAGAGTATTTTATATCAGTTATTTTCAACTCTCTACTTATCTATTAACCGCATATATGTATGTTTTTCTATTTTTTATGAGTGTTTCCTTCTCAAAGACCATTCCTATTCGTTCAGCTACTCTAACTGAAGGAATATTATGTCTGATCATCGATATAAGGCGTTTAGCTCTTAACTTTTCAAATCCATAATTTTTTGAAGCTATTGCTGCCTCGGTTGCATAGCCCTTTCCCCAATACTCTCGGGTAAACAAATAGCCGATTTCCAGCTCATTTTCACCATCAACTACCTGTGGAATAATTCCACATTGACCGACAAATGTGTTATCGTCTTTTAGCTCACAAATCCAGAGCCCTACACCAATTTTTTCATAGTTTGATAAATTCCAGCTAATCCACTTTTCGGCATCTTCCCTTGTTTTTGTAGAAGTATAATATTGCATGGCTATAGGATCTGAAAATATTTTCATTAGATTACCGATATCATTTATGTGCATCTGTCTTAACATAAGTCTTTCAGTCTCAATACTAACCATTGTCCACTCTCCATTTAAATTAAATAAATACATGTTGGCTTGTTATAGAAATTTAATGTCCCATAATGAGTTCAAATTTATGAAATCTCAATTCCCCATATCCATTAAGACGGATGAATTTGTGAAAAGTTTCATTAAAATGTAAAACGAGAAGATAATAAAAAGAGATGATATCATCAGAAACCATCTCTTCTCAGTCTAATATTGGGTTACATTAAAAGTTTTGATTCATTTGATTTGGGTTCATTTGTTGTTGTTGAATTTGAACCGGATAGTCTTGGTTCATGTTCATTTGGTTTTGATTCATCATACCTGAAGCTGGCTGATACATCCCTGCAAATGTTTGAGCTGTTGTATCTTTAAGTGTCGGTACTTGATAATATCCTTTACTGTTCATGTACTGCCAAGTTTCATAAGCTTGATCAGCGCAATTTTTAGAACCTTGAATCATTGAATTACGGATTTCAGGGTCTGCACATTCCAATGACGCATGCATACGAAGTACAGCGGAAGACTTTGCACATCCTAGCATTCCAGATGCAACATCACGATCATCCATTTGTGTCATTGATGTATTCGGCTGATTTGAAGATGGATTATCTAAACCATATGTAGGGCTGAAGTTTGATCTAGTATTAATCGAGCCAAGATTTGCCCCACTAGTCTTATTCCCTAACATACCCACCATAGCGTTATACTCGTTCATCATAAAATTAATTTGATTCTGTAATATATTTTGTAACTGTTGGTCCTGACAATGAGGTAGATATAATTGGAATTGATTAATTCCATCAATTGTATCACATAACACCTCATGGATTTCCATTAATTCATGAGCGCCTAATTGCTGATTCATCATTCGTAATTTCCTCCTATTATAAGCTGAATTTTTGGTACTATGATAATTTCTCCATCCCACTTAAACTTATCCAACATTTTCAAAAAAAAATCTTACAAATCGCTAAGGATTTGTAAGATCTATTTCATGTTAGGGAGAATTATAAAGATTTCTTTCCCAAAACTATCTATTTTTACTAATATGTCTCCTGATGGAATGTTCTTAGTTAACATTAATGAGCCATTCCCATTAAAGGTTAAACTCCAATCTTCAAAGAAAACTTTTTCATATTGGGTTATAGCAAAGCAAAAATCGGTATACGAATTTGGAATAATCTCATATCCTTCGGCAAGGCTATACCATAAAGTCCGAGCATAATTTAGGATAGTATTCATATTATGAATATTTTCAATTTCCCTTACTGAGTAATATTGCATACCATATCAACTCCTATCCTACTAGGATAGAATAAAATATAATAGAATACTAGAATAAAAATATTCCAATCTTGTACCAAAAGATACCTTATAATGCTGCAATTTTCTCATCCCTATTTGCACGTTCTTCTTGTGTTGCAAGATCATACTTTTTTAACATATGAAAAATTTCATTCAAAAGAGCTTGGCTAGGATTTCCAGAAAGTATTCGTTTACATTTTTCAAGGCTTTTAAAAGATAGAAATTCCTTTTGTGATTCTAATTTCTTATATACATCTTCTAGAGAGTGATCGATATTACATGAGCCCATTTTATCAACCTCCTATTTCGTAATTCGTTCTGGATGTGAATAGACATTAAACGTTGAACCTCTTATAAATCCAACAGCGGTTATATTTAAATCATCTGCTAATTTTATCGCTAAGTCTGTTGGAGCTGACTTGGACAAAATAATTCCCACCCCAATTTTAGCAGCTTTCGTCAATATTTCCGAGGAAATTCGACCACTAAAGACAAGAATCTTATCCCGAACAGGTATACTATTAAGCAGACAATAGCCATATAGCTTATCAATTGCATTATGTCTACCTATGTCAGATCGACATACCACAAGTTCTTCCTCAGTTGCAAGGGCAGCATTATGCACGCCTCCTGTATTTCTAAAAACATAACTAGCTTCCTGCATGTCATTCATTAAACGTATACAGTGTTCTGCTTTTATTATTTTTTTTGACATCGATGTTTTCGCCGTTTGAACATCATTTTGAAAATAAAATTGCCTACTTTTCCCACAGCAGGAACCAATAAATCTTTTAGAAAAATATTGCTGATTTTTCACTGTAACTGTATATAATTCTACGTATGCAAAGCCACGGTCTTCATCTATTTGAAGTTCTTTTATTTCATCCTTAAACCGAATAACACCCTCTGATGCTAAGAAACCAATAACCATCTCTTCAAAATGAGTTGGACTGCATACCATTGTAGCGAATTCCTCACCATTTATATAGACTGTTAGTGGAAATTCAGTGACGATCTCGTCCTCTGTTTCTAATAGTATTCCATTTGTATACTTTACTATTTTTTGTTTTAAGCTTAATTTATTTACCATAATAATCCCACCTCAGTTCTAAAACTGACAGATTTCTTAACTCAACATCTAAACACAACTTTATAAAAGTGACAAGGATAAATTTTCATTACTTTCATTTCTTACAAAAGTCAATAAATTTTATTGAAACTTTTGTGAAGAAAGGGTAATATTAAGTTACGTTCATATTTTTGTAACATTTAAGAATTGTGATAGCGACCCTGTCTACAACCTTACATGTTGCAAACTTGAAAGCGATTACTATTGGATAAAAGTAGCGTAACCTGCTTGGACTAATCGTCGCGTTTTCTATATTGATAGTTTATTTACTATTTTTATAGAAGACTGCGGCGTTTTTGCATTTCAAATTTGTGCTATCTAATTTAAGGGGAGAAAGAAAATGAACAAAACAAAAAATCGCTGGTTAATCGCCTTAGCAGCTGTAGGAATTCATATTTCTATTGGTTCTGTTTATGCCTGGAGCGTATTTACAAACCCACTTATTGAGAAGTTTGGTTGGGAATTAAAATCTGTATCTTTTACGTTTAGTATCGCTATTCTTTTCTTAGGATTATCAGCTGCTTTTATGGGACATTTTGTTGAAAAACATGGTCCAAGAAAGTCTGGTATTGTTTCTGCAACGTTCTTTGGTTTAGGCCTTATCGGATCTGGATTTGCGACAAGTATTGAGTCCTTGCCTTTACTTTATTTAACATATGGGGTATTTGGGGGAATAGGACTTGGGGTAGGTTATATTACACCTGTTTCAACGCTGGTAAAATGGTTCCCTGATCGCCGTGGTCTTGCAACTGGACTTGCCATTATGGGCTTTGGCTTTGCAGCAATGATTGCTAGTCCAATTATGGCTATGTTAATTGGATCAGTTGGAATTTCAAACACATTTTACACATTAGGCATTATTTATTTTGTCATTATGATTGCTTCAGCACTTTACTTAGAAAGACCGCCAGTTGGATATATGGCTCATCTACAAAATGATACTAAAAAGGCTAACACTGATCTTTCACAATTAACTGCTAATGAAGCAGTTAAATCAAGACGTTTCTGGTATCTATGGGTCATGTTATTTATTAATGTGACATGTGGTATTGCAGTTTTATCTGTCGCCTCTCCAATGGCACAGGAAATAGCTGGACTTTCGGCCGCTGCTGCTGCGACAATGGTTGGTATAATGGGTGTTTTTAATGGGTTTGGCCGCATTGGTTGGGCCTCTATCTCAGATTATATTGGTCGTCCTAATGTATACACTGCGTTTTTCGCGATTCAAATCGTTACATTCTTTGTATTACCGAATGTAACACATGCGATCCTTTTTCAAGCAATCCTTTTCTTAATCCTTACTTGCTATGGTGGTGGATTTGCTTCAATTCCAGCTTACATCGGAGACCTATTTGGAACAAAACAACTTGGTGCCATTCACGGTTATATTTTGACAGCTTGGGCTGCAGCTGGACTAGCTGGTCCGATTATCGCAGCATGGATTCGTGAAACAACAAATAGTTACTCAGGAACTCTAAGTATTTTCGGATTTATGTTTATCGTTGCCCTTCTTGTCTCAGTTGTGATTCGTGTAGATATTAAAAAGCTACAAGAAGCAAACGCCCTAGAGCGTAAGGCTAGTTAACCATTTGACATTTCTAATGACTAACACTACTCTAAAAGTAAAATCTGAAAATGGGGTTTAGAAATGAATAAATATGAAGCCGAATTTAGCAATTTGGTACGAGCCTTCAGAAAAAAACATATGGGCAAAGGGCCTAGTAAGATTACAACCACTTTTTGTAAAAAGTGGGCGATATGTGAAATGGAAGGTAATCTCTCCCCTGTTGAAAAATTTATTGCAACCGGTGAAGATGGTAAACAAATGCTAAGAGCCGCTAGAACTGAAATGGTCAAAGAACTATATCGCAAAACACCTCCTGTTGAGATGGAGGAATTGTTACAATGTAAGTTTATAGAACTTTTTGTTGATATTGATATAGAAAAAGATTTTGGGATGTCAATCTTCGTGTTTGATGAAGACATCGAACAAAAGTTTTCTTAAGAAAATAATTAGGTTTGGCACTTAGTAGCGACCCTGCAAAAGACTTAACCACTGTATTCGCTCTAATAATGGGTATACAGTGGTTTTTTTTATAGTAAATATTATTAATAACTTAAATAGACTACAAATCAAACAAAATTAGGAGTTGATAGATCATGGGAGATACAAAACATCAAGGACCAATTAAGGCTACAAAAGCAATCCGTCCTGAATTTTGGGTGAGCCCTGTTCCATTTGGTCTTGGCAAAGTAAAGCCGCAACACTTCCGCGATACTGGAAAAATCATATGGGAAAATAGAGATAACCTTGCATACGCCGGAAAAATCCTTACAAAAGGTGTATGCGATGGATGTGCATTAGGCGTTTCAGGTCTTTATGACCAAACTCTTAAAGGTCCACATGCCTGTACTACACGATTCAATGTGTTACGTTTAAATACAGCTCCTGCCATTAAAGCAGATATCTTACATTCTGACATTGATGAATTAAGGAAATATGACAGTACGGAACTAAGAAAGTTAGGTCGTATTCCTTACCCACTTATCCGTCGTAAAGGTGAAAGAACATTTTCTCGTTTAACTTGGGATGAAGCAATGACAATGATTGCTGATAAAATGAAGAAGTTAAATCCAAGAAACTATGCGTTCTACCTTACTTCTAGAGGTATTACAAATGAATCTTATTATGTAGCTGCTAAGGTATCACGTTTTCTAGGAGCTAACAATATTGACAATGCTTCACGTATTTGCCACGCTCCAAGTAAAACTGCTCTGAAGCGTTCTATTGGTGTTGGTGCCTCTACTTCAAATTATCAAGATTGGTTTGGTGCAGATGTTCTATTATTCTTTGGTAGTGTAGCGTCAAATGCTTCTCCTGTTTCAACAAAATACATGCTTGAAGCAAAGAAACGCGGTGCTAAAATCATTGTTGTGAATCCTTACAAAGAACCAGCAATGGATCAATATTGGATTCCTTCTAATGCAGAGTCTGCTTTATTTGGAACAAAAGTGGCAGATGATTTCTATCAAGTAAATATTGGTGGAGATATTGCTTTCATGCACGGTATCATCAAGCACTGGTTTGATATGGAAAAAAACAAATACGGCTCCGCAATTAATCATGAGTTCGTTCAAGAACATGTGAATCATTATAAAGAATTAAAAGGTCATGTGCAAAAACAATCCTGGAATTCTATTATAAAATCTTCAGGAATTACAAAAGAAAGAATTATCGAATTATCAGAGCTTTTAGCAAAAAGCAAAAACGCAGTTTATATTTGGGCATTAGGGTTAACAATGCATACTTTTGCAACAGACAATATCTCTCAAGTTGCTAATCTAGCATTACTACGTGGACATCTAGGTCGAAGAAACAGTGGTTTAATGCCATTCCGTGGTCACTCTTCTGTACAAGGTGCTGGGGAAATGGGGGCTGATCCATTTGTTTTACCAGGTGGTGGCTTTGATGAGAAGAATATTAAACGGATGGAAAAGATCTGGGGTTTTGATATAGATAGATGGCAAGGAGACATTGTTGGAGTTACGCTTGAGAACATTGTCCTTCCTGAGGATCATGAACGCAAAATTAAGCTCTATTACATGTCTGGAGGTAATTTCTTAGAAACAATGCCAGACCCGGATTTTATTGAAAAAGCATTATCTGAACTAGAGATTCGTGTTCATCAAGATATTATATTAAATACGTCAACATTACTTGATGCAAAAGAGGCGGTTATCGTATTACCTGCAAAGACTCGTTATGAGCAGGATGGCGGCGGTACCTCGACATCAACAGAACGTATGGTTTATTTCTCTCCTCAACTTGATGGAAACAAAAACCATATTGAGGAAGCCCGCTCAGAATGGAAAATTTATGTCGATCTCGCGAAACGTGTTAATCCTGACAAAGCCCATTTAATTAATTTTAAATCAGGCCAAGAAATTCGTGATGAAATTGCCATTACTAACACTGATTATGAGGGAATTCAACACTTAAAGAAACAAGGTGATGTATTCCAGTGGGGTGGTGCTTGGTTATGTGAAGATGGAGTATGCCCAACTCCGGACGGAAAAGGCAACTTAATTTCTGTTGATATTCCAGACTTACACAAAAAAGAAGGCCAATTTGTTCTTACTACTCGTCGTGGGAAGCAATTTAACTCAATGGTCTATAAAGACAAGGATCCATTTAACAATTCTGAGCGCTATGATGTGCTCATTAGTAAAGATGATGCTCATAAGTTAAGTATTGCTGAAGGTGAAGGTGTAGTTGTTTATAATGGCTATGGGGTTTTCCAAGGAAAAGCTAAATTTGCAAATATCGCTAAAGGGAATTTAGGTGTTCACTTCCCTGAAGGAAACTTCCTATTGCCAAAGGGAAGATATGATAAATTTGCGGGAACTCCGGACTATAACATTACTGTTACCATTGAAAAGGCAGAGCGTTTTAATGCACGCAAAGATGCTCAATACTACGAAAAACGCATCGCTGATTTAGAAGTTGATTCTCCTGCTTAAACCCGAATGAAATATAAATACCAGGCTTTTACTAACGGGGCCGTTGACGGGGAGAAACAATTCAATAAGCTCAAAAATGAATTAGCAGACTAGTAGCATAGCTATTTTGACCTTTTCATTACTTTTAAGTCTTGATTTAATGGAATTTAACCTTAAATTATCAGGTTTTTGCTAGCCAGTTTGTCCGATGCATAATAATTTCTAATCAGTGTCAAATTACTTCACTAAATTTCCTGATAAAGTATATGTAAAGCATAGGAAGTTTTAATATTAATCGAGTGATCATAGATACTTAAAATAAAGGGATATTTCCCTTTATACTGCAGAATATAACTTGGTTAGGTGTAATTAAGGGGAAGTTTTTCCTTTAAGCAAAGCCAATCATCCTATTTTCATGTTTTTCAAGTAAATAACGGGAATTTTTACCTCTATATTAACTATTTTCAGTCCCATTCCCTAATTAAAGGAAGTTTATCCCCTTATTTTATCAGCCCATGCTGCTAATTCCTTCATCGGGATCCGAGGGTTTGCGTTTTTTGATGGCCGGGTGGGACCATAAATGAGAAATCACTTATCTAACGAATGAATGCTATGTTATAAGTAAAAAAGCTCGGTAAAATTCCGAGCTTTTTTACTATTCCAGGTGCTAATAGGGTTGTTTAAATTATATGCTTTTACCTGTACATTTCCTTTGTTAGATCCCATCTTCTCCCCCACAAAGGAGCCTCTTAGACAAAAATTTCGCGAGGTGACACCAGGCACCTTCACTCTTCTTCCTCCAACTGTTCCTCAATAAATTCAACACGTTCTCCACCATCTGATAATTCTTCGGAGAATTCGATAATCCCACGCTTATCTGATACATCTAACTCCCCTTCATCCTTTAGATCAACGACAGAAGAGGTAAAATATTGCTTTTCTTGTTTTTTCACTTTTGAGTTCCTCCCCATTTAATATTAAAAAAATTGTTTATAAATGTATCCTTAAATTCGACAAAATCCGAGTGGTGACACTTTTAATGTAGAGTTTTTTCATTTATTTTTTGAAATACTTCATTTAAAGAGCGATATCCTTTTGATTCTCCTTCTTCCTCTTGAATGGTCCATGTTTCTTCAGCTTGGGTTAGTTCTTTTTTGTCGTTTTTCACATAAGGGGTATTAATCATATAAACATGTCCATTTTTTCTAACGGTATAGCCCATATAATAGTGATTGCCTTCCCCCTCTTCCTCATATACCCCAATTTCTTCAACATCGAATTCATCCATAATTGAAGGCATTTGTTTTTGTAAGTCTCTTATAACCTCTTCTCTGCTTTGAAATTCCATCCTATTCTCTCCTTTTTTTCAAGTTAATTTTATAATTCCCCATTTTAATTAAAAATTGGCAAAAAAAATAACTAGGAACCTAGATCCTAGTTTTGGACTTTAAGAAGAGTTCTCAATATTTGTATTGAGTGAACCGATATTCCTTTTTTGTTCTTGCCTCACTCCCTGCCATACAAGGATGGATCCAGCTACTACGAGAATAGGCTCTAACCAATTGGCTTCAGGACCATTCGTAATTCTGTGCAGTTGGAATATCCAATGAAACACCACAATATCAAAGCTTAAGAATAATCCAGTTGCAACGGTAAAACCATTAAAAAAGGATGGGTTAAATATACGCTTAAAGAAAGCCATTAAGATGAGTAAGAAAAGAATTCCAAAAATAACTGCACCAATTCGTTCACCCGGACTTTCCGCTTTCAGCCCAACCGCATAGGCATCAATAATATGAAAGAAAAAATCCGTTAAAAAAAATGCTAAAACAGCCCCTAGAAATTTCAAAAAATACACTCCATTCACTTACTAGTTAGCTGTTCCACAGACCAACTCTATTAATTTCCTTTTATCTGTTACACTGAGTAGATTCATCTGCAAGCAATCCTCGTTGCTGCAATAATATCCCTTAACATTTGGGTTAATTAAATAATCATTTACAATATATTCTGTTACACTTTGAGGCAATCCACAATGCTGACATATGAAAAGTAAATTCTTTTCCTGTTTCATCTGGGCCTCACTCCATTTGCTTTTTTTACTTATATTATATATGACTATATTCTTTCTTGTAGGAAAAAATCCAATTATACATAATTTTTTTACATTATAATCTTCTATGTATATTTTCCCTAGAAAAAGCGCCTCGCATTTGCGAAGCACCTTTATACTTACCTTATCAATTAGTAACCTACATAAGCAGTTCCTACAATAATTAATAGGATAAATAACACGACAATTAGTGCAAAACCTGCACCATATCCACCTGTTGCTACTGAACCACTCATAAAAACACCTCCATTAACTGGATTCTCTATACCATATGTAATAACACTTAAACTTGATACAGATAACTGTCCATTTAGATAATGTACTTTAAATAATAATTAGGAAAACGCCTAGTTCCTAGGACAATTACCTCTGCATAGGATAAATGGATTTAAAAATAAGGAGGATACCTATGTCACACACTTATGGAACAACACCACATCTTCATTCACAAGTGCCTTATGAGCATCTGTTAAAAACTGTTCAACACTGTGAAGCTACTTGTGAACACATGATTAGTATGTTAGTTAATCATGAGGATGCTTTTATGAGAAGACAACAAATCCAGTTACTTAGAGACTGTGCAGATATTTGCACATTAATGAGTAAATATTTAGCTAGAGGTACACAGTTATCTAAATCACTAGCTCAATATTGTTCATATGTTTGTGAACTTTGTGGAAGCACCTGTGCACAATTTCCTGACCCACACTCACAAAACTGTGCCCAGACTTGCTTACACTGTGCACAAGAATGTAAAGCCTTTGCTCTTTAAATCCTTTAAAAAAGAACCTTATTAGATATATGGTTCTTTTTTGAAAAATTCTCTTCCCTTCTTCTTTTATCAACACAAGAATGAGACTAATGTTAGGCCATATAACCCTGAATAAAGAATGCACTTGGATAGTACCGTATTCTTAAATACCCATAAAAACCATACCCAAACCTAGTCTCTCAATATTCACTTGCCGAATATCTCTCTATTTAGATTCCATCCCTACACTACCAATACTTACTTTACCAATTACTTGGTTCCCCTTCATTTCCATCTACTCCAAACTCTATTCCAACCTCTATGAATCTTACCTTTACACATTAGACGATTTATAATACTCTCCTATTTTCATTACTCTCTGTTAAAAATGAGAGTGGACTCTTCATTTAACTTGGTTCCCATAGTTTCTGATATATAAGAACCTTATAGTAATTTCTACTATTTATGTTTTGTTTATACCAATCTTCTTCTATGTTCATATGATATATCAAGACTATTTCTAAAGATTGTTGCTATAGAACAAATTTATAGAGTTGAAATAAATAACTGTTTCTCTTAGATAAGAGTTAGGATCTCTGATCAAAAGAGAATTTATAGTGGTATACTCTAGCGGTTTAAAAGCAATAAAAATTAGGAAATAGCTTAAATCAAAACAGGGAGGGATTTTAATAATGAGTGATTTTTCAAAAGGAATTGAAAAGAAGACAGGAGTTAGGATGGATGATGTTATGAAGTTAGCTAATTCATTACAGAACTCTAATTTACAAGATGAAAAAACTGTTCGCAAACTTGTCAAACGGGTTTCTAAACTAGCAGGAAAAAACGTTCCAAAGAGTAAGGAAGACATGATTGTGGACTTACTCGTAAAGAAAAAGAAAAAGATTGATCCCGCTACGATTTCAAAAATGATCGGGAAATAGTGATAGCAGTATCTCTAGCAAAAATTTACTAATCAAGATCTATTAAATATTTGCCTATTTTTATATCAATACTGGCAAAAATCCTATCATCTATTAATTTTTTTCATAGAGTATAGTATAAAGCAAAAAAGGAGGTGACGAAATATGAGTTACTTCTATGGAGGAGCTGGCCACGGAGCTGGATATGGTTATGGCTATGGTTACGGAGCTAGTGCAGGTGGTGGATTCTTTGAAAACACTGCTAATAGTTTCACCTTATTGGTTGTTTTATTCATCTCCTATTAATTATAGTGGGATCAAACTATCCAATTGCACAAGAAGGACCAATTGACTAAATCAAACATACACCTATTTTTATTTAATTTATGATAGACACCTTTTCCACAATGGATGATCTTCATAGTCTATACAGATAGACTTAAGGAGGTGATAGATAAATGGGTTACTCATGGGGTAATAATTCAAATAGCTTCACACTTTTAGTAGTATTATTTATTCTATTGATTATTGTTGGATCAAACTATCCAATTGCACAAGGTTACTAATATAACTCTTTAATATATCTCTATAAAAGGAGGTGAGTTTATGAGTTACGGAGGATTTGGTAACATGGGGAACAGTTTTACACTTTTAGTAGTATTGTTCATTCTATTAATTATTGTTGGATCAAACTATCCAATTGCACAAGGTTACTAATATAACTCTTTAATATAGTCTCTATAAAAGGAGGTGAATTTATGAGTTACGGAGGATTTGGTAACATGGGGAACAGTTTTACACTTTTAGTAGTATTGTTCATTCTATTAATTATTGTTGGTAATAACTATCCAATTGGTGGAGGTTATGGTTACTAAATAAATAATGAGGCTACACCGTTTGATGGTGTAGCCTTTTATGTGTGTCTAGGTTAATAACCCACCTTGAACCATTAGCAACTATTATTAATAATAGTTTACTAAAGGCATATGATAGTTATTCAATTTTGTTAGTCCTATTGAAAAAAATAGACTACTATTACCTTATTCATTTCTTAAGTATTCGTCTGTAATAGAAGCCCAATAATTAACCTTTTTTTATTTTTGTGTACCCCCCCCTATTAATCAATAATTCGAGAAAACCTAGCAGACCCTTCTGTCGACTATTATATTTGATAACAAGCGCCTTTTTTAAAAAGTTAGTTCCTATGCCTGCACCATTTACTAGATTTTTAATAGAATATAGTATCCACCGTATCCGCAAGACTCATTTTTAACATCTCAGCGGAAAAACAAGAAGCCTCCTGCAACAGGCTTCTTGTTTAATTGTAAGATAACTTCCATTATACATATAAAAATTAACAACTACAGCTTTAATCTATACCATACTTTTAAAAGAATACATAATAGCTAAAGGAGGCTTAATAATGAGAAGTGATTTTATTCTAATTGTCATCTTGTTCATACTTTTAATTATCATCGGAGCTACTACCGGAACGAGAGGACTTCGTAAGCAAGAAAAACAATTAATTATCTTTGTTGTTCTATTTATATTATTAATTATTGTAGGGATCCTTTTTTGTTATTAAGAAGTGACGGGTCAATAAGGGATAAAAATAACCCCATCCTATGTTGAGATGAGGCACCCTGTAAAAGAGCTTATGAAATTATTTTTTCAAATTCAACAGCTGTTCAATCTTACTTACTTTCTTCTCAGGTAGAATCAACCTTCTTTTTGATTTCATCCAGCTTCGATAAAATCTTATTAGGTTGTTCAATACCGCCTTCTTTATAAATTATATCTCTTGGCTTGTAATGAGGTTGATAATAATGATTATATGGATATTGGGATTGATAATATCTGTTCATTTGGGCACCCATCCTTATTCGTGATTTACCCATAGGATATTCCCAAATTCCATTATTGCTTAGATTATATCCTAAATAGACATTTTTTCGCGTTTTACGATTATCTTTTTATCCACAATACAAACTGCATATTTAAAACACACATCGAAACCCAAGCCTTCAAAACAACTTTTCGTTTCATTTCTATTATTTAATTCTATTAAAAGCGCCCTTTTTGAGTTATTATGTCTTCTGCCCTCACCTTTTTGGCAAATATTAATAGAGTATAGTACAGCCATAACCAAACTGCAGCAGTCATAAACACTTCACGGAAAACAAGAAGCCTCTGCACTGGGCTTCTTGTTTCATTTATTCTGTTCTTGGTTTTTTCCTAAAAAACACCTCAGGTTCCCAGCTATTAAATGGGTGACTTCTTTGCTGAGGGGGCTCAATAGAGACTATTGGGGCATGTGAAGGCTTATTTTCTTTACCAGCGGCAATTCTTAGTGACGTATCAAGTGGCTGCCATTTCTTCAAAAAATACACGATCAGAAACAAAATCACTCCAGAGATACCGTAAACCATCCAGGGAATTGAACTTTCTCCACCATTTAGTCCTAGTAGCCTTCCCCCAATCGACTTCCCACCTGCTTCACCTAATCCAGACACTACATTGGATAATGCAAAAAATACACCTATTAACTGTGATGTTGATAATTGCGAAATGGTACTATCAATTGTTGGAAGAATTAACATCTCACCTAATACAAATATCGCTCCACTCATAACAAGTAGTGAAAATGATGTAGCAAAGAATAAAGAAGCAATGCCACCTGATATAAATAAAACTCCAATACTTAACGCTGTTAGAGGATGCACTCTATCAATGATTTTCTTGGTAATCAGAGTTTGGCTTAATATCACGATAAAACTATTTATCGTCCAGATCAAGGCAACATTCTTGGGTTCAGGAAGGATTGCTGCTGCCCGAAGTGGTAATGCAAGAGAAAGCTGTGCGTATAAGATCCAAATAAATATTGTGACAAAACTGAATACAAGAAAAGGCTTATTTTTAAAAATCTCCTTATAAGCACCAGTTGGCACCGGTGGACAAGGCATATTACCACAGTCTTTTGGCAAAAGAGTCCAACCAATAATTGCCCATAGAATATATATTACGCCTCCAATCCAAAAAATCATTTTGGATGTACCTACAATTAAGAAGAAGACAATTAAGCCAGCAGTTGCAGTTCCTATATTTGCGGCAATTCCTCTTAGTGAGAAAGCAGTAGTACGATTCTTTGAAGAGGCAATTGCTGCAATCGATGCTTTTGTTGAAGGTGCATTTAGTCCTGTGCCCAGACCTATTGTAATAGCCATCAGCAATAATAAAAGAAATCCTGCAAACACGCCAAAACCTATTATCCCTAGCGCAGTAATCAGTGCACCTAATCCAATGATAAATCTTCTTCCAATCCGGTCCGCAAGTACTCCGCCACTAATGCTTCCAACCTGAAAAGCAATCGCAATACTCGCTAAAATGATTCCGACCTGTGCAATGGAAAAACCATTATCAAGCGTTAAAATGATAGGTAGCATAGGCAGAATCATGTATGTTCCTAAATGTGATAATAAAACACCTGCTAAAAGGACAATTAATGTCCGATCCAATTTTCCAATTTCTTTTAAGCCCATATTCATTCATCCTTTTATTACTCAGGAATTTTCAAGCTTTTAATGATTTCTTTGATTGAATGTTTGGTAGCTATTATTTTGCATATTCATATACCCTTGATTAGATTTGTTCAGGTGATTCATGGATTCATTTTGCTCCATCATTGTTGCATTTGGATGTGTTAACCATCCTTGCTGCTGTGCTAAGATCTCAAGTTGACCCGCAATATCTAATTGTTGAAGTCCCATCTCAACATGAGCTCTTTTTACATGAGTATTTTTCATATTGGTAGCTGACATGAAATTTTCATTTGCCATGGCATTTGCAGTAAAATGTGAATCGAGTGCCATTTCTCTGTCTTCTATTCCAATACTTCCTTTTGTTTGATCCGTATAGAGTGGAATATTTTGCGGAATGGGCGGTAACATGACCTGATTATTTTGATTAGGATTTAGTAATTGATTCATCGCCTGTACGTGATTTTTCATCATCATAATTTGCTTTTGGAAAATGACCATCAATTGCTGGTTATTAACATGTCTGCTATATACTTCAAGCCTACTAATAACCCCTTTATGTGCTGGTATATGGTTAGCCATTAAGCCGACATCTACAGTCTTTAACATTATTTTACCTCCCCAAAGTAGTTTAGTTTCAATTTATTTATTCCCAACTATTTGTTTCTTATTAATTAGACGTCTAATTACCATGAAGATATTCTTCCATATTTACATAAGAAAAAGGCCTGTGGATTTTTACAGACCTACTTGTAAATGTATCCTTCTTATTTAATTCTTAACCTCTAACCTAACAATCTTCTCCCCAATCGAACGAATTAACTCAGGTGGAATCGGAAAGTTAAGTGCGGCGGGATCTGATGAAACTGCTACAACAGTCCTTTGTAAATCACCCTCTGATATCTTATAATGTGAAAAATCACTAGGTAACCCAGCTTTATATTGCAGCATTTTGATTTTTTCAATCACACCGGCAAATAACAATTCAGGATCATCCAAAGGGGTTTCGACTGCGAATGCTTGAAGCATCTCCATTCTTGCATCAAGGTTCTTCCCATCAGACACGACAATTGGAAGAATTTCTTTGAATCAATCGGATTGCATGTAGGGCATAGGCATCCGTTAATCCAGTTGCTGTAGGTGATTTCTTCTCCTCCTTCTGATAAAACAGCTAGATTAATAGAAATTTATTGAATAATTTAATAAACAACAGTAAAATGTAAGTGCTTACATTCTATTTTAAACTAGAATCAATCAGTTTAAATTGCTGAAAATATAGGAGGGATTCATGCAACCTCGATGAGTATTAGCGAATTTACCGCTCGTGATTATTTAACTTCTGTAAACCGAAAGCTAGGAATAAGACATCGGGCAGAAGCGGTAGGTGTTGCTTTAAGAACAGGATTGATTCATTAATGATTAAATTTAAGAATATTAATATGATAGATAAATAGAAAAGGAGGAACCATATGAAGGATAAAGTAGTAATCGTAACTGGAGGAAGTAATGGAATGGGAAAGGCGATGGCCAAGCGTTTTGCCCAGGATGGAGCGTTTGTAACGATTAGTGGTCGTGATCCTGAGAAGCTTAACCGTGCTAAAGAAGAAATCGAAACTTTTGAAGGTCAGGTCCTCCCTGTTGTCATGGACGTACGAGATCTTGAAAAAGTTCAGAGTATGGTTGATCAAACAAAAACTGCGTTTGGTTCGATTGATTATCTTGTTAATAATGCTGCTGGTAATTTCTTAGTTCGAGCAGAAGACCTTAGTCCAAATGGTTGGAAGGCTGTTATTGATATTGTATTGAATGGAACTTGGAATTGCACTCAGGCAGTAGGTAAGGAATGGATTAAAGAGAAGAAAACAGGGAGTATCACAAATATTGTTGCTACATATGCATGGACAGCTGGAGTTGGCGTAGTTCATTCAGCCAGCGCAAAAGCTGGTGTTCTCGCGATGACACGGACCCTTGCTGTTGAATGGGGTAAACAATACGGAATTCGAGTAAATGCAATTGCTCCTGGACCAATTGAAGAAACTGGTGGCGCTGAAAGATTGATTTTAGATGAAGAAGCAGTTGAACGAGTGTTAGCCGGAATTCCATTAAATCGATTTGGAAAAGTAGATGAAGTTGCAAATTTAGCAGCCTTTTTGTTCTCTCCTGAAGCACATTATATTAACGGTGACTGTATTACGATTGATGGCGGACAATGGTTGAATGGTGCCTCATTCAAATTTTAACTACTATAAACAAAACTAGGCTCACCGAATTGATTGCCTAGTTTTGTTTTGGACAATTATAAGCTGAAGAAGATAGCCACCTCATATTACTATAAACTGATCACTGGTATTTCATGTTCAATTCTTAGTCGATATAGATTCATGATTCTCATTTGTTCTTCGGTTATCTCTTCTTTGTTCCAATACATATGCATTAAACTGTATTCGAACATTTCCTTTAGCTTTAAAAACAGAGGGAGCTGTTCATACATTTCTTCTGAGATGTTATGCTCTTCACTATACCCCTCTACTAATGCCTTTGCAATGGAACGACCATAGTCTACCATACTCCCCTTACCCTGAAATGAAAACTCAAGGGCAGAGTAAAGTGGTACAGCCAAATCGTACATATAATAGTGCTTTTCGCAGTCCTGAAAATCAATGATTGTTGGCCATAACTCGTGTTCCACTAAAACATTTTCGAGCCATACATCTCCATGAACTAATCCATAGGTTTTGTCACTTACGGGAAGAGCTTTAATTTTCGAAAGTAGTTGCTCACAGTCTTCTCTAATCACAGTTTCTTCAATTGGAATATATCTCAGAAATTGAAATTCTTCATTTTCGTGCCAATGTTTAATAACATGGTTCGAATATTTTTGATTATACGTGTAGCCAAGTTGATGAATTTATTTTTCCAATTCCAAACACCTTTTGCCCCTCATCACATATTCAAATGTTTAACAAGCGCAAATGAAAGGTAAAAGAAGATAAATAGTTAGAAAGGAGCATAAAAATGGATACAATAACTGCAGGAATTCAAGTTTTACCAAACGGAAAAGATATGGATACAGACGGTGTTATCCCTAAGATTATTGAGGTTATTAAGAAATCTGGACTGAGATATGATATTGGACCAATGGAAACCGTCATCGAAGGAAGTTTTGATGAAGTCATGTTAATCATTAAAGCAACACAAGCAACTGCAACTGATATGGGAGCAACAGAAGTGTTAACCAATGTGAAGCTCCACTATAAGCCAGATGGTGTCTCAATAAACAATAAACTAACACACGTTTAACTTAATAAATAGTAGAATGATATATTTTCACTTTATTGTTAGGGGACTGTTAAATGGAAGAAAGCATCAAAGCGTTAATTTCTAATCCCTTGCTAATGAAAATAGCGATTGTATTAATCGGGATTCCACTCATTGTAATTATCATTCGTGTTCTACAAAGAAGTATTGGCCGTTATATAAAGGAACAAGATAATCGCTATAAAACACGTAAGATGATTAATATCTTTGGATATATAGTTACACTTCTTTTTATAGCAGCCGTCTATAGTGAGCAAATTGGTGGTATTACAGTAGTACTCGGTGTCGCTAGTGCTGGTATTGCCTTCGCTTTGCAAGAAGTCATCATTAGTATAGCTGGATGGATTTCTATTTTGGTTGGGAATATTTTCAAGAGTGGAGATCGCGTCAAACTAGGTGGAATTAAAGGTGATGTTATCGATCTTGGAGTATTACGAACGACCATTATGGAAGTAAACGAATGGGTTGATGGCGATTTATATAACGGACGAATTGTAAGAGTTGCAAACAGCTTTGTATTTAAAGAGCCTGTCTATAATTATTCAAATGATTTTCCATTCCTATGGGATGAAATCAAGATCCCCATTAAATATGGCAGTAATTATCAAGCGGCAAGATCAATCATTTCAAACATAGGTATAGAGATCACAGGAGATTATGCCGACAAAGCAAGAGAACATTGGAATTTAATGGTGCAGAAGTTCTTAATTGAAGATGCTAGTACACAACCAATGGTTACTGTTGTTGCCAATGATAATTGGGTTGAATTTACGCTTAGATATGTGGCTGAGTATCGAACGCGAAGAACAACGAAAGACTTGTTATTCATGAGAATTTTAGAGGAAGTAGACACTAGCTCTGAAAAAATTCAATTTGCCTCAGCTACATTTGAAATCGTTGAAGTACCAACTGTTGATGTCAATCTTAATCAAAAGCAATAATTTAAATGGGAAGGTGTTTTTATTGGTATGGACTAAAAATAATTACCCAGAAGCAATGAAAAACTTAACTGAAAATATCAGAAATAAAGCAATTGAAATATCAAATACCTTATTAGAAGAGGGATATGAAGAAGGTAGGGCAATTGCTATTGGCATTTCACAGGCAGAAAAAATGGATGATTCTTTCCGTGTAATGTATCATATTATTCCACAAGATGGTGAATGGGCGATAAAAAAAGAAAATGCTTCACATGCTTCACATGTTTTCTCAACAAAAGAAAAAGCATTAGAAAAAGGACAGTATTATGCAAAGACGAAAAATGCGCAACTAACTATTCACCGCCAAGACGGAACAATTGAAAAAGTACAAAATACTGGGAGTTGAGGCACCAATATTAGGTGCTTTTTTTTTAGCGTATGTACCATAACCTAGTTTCAAATTGCAATGTTATATGAAAGTACCAAGGCCAGTCTGCAAAAGGCTACATCAAGGGCTAAGTATTCCCATTGATCTAGCCTTAAACTACCTATTCTAAATTCGCATGTCTTCCATACATGTTTGTTGAATTTAAATCTCGTTTTTCCATAATTGCTAAAATAATTGAATCAAAGAATAGTAACAAAGTTTGTTCAAAGAGTGAACCCATTGGTTGAATGGTTTGAGTATTTTCCGCCTCGTCTTTTCGTGCTCCTGAAAGTCTTACAATACTATCAGATAACTTCGCAATGGTCGATTCAGGTGCTAATGTCACAATTGCAACAGAACCACCAATTGACTTTGCTTTTTCAGCCACAGCTACCAAAGTTTTTGTTTCTCCTGAGCCAGAAGCAATGATTAATAAATCAGTTTTTGTCATACCTGGTGTTGTCGTTTCACCGACCACATTTGCATCGATTCCCATATGCGTTAAACGCATTGCTAAGGATTTAACCATAAAACCAGAACGCCCTGCACCTGCTACAAATACTTTTTTGGCTGATAAAATTTTTTCAACTAGTTGAATTGCATCTTCATGACTAATCCTACCTACAGATTCGGTGAGTTCTTCAATTATTTTCGTTAAGTATTGAGATGTATTCATACTTTAAATCTCTACTTACACAGCAGTTCTTTCACTGATTAGTTGTTTCATTTTACTAGCAACAGCCTGCTTATCTTCTTGCCCAGTAATTCCTCCACCCACAATAACAAGGTCCGGTCCAGCAGCAACAACTTCTGGAAGAGTATTTAATTTAATTCCACCAGCAACAGCAGTTTTTGCATTTTTCACCACACGTTTAATCGTTTGAAGTTGCTCAAATGGATTTTGTCCCTCCGCTTGAAGATCATATCCTGTGTGGACACAAATATAATCAACACCTAAAGCGTCAATTTCACGTGCACGTTCTTCAAGATTTTTAACATTAATCATGTCGACAAGAATTTCTGATCCATGCTTTTTCGCTTCTTCTACGGCACCTTTAATTGTTGAATCGTCAGTAGCACCTAGAACTGTAATAATTGATGCACCTGCTTCTGAAGCCTTCATTACTTCATAAGCACCTGCATCCATAATTTTTAAGTCTGCTAAAACAGTTAACGATGGGAATGCTTCTTTTAATTCCTTTACAGCGCGAAGACCTTCATTAATTACGACAGGTGTACCAATTTCCACCACATCAATAAACTCTTCAACCTCTCTCACCACTGCTTTTGCTTCTTCTATGTTTACCAAATCTAGTGCCAATTGTAATTTCAAAACATTCACTCTCCCTTTTTTATTCTTCGTTCAAACAAAGTATAACAACTGGTTAAGCTTCACAGAAGTACGCACTTTAAACTCATCAAGTGAACAAAATCTCATCTAGTATGGAAAAAGTAACTATGAAGGTTTATCTTTTTTCATGTTAACGACAATTTGTTATACTAATTGATACTGCAGTATCCTAAAGGTAGTGAATCAGTTTTTGAAATAGAGGAGTGATAATATGAGTCGTATAGATGCAAAGGTATTTAATTGTGAAAAAGAACTTACTCTTCATGTGATTGGCGGAAAATGGAAAATGCTGATCATGTGGCATCTCGGGAAAGAAGGAACCAAAAGATTTAGTGAGTTAAAAACAATGATTCCAGATATCACTCAAAAAATGCTAGCGAATCAATTGCGGGAATTAGAAGAAGATTTAATTATCCATCGTGAGGTTTATCCTATCGTACCACCAAAGGTAGAATATTCATTAACAGAACACGGCGAAAGCCTTATGCCTATCTTAGAAAAAATGTACAACTGGGGGAAACATTATCGAGAAAATGTACTTGTAGATGATTCTCCTGAAATTAAACTAGCTTCGAAGTAATTATTTTAAAGTTTCATATAAAAGTAGTAATCTTCCAAATCCCTTCAAGATGAACCCAACACACATCACGTTTTAGTCTATTTAAGCAGTTAGCTTTTTTTCAACAAAAATGTAATGAAAACTTGAACTATCCTTGTTATAATCCATAAGAACACAAAACATTTAAAGGTGGACACTTATGGGGAATAGCAGCAGATTTGTTATAAACGCTATCGGAAAAGGTGGAGAAACATACTATACGCATTGTAAAAATAAACAAGAGCTGCACCAATGGATCTCAGAACATAAAGAAAAATTATCCATGAATGATCTAAAAATCATTGACCGTTCTAAAAATCCAATCTTACGCTTGTTAAACATAATCAAATAAATGACGGACAAAAACGCCATTCTCAAGTAGAGGGCGTTTTTTTAAAAATTAAAGACTCTTTTCTGAAAGATTGTTGCTTACTACCCTAGTTTGAATTAAAAATCACTTTTTTTTTTAGCATTCTGGTTGTAGTTTCGGAAGAATAGATGCTTTACTTAGTTCATAGTGATTTTAATTGACCTATCAGAGCAACAAAGTTTATGAAAGCAGCCAATATAAATGAACCGAGGGTTTAGGAAAATGATGATGAGGAAATTAGGCAGCATCCGAATATCTCGCGAATTAATACGAATCAATCCCGCTCAAACATTATCTATTGGATTTTTAGGGTTAATTTTATTAGGGACATTATTACTAATGTTACCTTTTGCTACAAAGGACCGCCATCATTTGTCATTTATTGATGCACTATTTGAGGCAACTTCTGCGGTATGTGTGACAGGTTTGGTGGTTGTAGATACAGCAACAACCTTTACCACTTTTGGTCAAATTGTGTTAATGGTTTTGATTCAAATTGGTGGTCTCGGTTTTATGACAATCGGAATCCTAATCGCCCTTTTCCTAGGAAAAAATATTGGTTTAAAGGGTCGACTGATGATACAGGAATCTTTAAATCAGCTATCATTAGAAGGAATGGTAAGGCTTGTTAAGTTTGTACTTATCTTCACGTTTTTAATGGAAGGAATCGGAGCGTTAATTTTAGCTTTACGATGGTGGCCAGAGCTAGGATTAGGTCGAGCTCTATTTTATGGAATTTTCCACTCGGTATCTGCTTTTAATAATGCTGGTTTTGATCTTATGGGAGATTTCAGAAGTCTCACTAGTTATGTCGGAGACTTCACCATTATTGTTACTCTTAGTTCTTTATTCATCATAGGAGGTATCGGTTATACAGTTGTATTAGATATACTAAAGAAAAAATCATTTAAGAAACTTTCATTGCATACTAAATTGGTACTTTGGGTTACACTTCTGCTGAATGTAGCAGGTACCATTTTGATTTTGTGTTTAGAGTACAACAATCCTGGTACATTAGGTGGAATGTCACTCAAAGAAAAAATCTTAGGTGCTTATTTTCATGGAGTCGTTCCTAGAACAGCTGGATTCAATACGTTAAATATGGGCGAACTCACATTAAGTTCGCAATTTGTTACGATGTTATTTATGTTTATTGGTGGCGGTTCTGGTGGGACTGCGGGTGGAATTAAAGTAACTACCTTTGTAATCATTCTTCTTGCTGTATGGACTATGATTAGAGGACGTGAAGAAGTAAATACTATGGGCCGCAGGATTCCAAAAGACATCATTTTTCGAGCATTTTCAATTACTGTATATTCCATCAGTGTAATATTTTTCGTTTTATTTCTTTTAACCATCACTGAAACAGCACCATTAAATGTGCTTTTATTTGAAGTAATTTCAGCCTTCGGTACGGTTGGGATGTCCCTAGGATTAACTCCTGAGCTAAGTGTAGCTGGAAAATTCATCATCACAGTGTTAATGTTTATAGGCCGAGTCGGTCCGCTTACACTTGCGTTTGCCTTAGCTAGAGCTAATAGGAAATTACCTTATAAGTATGTAGAGGAAAAAATTATGATAGGGTAGTTTATTTTTTATAAAAATATTAAAGGTGCCAATTTGGTACCTTTTTTTATTGTCTTTAATTTTCCAAAAACCTCCCCATTCACACATGAATTTTCCTATTTTTCTCACAAAAGTTGATTTTTTAACCATCAGCGAGCTTCTTTTTATTTATCGTTATCGGAACACAGTTGAAGGAACATTAAAAATATGCCATAAACATAATATAAACGCTATTGACATTAACCAAGCTAGAATCGGATTATGATAATGAATCCTCAAAGTCGAGAAGATAATAATATTCATGATGATTGACCACCAAAAATTCCACCCGTTATAGTAATTAATTACACCATAGTAAAGATCAATAATCTCATTAATACTATACAGACCGACCCAAAGTAATAGATAACCAAACTGTTTTTTCCAATTGTTCTCAGGAAAATGATATAAATAAATAAGAACTGTAGCAGGATATTTGATCGCCATAATAGATAAAGAAACATGGGTATTGGTAATTCCCATAGTCCCATCAATATGGTACGGTTCGTATTTCCACATTGGATAAATATCCGACAACAGGTAGAGATAAATAAAATCTCCTAGGATAAAGAAAAGGATGGTTGAATAATAGTTCTTCCAGTTTTTCCAATCTCCCCATTTATATAAAGAGAATAACCATATTGAAGCATAGATTGCATTTATCATCAAAAATGACTCCTACGTAATAAAATGAATGGATTAAATTACCATTTTATTACATAAATAAACATAAATCCAGTTAAGTTACATTCTCTAGGTATGAATAACCATCACAAATGTTTTTGGTCACCCTTTATAACCTAATGGAGAATTTGGTTTAACTGTTCGACATGTCTTCGATTAACATCTAGTACGTTTTCAACAATCCGCATACTTTCATGATCTAGATCGCCTTTAACAAGCTCCTCAGAATAATGAACACCATAAAGATCCTCTCCCTTTATAGCATCTTTAACAATTCCTTCAGTTTGATCTGATATCATAAATTTATGCATAAAACTATGTATTGATCCGGATACTCCTTCATCGTCGGCAGGAACACCACCTAGATTTTGAATTCTTTCAGCGACTCTCTCTGCATTATGCTTTATTTCTATTTGCATTTGCTGAAACTGCTTCTTAATTTCTTCATCAGTTAGATTCTGAATATAATGTTCAAACGAACGAATTCCCATGTGCTGACCTCTCAGTAATGTATTAAGTTCTTCAATCACGATATCTTTAGACATACGCAACACCCCTTAGCTATTTTATGATTCTGCATTAGTATTAGCATTATCTAAAAAAGCTTGAACATACCTTTATATGGATACAACCTAATACAGAATCTGCGAATAGCTCATTCTTCAAGTTATATAACTCACACTCACCTAATGGATTCAGATATTCATTTTAATAAGCAATCAAGTCTTAACTCAACATCTTGCCAATTTTCACTAATGTCATCCCGGATGTTCAGTAAAGTCAATGATTTCCTGCTTGGCTTTTCGATCAATGTACCCTTCATAAATACTTTCGCGGTAAGGTCTAATTACGTCTCTTAATTCTTTAAGTTGAGACACAACCTTATCTGGGACTTTTAGTTTTATTCCAACTTCTCCTGTTATGTTCATTATTCCCGTATCCAATTGGTAAAAAAGTAATTCTAATTCTCCCACAAACCCCTCTTCTTCACAAACGACAGAGTCTTCCTTTACACGAGCTAAAAACGCTGAAATGATATTCAAAGAAGACTCTACCTCGGCATTATAAAAGACAACCGTAGTTTGCTCGACTTGCTTGACTTCCCTTATATACAATAGGGAAAAAATAAGGAGTAATCCAATTAAAACCGCATAAAAGAAGATAAGTAGATTAATAGTTTGTTGACTACGGTTCTTCATTTCTCCCCCCCTTAATTTCGTCTCGTTATTCCTCGAATGAAAAACTATAATTTGTTCAGTAGATAAAATAGTAAGAACTATGTAATTATTAAATATCAGTGAAATTCACCTTGATATTTCTTTTGAAAACTAACTATTTCTTTATATTCCTTATGAAATATTTGGGACAAACGAATAAAAATGGGCGTTAGTTCTTGATAAATCTTCACTTCGTGTAAATCTGGTGTTTGGGTTGTTGTAGTACCAACAATATCTTTTGTCATTTCAAATGATTCGATTTCACCAAGAGCGTAAAGTCCTAAAACAGCAGCACCTAAGCAGGAACCTTCGACATTTTCAGGAAAACAAACCTCCTGGTTAAAAATATTAGAAAGCATTTGTCTCCAAACTTTGGATCTAGCAAAGCCACCTGTAGCAAGAATCTTCCTAGGTACACCAATGATTTCTTCTAATGCTAATAAAACAGTATAAAGGTTTAAATTTATCCCTTCTAGAACGGCACGTAACATATGTTCTTTTTTGTGATGGATTCCTAAACCAAAAAAAGAACCTCTGGCATTTCCATCCCAAATCGGTGCTCTTTCCCCTGTTAAGTATGGGTGAAAAATTAGCCCGTCCGCTCCAGGCTTCACCTTTGATATTTTCTCAGTAATGATATCATACGGATCTATCCCAAGCTTTTTTGCGTGCTCAGTTTCTTCTCTGGCTAGTTCATCTCGAAGCCAGCGTAAAATCATTCCACCATTATTGACTGGACCACCAATAACCCAGAGCTTCTCAGTTAAAGCGTAACAAAATGTTCTTCCTTTCGAATCTGTAATTGGCTGATCTATAACTGTGCGAATTGCACCACTTGTTCCAATTGTTAGTGCAACAACTCCCGGTTCAACAGCATTTATTCCCAGATTAGATAACACTCCATCGTTTGCACCAACAATAAATGGGACTCCCCTTCGAACTCCGAGGTTTTCTGCCATATCTGAATTTAAACCTGTAATAATTTCGGTTGTTGGTACAATTTTTGAAAGTTTATCTGAGGTAATTCCAGTAATTAATAATGCTTCTTCATCCCAATCTAATTTTTTTAAATTGAATAAACCAGTGGCAGAAGCAATTGAATAATCTACAATGTACCTTCCGAACAGTGCATGAAAAACATATTCCTTAATTGAAATAAATTTTGCTGCTTTTTTGAAAAGATCAGGATGTTCGTTTTTTAACCATACTAATTTTGATAATGGTGACATTGGATGAATTGGTGTCCCAGTCCGCATGTAAATTTCATGTCCATTCATCTCTTCTTTAATCTTTGTTGTCCATTTTTCACTTCTTTGATCAGCCCAAGTGATACTTCTCGTTAAAGGTAACCCTTGTTGATCAATTGCAATTAAACTATGCATCGCAGCACTAAAAGAAATAAAGGATAATTCATCTTTTTCAATTCCTGCTTTTGCAACTGATTCCTTAATCGAAGTGATAACAGCTGTTAAAATCTCATCCGGGTCTTGCTCTGCTGCTCCAAGTACAGGTGTATGTAGGGGATATTCAACTGAGTGTTGACTCATAACTATGCCCTTTTTCGTAAACAGAACTGCCTTTGTGCTCGTTGTTCCGATATCCACACCTAGCATGTATTTAGACATTAGCTCTCTCTCTCCTTTAATTTCTGGAAAAGTGTTATAGTTATTGTATCTTTTTTAGTATCTATATCAATATATTCTTACAATATAATATGAAAAGAAAGTAATCCACAATAGAGTCACATCGAAAATTCAAATTCTATCCTGAAAATAACTTAGTTAACCGAGTTCCATGAGCTGCGATCCACCTGCTTTCCGCGGGGCAGTCCGGGAGCCTCCTCGTCGCTTTTGGCTCCTGCGGGGTCTCACGAGACCGCTAGATCCCGCAGGAGTCAGGTGGCTCTTCGCTCATTACACACTGAGGGGTAAACATTTTCATCCACCATGGTGCGAAATACTTATTTAGCATAGGTGTCTACCCTGAAAATAACTTAGGTTGCGGAGTTCCATGAGCTGCGATCCACACTAGGCGAATGCACTATTTTCACCCTTTATGGAGCAAATAGACAAAAATCTGTTTCAAGCGCATAGAAAAAGGTGTAAGCCCAAAATGACTGGAGCTTACACCTTTTTAACTTGTTTTACAGATTATTATTGTTGTTCAACAACAGAAAGTGGATCTGGATGCTCTGGGCCACCGCCCCCGCCTCCATTAATAGTACCAACAGTAGTAACTAGTAATCCTAAGCTAAGTAAAGTCATAACTAAAAACTTTTTCATTCTTGTATCCTCCTAATAGATATAGTTTTGTTTTTTTAATGCATTGGTTGATATAGCATAATAGTAACATGCCTGTTTATATTTAAAGACAGATTCATAGTGCTTTGCCAGAATCTCAGAATAATAAGATAAATAATAATTCATTTCAAATTTTTTAAAATATGTCATACCTGCTTTTTTGAAGGTTATCTCATATTCCTCAAATTGCCCAGTTGTCAAATAATCATATAAAGTAAAATGAATATCATATTCTATCGGCTTATCATGTTGATCAAATTGAGATAATAATTCTTTTGCTTCCCTTATCCACTCTTTGCTTTTATCAACATTTCCTATTAGATAATACTCGTTAGTCAAAGAAAGGATTGTTTTTAACCGGCCTATTAAATTACCAGTTTCCTTATATTCTAGACTACTTTCAAACTCCTTAATGGCTTCAGTTGTTCTTTCTTGTAATGATAATAAATATCCAAGGTTATGATGTATAAGTCCTTTAAGGTAAATATCATCCATTTGATATGCTAATTTACTTGCAGTCCGATAACTATCTTCAGCTAGACTGAATTCTTCTGTTTTCACATAACCAATACCATGTAATATATGACATTCAGCGCATCGCTTTAGGTCATATAATGATTGATATATAACCAAGGCCTTTTTCGTATAACTGATCGTTAGTGTTGGATTATTCGTTTGGCTATAGGTTAAACCCATCGAATAATATAGATTAGCTTCTTCCCACTTTTCATATTGAATACTGTTTACAAGTAATCTCTCAGCAAGCTGGTAATGTTCTTTAGCTAAAGTATACTGTCCTGTCAGATAGTTGTAGAGACCAAGGAATTTTTGATAATAATAATTCATATCTCGGTCTAATAATTCTTGAATTAACTCTAGTTTTAGAAGCTGTACTTTTGCTTTTTCCATTTCGCCAACCGTAAATAAATAACGAATTTCAAATAAACAAAAATAGATAAATGCTATAGAATCGCTATTTTCCCTAAAAGCATTTTTATACTTTTTGTATAAACTGGAAGCCTCTTCAGAGTTTTTTTGCACAATCTGCTGATACCAACTTTTCAATTCCTTGATAAGTTCAACTTCCTGCTCCTCTGAAAGCGGCAATCCTAATCGTTCACATAACATTTCAAGAACTTCTCTACTCGCAGTTGTTAGGCCATGTTCTATTTTAGATAGATAAGAAATTGAAATAATACCTTTAGACAGTTTAGCCTGTGTCATGTTTTGGTGTATTCTTGCCATTTTTATCCTGTTTCCTATATTCATAACACACTCCTCTAGTCATGATGTATATATACTATTAAATTCTTTATTTATTCGAAAACTCCTTCAATGAAAATTTGGGAAAATTATAGACAAAAATGGTCTGTTATACGTGTTTTTCAGGACAATGTTTCCTAAATAAGACTTTAGTACCTACTTTTTTTTTATGATTGGAAAATACCTGGTTCATTATAGCATTAATCCAATGAATTTTACGGTTATTTTCCCAATATGAATCAACCCAGTAAGATGCTACAATACGCAATATAATCAAACATTCAAAACTAATCCCCGTAATTGTCGAGTTGTTTTTCCTAATCTCTATCTAGTAGTCTACCAGCCGTTTGATTATCAAAAACACTAAATGGAGGTAATAAATCTTGAAGAAAATGAAATTAGTAAGTAGTATTTTGCTAAGTTTTGTGCTTGTTTTTTCAATGTTCTTCTTTAACACCTCAACAGAAGCAAAAGGAAATTCGATTAAAAAAGACTACCTAATTGGCTTTTCCAGCAAAATCACTCAAACTCAAAAATCTAAAATTAAGTCACTTGGCGGAAGCGTAAAGCATGAATATAAATTCATGAATGTTGCTCATGTTACCCTTCCAGAAAGTGCTGCCTATGCTCTTTCTAAAACACCTAATGTAGCATTTGTGGAAGAAAATCAAATAGCCTATGCAATTGGTCAGACTGTTCCATGGGGAATTCCTCATATTAAAGCAGATACTGTTCAATCAACTGGTGTTACAGGTTCTGGCGTAAAAGTAGCAATTCTGGATACAGGAATTGATGCTACTCACGAAGATCTAAATGTGGCTGGAGGTGCAAGTTTCGTTTCAGGTGAACCAGATGCTCTAACTGATGGAAACGGGCATGGTACCCATGTTGCTGGAACCGTTGCTGGTCTTAATAATACACTTGGTGTGTTAGGGGTAGCTCCAAGCGCATCTCTTTATGCAGTAAAAGTATTAGGTGCTGATGGATCTGGTACATATGCTGGAATTGCTCAAGGTATTGAGTGGGCTGTAGAAAACGGTATGGATGTTATAAATATGAGTTTAGGTGGATCTCAAGGCTCTACTGCTCTTGAGCAAGCTGTTGATAATGCATATAATAGTGGTGTTGTCGTTGTTGCAGCTGCAGGGAATAGTGGCTCTAGAGGAAAGCGAAACACCATTGGATATCCAGCTAAATACAGTTCTGTTATTGCGGTTGGTGCTGTTGATAGTAGTAACAATCGTGCATCATTTTCAAGTGTTGGAAGTGAGTTAGAAGTGATGGCTCCTGGAGTAAACATCTTAAGCTCGGTTCCTGGGAATGGGTATGATTCCTATAACGGAACTTCGATGGCATCACCACATGTAGCAGGGGCTGCTGCTCTTATTCTAGCAAAGCACCCTTCATTAACTAATGTACAAGTGCGCGAAAGATTACGAAATACTGCGACCTATCTGGGTGATTCTTTCTATTATGGAAGTGGAGTCATTAATGTAGAAGCTGCTATAAAGTAATTTAAAAACCCCTTTGTAAAAGTATAATTACTTTTACAGAGGGGTTTTTTGTTGGTGGGGTCTATTCTTTTTAAAATTTACAACCAGTTTACACTAGCTTAATATACCAATGGTAAAATTTGTCGTATAAATACGAATAATGTAAACGGAGGCAAAGTATGGACCAAGTACATAACAAAAAACAGAAAAGCTTAGAAAACTTACTAAAACGTTTTAGTCTAAAAAACAGGTTACTTTTTCTATTTATTTTATTACTAGTCATTTCAATTGTTTCAGTTGGTGCAAGCTCCTATTATCAAGCTAAAATTGCTACTATTAATACTACAGAAAATAGACTAAGTAGGGAAGCTGATATCATCTCCAACATTTCTAGTAATTTGAAGTTTATGTATGTAAGTGATGAAGATTACTTTAAGCAACAACTTGAAATAAGTATACGGGAACAACAAAAGCAACTGAAAGAAGATGGATTTCTTTCTGATATGTTTTACATTGTTGATCATAAGGTTACACCCTTTCAAACGAGTATAAATTCATCTATTACTTTAGAACATACATTAGTGACCAAAATTATAAATGAAGAGAAAAAAGTGTTCCATCACGTAATTGCCAATAAAGATTACACGATATTAGCTAAGAAAATCAGTGAAATTGGTGGTCACTATGTACTTGTTGTTCCTACTGAATCATATTTAAACGAAATCCAGCAAATGGCCAGATCTACTCTTTTCATCATATTATTAAGTATTATTTTCGCAACCATTGCCATTATTTTATTCGTCCAAAGATTAACAAAGCCTCTGCTTCAATTACAAAATAGAATGAAGCAAGTTAGGAACGGAAACATGAATCAAAATACTGAACTTAATACCACCATTCCAGAATTTATCTCTTTAAATAAAAGCTTCCATACGATGATGGGGCAAATGACCACAATTTTAAATGAGCTATCTGAAACCACTTTTGAATTAGAAGAAACAGGGGATCAGTTAACCGTTTCATCACGAGATGCTTTATTACATAGTCAAGAGCTAGTCAATGTCATAAATACCGTAAAAGAAGGGGCAGAACAAACTGCGAGTAGCTCAGATAGTCATGTTCAGCAATTTCATGCCTTAAAGCAGGTTAATGAACAATTATTAGAAAATATGAATGTGGTTTTTATTAGTTCAGAGGGTATGTATCATTCTGCTCTTAATGGGGAGAAAAATATATCAAATTTAATAAAGACAATACTTACATTCAAAAATGACTTTGAACACATGAACAAAACGATTCAGATGGTGCGAGACCAATCTTCTTCAATTACTAAGCTAGTCGGGTTGATTCAAAAAGTGGAAGAACAAACTAAACTATTAGCACTAAATGCTACCATCGAAGCAGCAAGAGCAGGCGAAGCTGGTAAAGGATTCGCTGTTGTTGCGAATGAAGTTAGAAAGTTAGCAGAACAGTCTACCGCTGCTACTTCAGAGATTACAAGATCCATAGGAAATATGGAGCAAATGACTTCAGTAGCTACAACTGAGTTTAAGGAAATGTTAGAAAAGATACAATCAAACCTAATCACTGCTAATCACTCAAAAACTTCCTTTGATAGTCTTATGGAAGAGATAATAAAGGTAACTAGCAATTTAAAAGCAATGGAAGGAGATCTGAAGGACCTAAAACAGGTGTTACCACATTTAGAAGAAGCAACAATAACCTTTACATCAGTATCTCAGGAAACACTAGCAAGTACAGAGCAAATGTTATTAACAAGTCATGACCAAATTGACAAAATGGATAACACTCATCAAATTGGCTTAAAGCTAACAACTTTATCAACTTCATTAGCTAAAATAACCAAGGAATTTAATTTTACATAAGGTGTCTCCTTGATAATCATAATAAAAAAGCACAGAATTGTGCTTTTTTTATGATAATATAGATATTTAATACTATAGCTGAATACAATACTAAATTTATTGAGTGAGATATTTTAAAAGCCTTTTAATTAGGCTAGTTTTACAATATAAACAGTTACTGGAACTAACTTGTTTAGTCTCATAATCTGTACTGAATAGATTCTTTTCACACTTTCTGCATGTACTCCTTAAAGGTTCATTCTCCGATTGGCAAAAATAACATATATAAAAAGTCGTTTTATCTCTTCTTTTCCGTTTGTCTCCTCTAATAACGGCAGAGTTAGATTTTTTTATTTTTAACACTCTATTCTTCTTGGAATCTATTGTCTCATAACAAATCCCACATAAAATAACTTTGCTAAAGCTCGGATTTTTGGTATGTCGATGATGAACAATACCGAATGCAATTAGTTCATTTTCTGTTAACAATAGGTGATTTTTATCAACATACATATGATTAGCCATGCTATCAAAACTTCCACATTGATCACATTTCATAAGTTACCCCTAGCCTCAAATAAATATTCCATACCAATATTATACATTATTTTACATAACTCTACATCATCTTCCTTTAACACTTTATAATTTTGCAGTATGCAAAAACCCCACATAGAAATCTATGTGGGGTCTTGTTTAGTCGCTATTAAGCTACTCTTCTCTTACGTTGGATATAAATTGTAACTAGTCCTACTGCAAGTAACATTACACCTAATAAGATATAGTTATAAGTTTGAGTTGCAGTATTAGGAAGCTTTTTACCATCTTTATCCTTAGAATCATCAGAGTTACCTGGTGTTTCAGTACCTGGTTGTTCTGTTTCATCGCCTGGTTCAGTAGGTTCAGTTGGATCAACTGGATCAACTGGATCAACTGGGTCTACCGGATCTACTGGATCTACATCATCCTTAGATACTTCAAGGATTCTACCTTCAACTTGTGGATTTACTTCTCCACCAAGGTTTGCAATATGTTCAACGAATACTTCATAGTCAACAATACCAAGGTCTTCCATGTAAGTAGCTTCCTTGAATACATCATATCCATCTCCACCAGCTGCTACGAAAGCATTGGTTGCAACACGGTAAGTCTTATCAAGTTCAATTGGAGTATACTCTCCGTCTTCACCTAATACTTCGACAGTAACAATTCTCTCACCAACAGGTTGAGTTTTATCAAAACCAAACTTCAAACCTGATACTTGCGGGAATTTACCTGGTAGGTCTTCAAGTTCTGCTCCAGAAACACCATTTTCTAAAGCTTCAATTACTTGAGCACCAGTTACATCAAGGACAGCAAGTGTATTTCCAAATGGCATAGTTGTTAGAACTTCACCTAACGTAATATCGCCTGAGTCGATAGAAGCACGGATTCCACCACCATTAGTGATTGCAAAATCTGCACCTTTTGTTTCTTGCGCTTTTGCTAGCATACCATCTGTAATTAAGTTACCTAAATTAGTTTCTTTAGCACGAACATTTACACGTTCACCATCTAAAACTACTTGAGAATATCCAACTACAGTAGTTTTTAATACTTCAAGCTCAGCTTTATATCCATCAAGGATCGCTTTTGCTTCAGCATTTTCTGGTGCATTCTCTACTACTAAAAATTCACCGTCAGTATATTCAGGAAGTACAACACCGTCTGTGTTAAATACTACATCTAAAGAACCTAATAATTCACCATAATCATTAGCTTGTACAACAATTGTAGGTGTATCATCATTAGCAACAACTACTTCATCTTCAAGAGTTGTATGAGTGTGACCACCAACAATTACGTCAATGCCTTCTACTGCTTCAGCTAGCTCAAGGTCAACATTATGACCTCTGTGAGAAAGCGCAATAATTTTGTTGACATTTTCTAAAGTTGTTAAAGCTTCAACTGTTTCAGTTGCTGATTCTACAGAATCATTAAATACGATATTTTCTCCTGGACTTGATGCTTCTGGCGTATCTTCAGTTGTTAAACCAAATACCCCAACTTTTTCACCATTAACATCAATTACGATATAAGGGTATAATCCAGCGTTGTCGGTAGTCTTCGCAGCATTTACATCAAATGTTGCTGCATCTTTTAATAAACTATTTAATACAGGCTCAGCTGTATAATCAATATTTGAGCTTACGATTGGGAATGTTGCATTCTTAATAAATTCAGCTAAGGCATCAGGACCTTTATCAAATTCGTGGTTTCCTGGTACCATTGCATCATAGCCCATCATATTCATAAATCCTAGGTCAGCTTGTCCTAACCACTTTGTGAAATATAAATCACCTGAGAATACGTCACCCGCATCAACTAAGATACTGTTTGCTACTTGTGTACGTTGTTGCTCAGTTAATGTTACACGGCGAGCAACATCATCAAGGTGCGCATGTGTATCGTTTGTGTGTAATACACGCAGATGCCAAGCGTCTTCAGGTAGTGTATTTAAGTCAAGAGAATATTTTGCAAGATCTCCATTTGTCTCAACATGGTTGATAAATGTTTGACCTTCTAAATACTCCTGTGCTTTAGCTGCTGAATTAAATGTTACATTCACATCGCCATAAATATCAGCAATTTTCCAGTTACCATCAGCACTTGGATTAATTTCACCAGTATTACTAACGATATAATCAATAATTGCTTGACGGTTTTCGTCTGGAGCTACGAACACAGTGTTCTTACCACCTGGATTTACAATTTTGTTTGTTCCAGCACGGTAATTGTTAGTCGCAACAATAAATTCCATGTCAGCAGTTACAGGTTCACCATTGTATTCAAGATTCATAACACGACTTGCAGTTGGATTAATTACATTTTGATCATTATCATATTTAGCTGGTTGTGTAACATCAATTTCGTATGTTACTCCATCAATAATATCGAAGTTGTATGATCTGAAACTATAATTAATCAGAGCTTGCTCTTCTTTGCTAGTTGCATCAATTTGGTTAAATTGACCAGCAGACCATTCGATCCACTCTTTTAATTCAGATCCATTGATTTTTAATGCATAAACTGTATTAGGGTATAAGTAAAGGTCTGCAACATTTTTGATTGCAATTGTTCCAGCAGGAATATCAGTAAAGTAAGATGCATCTGTACCACCGCGTCCACCTGCTTTAAATGGTGCAGCCGATGATAATACTGGAAGGTCCGCATACTCTGAACCAGCACCCGCGATCCATTTTTCTACATACCATTGTTGTGCATTCGAAACAATTTGTACTGATGGGTCATCTTGTACTAATGCAAAATAGCTATTAATTGGAGCTGTAGTCTTCCCTACAGGTCCGTTTACATACTCAACAGTTCCAGCATGCTCTGTTGCTATCGCTGCTTCTAGCTCAGGATCACTTTCAGAAGCTGCTGTTGGTAAGATAGCACCTTGAGAATCAGCAACAACCCAATCATCATTGACATTTTCTAGAGTTAAGTCAATCTGTCCAATATGATCTCCCCAAGAACCTGGCATTGTCACTGGTACGCCATTAATAGTCCCAGTTGCATTATCAAAGCCATTACCATCTGGATAAGCATAATCATCTTTATCATCTGTTGGTAGGGCTGGGAAATTAGAATGTGAGTGACCAGTTAATACTGCGTCTACATCCTCAACAAGCGTTAAATGATATGCAGCATCCTCCATACCTTTAACGTATTCACTATCATCAATTCCAGAGTGAGCAAGAACAACGACAATATCTGCTCCTTCTGCTTTCATTTCTGGTACAACTTCATTTGCAGATTCAATGATATCTTTTACAGTAACTTTTCCATTTAAATGTCCATAATCCCAGTTAAGGATTTGTGGAGGTACAAAACCTGTAACCCCAACTTGGATTGTATGAGTGTTACCATTTGTGTCAGTTACTTGTCTTTCAAGAATTTCATATTGTTTAAAATAAGGAGTTCCATCTAACTTATAGACGTTAGCGTTAACAACTGGGAACTCTGCACCAGCTATTGCCTCATTTAGGAAATCTAATCCGAAGTTGAATTCATGATTTCCAACAGTCATAGCATCGTAATCTAATAAATTTAGAGCTTTAATTGCTGGATGAACTTGTCCTTCTTCTAAACCAGTTTCTCTAGCAATATAATCTCCAAGTGGATTACCTTGGATTAAATCACCATTGTCGAAAAGTAAACTGTTTGTAGCTGTTGTTCTTTGTTGTTTAATTAAAGTAGCTGCTTTTGAAAGTCCAAAAGACTGTGTTTCTTTATCTTGGAAGTAATCATAGTTTAAGATATTTGTGTGAATATCCGTTGTTCCCAAAATACGTAGCTCTACTGTTGGATTCGTCTCTTCTGCCGCAGAAGCAACTGTTGGAAGAATCGGTGCAAAGATTGTCCCTACTAACATTGACGTAGCAATTGCACTATTAACTACCTTACGCTTCAGTGCTTTAAATTTCACCTTCAATTAAAATCCACCTTCCGACTTTTTGATTTCATAAAAAAAATGTCAATTTATTCGCCCAAGTGTAATGGTAATAAAGGAACTCTTTCACCAGAAAACATTGATTGATAGATTCACATTTTCTTTATAATTCTTGAAAGCTTCTAAAATTTGTCTAATTTTGTCCACTTCTATTAAAACTATATCGTTTTTTCGGAAATTACGCCATATTTTCCATTCGACAAAATGTGACAAATTTACATTTAAAATCAAGAAATACCCTTTATAATCAAAGTTCTAACATTATTTGGAAGCGCTTCACCATTTGTAAGAAAAACGAACATTCTATTCAACATATCATTTAGCGTACGCTTTTAATTTACACCACATTTACAAACTCTTAACACTCGCCCTCTATAAATCTTTTATTCTAGGAACATAATATTTTCATCTAGGTAGGTATGTATGATTAACATTTTGACCATAATGTTTCTATCTTGCACATACCTTTATACTTTCTTAATAAAATTGTAACAGTTGTTTAATACAAAATAATACAGTTTGATGATATACTTTAAATATCTCTTAAATAACGATACCTGGAGGTAATGAAAAAATGAAACAGTTCCACTTTATATTCGAAACAGATAAAAAAACAATCAAGGAATTGAGATTCAATTCAAACGGAATGTTTGAAGCAATGAAAAAAGCAAAGATCATTAAAAAAGAACTTGAAACAACAAACCCAAACCAAACAATCAAGGTGAAATTCTTGGGTGTTGCCTACGGAAATATTGCCTAATGATAAGATTAATAAATTTAGTACCTACTCATGATGTGTAACCTTAAACAAACTTTTCGTTTATCTGGTTACACATCTTTTTATTTTCTACTTCTTTTGTTTTCTTCATGTTTCTCTTTATGGTAAAATCCCCCTATATAAACTACAAAACCCAAGGAGAATGATATGACTAACTACTCCATACTATTTTTAGATATTGATGGTACGATTTTAACTTCGGATGACTCAATTCAGGAGTCAACAAAGGAAGCCGTTAAGCAAGTACAAGCAAAAGGAATTGAGGTATTCCTTGCTACAGGTAGACCTCTTCATGAAATATGGGATATTGGGAAGACATTAAATGTTGACGCATTTATTGGTTATAATGGGGCATATGCGATTCGTAATCACAAGGAAATTTATAACAAACCAATCGACTCAACTACTGTTGAGAAATATCTTCAAACAGCAAAACAATATGGCCATGAACTAGTGATGTATACGAACAAAAAAAATGTGATGTCTTCACTTGAGTCCGAAAGAATTAAAGAATTCATAACAAAATTCCACTTAAAACATAATGAGGAGTATACTCCAGCTGTTATAGACAAAATTCTGGGGATGACAGTTGTAAATGTAAATGCTGATGAACAAGCATTATATAATGAAGAGGGGATTCATCTTTCACAAGTTAATCTAGAAGGCTTTCATCATTGTTATGACGTTATTCGTGATACTGCAAACAAAGGCCAAGCTGTTAAAATGGTTTTAAACCAACTAAACATTGACCCGAAAGCTTCTATTGCCTTTGGAGACGGAATGAATGACAAAGAAATGTTATCAGTAGTTGGTGAAGGTTTTTCAATGGGGAATGCACATCCGCAATTACATACCTATGCAAAACACCAAACAACTTCTGTTGAAGACTCTGGTATCTTTAATGGGCTTAAAAGCCTTGGATTAGTTAAATAGGAAAAAGGCAATCCATAAAGTTACTTGGATTGCCTTTTTTTACAGGATAAGAAGTGTTTAATTCGAATTAGGTTTGTGCCCAACTCCTAGCCTTTAAGCGTTTTCGACTTTAGGTCATAAGCCTTTAGGCGTACGCCACAGTAGTGGTACTATGTTGATCATGATTCTAATAACTCTATTTCTCTTCTCCCTGTCATTAATTCGTATTGACGAATTCTCACCTCAAATAGCGCTAAAGCATCACGAAACACCTCAGGATTACTATTCATCAAATGTAATAGTTCTCTCTTCTCATCTGTCTCGATGATGGTTTCTTCTACAATTGCTTTTAATGTCTGTAACGGTTCTTTAAAGAACATGGTGATATCACGTTCTATCGCTTTTTCAAAAAATTCAAATTGGGATAAAAACTGAGTTGTTACTTTGGCAATTACATCATCATAGCTTTTGTTCTCAATAAATTGTTTATATTTATTAAGCAGTACTGTTTTTTGTGGGATAGCCCCTAATAGTTTTCCAGCGCTTTTAAATAAAAGCTGTGAAGGTGAAAATCGAAGAAAGATATCTACTTCACCAATTTGTATTCTGTTTGATAATCGATCTGCATCCCGTTTCCAATCATCTAAAACTTTGAAATCACAATTCAACTTTATTTTTTCCTCACCATATAAACGATTTAAGCTTTCACACAGATCCTCTAAATTTAACCTACTTTCATTAAAGTGATCATTTGCTTCCGTAATCCATTCTTGAATAGATACTAAAAACAGCGGCTCTATTATTGACCTTAGAAACTTCTCTATCTTCTTATTCATTTCTTTATTAAGATTACTATGAAGCTCCTTAAGATCACTTTCTTCATTTACTAACTCACTAACTTTTTTTAATTGCAAAGGAAGATTGCTTTTTATTTCTTCAGCGATTTTAGTTTTAATCTCACCATAGTTCGCAGTTATTTTTTGAATTTTTTCCTTTTCCACATCCTGCAATTGATGAATTGCACCATTCAATTTAGACGTCATTTCTTTGTTAAAAGAGATATTCTCATTTAAATACTTCTCCAACTGATGTCTTGTTTTCACCATTGCCTTTAAAGTATCCTTAGTACTTTTTATGATTTTCTCTGAACGAACTCTGAGCAAATCGTTATAAACGATTCCAAGATTCACTAAATCATTGAACATTGACGTATCAGAAGATTTGAAAGCAATGATTGATGCACTAGGGTCATAACTATTAATCTTAGCTTTTGTCACCTTTAACACTCTTTGAATTTCTTGTTCACTGTAACCCTCTTCTATTTCAGTCAGAATAAATACGACTGGTAACTCTGGTGATTTTTTCTTTATCTTTAGAAGAAGGTCTTTTTCTTTATCTGTAAATGGGGAATGAATATTTAATACAAATAAAAGTTTATCTACATAATTGACATAACTAAGGAATTCATCACAATTACACGGAGCATCTAATAGTGTTAAGTGATGTTCTTTTAGGCTTTTTACTGGCAGTTTAATGTTTAATAAGGCATGATCATTTTTTTCTTGATGTTCCCTTGATAAAAAGTGATATTTTGGCAGATTGGCTACTTCTCTTTTTTCTTTCATTGATATTTCGACTAGCTCTTCTTTATCACCATAACCAAAGGACATCATACATGAAGAAGGTCCTTCTAACACTTGTTCGCCAAGTATGTAATCTCTTATACTAATTTTCCCACGTTCACTAGTACCAACAACCATAAGGTTTTTAGTTGTTAAATCTAAAATATTATTTGCTAAATGTCTAAAGCGGAGATCAATAGTAAGACTCTGTTTGTCCGCCCATCTTTGAATTGAATGATAGAGTTCTGTAACAAAGGTGAGAGATTCGCTAGAAACATTAGTGGCATGATAAGAAACCTTCGCATGTTCAATTACTTCCGTAGAGAAAAAGCTAGGCCGTATTTCGCTCCAAGCAACAATTGCAGCTGCAGGAAATGTCTTCTTTGTTGGATTTGATAGATGAAACCAATTTACCAACACTCCTGAAAGAAGGTCCTCAATATCGTGCAGTAGGAACGTTCCAGCTGTTAAATCCAAATAAATTTCCTGATACATATTTGTTACCTTTTTCCATGGGTGGAATTTATCTAGTTCTAACGAATTCAACAGACTTTCTACTTCTTCAATCCAATTTAAACAATATTGACCATCTTTATACGAATTCCATTTTTCATGTAAATGATCTTCAAAACGATTCAGATCTAGTTGATGAAGTTTAAGTAGGTAATCCGTAAAGTAGGAAGGAACGATTTCAGCTGTTATTCCCTTTTTAATATAGGATAGAATTGTATCAAACCAACAAAGTTCTTCCGTTCGAATTGCTTCATTCACCGCAAGCTCGATGGCATGTTCCCAATTCTTTTGCTCCTCAAAAAACGACCGAGCTAAATCTGTTACCCCTTTGTAATCTGGATTGAGTGATACTATTTCTTTGATTAAGTCTTTTGCAGAATCAACTTTACCTTGAGTCCAATAAAGAGAAAATAATTTCAGGGCCACTTCTGTTGCTAGAACTTGATTTTCGGCAGATATAGATAAATAAAGTTCTTCCGCATTTGGTAGCAAATCTAATTCAACATAGGCATCCGCCATATTTTTCTTTGCCCAAAAGCTTAATTCATTTTCAATGTTTTCCCATTTAAAAATCGCAGTTTCATAATCTTTATGTTGAAAATAAAGCTCTCCTTGAGCAAATCGAATATATGAAAGGTCACAAAATTCATTCTGATGCTCAGCAAAATACAATTCTCCTAAAACCGTAATAGGCTCTATATTACTCTCTTTTGTTAAATACCTAGTATAATACTTTTTTTCTATAAGTATTTCTTCTTTACTCATACTCTTCCCCCTAAAGTTTGTTTATGAAGAGCTTACGACAGAATTCTTCAATATACTATTCGTATGTTATTTGTATTCTAACAGTGTAGTTTAACAAAAATATGTCAATTTAATTGCAATTTTACTACAGAGAGCAATTGGTTCTTTTTCTAACAGATATTAGTGGTAGCACTGGAAGGAATTGACCTTTGTCATACATGTTTCTTTCCTGTATTATAAATACATAAGCTACATTGTTCGTAATGATAATTAAGTTTTAACCTTTATGCTGTTATAGGGAGTTTTACATTGTTGCAGGAATGTCACGCCTCCATTTGCTTGAGGACGACAGGATTGCAATTGCAAACACCCACTTTGAGGAGTGGTGGTTTAAAACTTTCTTATGTGAGTTACGGCAAATGCGGCTTACTGACTAAAACATACCAAACCAGCTTCCAATCGGGGGCTGGTTTTTTTATATTTGCGGTTTTTTAGGATAAAAGAGGCATGGTATCTTTTTGTTAGAATCAAACTATGTTTTGATAGTCTTTTCTGATATATTACTTTCTACAACATCACCGATTTTTCCTACATAGTCAATTAAAAAATGCAAAATAATTAGGGGGATAATTGATCCAAAACCTATAAATAAAATTGAAAATATAAAACCAAATAATGTTGTTTTTAAGACGTTTAATGCTCCCTGATAGGTATGCGCTAATCCAAATAATACAGAAGAAATGATGAGCACCCACCAAATAGACAATGAAGGAAACAAGGAATATAAAGCAAAAATGGCGAATCCTCTATAAATGATTTCTTCGGTAATGCCAGCCGTCCATGAAACATAAGTCCATACCGTTTTATCCTGTGCCGTGACAGGCATGATATCAACGAACTTACTTTTTTTCATTTCTTCACTTTTTATTCTATTAATTTCACTCCTCATTTTAGTACTCAGGTTTGAGCCAATGATGTAATAACAAAGACTAAGTAAATAGATGATAACTAACACAAAAGCTCCGTACGTAACTGGTTTACCAAGGATCGTAGTATTAATAACTATATTACTTAGGCCAATATTATGCAGAGTAAAGGGACTAAAAATAATAAAGCATAAAATTGCGATTGTTGGAATCCATAGTCCAATCATTACTTTCTTATAATATTTAATCCTTTCTTCACTATTGATGTGTACTCTTTCTTTGAATTTTTGATAATCAAAGTATCCATAAAGTGGCTCATACAAACAAAGATATAACAGCATTGCCCAGAAAAATAGAATCATTGAATATTCTCCTCCTTACTCTGCATAAAAGTTCTTAAAAATGCCTCTTTATCATCAACAGTAAAGAAAACTCGATCAACCGTTGATTTAATACCTAAGGGAGATTTCACTTCGATTGGTTGATTTAAAATCACTTCATAGCTCGGCGATTCCAATCCTAGTAAAGATAAATCCAACATATTCTTTTGTTTTTTATCACTTTCATAATTTATGCTTCCACTAATTATTTCTTTGATATTATTTAGCTTTAACGACACCTCTGGCCGTATTCCTATTTTTAATGAAAGGTTTGAAGCATTTAAGGTTATTGGAGTTTTATTAACTGTTTTTAATTCGATAATTAAAAATAACAAGACTGATATCCCAATAAGTAAATGAATCCAATGGATGATTGGATTCCAGTTGTATAGAAGAAAAGATACACCAACCGTTTCTACTACCGTTACAGTAATCATGGCCCAAACAAAACCAATATATCCAGACTCTTTGTGATAAGTAAAATTAACTGAGTTATTGATACTCGACGTTTTTGCATCTTGGACAATCAAACTCATATCATTTCCTCTCTCCCTGAGCTACTATTCATGCTCCGTAACAACTAATTCATGTAATTTCTTTAGTATTTGATGGTACTTAATAATATCTTCTTCAGGTAGTTTCATAAAATATTTCTCTAAAACCATTTCATCTACCATGTTCATTTCATGAAAGAAGCTTTCCCCCTTCTCATCTAACAACACAAATACTTCTCTCCGATTATCTTTATTTACCTCCCTTTTAACATACTGATTATTTTCTAACTTTCGGACGAATTGACTTGCTGCACTTGGAGTGCCATTTATAAGTTCAGCTACTTCGTTCATATTTAACTTCTTCTTCTTTTCTAACACGGAAAGAACGACAGATTGCTTGGATGACAAATCATGGTCATCCAAAATTTTTTTATATTCTTTAATAAATACAGATTTAATTCCGTCAGAATATTCATTTGCCTCTATTAAGATCTTCTTTATATCCACTGCAAATCTCCTTTGATTAATTTTTATTAACTTTTTATTTTTATAAACATTTAAGTTATCTTAACTATTTTATATTATAAAATCTTCCATCATACAACTACAATCAGGAAAATTTTTGAAATCATAAAAAAGATGTTTTAATTTTCACCACCTGGACCGGTGTCGAATTTTAAAACATCTGTTTCAATCAAATTTTATTTAGTTTCTCCTGTCCACTCTAGCATCCCGCCAATCATATTACGGACGTTATAGCCTTGTTCTTGAAGATAATAGCAGACATTTTCACTTCTACGTCCTGAACGACAAATAAATATGTATTCTTTATCTTTTTCAAAATAGTCAAGATTCGCTGGAATTTCTCCCATTTTAATGTGCTTTGCACCTGGTACCATACCAAACTCTACTTCTTCATCCTCACGAACATCGACAAGCTCAAGCTTCTCACCATTTTCAAGCTTCTGTTTCAATTCCTCTGGTGTAATTATATCTATTTCAGACATATTTCTCATCCTTTCAACACAAACATATACTTATTATAATCAAATTAAAATATTAATACAAAACCACAAGACTCAGGACTTGGAATTTTGCTTGCGCAGGTAAGAATTAAATACTTTAATTTAAAATCCAAGTTATTACCCAGATCATTTATTACAATTTAAAAAGTTGCCGAAGCAACTTTAATAAAGCTATTACTTATTCTCGTTTTTTCCAGCTTCTTCAGCTAATTGTTCAAAGGTTTTTACCTTCCCATGTGGATTTTGCTCTTGCTTTCTTTCTCTCCACAGTCTTTCTTTTTCACGTTTTGAATGACTCATAATATTTTTCAGCCCCTTTATTCTAAAGTGTAGAACAATTTTAGAATAACCTCGGCTAGTCATTTTAATCCTCCAAATAAAAAGAAGATATGGAACGGTTCCATATCCTCCTCAGAATTTAATAGTATCCGTGATATCCGCCATATCCCCCGTATCCAGGACCCCAATGGTGTCCGTGGTGGTGGTGATGATGGTGACCATGGTGACCATGGTGACCAAAGTGATGTCCATGATGGTGTCCGTAATGATGCCCATGATGATGGTGGTGTCCAAATCCATATGGTGAGTAATAAGGGTTTAAATCAAAACCATACCCAAAACCTGAATATGTTTGTGGAAATAACAAGTAAAGCAGCCCCTTCCAGTTTATGTTCTTCTTACCCTTTCATGTTATGAAAAACTGATTTCTAAAGAGGCTTTTCTTATAAGAAATGGGCTTTTAATTTATGGGATCTTTATAACACTATTTGATGAAGTCAGTCTTACAGTAAAAAAAACGTACAAGAAAATTTCCTGTACGTTTTTTTGTTCAACTAATTAGCAACGATATTCACTAATTTACCTGGCACCGCAATCACTTTTCGAACTGTTTTTCCTTCTATTTGCTCTTTCACTTCACCCATAGCAATTTCTTCAAGCTTTTCTCTTGAAGCATCTGCAGGGACATTAAGCTTCGCTTTTACTTTACCATTAATTTGAATAACGATTTCAATTTCATCATCCACTAATTTTGCTTCATCGAATGCTGGCCATGCTTCAAATGAAAGTGACTTTTCATGTCCAAGTTTGTTCCAAAGCTCTTCTGAAATATGTGGAGCAACAGGAGATAATAGCTTTACAAAGCCTTCAATGTACTTGGCTGGAAGCTCAGTTGCTTTATACGCTTCATTGATAAACACCATTAACTGTGAAATTGCCGTATTAAAGCGTAAACCCTCGTAGTCTTCTGTCACTTTTTTCACTGTTTGATGATATACGCGTTCTAATGAGCCGCCTTCTTCTACATCTTTAATCTTGCCTGTGATTTGTCCATTATCATCTACTAATAAGCGCCACACACGATCAAGGAATCGACGTGAACCGTCTAAGCCATTTTCGGACCAAGCAATGGATGCATCAAGTGGACCCATAAACATTTCGTATAAACGTAATGTATCAGCACCATGACTCTTTATAATATCATCAGGGTTAACTACATTCCCTTTAGACTTACTCATTTTTTCATTGTTTTCACCAAGAATCATCCCTTGATTAAATAACTTTTGGAATGGCTCTTTTGTTGTAACCACACCTACATCGTATAAAACTTTGTGCCAGAAACGAGCATATAATAAGTGAAGAACCGCATGCTCAGCACCACCAATGTAGATATCAACTGGTAACCATTCTTTTAATTTCTCAGGATCTGCTAAATGTTCTTCATTATCTGGATCAATATATCGTAGGTAATACCAGCAGCTACCAGCCCATTGTGGCATTGTATTTGTTTCACGACGACCTTTTTTACCTGTCTTCTCATCAACAACATTTACCCACTCTTCAATATTAGCAAGTGGTGATTCACCTGTTCCTGACGGCTTAATATTTGTTGTTTTTGGAAGCATTAATGGTAGTTCTTCTTCTGGAAGAGCAGTCATTGTGCCATCTTCCCAATGAATAATTGGTATAGGCTCACCCCAGTAACGCTGACGGCTGAATAACCAGTCACGTAAACGATAAGTTGTTTCCTTTTTCCCTTTTTCGTTTTGAACAAGCCAATCAATCATTGCTGTAATGGCTTCCTCTTTATTCATGCCATTTAAGAAGTCGGAGTTCACATGATCTCCATCCCCAGTGTAAGCCTCTTTTGTGACATCCCCACCAGATACAACTTCTTTAATTGGCAACTCAAATTTCACTGCAAATTCGTAATCACGCTCATCATGTGCTGGAACTGCCATAATTGCTCCAGTACCATAGCTCATTAATACATAATCAGCAATCCAGATTGGCATTTTCTCATTATTTACTGGGTTAATTGCATATGCCCCTGTAAAAACACCGGTTTTATCCTTCGCTAAATCTGTACGTTCTAAATCACTTTTACTTTTCACTTTATCCAAGTAAGCAGCTACTGCTTGCTTTTGATCTTCTGTTGTAATTTTATCAACAAAAGGATGCTCTGGTGCAAGAACTGCATAGGTTGCGCCGAATAAAGTATCTGGACGTGTTGTAAATACAGTAAATGTCTCATCATGCTGATCAATATTAAATGTCACATGTGCTCCTTCACTTTTTCCGATCCAGTTACGTTGCATTTCCTTTAAGCTTTCTGGCCAATCAAGCTCCTCTAAGTCTTCAAGTAAGCGGTCTGCATATTTAGTAATTCTTAACACCCATTGTCTCATTGGACGGCGTTCTACAGGATGCCCTCCACGCTCACTCTTTCCATCAATCACTTCTTCATTTGCAAGTACTGTCCCTAGTGCTGGGCACCAGTTTACAGCTACTTCATCAACATAAGCTAATCCTTTTTCATATAGCTTCGTAAAAATCCATTGAGTCCATTTATAGTATTTAGGATCTGTTGTATTTACTTCACGATCCCAATCATATGAGAAGCCAAGTTCTTTAATTTGACGGCGGAATGTGTTGATATTTTTCTCCGTAAATTCCGCTGGATCATTTCCAGTGTCTAATGCATATTGCTCAGCAGGCAAACCGAATGCATCCCAGCCCATTGGATGTAACACATTATAGCCCTGCATACGCTTCATTCTTGCTAAAATATCAGTTGCCGTATAACCTTCTGGATGACCAACATGTAGCCCCGCTCCTGAAGGATATGGAAACATATCTAACGCATAAAACTTACGCTTTCCTTTATCTTCAGTTGTACGGAACGTTTTATTTTGTTCCCAATATTGCTGCCACTTTTTTTCAATATCCTGGTGTTTATAGCTCATCTTTATCCTCCTATAGAAACTCTTTTTAAACATGGTTATTTTCGTAAACTTTGTTGCTCTTAAACGGTATAGAAAGCACTATTAAATAGGTAGAGTGGCATCTTTTCTTCCGACACTCTGACTCTCTATTGTATAGTAACAACAATTTAACCTCTATAATTTGTCGATTAGCAACAAGGTTTTAGAAAAGACCTTAAATATAAAAAACCCCTCATCCCAAATAGGGACGAGAGGATTATGTATTAATCTCCCGCGGTACCACCCACATTAGTGTTGTTACGCTTATTTGCGTAATGCACTCGCTTCATTCATCCGTAACGCGGACCAAACGACAAGCGCTATTTTACGAAATATCGTATTTCACACCTGCAACTCAAAGGCGAGTTCATGAACAACCAATGATTGACTTGCACCGACCGTCAACTCTCTAGGCATTGTTACTCACTACTACTCCTTATCAACGCTTATAAGTAATATAAGATTATAATGTGTATTGTATAGAATTTGCAACTAAACTGCAAGTGCTATCAAGAAAAATAGGCTTGCTCCTAGATATATTTTAACCAAGTAATCTCCTACTAACCATTAACTTCCATTTTCATGTTAAAATTCATACAAAGGAGTGTGAATCCATGGATTTTACTATTAACTTATCAAATAGCCTTCCTTCTATGATTATTACAGTTGTTACATGGGCAATTGTTGTGGTGTGGTTTATCTATCTTTATAAAAAGAGTGAGAAACCACCTGTGTGGAAAGCCATTCTTATTCTCATACTTGGAATCTTCTCTTTTAGCTTTAATTTTGATGCTCTACGAATTCCTATTTTACCACTTGGAGTTTGGATTGCTTATTGGATTTTAAAAAGAGACGGACAAATGGAGTTATGGCAACGATATCGAAAATTTGCTTGGTTAGGTTTTTGGGCGAATTTCATTTTTTTGATAGGAGCATTAATCACTAGTCCATTGCATTCTGTTTTATATCCAAAAGATGAAATCTCTACATATATCTCTAAATTCGACGAAGCCGAGATTGTTGTTACACACCCGAGTGCTAACGAAATAGAACTTATAAACGATGTTGGTTCCTTGTTAGATGGATTTAAAAAACAACAAGTAGATAGTATTCAGTGGTTTGAAGAGGTGCATTTTGCTGAGGAAGATGAACAAAAAGAAAGATTTCCATATCAAATGGTTAAAACGAAACCTAAAGGTGGGAGTCAGCTTCAAACGGTTATTTTCGTAGAACGGGATGGAAAAGGACTTTTAATCACAACACCAACTGAACAGTTTTATTATCGTTCGGAGAACTCCTTGATTAAGGAGGGAGATCAATAATGGCTAAACGTAAAACGATTCTAATTTTCTTAAATCTTACTATTATAAGCATTACTGGCTACATCTTTTATTGGTACTATCCAAGTAGTCCTAGTTCCTTTTTAACCGAAGAAGAAATAAAAAATGAGGTCAATCCTTATCATTTAAGTGCTAAGATCGAGAAAGTTCAGGATATTATCTATTTAGATAAAAGTCATGTGTTTGTCCCTTATATCACTACTGAAGGGGAATATGCTGCTAGCTATTGGTATTATGAAAAGCGCAAATGGCACACCCACTATGTGGGGACAATCAGCACTCCTTTATTAGTCAGCACAAATCCAAAGGATGCTTCAACCTACCACTTTATTTGGAACCTACATCCCGGGGATGACTTACAATCTCTAGAGTTTTTATTGTTAAAACGAAGAAATTACTCAGTTTCTAATGGCGTTGAAACCTATATTCCTGGGCTACAAATGAGATTTTCAACAAAGCTTACTGAACAGCCCTACGGGTATGTAAAATTACCACAAGAATTTGTAGAGGTTTTGAATGATACGATTCAATTAGAATCTGCTCAAATGGAGAAAATGTATTATAATGGGGTTTTTTCGTCACTCTCAACTGAATTCGCGTGGAGTTCACTTGATGAATCTGGGACTATTGTCTATCCAGAACTATCTATTGGTGGGGGAGGAAGTGGTGGGGGAAATTCTCTTATATTTGTAAGATTTATAGGAGAAGACGAAGAATTATTCGGCTATTAGACGGATAAAATCAGGAGCTATAAGTAAAACAGCAGTGGAAATATCTTTGTTTCTTCTACATTCCTAAGAAAGTGAATCAAGATCACCTAGATTCACTTCCTCTTTTTTTTTACACAATATTGGAATGGGACCGTTATTATTACTTTGTGTTGTTTATAGCCTTCTTGATTATCTCAGCTTGTAGAGTTAAATCACCAATTCCCTGAAAATGCACGTAAAAAATTCTGGGATTTTCATGAATCATATGGTTATGTATAGCGGAAACTTCCAAATTACCTTCTCTCAACTGATCGATGACTGGGTTCACTTCATCTTCTAATAAAGCAAGTTCCCCCATAACAGCTGTTTCATTCCCGACATTTTCAAGAGCGAAATGAAATACAAGCTCCATCGTTTCAGGCGATAGTTTCATACCCATATGTGTAACATTAAGATTCGTGCGAACAATTTCAACAGTACATATTCCATTTTCCCCTTCAACTTTTGCATCCTTAAAAACTTTTTCAATTACATCGCAGCTTTTTTTTTCGGCTGCTTGCAATACTGTTGGAAAGCTGGTTGATAAGAGAAAAACAATCATTAGTATCCACTTTTTCATTTAATACACTTCCTTTTTCTCTTATCATTCCATTATCTGTAAAGTTAATTCCACCTTTATTACATGCACTAAAATTCTTCACCAACAACTTTACCTTTCTTCACATTAATATTTCCTTCAATACCAAAATCCTTTGATACTACATGGACAATATACACAGCTTCACCGGGATAATATCCTACATTAGATATTGTAAAAGATTGATCTGGATAATTCTCATTCATATAATCTTCTACTATTTCTCTGCTTTTTGCTTTAGCTAAGGGATTTCCGTTTATTCCAAAATATAATGAGCCAACTATAACTAAAGAAAGTAAAATAATTAGTTTTGTTTTCATGGTATCTTACCACCCTTCTTATCAATGTAATATATTACCTATAGTGTAATTTTACATCTTTAATAACTAATTTACAACATTTTTTACCACAACAAAAAAATCCTACGGGCTACAACCAACCCATAGGACATTAAACATTTATTACATTACCTACTGCGCGGTATACCCACCATCAATCACACACGCTTGCCCAGTAATCCCTCTTGCTCCATCACTTGCTAAATACATGACATAACTTGCAATCTCACCAACTTGTAATAATCGTTTTTGAGGAACTAATGGGTAAATCACTTCTTCAAGTACCCTTTCCAATGGAACATTCCTTGCTGCCGCTAAGTCACTTAGTTGGTTGCGAACAAGTGGTGTATCAACATATCCGGGACAAACGGCATTTACCGTTACACCATATTCGGCGGCTTCAAGTGCTGTCACCTTCGTTAGCCCTATCACGCCATGCTTCGCACTATTATAGGCGGCCTTGCCCGCAAAGCCGACTAATCCATTAATTGATGCCATATTAATAATCCGCCCAAACATTTGTTGCTTCATAATTGGTAGTGCATACTTAATGGCAATAAAAGGTGCAGTAAGCATAATTTTCACAAGAAGCTCGAATCGATCTGTTGGAAAATCTTCAATTGGGGATACATGTTGCATGCCCGCATTATTGATTAATACATCAATACGTCCAAATTCGTTCACCGTATAGTTAATACTAGCTTCTAAATCTTGTTCACTAGTAACATCACACCTTTTTCCAACCACACTAAAACCTTTTTCTTGAAGACTATTTGCTGCATTTAAAACTCCATCTTCATTCAGATCTGTTAGAACAACCTTGGCACCATTTTCTGCAAAAACACGCCCAATTTCAAAACCAATCCCTTGTGCTCCTCCTGTTATTAAAACCACTTTATCTGTTACCAAGACATTTCCTCCTAATTCCAGATTCCAAGATCTAATGAGAATGATAGAAACCAATCGCTAGCTCAATTGATTAAATGAGAGTTACTAGAAAACCACAGCTCCAATTAATAGTTTATGTAACGACCACTTGACACCAACTGTTATAATTGCACATCCACATCCCCCTGTTTCTAGTTAACGAACTTTGTAAACTTTACCTTTTCAACTATTAATTCTGGTTCGGTCGATGCTTGAATTTCTTCAATCGTAAATCCTTCGAAGACCTCAACCAACTTTAACCCTTGCGTTGTTACATCAATTACTGCTCGGTCAGTAATAATTCGATTTACCACCGCTTGCCCAGTTAACGGCAGACTACATTTATTAACAATCTTTGGTGAACCATCTTTACTCACATGTTCCATAATGACGATTATTTTTTTCGCACCATGAACAAGATCCATTGCGCCTCCCATCCCTTTAATCATCTTTCCAGGTATCATCCAATTTGCTAAATCTCCAGTCAGTGAAACCTCCATACCACCTAATATTGCAATATCGACATGTCCTCCTCTTATCATCGCAAAGGATTCTGCACTATCAAAATAAGCAGCACCTGGAATGGAGGTCACCGTTTCTTTCCCTGCATTAATTAAATCAGGGTCGACTTGATCTTCTTTGGGATATGGCCCAATTCCGAGTAGACCGTTCTCTGATTGAAGAACAACTTGTTTAGAATCACTGATAAAATTCGCTACAAGGGTTGGCATACCAATTCCAAGGTTTACATAGTAACCGTTTTCAATTTCTTTTTCAGCACGTTTTGCAATTCGTTCCCTTATCGTTTGTTTATTTACCATCTTAAGGTTACCTCCTTTACTTTGATACTGTTAGTCTCTCAATTTTCTTATGTTGTTTCCCTACAACCATTCTTTGAACATAAATACTAGGAGTATGAATATGATCTGGATTTAGTTCTCCGATTTCAACCAACTCTTCGACCTCTGCAATTGTAATCTTCCCTGCTGCTGCAACACCGGGATTAAAGTTACGAGCAGTTTTGTTATAAATGAGATTTCCCATTTTATCTCCCTTACTCGCTCTCACTAAACTAAAATCAGCAGTTATTGCATGCTCTAATACATATTGCTTTCCATCAAATTCTCTTACTTCCTTTCCTTCAGCGACAGGCGTTCCCACCCCAGCTGGTGTAAAAAATGCGGGGATTCCTGCTCCACCTGCCCGGATTCGTTCTGCAAGAGTTCCTTGCGGAGTTAACTCAACCTCAAGTTCACCAGATAAAACCTGTCGCTCAAATTCCTTGTTTTCACCCACATAAGAACCAATCATTTTTTTTATTTGATGACGTTGTAGTAACAGCCCCAATCCCCACTCATCTACCCCACAATTATTAGAAATAACTGTTAAGTCTTTAATGTCTCGCTCCATCAATGCCAGAATCAAATTTTCAGGAATTCCAACTAAACCAAACCCTCCAACCAAAATGGTTGCGCCATCTTGAATATCATTTATAGCTTCTATGAATGAAGTACAGATTGTTTTCAACATGTTTCCCCCTTCCTACACTCTCACAATTCATTTATTGAAAACCATGATAAAATCTTCGAATGAAGATATCATATTTTCGAAAAAAATTAGTTTTCTAGGGATATATTCAGATTCCTAGATTAAACGAATAAAGAAAGCGCTATCATTATAGTATATAAAAAATCATGCATTTTCAGTATATGATTTTCTAAAACTATTAATAAAATGAAAGAAGCCCTTAAACAAGTAAAGGCTTCTTTGAATTAGTATTAAATTTTCATTACTCCACCAGTATTTGCAGATGTAACTAACTTAGAATAACGTGCTAGATAACCAGTTTTAACCTTTGGTTCGAAGCCCTTCCAGTTAGCTTCACGCTTTTCCCATTCAGCCTCGTCTACCACGACAACCATTGTTCTCTTATCAATATCAATAACAACATGGTCACCATTTTCTACAAATGCTAATGGGCCTCCTTCAGCTGCTTCTGGTGATGCATGTCCGATTGATAGTCCACGAGATGCGCCAGAAAAACGACCGTCTGTAACTAGTGCTACTTTTGGTCCTAATCCCATTCCAACAATCATCGAAGTTGGCGAAAGCATTTCAGGCATTCCCGGTCCACCCTTTGGTCCTTCATAACGGATGATCACGACATCTCCCGCTTTCACTTGACCAGAAGAAATCCCTTTTACTGCTTCTTCTTGTGATTCAAAAACAACAGCAGGTCCTTCATGGCTTGTGATTCCATTTTGCACTCCGCCCGTTTTAATGATTGCACCGTCTGGAGCTAAGTTACCAAACAATACGGCTAACCCACCTTTTACTGTATGTGGATCATCAATTGGGCGAATAACATTGTAGTCTTTCACTTCACAACCAGCAACGTTCTCACCAATAGATTTTCCAGTTACTGTAATATTATCAAGGTGAAGTGCACCTTCTTTTTTCGATAATTCATATAATGCAGCTGATACCCCACCTGCTTCATGAAGATCCTCAATATGATAATCAGAAGCTGGAGCAAGCTTTGATAAATGTGGCACACGCTCTGCCACTTCATTAATTCGCTCAATTGGGTAATCAATTTGCGCTTCATGTGCTAATGCTAGTGTATGGAGAACTGTATTTGTTGAACCACCTAGTGCCATATCTAAAGCAAATGCATTATCAATTGCTTTTTCATTAACGATATCACGAGGCTTTAAGTCCATTTTGATAAGCTCCATCAGTTGAGTAGCTGACTTCTTTACAAACTCTCTACGTTCAGGTGCCACCGCTAAAATTGTCCCGTTACCTGGTAAAGCAAGTCCCAATGCTTCTGCTAAACAGTTCATTGAGTTTGCAGTGAACATTCCTGAACATGATCCACATGTTGGGCAACCGAATGCTTCTAATTCTTGTAGACCTTTTTCGTCGATCTTACCAGCCTGGAATGCACCCACACCTTCAAATACAGATGATAATGAGATCTTACGACCATCACTCGTTGTTCCAGCCTTCATTGGCCCACCACTTACAAAAATTGTAGGGATATTTACACGAAGTGCTGCCATCATCATTCCTGGTGTGATTTTATCACAGTTTGGAATGCATACCATTCCATCAAACCAGTGTGCCGATACAACTGTTTCAATCGAGTCTGCAATGATTTCACGACTTGGCAACGAATAGCGCATACCAATATGCCCCATTGCAATCCCATCGTCGACACCAATCGTGTTGAATTCGAATGGAACTCCACCTGCTTCACGAATTGCTTCTTTAACAATTTTACCAAACTCTTGCAAATGAACATGACCTGGAACAATATCAATATATGAATTACATACTGCAATAAACGGTTTATCAAAGTCCTCTTCTTTTACACCTGCAGCTCGAAGTAAGCTTCGATGTGGTGCACGGTCAAATCCTTTTTTAATCATATTACTACGTAGTTCTGCCATTCCAATTCCCCTATCTATATAGTAATTTAATCCTTTTCTCTCTTTTTCTAGAACTCATTTTATCTACTTTTCAAATAATAATGAATTTTATTATTATTTGATAATAACATAACCAAAATGATTTTTCATGCTATAAATTTTTAAAATTATTAGAAAGTTATTATTGTGCTTTAGATGGAATTATATCTAGAATAAATATGTATCTATTCCAATTTTTAGGGGGATGTTAAATTATGTTTTATTTATTACTAATCCTTCATATAATTTCTGGTGCTATATGCCTTTTGACTGGATTAGTTGCTGCCTTTAAGAAAAAGAGAAAAGGTGTGCATACGTTTACTGGAGAAATTTACCACTGGTCTTATTTGATTGTGTTTTCTACAGCCGTAGCTATGTCAATTATAAAATGGGATGAGAGTGCTTATTTGTTTTATATTGCTATTTTTTCCTATGGACTTGCGCTTACTGGATACTTAGCTAAGAAGATGAGAAAAAGAAACTGGTTGGGCCTCCATATTGGTGGAATGCTTGGATCTTATATTGGTATCGTTACTGCTACATTAGTCGTTAATGCCAATAATATCCCCTTTATTAGTGAACTTCCTACTTTATTGATATGGGTATTACCAACGATCATTGGTATTCCTCTCATTTTTAGGATTGGCAAAAGATATAGTCCTAGAAAAATTCCTCTTTAAGTATTAGAGAATAGCAATACCATCTTAGGGTCAGAATAACTTACTAAATTTTCATTGACACAACAGACATAGCCCCCTAGGAGTTATCCTTAGGGGGTTTATTTTAGAGGTGCAAACAGTTAAAACATATATGAAAACGCACCTTGAATTAACTATACAAATTCAAGGTGCCTTTTTAATTGATTAATCAACCTTTTGTAATTTTAATAGCTTATTATTTTTAAAATTCACTAGGAAATCCCAGGGGATGAAATAATTATTGGATAGCCTGTAAATATTTGTGATTTAGTACCTTAATTGAGTAACCTATATAGAATTGAATTAGATTGTGAATATATAAGGGGAAATTTTCCCGTTAAGATGGAGAATAGACTCGGTTTGGGGTATATAAGGGGAAAATTTCCCCTTAAGCAAAGCAAAGTGAACCATTTTCGTGGATTTTAAGCAAATAGAGGAAATTTCCCCCTCTATTTAAGCTGTTTATGGCGATTTTTCCTAAATAAAGGGAATTCCTTCCCTTATCTTTCAAAGTGTTTAAACCTCTTACTATAGAACTTACCGGGTATTTACATTAGAGATATATGCCTTTTCCACTGTGACGTTTATATGATTTGTTAGTTGATTCGGCCTGCGATTTACCGTATTGCACCTCGCAAATACCCCCCCAAAGGAACAATCCTTAGGGGGGTATTATTTTATGATCCAGCGCTTATAGCCGGAACACTCTTATTTTCTACATGCTTAAGCTTACGATCATATATCAAGGTTGTAAATACTGAAATCACTAAGAGTCCTATTAACACAATAAATAGCATGTTCATTCCATATATATCTACTAAAAGACCACCAACAACAGGTCCTAGCATTCTTCCACCTGTTGCCATACTATTTACGATTCCCTGGTAAAAACCTTCTCTTCCTTTTGGAGCTAACTCATTAGCAATGGTAGGAACCGCTGGCCACACAAACATTTCTCCCACTGTTAAAATCACCATCGCCACTATGAAGCCAGTGAATTGAGTGGTATTTAACACAACAACAAACGAAGCAATGAAAATGATAATTCCAATCACGATTTGAGCTTTTAACGTTTTTGCAAAGAAACGAATGATTGTTGAAACAAATGGCTGTCCTAACACAATTAATGCTCCGTTAATTGTCCATAGCATACTATATTGCTTCATACTTATATCAAGCCCTTGCGTATAAGAGGCAATGGTTGATGCCCACTGCGAATAAGCTAGCCAACATAAAATATACCCAATCGAGACAATGAGCAATGCTGTTAATTTGGTGTAATTTTTAACAACTTTTGCCTGACTTACTACATTTTGTTGTTTATTGTTTTCAACTTTAATTGAGCGGTAACCAAATACTGCTAGTAATAAGAAGATCATATACATAATTGCATTGGCTGTGAAAACATATTGAAACGAATATGAGGCTACAAGACCACCTAGTGCGGCTCCTACTGCGACACCAACATTGGAACCAACATACATCGCGTTAAATGCTCTTCTTCCACCATCTGGCCAAACAGACCCAGCCATCGCATACATCGCTGGAAATACTATACCTGAACCAAATCCTACGATAATTAATAAACCAACATAGTAGGGCCATTCATTAAAGAAAACAAGACCAACAATCGCAAACATCGAGATAAAGATCCCAATTAGGATCGACCGGTAGCCACCAACTTTATCAAAAAGATAGCCTCCAATTAGATTTCCAATTACACTTGCTCCTGAATTTAACATAAGTACAATTCCGGCAACAGTCAATGATTTACCTAACTGGTCGTGTATATATATCGTGTTAAGAGGCCATAAAAAAGAAGCCCCCGTTACGTTAATTACCATTCCAATAACTAAGACCCAAAGTGTCCGAGGCATCATACCTCCCCCATTTTCCTATAAAATATAAAGAAACTTGGCATAAGCCAAGCTTAATCTAAGAACATAAACTAATACGAAATGAGTACGTATTTATAATATATTGGTTAGATAATCTTTCATTCTCTAAATTATTCTATTCCTTTCTTTCTCTTTAATCAATACAATTAGGAATCTGCGAAATTTTTAGAAACTTTAATTTATAGGACTAGTTAACATCGGCTTACCAATAATTACTTAAACCTCTTCTTATAAACCATGGTTGAATTTATTGATTGATAAAACTAAAAGAAAAAGCTAATCCTAAGATTAACTTCTTTTTAATTTACTTTTTAGTTAGGGTTCCAACGTAATAGCCTGCAAGGAAAATTGTTGTAATTAATATCAAATGGATTAAGCCCCAACCTAGTTTTCCATAATGTAGGTGCTTAATATGGAGCGGTTTTCGGTCCTTGTCTGGGATAAGTTGGCCACCAATCCACTCAAATAATAGAAAATAAATCCACCACCATGTGTAAGAGTCCCAGGTATCCCATTCAAAGCCGTATTTTATGATACTTGTATAATGCAATGCATAATATTCAGATAGTAACCCCAAATTGATAAATGCCCAATAAAAAGGGATTTTCCATGGCCACCTTTTGGGACTATACCTTACCAAAATCAGAACATAAATAGGAAAGGAAAGGGAAATAGCTGTATATGGCATATTTTCAAATTTAGGTAGTATCACATACGGATAAGAATAAAAGCCCAGTTGGACAAAAATAAAACATAATAAATTCCCAATAACTGTTGCTAGGATAAATAATAAACCATAGCTTTTCCAATTAATCCTTAAAAATAAATATAATAAAATACTCCCTATCAAAAATACAGATAAATATATGTATGTTTCAATATTATTCCCAACATTGATATTGGCACTCATTCAATTTACATCCCCTGCATACTTTTCCGTTATTTTCCCTTAAACTACTTGTTCTATACTAAAATGGGTGTGAAGCTTACCTTCACACCCATTTTTTTCATTTATATTGGAAAGTATGAAATTTCAACCCGGTTTTAATGTCTAGTTCCAATCGCCAGCGGCTTGAGGTTGGTTATAAGTCTGTCTCCGATAGACGGGCTCCCGCAACGCTTTTCTTAATATTCTGGTCGTTGTTTCGATTTGATTGGTTGCCCTTTTTTAGAATTCATTCTTTTCACTTTTTCAATGGCGCTAAGTTGTTCCTCACCAAATTCACTATTATGACCGTTTTGCGTCTTTTGCTCTGGATTGTTTTGATCAGAACGCTTCTTCATAAATCATGACTCCTTATTTATATTCTTGAATGATGTTTTCATCTAATGTTAAATCATTTTGAAGTTGTTGTAGCTGTAGTCGCATACGGTGTAACTGCTCTCTTTGTTGACCATTACAGCTGAGGGCCAGATGAGCTAAGTCATTGACACGTTCTTCTAGTTGTTCTAATGCATCTGTATACTCAGTTGCATTATAATGCTCTTGTTGGCGCCCTATTGTTATTTGTTCTTGTGCATATCGAATTGTGTCTTCACATTGTGCTAAAAAATCCTCGACAGATTTACGAGTGGCCATTCGTATACCCCTCCTTTGGTTCTTTATGAAGTCCATGCTTCATCAAATATTAGTTTGCACAATAAAGTATCTAAGGACACTAATGAATGTCTTCCAATTTTGTACACATTATTTACATTTGAGAAGTCTGTTTTAATCATGATAAAATCTTTTAATGAGATTTAAATTAATGGAACAAAAAGGAGATACTGACTTGGATCAGAATAACCGTTTTTTATATGCATCAGATAACAAACGTTACCATACTTGGAATTACCATTTGAGACAACATTTTGGACACAAAGTCTTTAAAGTGGCTTTAGACGGAGGGTTTGATTGCCCAAATAGAGATGGTACGGTTGCACATGGAGGCTGTACCTTTTGTAGTGCTGCAGGTTCAGGTGATTTTGCAGGTGACCGTGCCGATGATCTTTTAACACAGTTTCATACGATTAAAGATAAAATGCATGAGAAATGGAAAGACGGCAAATATATGGCTTATTTCCAAGCCTATACGAACACCCATGCACCCGTTTCAGAGCTCAGAGAAAAATTCGAATCTGTTCTGAATCAAGAAGGTGTAGTAGGTATATCTATTGCTACTCGACCAGATTGTCTACCTGATGATGTTGTCGAGTATTTAGCTGAATTAAATGAACGGACGTATTTATGGGTTGAACTTGGTCTTCAAACTGTTCATGAACGTACTGCTCTTCTAATTAATCGTGCTCATGATTATCAATGTTATATTGATGGAGTAAATAAATTAAGAAAGCATAATATTCGAATCTGCTCCCATCTTATTAATGGTCTTCCTTTAGAAAACTATGACATGATGATGGAAACCGCACGAGAGGTAGCTAAGCTTGATGTTCAAGGAATCAAAATTCATTTATTACATTTATTAAAAGGGACACCTATGGTGAAACAATATGAAAAAGGAATGCTCGAGTTTTTGTCATTAGATAATTATGTATCTCTAGTATGTGATCAGTTGGAGATTTTACCACCAGAAATGATTGTTCACCGAATAACTGGTGATGGTCCGATTGATTTGATGATTGGGCCTATGTGGAGTGTGAATAAATGGGAAGTATTAAATCGAATCGATGCAGAATTAAAAAGACGAGACAGCTATCAAGGGAAATTTTATAAAAAGGAAGCTGAGAAGGTATGAAGTTAGAACGAATTCTTCCTTATGCTCGAAAACTTCTTGGCTTGGCTGTTACAAGCGGAGACATCGTGATTGATGCCACGGTAGGTAATGGGCATGATACAGCCTTTCTAGCAAGCCTCGTTGGTGAAAATGGGCATGTTTATGGTTTTGATATACAAAACGTGGCAATAATCAATACAGAAGTAAAGCTTATGCAAGAAAACTTATTGTCTCAAGTGACTCTTCTCCAAAAGAGTCATGATCAAATAAAGGATTACATCCCTATTGAGTTGCAGGGAAAGGTTGCTGCAGCAATCTTTAATCTTGGCTATCTTCCTGGTGGTGATAAAGGTATTGTCACTAAGCCAGATTCAACAATAGACGCTATTGAACAATTACTTGAGATCATGAAACCAGAAGGGATCATTGTTTTAGTCATTTATCATGGTCATGAAGAGGGCGCCTATGAAAGGGACGAACTTTTAAAATATGTCGCCAATATTGATCAGAAAGTGGCACATGTTCTAAATTACCGTTTTATTAATCAAGTGAATAACCCTCCATTTATTATTGCTATCGAAAAAAGATAATAAAGGCTTGTAGGAAAATTCCCTGCAAGCCTTTTTATCTCGCAAACACACCTGAAACCTTTTGAAAGGTACGGTATGCACGTCCATTCATATAGAAAAAATAAGAGGTGCTTCCACCACACTTGATCATTTCCTTGGCTATTTGTGAGACTTTTTTTTGTTTCCGCACCTTTTCATCTGAAAGGTATATACCAAGAAGCCCCCTGTTAATAAGCTTATGGAATTTCTCATTAGGAAGTCCTGAAATATGCTTGTCTGCCTGTAAAACAAAATGTTTTAGACGGGCAATAAGTTTTTCTTCATGAGGATAATAAAAGCAGAAGTTTAGATCTCCTCCTTTTCGATCTTCTTCTTGATCAATTAAATAATCCAATAAGATGTGAAGCCCCTGAATATAAGGAAAATAACCATTTCTAATTTTATCAGCAGCTTCTTGCTCAAACTCGTCTTGAAAGGCGTGTGCTACTAGACAAAAGATCCCTAAGGTTGATCCAGAACAAGCTGAGAATTCATACCACTCCATCTCTGGTAATAAAGGTTTATGATGTTCAAACCATTGTTCAAGTCTTGGAACCCGCTCCTTTACTTCCACATGCTTATGTACTTGTAAATCACAATAATAGCCTGCCAACTCTTTTAAGTGAGTAACAATTTTCTCATAATGAAATGTTTGGGCAAGTGCTTCCTGACATGTCTGGACTAAATCCTCTAAATACCCACCATCATCTTGTTCATTTCTGTAACGGTAATAATTTGTTGTAGTTTGGCCAATGGTTAATGCATGTGGCATTGATTCATGTAAGGCGCGAAAATCCACTGGATCTAGTGATGTACTTCGATCACAAAGGTTATCTAAATAATCGCTGATGGTTTGATATGCAACAATAAACTTGATACATTGTTCCATGTGATTGTGAGCTAGTATCGCCATGATAGAACCGCCCTCACAATGAAAGGTCTTTGAATCAATACTGGCAAGAGCCTGTTTTCGTAGCTCTGGATTTGGTATGTTCTCCGCCTTCTTACGCCAATGGCCTAAATATTTATGAACTGTTGGAATCACATCATTATACACCTTTCCCATCAACGGAAATGGATGTGTTGGTACTTTCACTTAATCACCTCTAACTTCTAACTTATTATTCACGGCTGTTTTCATAATCATTGTTGGGTATGATAGCTCTATTAAAAGTCACTATGAACGATGTAGAGTGGCGTCTATTCTTGCGAAATTAATACCAAAATACAGAATAAAATAGTGTTTTTTTATTTAAACTAGGTTCATTAACAACAAACTTTCACAAAAGAGCCTTCACGAAAGAAAGTGCATATGTAAACACTTCCTCTTTTTCAGGTTCATTGAACACCTCATGGTATAAATGGGGGTATTCTTTATAAGTCTTCTCATTCGAGGTTACATGATTAAACCACTGTTTCACAGCAGTTTTGTCTACTATTTTATCATCCCCACCTTGGAGAACCAATAACGGGAGATTCGGAAACTTATTCACTTCTTTGCTGGCTTGAATCATTGCTCCTGCCAGTTCACGGTACCACCTTATCGATACGTATTTATTATATAATGGGTCCCTAAGTCCTTCATCTCGAACCATTTCACTTCTAGTTGCATTGTCGACAGAAACTCCACTATTAATTCTTAGTCTTGGAATAAAGATGTTTATACCTTTTGTCAATATATCTAAAAAAATCGAAGGTGGATTCACTAATCCGAGGCACGGTGAGGATAAAAGTACTCCAGTGATCGGCAATTCTTTTTCCTGTAATGTTCGAATGACAGCTAAACCACCCATACTATGTCCTAATATAAAAATTGGAACTTGATAAGATTCAGCCTTCTTAATCCATTCCTCAATGACAGTAATATATTCATCAAAGGAGTCAATGTGCCCGCGCTCTTTTTTTGTGGTTTCACCTTGTCCCGGAAGGTCACCAATGACGACATTAAAGCCTTCTGCATACCATTGTTCAATCAACCATTTATATCTTCCATGATGCTCATTTGCTCCATGGACTATAACTAAAACTCCTCTAGGATTATTCGCTTCCCAAACCCACATCTTAAAACCTCCAATTTTGGAATGAGGTAACTATTATAGAAATGACATGAAGCATTAATCTATGTACAATAAAAACATACTATATTAAACTTAGATGATTTTATCTAAATATACAACTGAAAGGGGTGGAGTTCATGAGATATCCATATAAAGATAAGACTCCAAACATTGCAGAATCAGTCTTTGTCGCTGACTTTGTAACGATTACAGGAGATGTGACAATTGGTGATAAAAGCTCAATCTGGTTTAATTCTGTAATTAGAGGTGATGTTGCACCGACGATTATAGGTAAAAGAGTCAATATTCAAGATAACTCATGCTTACATCAAAGTCCTAATAACCCTCTCATTATCGAGGATGATGTAACGGTTGGTCATCAGGTGATACTACATAGTTCCATTATTAGAAAGAATGCACTAATTGGTATGGGATCAATCATTCTTGATGGTGCTGAGATTGGTGAAGGTGCCTTTATTGGTGCAGGAAGTTTAGTTCCGCCAGGTAAAAAAATACCACCAAATACACTTGCCCTAGGAAGACCCGCAAAAGTTGTTCGTGAGTTAACGGAAGAGGATAAAAAAGACATGGAACGTATTCGTACCGAGTATGTAGAAAAAGGACAGTATTATAAATCGCTACAGTCATAAGAAGAGGACTCCTCTTCTTTTTTTTTGGCTATTTTTCTCAAACTTTGTTGTTTAAACCGTCATATTATTCACTTCACTTTAAACAAGTTGAGTGGCATCTTTTCTTCCAAGATGTTTAACCCTTTATTGTATAATAACAGCTATTTATTCTTTATTGTTCGAATAGCAACAACCTTTCATAAAAGAGCCTTTTTTACGTTTATTTTACACTAGCTTATTATCCTGTTTAAAAACCACTAGTACAATTACTGATAAACATACACTAATAGGGGGTTATGCTATGCTTTCAAAAATCCTTATTCATTGTTACACCCTAGAGTGTCAACTATTTCACCAGGTTAATCGACATTATGATATTAGGATGTTGAATCGGTTGTTCACCACTCTGACCCATCTTGGCGGAGCTACATTTACAATTGCGATCACGTTAATTATCGCTCTTTTTGCACCTGAACCAATCCGTATAGTTGGGATAGTCTGCGCCATTTCGTTAGCACTAAGTCATATCCCTGTTGCTATCATTAAGAAAAAATATCCAAGACTCCGTCCATATTTAGTTCTTGAACAATCAAAACACCAGAAGAACCCATTAAAAGATCACTCTTTTCCATCAGGTCATACAACAGCTGTTTTTTCAGTAGTCATACCAATTATTATGATGAGACCTTCCTTAGCCATTATTTTACTTCCTCTAGCTTGTCTCGTAGCAATTTCAAGAGTGTATTTAGGATTGCATTATCCATCAGATATTCTTGTTGGTGGGTTACTTGGTTCAACGGTAGCATTTTGTGTCTATTTTTCATCTATGGCGATTTTCCCTTCCGTATTCTTAAATTAAATGAACAGATTTAGGAGGAATGTTATGAAGAAAATAGCGGTTTTTACTGACACTTACTTTCCTGATGTTAACGGTGTTGCTCGCACTTTAAAACGATTAACAAACTATTTTGAGTGTAATAACATTCAATTTAGAGTGTTTGCACCTGAAAGCACAAGGGACTCATTTTTTGAACAAGAAATATACCGCTTTACAAGTCTCCCATTTTTCTTATATCCCGAATGTCGTATGGGCTTACCAAATCTCTCAAAAATTAAACAAGAACTACTTGCCTTTCAGCCAGAACTAATTCATATAGCCACCCCATTTAATATCGGACTTACAGGTTTACATTTCGCAAAAAAACTAGATATCCCTGTCGTTGGTTCTTATCATACTGATTTTGACCGATACCTTGAATATTATGACCTTCAATTTCTATCTCGTCTTCTTTGGAAATATATGCACTGGTTTCACGCTAGTTTCCAAAAGCTTTTCGTCCCTTCAAACGAAACCTACCATCAATTAAAAAGACACGGATTTACAAATCTTAGTATTTGGCCAAGAGGTGTTGATTGCAATCAATTTCACCCCTACCATAATAAAGCTGAAAGCTCATTAAAATATCAGATTGATGTACCATATGTTCTTACATATGTAGGTCGGCTTGCTCCAGAAAAAAATATTGATACATTAATTAAAATTGCTACCTCACTTCCCCCCTCTATTAATGACAAGGTTCACTGGCTAATTGTAGGGGAAGGTCCATCAATGGAGGAAATGCGTAACCAAGCTCCAAGCAATATGACATTCACCGGATATTTGAGCGGCAAGGAGTTATCAAGTGTATATGCTTATTCAGACTTGTTTATATTTCCTTCAACAACAGAGACTTTCGGGAATGTAGTACTTGAATCGCTTGCTTCAGGTACACCTGTTATTGGTGCAAATGCAGGAGGTGTCAAAGACATCATTCAGCATGATTGCACTGGTGTATTATGTAATCCTAATCAAATTAATGAATATATTGAGGCAATTAGTAAATTAATTTGCAATACTGAATTAAGAAAAAAGATGGAAAGTGCAGGCCGGAGATATGCCCTAACACAGTCATGGGGTCAGATTTTTTCTCGACTAGTGAACGAATACGATTATGTCCTATCCTCCATAGAAAATAGGAAATATGCATAAGCTACGCTACCTATAAAAGGAAGTGCATTTTTTGATTGATGAGCTAGAAAACATGGTATGATAAGAGAAGCACCTTTAAAAGGAGTCTTATTATATATGTCTTTAGCTCTTTTTGTCTTCTCAGGTCTTATGACCATCATATTAGTTACTTATATTGTAAAACCAAATAATCTACGATTTAAACGTCATGCACAAATATATGCATTATTATTTTTCGGGGTATTTAGTATTTTGCTTGTTGATAAAACAGATTGGGCGCTTGTTGCAGCGAAAATCAATTCTATTCAAAAACAAGCTGAACCTGCTATAGAAACGCCAACAAAAAAAATCGAACCTATTGAGGCTGTTGTAGCTTCTGCTGAAGTAAGTGCTACACCTTTAAAGGATTCTGTTTTATTAGATGCTCCTATCATTGCCCAATACCCTGAACTTCCTCGGGGATGTGAAATCACAAGCTTGGCCATGCTTTTGCAATATGCAGGGGTTGAGGTTGATAAAATGACACTAGCCAAGGAAATTAAAAAAGATCCAACACCTTATAAAAAGGTGAATGGCAAAATTACGTTCGGCCATCCTAATATTGGATTTGTCGGTGATATGTACACAAAGAAAAATAAAGGGTACGGTGTTTATCATCGCCCTGTTGCCGATTTAGCATCGCAGTTTCTACCAGCACGAATCATTGATATAACAGGCAGTGATTTTGATGCAGTTAAAATGTATTTATCCAATGACACCCCTGTTTGGGTTATCACAAATGTGAAATACAAAAAACTCCCTAAACACTACTTCGAAACATGGCACACAAGCGAGGGCGTCATTGATATTACTTATCAAGAACATTCAGTATTAGTAACGGGTTATGATGAAAAATACATCTATTTCAATGACCCACTCACCGGCAAAAAAAATAAAAAAGCACCTAAGGAAGACTTTATAAAGTCTTGGGAACAAATGGGTAAACAAGCTATTACGTACTTGTATTAGAGGTAAAGACCCCAATGGTAATTCGGTTAGCACTATGGAGTATGAATATGGTGTACCCAGACATTCAATGCTAATTAAATTTTCACCAAGAGGATTAAAAAAATATCTTTCATAGTGTGGAATGAGCGGAGAGCCACTTGACTCTTGCGGGATCCAGTGGTCTCGTGAGACCCCACAGGAGCCCCCGGCGACGAGGAGGCTCACGGACCACCCGGCGGTATCCCGCGAGTGGATCGCAGCTCATGGAACTTCCACTACCTAGGTTATTTTCAGGGAGACACCAAAAAGAACACTTACAAAAAATTGTAAGTGTTCTTTTTTACGATTATTTATACCCCAGCCGGCGCCTTTGTTTCTTTATATATACTCGAAAAATCATAAACATTTTCAACATATACTTGATGCCATACCATAAACACTAGAACTGTCCAGATTTTACGGCTGTTATCAAATTTCCCTTTGCAGTGGTCATCTAAAAGGTCAAGAATCACTTTCTTATTAAACAAATGATTCGTATCACTTTGATTAATTAAGTTTACTGCCCATTCATGCATCTCATTTTTTAACCAATGTCTAATTGGCACTGGAAAACCTAGCTTTTTTCGAGTTAACACATGATCAGGTACAATTCCTTCTACTGCTTTACGAAGAATATATTTTGTAGTATTATTAGCTGTTTTTAGCTCAGGTGATATTTTTGATGCAACATCAAATACTACTTTATCTAAAAATGGAACACGTAGCTCTAATGAATGAGCCATCGTCATTTTATCAGCTTTCAACAAGATATCTCCACGAAGCCATGTGTGAATGTCGATATATTGCATTCTGTTTACTGGCTCATAGCCTTTTGTTTCTTGGTAAAAAGGTGCAGTAATATTTGTGTAATCTAATCCTTCTTTATACCCTTTTAACAATTGCTGTTTCTCGTCCTCACCAAACATTTTCGCATTTCCAATATAGCGCTCTTCCATTGGAGTTACACCACGTTCAATAAAGCTTTTCCCTTTTATACCTTCTGGTAGGATATTAGCGATTTTTCTAAGCATTACTTTACCAGGCTCTGGTATTTTATTAAACATTTCAAGATCTTGAGGCTCTCGGTAAATATTATAACCACCAAATAGTTCGTCAGCCCCTTCACCAGATAGAACAACTGTTACATGCTTTCTAGCTTCTCTTGCTACAAAATAAAGTGGTACAGCAGCTGGATCTGCTAATGGATCATCCATATGCCAAATAATTTTCGGTAATTCCTTCATATATTCTTCAGGTGATATCACATAGCTAATATTTTCCACACCAAGCTTACTTGCTGTTTCTTTTGCTACATCTATCTCACTGAAACCATCACGTTCAAATCCAACCGAGAATGTCTTAATACTAGGATTAAATTCTTTTGCGATTGAAACGATAATTGAGGAATCAATACCACCTGATAGGAATGATCCTACTGGCACATCACTTCTCATATGAATTTTCACAGAATCATACAGTGCTTCTTTAATCTCTTTTACAAGCTTTTCTTCTGTTGCAGGTTGAGGCTTAAATGAAGCTTTCCAATAATTTTCGATCTTCATTTGTTCGCCAATCTTTTTCGTAAAGAAGTGTCCAGGCTCTAGTTTCTTAATGCCATATGACATCGTCTCAGGTTCTGGCACAAACTGATAGGTTAGGTAATATTGTAAAGAATCATAGTTAAGAACATCATTTTCTAATGCTAAAAGAATACTTTTCTTCTCTGAACCAAAGAAAGTTCTTCCATGGTCTTCATAATAGAAAAATGGTTTAATTCCAAATTGATCACGGGCACCATAAAGACTTTGCTCTTTTTTATCCCAAATCACAAAAGCAAACATGCCTCTTAGACGCTCTACTGCCTTTTCTTTAATATCACTATATAAGGCAATAATTACTTCTGTATCACAATGTGTAGCAAATTCAAATCCTTTGTCCACAAGTTCCTGTCTTAGCTCTACATAGTTATAAATTTCACCATTGAAAATAATCCAATATCGTTCATTTTCATATGTCAATGGCTGATGGCCTGCCTCTAAATCAATGATACTTAAACGTCTAAAACCAAACTGTATAAAGTCATCTGTATAATATCCAGCATCATCAGGTCCTCGATGAGTAATAATTGTATTCATTTCCTCAAATAAGGCCTTCTTTTGATCATCAATATGTGTTTCTTTATCGTGCATACATCCTATGAATCCACACATTATGTAGTTCACCTTCTTATAAATATTTTATATCAATATAATTGCTAATCGTGCTTATAAAATAAGAACCTATTACCAATTGTGTAAAGTAATATTTTACACCTATACGCTAAGTTTAACCATTAGTAAATTGTAACATAACCATCATAGTATAAGACGTATTTTTTTACAAAAGGTTACATTATTCCACTAAAAAGGACAAGCTATAATCTTTGTTACATTTTACCACAGTTAACTAATTTGAGTCCTTCCTCCCTTGGATGATTGCTCCGACCGGATGTTCTTCTTTTCTCGCCTGATTTTTTGCCCGCAATTTTCTAACTAGATGTTTTTCATATCTGACTGAACCAGCCATAAACCAAACAACCATCACAAGAATAAATAAATTTACCTACATATAAAAAAGAGCTACACAATTTTATTGTGTAACCCAAATGATCTCATTTAGCTTAACGCTTGTTTTTTTAGAGCTTCAGCTTTATCCGTTCTTTCCCATGGTAAATCTAAATCAGTTCTACCAAAGTGACCATAAGCAGCTGTTTGCTTATAGATTGGACGGCGTAGATCTAGCATTTTAATAATTCCAGCAGGACGCAGATCAAAGTTACTACGTACCACTTCTACTAATACCTCTTCTTCAACTTGTCCAGTTCCAAAAGTGTCGATTGCGATTGACACCGGTTGAGCAACCCCAATAGCATAAGCTAATTGAACTTCACACTTGTCAGCTAGACCAGCTGCAACGATGTTCTTTGCAACATAACGAGCTGCATATGCTGCTGAACGGTCAACTTTTGTTGCGTCTTTTCCAGAGAATGCTCCACCACCATGACGAGCATATCCACCATACGTATCAACGATTATTTTACGACCAGTTAGTCCAGCGTCACCTTGTGGTCCACCGATAACAAAACGGCCAGTTGGGTTGATAAAATATTTCGTTTCTTCATCAATTAATTCAGCAGGAACAACTGGATTAATGACATGTTCTTTAATGTTACGTTGAATACGTTCTAATGATACTTCTGGATGGTGCTGAGTAGAAATAACGATTGTGTCGATTCTTACAGGCTTATCATTTTCATCATACTCAACCGTTACCTGAGTTTTCCCATCTGGGCGAAGGTATGGAAGGATATCTTCTTTACGAACTTCTGTTAAACGACGAGCTAGCTTGTGTGCTAATGAAATTGGAAGTGGCATAAGTTCTTTTGTTTCATTAATAGCAAATCCAAACATTAAACCTTGGTCACCAGCCCCAATAGCGTCGATTTCTTCATCAGTCATTTGACCTTCACGAGCCTCTAAAGCCTGATCAACCCCCATTGCGATATCAGCTGATTGCTCATCAATAGAAGTCAGTACCGCACAAGTTTCTGCATCGAAGCCATATTTAGCACGAGTATAACCAATTCCACGAATGGTTTCACGAACGATTTTCGGGATATCAACATATGTAGACGTTGTGATTTCCCCTGCTACTAACACTAAGCCCGTTGTAACAGATGTTTCACACGCAACACGTGCATTTGGATCATTTGCAAGAATTGCATCAAGAATTGAATCTGAAATCTGGTCAGAAATTTTATCTGGATGTCCCTCTGTTACTGATTCTGAAGTAAATAAACGGCGTTTTTTTGACATAACAAACGCTTCCTCCTTATAAATTGCGAAAGCATTCTCTGCTTCCACATTGTTTTAGATACGGTACTCATTCCCTTAGTATTCATAACTTAATCCCATTTTATGAAGAAAACTTCGCTATTAAATTATAATCACAAATTGTGAAGCGGACTTTCTGAAAAAACATTATGTAAAAACACGATGTGACACATTTATAGCCTGTTGTAAGAAATTTCTTATGCTACCTGCCAATATACGTATAGAAATAAAAAAACCTTCCCTACAAATAGAGGAAAGGGTTTATTTTACGTAATCACCTTTCACTCTTATCGCTCAAGGCCATGCCTTGCATCAGGTTAGCACCTTATCACTATGTTTAAAAAAACTAATCGCCAAACAAACTTAACAATTAGAGTCATTCTTCAAATAGTAATGGTTGCCGGGTTTCATTGGGCCTGTCCCTCCACCAGCTCGGGATAAGAGAGTATCCGTTCAATGACATATCATATCGTACGTTTCCTTTCAATGTCAACAGAATTGGTCCAAAGTTTTTAAAGGACTTTTAGTAGATTGAATAGCCTTATATTATGGCAAAATGATTTATCACATTTTCATTAGTAAAAGCGTAAAATGGCGTATAAATAGTATAGACTATTAAATTAAATGTGTTATACTAATTTTGAAAAACAGTCTAAAAAGGGTGGTTTTTTATGAGTTCAGTAGATGTTTCACAAGAAAAAGTAAGCTTATTATTGAATCAAGGAAATTTTCATCATAATTTATCCACACCACATCTTGTCGAGAAAGTACTTAACAGGAATGAGGGGATGTTGACATCCTCAGGCGCAATCTGTGTTACCACCGGAAAGTATACAGGTCGCTCACCCAAAGATAAATACATCGTTAATGAACCTTCTATAGAAGGAGAAATCGATTGGGGATCAGTCAATCAACCTATCTCGCAGGCTGTATTTGCTCAAGTTTATGAAAAAGTATTATCGCATCTTAATGCAAAAAAGGAAGTATTCGTCTATAACGGCTTTGCTGGCGCTGATCCTTCACATCGTATGGGTATACGGGTAATCAATGAATATGCTTGGCATAATTTGTTTGCTAAAGCATTGTTTTTAGAGCCAACAGAAAACGAGCATCATCAAGCAGAATTCACGATTATCTCAGCCCCGACTTTCAAGGCAGATCCAGTGATTGACGGCACACATTCAGAAACATTCATAATGATTTCATTCGAAAAAAGAGTAATCCTTATCGGTGGAACAGAATATGCGGGTGAAATGAAGAAATCAGTTTTTTCGGTTATGAACTATCTTTTACCAAAGAAAGGTATACTGCCGATGCACTGCTCAGCAAATATTGGGAAAGAAGGCGATGTGGCTTTATTTTTCGGTCTTTCAGGTACTGGAAAAACCACCCTTTCAGCTGACCCGAAACGAAAGCTAATTGGTGATGATGAACATGCTTGGTCCAATGCTGGAGTGTTTAACATTGAAGGTGGCTGTTATGCAAAATGCATTTCACTCTCAAGAGAAAAAGAACCACAAATCTTTGATGCGATTCGGTTTGGCTCAGTTTTAGAAAATGTAATGATTGATCCAATTTCTAGGGTGGCTGATTATGACGATGGTTCATTGACAGAAAACACACGTGCTGCTTATCCAATCGAGGCCATGGATAATATCGTATTCCCTAGTATTGCTGGTCACCCCAACACAATACTATTTTTGACCGCTGATGCTTTTGGAGTATTACCTCCTATTAGTAAACTTACGAAGGAACAAGCCATGTACCATTTTTTAAGTGGCTATACGAGTAAATTGGCTGGGACTGAACGTGGAATCACTTCACCAAAAGCAACATTCTCAACCTGCTTCGGATCACCCTTTTTACCACTACCAGCGACAAGCTATGCCACAATGTTAGGTAAACTGATTGATCAACATCAAGTGCAGGTTTATTTAGTAAATACAGGGTGGACTGGTGGAGAATATGGTGTTGGTACTAGAGTCAACTTAAAATACACCAGAGCAATGGTTCAGGCAGCTATTGAAGGCGAGCTCCAACATACTGAAACTGTAAAATCTGATATTTTTGGATTAGAGATACCTATTCATATACCAGGTGTACCTGATGACTTATTACAGCCTTCAAACACATGGGTTGACCAAAGTGCCTACTACATTAAAGCTAAAGAGCTAGCATTAAAATTTGAAGATAATTTCAAGAAATTCACAAATGTGCCAAATGACGTAATCCAAAAGGGCGGTCCACTTTAACGCTCTTTATCTAAAAGAGGGTTGCTAATAAACCACCAGTTTACGAAAACAACTTTTGTAAAAAATCCATTAAGAGCCCTATATTTTAGGCTCCAATGGATTTTTTTCTGTAATTAATTTGTCGAGTTCAATGAGATTAGTTGATAGGTCAATTTTGTAGTGTTTCCCTCAAGTTCTAGCTTCTTTATAATTGCTTGTCCACTTGTTTCACTTTCTAGTGTTTTTCTTACTTCTAAAGGAATATCAATTGGATATAATCGATATCCTTGTTTTACAACAGAGAACAAATTTTCTTCGATCCTTTGTTCGTTTCCTTTCGTTACAATTAACGTATTAAGCTCCAATGGCATTCCCATTTCTCAACTCTCCTTGTATTTTAGTTATCTTTATTTTATCATTTCAACCCTTGGCTTTTCATCCATTCTGTTAATTGTTTAACAGTTTGTCGATTTTCATGTGGCGGAAAATAATGAGTAAAATTTTCAAAATACAAGCTCTTAACTTCTTTACCAAGTTCATTTAATCGTTTTTCAAGTCGATGTGAGTGTTCTACAGAAACGTTTTCGTCTTTTTCACCATGAATAATCAAAACGGGGGCTTTTAGATTTTCCAATTCATATAATGGAGTTCTCCACTTATAGCGACCAGGATATTTTCGCGGTGTACCGCCAATGACTCTTTTCATCATCCGTCTGAGATCCTTTCTTTCATCATAGGTTAAGCTCATATCACTTACCCCTCCCCAACAGACGATTGAACATGTTCTTTCATGCTGAATCGCAGTGATCAAAGCCATCACGCCACCACGCGAAAATCCAAAAACATGAATTCGGTTAGGATTAACCTTTAGATGATTTTCAAGTAATTTAAAGGCTGCAAGTGCGTCATGACGGTCATCCCCCCCGAAGTCTTCATCCCCTTCTCCACCTTGATTACCACGGTAAAAAGGGGCCATTACAACAAAACCTTCAGAAGCAAACTGAATAATTCTTCCGATTCTTACTTTACCTACGTTTTTTATCCCACCACGTAAATATAAAAACCCATCATAGAGTTTATCTTCCTTTGGTTCTGCTAAAAACCCTTTAATTTTCAACCCTTGGCATATGTAGGTTACAAGAAACAAGTCTATTCGAGGGTTAGGGGATGGATATCTTTGTTTTTCAATGATGTGTCCGTCTACTAACATCGGAACACTCCTTTTTAAAAATTTTTTATATGGGCATTCACACATTTTTATCACCTTACATAGTCTACTGTATGAATCGATTTATTGGTTTTACTAATATTTTGGAGGTATGTATTATGCGACGTATTTTAGTGTTATTTTTTTCAATAATCCTTATCTTACCATTAGCGGCTTGTAATAATGATAGTGTTCAAAAATTAAAAGTGGGTGAGGTTGCACACACAATTTTTTATGCTCCTCTTTATGTTGCCCTATCAGAAGGATTTTTTGAAGATGAAGGGCTAGAAATTGAGTTAACAACGACTGCCGGAGGCGATAAGACAATGACCGCTATATTGTCAGATGGAATAGATATCGGTCTTGTTGGATCTGAAACTTCTATTTATGTAGAAGCACAAGGCTCAACAGATCCAGTGATCAACTTTGCTCAATTAACACAAACAGATGGAACTTTCTTAGTTTCAAGAGATAAGATTGATCACTTTGAATGGGATCAATTAAAAGGAAGTACATTCCTTGGTCAACGTAAAGGTGGAATGCCACAAATGGTTGGTGAGTTTGTCTTAAAGCAGCATGGCATCGATCCCCATAATGATTTAGAGCTTATCCAAAATGTTGATTTTGCTAACATTGCAAGTGCATTCTCATCAGGCACAGGTGATTTCGTCCAACTATTCGAGCCAACTGCTAGTATTTTTGAAGAAGAAGGCCGTGGCTATATTATCGCTTCATTTGGTGAAGAATCCGGGCATGTTCCTTATACCTCATTTATGGCGAAGGAAAGCTTTATTAGTGAGAATGAAGAAGCTATCGAGAAGTTCACACGTGCGATTTATACTGCTCAACAATGGGTAGCAGAAAATAGTCCCGAAGCCATTGCAGAGTCAATCTCTGAGCATTTCCCTGACACATCAATTGACCTGCTTACAAAAGTGGTAGATCGATATAAAAGTCAAGGTTCGTTCGCAACTGATCCAATTCTAAATGAAGGAGAATGGAATAATCTTCAAAATATTATGGATGAAGCTGGAGAATTACCTGAGCGAATTGATCTTGAGGTACTTGTGAATACATCCATAGCTGAAAAGGTCATTTCTGAATAAGGAGTGAAAAGAATGAACTTTTTATCGGTTAGTAATATTCATCACACCTACTTTAGTAAAGACACGGCAACAACAGCTTTAGAAGATATTTCTCTGACTATCAAGGAAGGGGAGTTTATCTCCTTTCTTGGCCCAAGTGGGTGTGGAAAAACAACTTTATTGTCCATTATTGCCGGGCTGATAAAGCCCACCTCAGGAGAGATAATGATAGAGAATTTACCTCTTAGTAAAGCAAAGTCCTCAATTGGCTATATGCTTCAAGAGGATTATCTCTTTCCTTGGAAAACAATCGAAGAGAATATTGTGGTCGGTCTAAAAACAATGAATATTCTTAGTACTGAAAATAAAGAGCGTACCTTATCGTTGTTACAAGAAATTGGACTATCAGGTGTAGAAAAATCGTTTCCAAAACAACTATCAGGTGGAATGAGACAACGAGCTGCTCTCGTTCGGACTCTTGCAACAAACCCAAAGATCCTTCTTCTTGATGAACCTTTCTCAGCCCTTGATTATCAAACCAAGTTGAAATTAGAAGATCTGGTTTCTACCACCTTGAAGGATTATCGAAAAACAGCTTTGTTAGTGACCCATGATATTGGTGAAGCTATTGCCATGAGTGATCGAATTTTTTTACTTTCAGCAAATCCAGGTAAAGTAGCAAAAACATTTGAGGTTCCTTCTGAACTAAAAAAATTAAAACCCTTTGATGCAAGACAGCATCAAAGCTACTCAATCTTATTCCAAGAAATATGGAAGGAGTTGGATCAACTTGAAGCCTAATAAAACAATTGACCTTCTCCATCAAGAGTATAAAAATGAGTTAAAAAAAGAGAAACGAATTGTTCGCTTATATCAGTTGTTAATTTTTATCGTTTTCTTTTCCAGCTGGGAAATTGCCAGTCATAAGCAATGGATCGACCCTTTAATCTTTAGTTCCCCATCTAAGGTGTGGAATCTATTTATTACAAAAATCAATGATGGATCACTACTCTTACATTTAAACATTACTTTATTCGAAACAGTCCTTGGATTTATATTGGGGACTCTTCTTGGAACAATATTGGCTGCTCTTTTATGGTGGTCACCCAGACTTAGTCGTGTTTTTGATCCGTACCTCGTGATTCTAAATGCCATGCCGAAGGTTGCTCTTGGCCCAATATTAATTGTTGCCCTTGGTCCTGGATACTTTTCAATAATTGCTATGGGCGCAATCATATCAGTCATTATCACGACAATTGTAGTTTATACTTCTTTTAGGGAAGTTGATCCAAATTACCTCAAGGTACTAAAGACATTTGGGGCAAAACGAAGCCAGTGTTTCAAGGATGCAATACTACCAGCCTCTTTTCCGACCATAATTTCAACACTAAAAGTAAATGTCGGTTTATCCTGGGTTGGGGTTATTGTTGGGGAATTTCTCGTATCCTCAAAGGGATTGGGCTATTTAATCATCTACGGCTTCCAAGTGTTTAACTTTACACTAGTGTTATTAAGCTTGTTGATTATTGCTGTATTTGCAACACTTATGTACCAGTTAGTGGAATTATTGGAAAGACGATTAATTAAAAACACATAATTAGGTTGTGGCCCACTTTGGGTCACTTTTTATTTGATGTTAGTAATTCAGAAACCCTTTTCAAACTATATATTAAAACATCATCCTTCATAATAAAACTAAATTTGCTATTATTTTTAACAGAAGAAGGAAGTTCAAACATGAGTCTAGGCCCATAAGTTTCAAAGTAATTATTCTGATGAATAAGCCTTTCAATTTCTGCAAAATAGATATTCTTGATAATGGTTTTTCCTTTTCCTAAAACCTTATACTGACCAATATACTCTAATTTGCTTACTACGGCTCCAGTTTCCTCTTTTACCTCACGTAGTGCTGCTGCAGCTGGGGTTTCTCCTTTCTCGACTTTCCCTCCAGGAAATTCTAACCCTCTTTCTCTATGTTCTGTTAGTAACCATTGGTCCTTGTATCGACAAATAACCCAAACATGTTTCGGGTTGTTACTGTAGGGATCTATCGAAAAAGATAAGTGAACTTCATTTTGGTATGAGTCTTGAAATTTATACATAATTTAATCTCCAATGACAATTGTTTTTTCTATCTTATCATAATTAAGCATTCATGATAAATCGATTCTCTACCTTATTCTCAGATTAAAAAAATCACCTTCCGTTAAATTTAGATTTACTTAACGGAAAGTGACTGAATGGTTGTCTGTCATTTAGGCTCATCATTTTTATCGATTCAGCTCTCCATCATTCCCAATACTTGAGATTATTCCAGATGTTTTAATATGTTCTCTTGCTTCTTCGTCTCCTAGCTGATAAATCATTTTAAACACTTTCTGCATTGAATCATCATAAGAATCATTCTCAGGATCATGATGATATTGAACATATGGAACGTGAGCTCTAAAGAACCCTTGCCAATCTGATGAATAGTTACGATCAAAGCACTCGCGTAACTCTATAATTTCTTCATCATTAGCCTCAATTTTATAGTCCCATGGTGATGCTGTCTTTAATTGTGAGATTTCTCCATTGGCAATTGAAACATAGTATGTTTTCTTTTGTTGTTGTTCCATCTACAGCTTCACTCCTGTACATAAGATAACCTTATCTTTACAGAAGACCCCGTAAAATATTCATTTTCAATTAAATGATATTTAAGTATCTGAAGTGTTTTTATCTTGAGTTGGCTTGGTTTTCTCTGGGTTATCTATCGTCAAGTAAGTTCCTTCTTCAACTACTCGCTCAAACTCTTTAGTGTTTTCCCCTGTTTTAGATTGAGAAGACTCTTTTTGTCTATATTCATTGTGTATTTCGTCAGGTATTTTCGTTTCAGCTTCCAGACATGAATCAGCTAATTCATCATTATTTGTCTTGTTCGAGTCTTCATTTCCTTTTTCCATGATAGATGCAGAATCAATTGGACCTTGTTTTCGTAATAGCTCAATGGTACGCTTGATAATAGGGGGAATTGGTATTCCAACTTTCCCTGCATTTTCAAGTATTGATAGGATTTCATTGGCAATATAAAACATGATTGTCCAATCTCTGATAAAATGGTGATAACCAAGAACCATATCAATTAAGTGTGCTACAGCAACTAATGAAAAAATAACTACCTTTTGAGCAATGCCTTTAAAGCCAATTCGACTTGATAACGTTTTATTTACGGAAGCAGAAATGATTCCAGTTAGATAATCGATAATTACCAGTGTTAATAAAATTTTTAGCAACGAATCAAATCCACCTACTAGAAAAGCTGTTATGGAACCGAACAGGGACGTAAGGGTTAAGACTGTAAAACCTAATTTATTATCCATAAGCTACACCCTTTCAAAATCTAAAAAGCTCCAATATTTTAGAGCTATATAACATACTATGTAAACAAGATTTAAAGTGCATGGACAAACATCATTATTCGCATTAATTATTTAATCAGCGAAATACTACATATGAAAGGTGTGAATAGAATGAAACTTATTGATGAGTTATATGAAATGTATCGACATAAACTAACAGGCGACGAGGAAGACGCGGACATTCTAGCCTTTTCAGTACTAGAGCAGCTTGATCGAGAGGATATGATTCAGCTAATCAAAGATTTATCTGACCAAGAATTATACAATCTAGTTGGCTTTTATATGATTGAGAATCTTAAAGGAAAAATGGCTCGTGAGGGTGTTGGACAATCAAAAATGTTAACGATCGACCAACTTAAAAATCTTCATTAAAACAGGAGAATGACGTTGTCATCCTCCTTATTTTTATAGACTCTTGATAGCTTTCAGAGCCTCATCTATCTGTAATGTTGATACATCATAATGCGTTGTAAATCTCACTAAAGTAGGACCAAACGGGACTGCCAATATTCCGAACTCAGATAGTTTTTGAATAAATTGACTGGCAGTTACACCTTTTTTGGTGACGTCAACTAAGACAATGTTTGTATCAACAGAATTAACCACCTCTAGCCCTTTTATCGACTGAAGCCCGCTTGCTAGTCTTTTTGCATTCTCATGGTCATCCGCCAATCGCTCCACCATACTTGTTAAGGCAATGAGTCCAGGTGCGGCAATCATACCTACCTGCCTTAGGCCTCCACCTAAACGCTTTCTCCATTTTCTAGCTTTCTTAATAAACTCTTTATCGCCTGCAATAATCGAGCCCACAGGTGCTCCAAGTCCTTTTGATAAACATACTTGAACAGTGGTTGTATACTGAGAAAACTCTTGTAACGGTCGGTTAAGTGCGACTCCAGCATTAAACAGGCGAGCACCATCTAAATGAACAGGTACCTGATGGTTATTTGCAACTTCGAAAATTTGTTTCATATTTTCAAGGGGAACAATCGCTCCACCCGCTCGATTATGTGTGTTTTCAATACAAATTAGACCTGTTTCTGGAACATGGATATCCTCACCCCGTATGGCGGCTTCGACTTCTCCTGGATCCATTACCCCTTTTTGTCCTATAATTGTCCTTGGTTGGACACCCGCGAAAGCAGAAATTGCTCCACCTTCATAATAAAAGATATGAGATTCAGCCTCAAGTAGCACTTCATTTCCTGCCACACAATGGGTTAGAACAGCAATTTGGTTTCCTTGAGTTCCGCTTGTCACAAATAACGCTGCTTCTTTTCCAAGCATTTTCGCAGCAACTTGTTCAAGTTCGAGGACAGTTGGGTCTTCATTATAAACATCATCTCCAACAGTGGCTTCGAATGCGGCTTTTCTCATCTCGGCTGTGGGTTTTGTCACGGTATCACTTCTGAAATCAATCATGATTCTTCTCTCTCCTATCTCTTCTTATTCTGGAAGGTAATGAATTCTGAATAATTGGCTCTAGTAGCATTGCTACAACCTATTCAAGTTGGCGTTTGAACTCAGAACTCTTTTTATTTATGTTTCAAGTGATTGCTACTATGGTTGTGTCTATCCTGAAAATACATAGGTTGTAGAGTTCCAATTCCCTTAATAAATGCACAAAGCCCAACAAAGGGAATGAAAAGCATTGTTTGATTCCCTTTCTCATGCCAAAGCCCAACAAAGGGAATGAAAAGCATTGTTTGATTCCCTTTCTCATGCCAAAAGCCCAACAAAGGGAATGAAAGGAGTTGTCTGATTCCCTTTCTCATGCCAAAAGCCCAACAAAGGGAATGAAAAGCATTGTTTGATTCCCTTTCTCATGCCAAAAGCCTATGACAGGGAATGAAAGGAGTTGTTTGATTCCCTTTCTCATGCCAAAAGCCTACCAAAGGGAATGAAAAGCTTGTTTGATTCCCTTTCTCATGCCAAAAGCCTATGAAAGGGAATGAAAGGAGTTGTCTGATTCCCTTTCTCATGCCAAAAGCCCAACAAAGGGAATGAAAGGAGTTGTCTGATTCCCTTTCTCATGCCAAAAGCCCAACAAAGGGAATGAAAGGAGTTGTCTGATTCCCTTTCTCATGCCAAAAGCCTACCAAAGGGAATGAAAAGCATTGTTTCATTCCCTTTCTCATGCCAAAAGCCTATGAGAACGAAAGGTCATTTGTTGTCTAGTTGCTCTCCCTCCACACTGAGTGAACAAAACATTTCCATTCTCCATGGTGCGAATTAAATTAGCTTGGGTGTCTACCCCGACAAACTTAGGTAGATGAGTTATTAAACGAAAGATGAAACTTTTACGCTAGTCCACTTCTTTATGAAGGGAACCGAACTTAAAATAAAAATGACTCGGAGTGCTCCGAGTTTATGTTTTGTTCATTATAATCCAAATCAATCTATTATGACTATTAAAAAATCTTAGGTAAAAAAAATGCCTGACACATTTAATCTGTGTCAGGCTTTGATTTCCTTATTTCCCTAAGAAAGATTTTAACATCCAAACATGCTTTTCAAGGCTTTGATGGATTGCTAATAACATATCTCCAGTTGTTTCGTCATCTACTTCACCAGCTAGTGACATTCCTTCTTTCAATTCACCTGTTAATAGCTCAAAGTCTTTTGTGATATCTTGCACCATTTCGTCAGCAGATTCATTTCCTCTAGCTTCTTGAACTGATGCTAGCTCTAATATTTCTTTCATTGTAGCTACAGGTGTTCCTTCTAATGCTAAGAGACGCTCTGCTAGTTCATCGATATGAATAGAAGCTTCACCATATAACTCTTCAAATTTATCATGAAGTGTGAAGAATGCCGGTCCTTTTACGAACCAGTGGTAATTATGTAGTTTAATGTAAAGCACACTCCAGTTTGCAATTTGCTTATTTACTATTTCGGTTAAATGTTGTGACAAGTAAATCTCCTCCTTTATTTGTTACTATACCCTCTATTTATGATACCAAAACATATTATTTCTACTGCTCTTTTGAGATAAAATTCGTTATATTGTAATAATTTGTTCGTATTTAGTCTTTTAAAGTGTAAAAGGAAATATATCATGATAAAATAAAAGAAAATTAGAGCACTTCACTTGGAGGGATTTCATGTATACACTTCTTGGGATCTGCATCATTATCGTTATTGTAATACTCTTGCTTTCACTTTTAACAACATCTAAGGCTTACGAGTACAAACACACGATTGATCCACTTGAAGATCATCCACTATTAGAGGAACAAAATTTAGATAATGAAACAAAGGGAGACGAGCATAATCATGGAAAATAAAAGATTAGAAGAGTTATCTAATAATTGGTTAGTAGAAGCAACAATTGATGATATTCAGGAAAAACTTGAATCAGGTTTTGTTTCTTCAAAAGACCTTGTTTTAATGTATTTAGACCGTATCAGACGTTTTGATAAATCTGGTGATTCAATTAATTCTATTTTAGAAGTGAATCCTGAAGCAATTCATATCGCCAAAGCACTTGATAAGGAGAGGAAAGAAAAAGGTACTCGTGGACCACTTCACGGAATCCCAGTGTTAATAAAAGATAATATCGATACTCACGATAAAATGCACACTTCGGCAGGATCGCTTGCTCTTGCAAATTCAGTCGCTCAAAAAGACTCTCACGTCGCAGAATTACTTCGTGATGCCGGTGCAGTTATTATAGGGAAAACCAATATGACTGAATGGGCCAATTTCATGACGATTGGAATGCCAAGTGGTTATAGCTCTAGAGGTGGACAAGTATTGAATCCATATGGTCCAGGTAAATTCGACGTCGGTGGCTCAAGTGCAGGTTCTGGAGCTTCTATAGCTGCTAACCTTGCAACTGTTGCAGTTGGTACAGAAACTTCTGGCTCCATTTTAAGCCCTGCAAGTCAAAACTCACTTGTTGGAATCAAACCAACTGTTGGGTTAGTCAGTAGAACTGGCATAATTCCGATTGCGCACAGTCAAGATACTGCTGGACCGATGGCTAGAACAGTTAAGGATGCAGCGTTGTTATTAAATGTATTAGCTTCACAGGATGATACTGATCCTATTACTCTTTCAAGTGGGGATCTTTCGGCAATTGATTTCACTCAATTCCTTGATTCAAATGGTCTAAAAGGAGCAAGAGTAGGTATAGCAAGAGATGTTTATTTTGAATATTTATCTGAAGAGAAAAAAGTAGTGATGGATACTGCGATTGACAAACTAAAGGAACTTGGGGCTATCGTTGTTGAAGATGTTGTCATTCCTTCAACAAAGGCAGACTGGACTTACGACGTGTTAACTTATGAATTTAAAACAGATTTAAATGCGTATCTTAATACACTTGACCCTACTGTTCCAATTCGCTCGTTAAAAGATGTAATAGAATTTAATCTTCAACATGAAGATAAAACCTTAAAATATGGTCAAAAGCTACTAACTGAAGCAGAGGAAACGAGTGGGACGTTGGTTGAACCAAGTTATCTAAAGTCTCTTGAACAGGATATCTATTTATCAACAGAACAAGGGATAGACTTTACCTTAGAAGAACATAAGCTTGATGCAATTATTTTCCCAAATAATTTCGGGGCAGGTATTCCAGCAAAAGCTGGCTACCCATCGATTACTGTTCCGGCTGGATATTCACCTGAAGGAGAACCCGTTGGTATAACTTTCACAGGTACAGGTTATAGTGAGCCTACACTACTTAAGCTTGCTTATGCATTTGAGCAAGGTACTAAACATCGTGTACCACCTACACTTAATGATAAAAACGAATGATTCATTTTTGAGCTACTGGACATTCTGGTAGCTCTTTTAGTTTACTCTCGCGGTTTGAATTATGAAAGTCTCTCCCTAAAATAACTTAGTTAGCGGAGTTCCATGACCTGCGATCCACTCGCGGGATACCGCGGGACGGTCCGTGAGCCTCCTCATCGCTTTTGGATCCTGCGGGGTCTCACGAGACCGCTAGATCCCGCAGGAGTCAAGTGGCTCTCCGCTCATTCCACACATAGTAGGCATACATTTTCATTCTCCATGTCCAAATACTAGTTTGCATGTGTTTCTTGTCAATAACCGGAATATTTAATTTGGTACTTCTTGAAAAAAAAAGCAGAAGGATGGAATCTACTCCACCTCTCCTGCTGTTAAAATCATCCGAATACTTTATGAAGGTCTTCCTTGGTGGTATCCAGCCAGAATTTCATTAGGCGTTTTGCACCTTCAAGGTCATGAAGCTTGGCTTGTCCACATTGTTTTTCATTTGCAGCAGGAATGTCAGTGATTTCGATTGCATCTTTTAATGTATCCTCAAGAAGATCAATAATTTCACTTACTGTTGGTTCACCGCTCACTACAAGGTAAAAACCTGTTTGGCAGCCCATTGGAGAAATATCAATAATATCAAAGTGATCATATTTCTCTGCATGTGCACGAATATTGAAGGCTAATAAGTGCTCAAGCGTGTGAATTGCATCTGGTTTCATTGCTTGTTTATTAGGCTGACAAAAACGAATATCAAATTTATTTACAACACCGTCACTACCAACCTTGTGTACTCCACAGTGTCTAACAAACGGGGCTTTTACCGCATTATGATCTAAGTCAAAACTTTCTACTGATGGCATTATTTCCACTCCTTATCTTAATAGTCTTACTTATCATAACGTGTCTTTACTGATTTTTCATCTTTTTTAATCTATAGAACGTGTAGCTTTAAATCTCTTTTTTTCTAAAGTATAGTAGTAGTATAAAATATAATGGTCGAATTATGTAGAGGATGTGCTCTTATGATAACAAAGCTCTTTATTAGTTTCATCCGTTTTTATCAAAAATTCATATCTCCGATCACACCGCCTACTTGCCGCTTTTATCCTACCTGTTCTCACTATGGTGTGGAATCAATTAAAAGATTTGGAGCCTTGAAGGGAAGTTGGCTTACTATCAGGAGAATTCTTAGATGTCATCCATTTCATCCTGGTGGATTTGATCCTGTTCCAGAAAGAAATAAAAAGAGTAGAACCTAACTGGTTCTACCTTTAATTAGCAATTATGATTTTTGTTGTTACTGCGCAGTCTAATGAAAAAACATAGGTAGTGGAGTTCCATGCGCTGCGATCCACTTGCTTTCCGCGGGGTGGTCCGGGAGCCTCCTCGTCGCCTTGTGGGCTCCTGCGGGGTCTCCCGAGACCACTAAATCCCGCAGGAGTCAAGTAGCCCTCCGCACATTCCACACTTAGTTTTGATTCCCCATGGTGCGAATTAAATTAGCATAGATATCTATCCTTAAAATAACCTAGGTTAGGGAGTTCAATTCAAGCGATCCACTCGTGGGATGCTGCGAATTTACATTAACATGAATATCTAGAATAGGGTATAGCGTTTACTTTACCTCAACGCTGTATTCTTCATGGTCATGAAGTTCGCCCTTTTCTAGATGTATTCGAATTTCATATCTTCCTTTTTCAGGAAAAGTATAGTTTGCAACGTATGTGCCTGGTACGGCTTCAGCAGCCTTAATGTACTCGTGCTTATCTGCCTCACCTTTCCATACTTCAAAAGAAATAGTCGCTTCACTTAATTGTTTCTCTTCTTCCTGAATTACAACAGTTAGTTTAGTTTCTTCTCCAGCAGTTGATTCATGTGGGGAAAAATTAAATGTTACTTGCTTGTCCGAGTGGTCACCGTGGTGGTGATCATCATGAGAATGGCCAGTTTCTTTTTCTGTTTTAGTTTCATTCTCAGTATCAGCTTCTACTTCACCTTTTCCGACAACGAATTCCTGTTTTGGCATATTATGCATATCTCTTGCTGTGACATGGGCAACGACATAAAATATTCCATCATGATCAAATGTTTTCTCAATAGAATACAATCCTTCACCTTTATGGATTCCATCTATATACTCATCTTGATCCTCTTTACCTTTTTCCCATATTTGAAATTTCACTTCGTTTGCGTCTTCTACTCCTTCATCACCATGTGTAACATATGCATTAAATGTAACCGGCTCATTTGGGAGAATTTCCTCTGGTACAATTTCAATTACAACGTTTAATGGTAAAAGCTCAACAACATCGTTTTGAATATTATCACTGTTAGAATTACACCCTACTAACAATAAGCATAATAAAATAAATAGTATAAGTAATTTTCTCATCATCGTTAACACCTCTCACTATAATAATAGTCTTTTTAAACAGAAAATCAAATAAGTCATTGCTGCAAATGTCTTGTCTAATATTGACTTGTTCATTATAATTAACTAAAAATTCGAGAAAAAGAGGACTTCCATTTTATGAATTTAATACTTGATATTATTCAAACGAACCTTTTATCACCAATGATCCTTTTCTTTTTAATGGGAATTATCGCGGTCATTGTTAACTCAGATTTGAAAGTACCCGAAGCGTTTTATTCAGGGTACACAATGATTATCCTTTTTACAATTGGAATCAAAGGTGGCATAGAATTAAAGCATGTTTCTTTTTTATCGATGCTTCCTGCCATAGGTCTGGCTTTATTTCTAAGCATATTTATGCTTTTCGTTACTTACCTTTTACTAAAGAACGTATTCCGCTTTGACCTGACAAACTCACTAGCTGTTGCAGCACATTACGGATCTGTTAGTGCTGTTACCTTTGTGGCTGCGTTAGGATTTCTAGATAAGGTTGAAGTACCTTATGAGAGTTATATTTCGGCAATCTTAGTTATCATGGAAGGTCCTGCAATCATTGGAGCAATAATCCTTTATAAACTTTTCAATAAAAATAAAGAAGCTGATGCAAATTCAGGCCTCGGGCATGCATTTAAGGAAGCATTCTTTGGAAAAAGTATTTTCCTTCTTGTGGGTGGAATCTTCATTGGGCTAGTGGCTTCTGATGATGGACTGTTAAAAATCAAACCATTGTTCGGGGATTTATTTTATGGGATATTATGTATCTTCCTTCTTCATCTTGGAATGATTGCCACTCAACAAATCAGAGAATTAAAGGGATTTAAACCGTCATCTTTTATTTTTGCGTTTATCTTACCTCTAATTGGAGGAACGGTAGGGGTGACACTAGCGTCACTAATTGGGATGTCCAATGGAGGGGCATTTATGTTAGGAATACTAGCGGCAAGTTCTTCTTATATTGCAGCACCCGCAGCAATTGGCCAAGCTATTCCAGAGGCGAATTCAGGACTTTATCTTGGGTCTTCTCTTGGATTAACATTACCATTTAACCTTATTATTGGTATTCCACTGTTTTATTGGTTAAGTACTGTTTTATAAGAATTTGGTAGTGGAGTTTCTATTCGCTTCTCTAGGCTCCACGGTGCAAATAATTCTTTTATTAAAATTGGGTTGGATAGTACCATTTCCGAAGACTAACATAGTAAAAAATAAAAAAGTGTCTGAAACATCAAATGGTTTCAGGCACTTTTTTATTTAATTTTCCTTTATATAAATTTATTATTTTCAACGACAGTTGACCAGTTTATGGGGCTATGACCATTCCGTGTACAGGCGTGTTAGGCGTTAGCCTGAATGATTTTGAACTTGGTTAAAACTATGTGTAACACTTTCCTCCAAATTATAACCCTTCAAACCATTTATGTAGATCTTCCTCTTTTTTCTTTAGCAAGTATAACAATATTTCCTCGTTATATAGGTTGGGTTATAAAAGTTCTTTTAACTTTAGACTTGTAAATCGAAATGATTTCGTTTAATATAATTTTATAAATCGGAATGGTTACTATTTTTTCTTCATAGCAAATAGAATGATTCGTAATAGTAACTCCACTATTCTTTCCATTAATTCAAGCCTATCTGTTTTTTAATCCTAAGAGACAATCAAACTTTGATTCCGAATATTTTATAAAGGGGGAGTTTTCAAGTAAGTATATATTATCTAACACTCTATTAAGAAATATATAATCAGCTCTATTCTTATAAATAACTCAAAAATATAAATAGTTTCCAGTTCTCAAATCGTAACAGTTACGATATAATATGTTGGAGCTATTTACTGAAAGGGGAACACAATGAAATTAAAAGCACTTATTTTTTCACTTATTTTAATCATATCACTGTTTTTATCAGGTTGTTCAGGTGAGCAAACTAGTAAAACAGATGAGAAAATAAAGATATATACAACTATTTATCCGTTAGAATACTTTGCAGAACGAATTGGAGGAGGATATGTTTCTGTAGAAAGTGTGATTCCACCTGGTTCTGATGCACATTCCTTTGAACCTACACCAAAAACGATGACTCAAATTGCTGAAGCAGCTGGGTTTATTTATTCTGGAGTAGGTCTTGAAAGCTTTGTAGATTCTGCTAAAGAAACACTAAAAAATGAAAAAGTTACGTTTATCGAAGCTTCTGCTGGAATTGAACTGATAGCAAATGAAGACGGTGAACATGCTCATGAGGAAGAAGAGCACCACGCTGACGATGAACATGCTCATGAGGAAGAAGAACAGCACGCTGACGATGAACATGCCCATGAGGAAGAAGAGCATCACGTTGACGATGAACATGCCCATGAGGAAGAAGAGCATCACGTTGACGATGAACATGCCCATGAGGAAGAAGAGCATCACGTTGACGATGAACATGCCCATGAGGAAGAAGAACAGCACGCTGACGATGAACATGCTCATGAGGAAGAAGAACAGCACGCTGACGATGAACATGCTCATGAGGAAGAAGAAAGTACTGAAGATGAGCATGATCATGGTGATGAAGACCCACATGTATGGATTGATCCGATTTTATCTATCACATTAGCTGAAAATATTAAAAACGAGCTAATTAAACTCGCTCCAGAGTTTGAGGAAAGTTTTGAAACGAATTATTTAGAGTTAAAGACTGAGTTAGAAACCTTAAATCAGGAATTCAAGCAAGTTGTTGATGAGGCTCAGAATAAAGAAATATTAGTTTCACATGCCGCTTATGGTTATTGGGAAAACCGATATGGTATCCATCAAATTAGTGTATCTGGTCTTTCACCAACACAAGAACCATCACAAAAACAATTACAAACAATTATTGAAACAGCAAAAGAACACGAAATTAAATATGTAATATTCGAGCAAAATATAACTGGAAAAGTATCCGAAGTTGTTCAAAAGGAAATTGGTGCCGAAGCTCTTACCCTTCACAATCTTGAATCATTAACAGAAGATGAAATCAAAGATAATGAAGATTACTTTAGTATCATGAGAAAAAATATAGAAACATTGAAAAAAGCGATGAACTAAATAAAGAAACATAACCGAAAACTGATCTCATTTATAATGTAGATCAGTTTTTTTATCTTTTCATCCCTAATGTGTATTTACATCAGAAACCCTGTAAACAATAAGATTTAAACAATCCATCACATATAATTTTCATATTAACTGAAATGATAATTTACTATAAAACTAAATCCTGTTAAAATCGTATCATTGTACGTTAAAGCACTTGGAGGAAATCATGTTGAGAAAACAATTTGCTGTTTTAGGTTTAGGGCATTTCGGTGGAAACCTTGTTAAGGAATTTCATGAAATGGGTGTAGAAGTATTAGCTGTTGATAAAAATGAAGAAAAAGTTAATTTGTATAGTCAATATTCTACACATGCTGTAGTGGCTAATACAATTGATGAAAATACATTAAAACAAATTGGAATTAAAAATGTTGACCATGTATTTGTATCACTTGGTGAAAATATTGAAGCAAGTATTCTTACCACCCTTTTACTTAAAGAATTAGGAGTAAAACAGGTGTGGGTAAAGGCAATTAATTCTTATCATCAAAAAGTGCTTGATAAAATTGGTGCGGACAAAGTGATCCATCCTGAAAGAGATATGGCAAAAAGGATTGCTCATCATATCATATCTGAGAAAATGATTGACTATATTGAGATTTCAAAGGATTATAGTATTGTGGAAATTATTGCCACTGAGAAGGTTCATAATAAAACCTTAGAACAATTAAGTGTATCTCATAAGTATGGCTGTAACATCGTTGGTATCCAAACAAATGAAGATGTTAAAATTTCTCCTACACCTGATGAGGTTATTAATAAGGGAGATATATTAATTATGATAGGTCGTAATCGAGATTTAACACGTTTTGAAGAAGATGGTGTTTAAATACAATGTATTTACTAAAGAAAAAAATTAATACCCTTTCACCTGCACAGCTGATTGTGTCATTTTATCTTTTAGCAGTCATTATATCGGTATCATTATTAAGTCTCCCAATCGCATTAAAGCCTGGAGTAAATTGGTCGTTCATTGATGTGATATTCACTGCAGTTAGTGCAATTAGTGTAACTGGCTTGGGTGTCGTTTCAACAGCTGATACTTTTAGCACAGCCGGGATTTTCATCTTGATGTTTATTCTGCAATTTGGTGGAATTGGGATTATGACCCTTGGGACTTTTTTCTGGCTGTTGATTGGGAAGAAAATTGGTTTAAAAGAACGAAGACTTATTATGACTGATCAAAATCAGTCAAACTTATCAGGGCTTGTAAGCTTGATGAAACAAATACTTTTAATCATCATTATCATTGAATTAATTGGTGCTGCGGTATTAGGTACATATTTTATGAAATATTATTCTACTTGGCAAGAAGCCTATTTGCAAGGATTATTTGCATCTGTCAGTGCAACAACAAATGCTGGATTTGATATCACCGGAGCATCCTTAATTCCATTTGCAAATGACTATTTTGTTCAATTTATTAATATCATTCTTCTAACACTTGGAGCCATTGGATTTCCTGTTCTCATAGAGGTAAAGGATTTTATTTTTAATAAGGATAAAAGTATGAAATATCGTTTTTCTCTTTATACCAAATTAACAACAATCACTTTCTTCGGATTAATGATTTTTGGGACAGTCGCAATTTTATTACTTGAATGGAATTATTTCTTTTCCGATAAAACTTGGCATGAATCCTTTTTTTATGCATTTTTCCAATCATCTACGACACGAAACGGTGGACTTGCAACAATGGATGTTAGCTTATTTTCAGAACCGACATTGCTTTTAATTTGTTTTCTGATGTTTATTGGTGCATCTCCTAGTTCAGTTGGCGGAGGTGTAAGAACAACAACATTCGCATTAAACTTATTATTTTTATACAGCTTTGCTCGTGGCTATAAATCTATTAAAATATTCAAACGAGAGCTTCACCCTGATGATGTTTTACGATCATTAGCGGTAACAATGATGGCTGGTTTACTTTGCTTTATTTCTGTTATTATTTTAAGGTTTACAGAGCCCTTTTCTACCGTTGAAATCTTATTTGAAGTAACATCAGCTTTCGGTACGACAGGTCTATCAATGGGGATTACCCCAGAACTCAGTTCAATTGGAAAAGTAATTATTATCTTATTAATGTTTATTGGGCGAATCGGCATTCTCTCCTTTATCTTTTTAATTAACAGAGAAACCGATGAAGTGAAATATCATTACCCAAAAGAACGTATTATCATTGGATAAATTTATTGTAATTCTGATAAGAATTTTATATAATAACAAAAATCACATAGAACGTGTCAATGACGAAGAGAGTAGTATTGAATGATTTTCAAAGCGAGTTAGGGTTGGTGAAAGCCTAACAAATCTTCATTATGAACCGCACTTCAGAGATACCACCTGAAAAACTAGTAGGGTCGGTCGGGGAATTCCTCGTTATCAAAGTAAGCTGGTTCAATATGAACAATAAGAGTGGTACCGCGGGAACCCCGTCTCTATGAATAGAGACGGGGTTTTTGTTTTATCTTGGGGGCTTAGCTAAAATACTAACTCTAGAATGAGCGGAGAGTCACTTGACTCCTGCGGGATATAGTGGTCTCGTGGAGACCCCACAGGAGCGCGCCCCTGGCGACGAGGAGACTCACGGACCACCCCGCGGTATCCCGCGAGTGGATTGCAGCTTATGGAACTCTAAATCATTAGGTATTTTCAGGTTAGACACCCATGCTAAATAAGTATTTCGCACCATGGTGTATGAAAAAATGTTTCCTCCTCAGTGTGGAATGAGCGGAGAGCCACTTGACTCCTGCGGGATCCAGTGGTCTCGCGAGACCCCGCAGGAGCTGAGCCCCTGGCGACGAGGAGGCTCACGGACCACCCCGCGGAAAGCAGTGGATCCGTAGCTCATGGAACTCCACAACCAAAGTTATTTTCAGGTAAGACTTTCATGCTAATTTAATTCGTACCATGGAGAATGCAAATGTTTTGTTCACTCAGTGTGGAGGTAGAGCAACTAGACAACTACTGATCTTTCGGTCTCGAATATCTTTCATTCCCTTTCATAGGCTTTGTGCATGAGAAAGGGAATCAAACAACGCTTTTCATTCCCTTTGGATAGCTTTTGGCATGAGAAAAGGAATGAAACAATGCTTTTCATTCCCTTTGGATAGCTTTTGGCATGAGAAAAGGAATGAAACAATGGTTTTCATTCCCTTTGGATAGCTTTTGGCATGAGAAAAGGAATGAAACAATGCTTTTCATTCCCTTTGTTGAGCTTTGTGCATGAGAAAGGGAATGAAACAACGCTTTTTATTCCCTTTGTAGGGCTTTGGGCATTAGTAAGGGAATTGAAACTCTCTGACCTAGGTATTTTCAGGGTAGACATCTATGCTAATTAAAATTAGCACCATGGAGTATGAAAAATTATATTTAGCTTAGTGTCTAGCTTCAGGCGCTATCGGCTCTCAGGTCTAAGTCAATCCGGCAAGAAGGTTAAAAAGCAACCTTCTAGATGGCTCGTCTTATGCCTGTCGCCGATGAACGAGCGCCTTCCGCATTTCTTTTTTCAGGGTAGACTTCCATGCTAATTTTATTCGAACCATGGAGAATGAAAATAGGTACTTACTCAGTGTGGAATGAGCGGAGAGCCACTTGACTCCTGCGGGATCCAGTGGTCTCGTGAGACCCCACAGGAGCCCGCCCCTGGCGACGAGGAGGCTCACGGACCACCCCGCGGAAAGCAAGTGGATTGCAGCTCATGGAACTCTACATCATTAGGTATTTTCAGGGTAGACATAATCTAACAAAAGGTGGAATCAAACATGAATTATAAAAATAGTTTTGCTAAATTATTAGAAAACAATTTAGATGGCGCATTATCACTAGACGAAGTCTTGCCACTAATTGAGAAGCCTAGATATCAGCAACAAGGAGATTACGCTTTTCCTTGTTTTATTTTAGCAAAGAAATTTAAAAAATCACCTCAAGTCATCGCAAGCGAGATAGCGGAAAACCTAACTCATCCACTGTTTGAACAAATTGTATCTGATGGACCATACATTAACTGTTTTCTGAATAAAAGCACTTTTAGTATAGAAACACTAAATCTAATTCTCACACAAAAAGCTAATTATGGTGATAGTAGCTTAGGAAACGATGAAAATATAGTCATAGATTTCTCCTCCCCTAATATTGCAAAGCCTTTTTCTATGGGACATTTGCGATCTACTGTTATTGGTTATGCACTTGCGAATATTGCTACTAAATGCGGGTTTAATACTATTCGAATCAACCATCTTGGAGATTGGGGAACCCAGTTTGGGAAACTGATTGTCGCCTATAAACAATGGGGGGACGAAAATGTTGTTAAACAAAACCCTATCCAAGAATTGTTAAAACTTTATGTAAAATTCCATGATGTGGCATTGCTTCAACCAGAACTGGATGATGAAGCAAGATTATGGTTTAAAAAGCTCGAAGACGGTGATCAGGAAGCTGCCTCACTTTGGACATGGTTTAAAAATGAATCATTAAAGGAATTTGCTAAAATCTATAAGTTGCTTGGAATTTCCTTTGACTCGTATCACGGTGAAGCCTTTTATAATGATAAAATCAAGGATACAGTTCAATTAATCAAGGAAAAAAACTTACTTTCAACTTCAGACGGTGCGGAGGTTGTAGATTTATCTGACCATGACCTTCCTCCCTGCTTAATTAGAAAGTCTGATGGAGCGACTCTTTATGCAACGAGAGATATTAGCGCTGCACTCTACCGTCAAGAAAACTATCAATTTCAAAAAGCTTTATATGTTGTTGGTCAAGAACAAAGCTTACATTTTAAACAGCTCTTTTTAGTGTTAAAAAAGATGGGTTACACATGGGCTGATGATATGAATCATATTCCTTTCGGCTTTATTTTAAAAGATGGTAAGAAGATGTCGACAAGAAAAGGAAAAGTAGTGCTGTTAGAGGACGTGATTAGAGAAGCCATTGAGCTTGCTGCAAAAAACATTCATGAAAAAAATCCAACTTTAAATAACCAAGAGGAGATTGCAAAGTTAGTTGGAGTTGGATCATTAATTTTTCATGATTTAAAAAATGAACGAATGAGTAATATTGAATTTTCAATCGAAGATATGCTTAAATTCGAGGGAACAACAGGACCTTATGTACAATATACACATGCTCGTGCATGCTCAATCTTAAGAAAGGGTCGAGCGTATAGTACTGCTTTAAACGATGGATTGGACGATCCTCAAAGTTGGGCTGTTATTAAAAGATTAAGTGAATTTCCAGAAGTTATTGAAAGTAGTTTTTATTCATACGAACCTTCCGTCATCGCAAAATATGTTTTAGACCTTGCTCAGGAGTTTAACTCCTACTATGGTACTGTGAAAATTTTAGCAGATACAAAAGAAAGACCAGCTAGATTAGCACTCGTTCAAAGTGTAGCAATTGTTCTAGGAGAAGGATTGCGTTTATTAGGATTAGGTGCACCCAAAGAGATGTGAACCAACTAAAGCACCACTTTAGATCAATAAGTGGTGCTTTAACATTTATTTACTACAGGTAAAACCCACTTTTCCATGAAGGTTTGACTGTTCTATTGTTTGAACACCATTTATATGCGTAAAATGTATTGAAATTTGAACATATTTTTTTAATAAAAATGCTTCAAATTGAAATAATAGTATCGTACGATTACATATTGTAAAGGAGTGTTTTTGCACATGATTAATAAGGATAGTTTGATTAATGCATTAAAGCAAGAGGTTCAAGGAGCAGACCAGACAGCCTTTCCTATGTGTGTAGATTCCTTTACGAATCTATGGCAATATGAATACGGTTCATTAGACGATGTGCCACAGGATGTTGATGATATTATCGCTAATAGAGCTATTGAATTGGGGCTAATAGAACTAGAGTAGTCAGGCACTTTTTGTTCAACCGCGCCAATCGCATCTGGTGCTAGACACTAAAATTAGTTTGCAAATTTTTTTTTTTCTAATCCTACAAAAAACCAGGTATCTCCCTTAAAGAGTTCCTGGTTTTTTTATCGTTATTTTCGTTTTGGTTATTTCCAGAAGGCGTTCTAAGTTTATTTCGAAGCCAATTCCTACCCCATCTGGTACAGAAATCGTACCATTTGTAACAACTACTTCTGGCGTGGTAATATCCTGATGCCAGTACCTTGAAGAGGCCGAAATATCACCCGGTATTGTAAACTGATCTAACGATGCGAGCGCAATATTTACCGCCCTTGAAATCCCCATTTCTAACATTCCACCACACCACACAGGAATTTGATGCTTCTTACATAAGTTATGAATTTTCACAGCCTCAGATAGACCACCAACTCTTCCCACTTTAATATTAATGGTACGACAACTTTCCAATTCAATTGCTTTTCTAGCGTCATCAAAGGTAACTATACTTTCATCCAAACAAATCGGTGTTTGCAATTGTCTTTGAACTTTTGCATGATCAATTATATCATCAGAGGCAAGTGGTTGTTCGATCATCAGTAGTTGAAAATTATCTAGTTCTTTTAACAGGGGTAGATCATCCAAAGTATAAGCGGAATTAGCATCAACCATTAATGACAAGCTTGGAAAAGCTTCTCTTATCCTTTTAACCAACTCATAATCATTACCGGGTTTTATTTTAATCTTAACCCTTTTATATCCTTCTTCAACATGCTGTTGTATTTTGTTAATCATATTTACTGGGTCATCTAGGCCTACAACAACTCCAGCATCCACCTGTTCTCGTGATCCACCTATCGCCTTAGATAATGACACCTTTTGTCTTTTACAATATAAATCCCATAAAGCCGTTTCAATGCCGGCCTTAGCCATATGATTTCGTTTTATCTCTTTAAAAACAGATTCCACATCTGAAGGATAGTTAATCACCTGTAACAAAAGCCTAGGTGCTAAAAAATCTTCGATTATATGCCAGCAGGTAGTTATGGTTTCTTCCGTATACCATGGAGATGTAAATGCAACTACCTCTCCCCATCCCTCAAATCCATCTTGGTCAATAATCCTAATGATAATGCTTTCACGATTGCTAACATGCCCAAGGTTTGTAACAAAAGGGGTTTTTAAGGTTTGTTCCACTAAATAAAGTGTAATCGACTCAATTTTCATATTATCTCTATTACCACCTTAGGATGGAAGATATTCAAGTAGTTTCCTACGTAATAACTTGTTGGTTGCATTACGAGGTAATTCATCTAGAAAATAAATCTCCCTAGGGATTTTATATCGGCTAACCTTCTGGGAGCAAAAGTCTTTTATCACTGTCTCTGAAAGCTGTTTATCATCTGTTTTTACAAATGCAATAGGAACTTGTCCCCATTGCTCGTCACGAATACCGATGACACCAGCTTCTATTATTTTCGGATGTGATAAGAGTACTGACTCAATTTCTGCTGGATAGATGTTTTCTCCACCTGAAATGATTAGATCAGACCTACGGTCAAGGACATATAAGAACCCTTCATCATCTATGTAACCTATATCACCAGTATAAAACCAACCATCTTTTATAGAATCTTTTGTCTCATTTTCTTTATATATATATCCCTTTGTTACATTAGGTCCTTTAACAACAATTTCCCCATGCTCATAGCTGCGTTGAATAAGGCCATCTTTTTCAATTCGAAGCTGTGAGGGGAATAAAGGCTTCCCAGCAGATCCTAGCTTAGATAAGCTATATTCGGGAGCAAGTGTAACAATTTGGGAAGCTGTCTCTGTCATACCATAGGTTTGGTAGACTGGTATCTCTTTTGCTTTGCAATCATGTAGTAGGGATTCGGGGGCTGGTCCACCACCTAATAACATACATCGGAAGCTAGGGGAATATTTCTCATCACCTAACACTGTTAGCATTTGAGATAGCATTGTGCTAACGACAGAAACAATCGTAACTCCTTCGTATTTAATCGCATGATTTGCTTTTTCAGGTGAAAACCTTTCATGGATTATTACAGGAATTCCATAAATCACACTTCTCATTAGAATCGACAGTCCACTGATATGAAAAAAAGGAACCACTGCTAACCAACAATCATCCTCACGTAATCCTAAATTTAAAACAGAGCCTGTTGCACTCCACCAATGATTGCCGTAAGTTTGAATGACTCCTTTTGGCTTGCCTGTCGTACCAGATGTGTACATGATGGTATCAATTTCTTCAAGAGAAAATTCTTGTACAATTTTCACTTCTTTTAAAGGACTTGCTCCTATATTTTCGACTTGCAGGATTTTGGAATCAATTCCATCACAATCTAGTAGAGGAATAAACTTTTCTTCAGTTATGATGCAATCAGATTTCGAGTCTCTTAATTGCCATAATAACTCATAGTTAGTTAAACGTGCATTAAGTAACACCGTCTTGACTCCTATATATTTTAATGCATGTATGATTTGTATCATTTCAACACTATTTGTCATTAATACCGATATAGTGTCCCCATGCTTAACACCCAAGTAGGATAACTGCTGACTGGTCGTTAACACTCTTTCATGTAACTCTTTAAATGTTAAAACAATCTCTTCTGTTCGAACTGCAAATCGATTCGGAGTTAAAAAGGCTCGATTTGCTAACCAATTCGGTGTTACATTCATTATACAACCCACACTCTCGCTGAAAGTTCTATTCATAATTATAGTCTTTTTTTTGTTGTTCTTAACCAATAGAATAGACTCGAATACTTTATCATTTGTAAAGGATTCGAGTCTCTATAGTTGTTTAAGGAAAACGCGGGAACTGCTTAAAGTCTGGGTTACGCTTTTCTTTAAATGAATCGCGTCCTTCTTTAGCTTCATCAGTTGTATAGTATAAAAGTGTTGCGTCTCCAGCAAATTGCTGTAAACCAGCTAATCCATCTGTATCTGCATTGAAAGCTGCTTTCAAGAAGCGAAGTGCTGTTGGGCTCTTTTCAAGCATTTCTTCACACCACTGAATTGTTTCTTCTTCAAGCTTCTCTAATGGAACAACCGTGTTAACTAATCCCATATCAAGAGCTTCTTGTGCATTATATTGGCGGCAAAGGAACCAAATTTCACGAGCTTTCTTATGTCCAACAATACGAGCTAAATACCCTGAACCATAACCTGCATCAAAGCTTCCTACCTTTGGACCAGTTTGCCCGAAAATTGCATTGTCTGCAGCAATCGTTAAGTCACAAACAATATGTAATACATGTCCTCCACCAATCGCATAACCAGAAACCATTGCTACCACTGGTTTTGGTATTACACGAATTAGACGTTGAAGATCAAGAACATTTAGTCGAGGTATTTGATCGTCTCCAACATATCCACCATGCCCTCTTACCTTTTGATCTCCTCCAGAGCAAAATGCCTCATCTCCAGCACCCGCTAAAACAATAACACCAATATTAGAATCATCTCGAGCATATGCAAAAGCATCAATTAATTCCATAACAGTCTTTGGACGAAACGCATTTCGAACCTCAGGACGATTAATTGAGATCTTTGCAATTCCATTGTATGTTTCATATAAAATATCTTCATACTTACGTTCTGCAATCCATTCTACAGTCACTAGCTTGTCCTCCTTTTTTTCAAGTTGTGTTCTTACTTTGTAAAAACCCACTTACTATTCTACCAAATTTCTCGGGTTGTTCCATATGTATTGCATGTCCAGCACCATTTATTTTTTTAAAAGTTGAATTAGAAATAAGAGATGACATTTTCCTAGCAATTATACAAAACTTATCATCTAATTCACCACACAATAAGAGTACAGGCATGTTGAGTTTATGAAGACTTCCCCAATAAGGCAATTGGACTCCCGTACCCATTCCTTTTAGACTATTGGCTAAACCCATAGGGTTATTATTCAGTCTTTGGTTATGTAAATATACCTTTTTACTATCTGGCATATTTTGCTGAGATGCAAATAAAGGAATGTTCTCCCAGTAAGTAACAAACTTTTTTATTCCCTCTTCTTCAATAAATGAAGCAAGGGATTCGTCTGTCAACATCCTCTCCTGCCGGTCAGTTTCCTCATTTAAACCAGGCGAGCTACTTTCTAACACCAGATGAGTAAACCTTTCAGGAAATTCGATTGCTAGAGCAAGAGCTAACCTCCCCCCCATAGAATACCCTATTAGTCCTACTTTATCTATCTCAAGCTTATCTAAGATAAGTAGAACATCTTTCATCAAATAGTCAAAAGTATAATTCTGAATTCCCTCTGGACTATCGCTTTTCCCGTGACCAATAAGATCTATTAATATACAACGATATTGACTGATTAAAGAAGATATCGGCTCAAGCCAATTATCTGTACTCCCTGTAAACCCGTGTAGAAAAAGGAGTGGACTACCTTGTCCAACTATATTCACATGATATTTTTTGTCATTTATTGTTAAAAACATTTCTATTTATCCCCATGAATCTCCAAAGTTATTTCCTGGGAAACACGATTCCACAAATTTCGATGGTCACGCAAATTCGTTCCTCGGTCAGTTCGAAGCTCAATGACATTTAACCCTTTCGACTTCAGGCTATGTTCAAAAATCCCCTTAAATTCAGGCCAGGTTTTAATCGAAGAGAATTGACCACCATACATTTTAACAGTGTGCTCAAAATTAAGACCTGTTGGAGTCCCAAACAAGTATTCAAAGTGTTTTTCCTCTTTTGACTGTGGTAAAAATGAAAAAATACCGCCGCCGTCATTGTTGATTAACACAATGGTTAGATCTAAGTTATTTTGTTTTGCAGCAAGCAACCCGTTAAGATCATGATAAAAAGATAAATCTCCAATTACCAAGACTGTTTTTCTTCCAGTTGTGCTTATTCCTAATGATGTCGATACTATGCCATCAATCCCATTTGCTCCACGGTTTGCTAGTATAGTAATGGGCTTTGTTTGGTTTACAAAAAAGGTATCTAAGTCTCTAATTGGCATGCTATTTCCAACAAATAAAATTGATTCACTAGGTAACAAATCTTGAAGTTGTTGAAAAACTTTCCCCTCAAAGATACCGTTGTCTTCTTCAATATGCTTAAGCTGCTCGCGAGTTACCTCGTTAATTCTTTTCCAATCATTTGTCCAGATACTCTGTTTAGCTTCAGATATGAAATGGACAAGTTTGTCACAAAATTCTGCTTCACCACAATAAACCATTTCAGAAGCAGTCATCGTTGGCTCTCTCCAACCACCATCACCGTCAACTACAAGGTGAAGAACATCTCTCTTCTTTTTCAAATAAAGTAGTAAGGCCTTTGAGATTGGCATTGCGCCGAAACGAATAATAACCTCCGGAGTGTAACTTTCAATAAAATCTTGGTTTCGTAGAAATGTATCATACGAATCAAGAATTAAATCCTTTGAATGCTTTCCACTCCTTAATTGTGAGAGGGGATCAGCAAGGATAGGGTAATTTAACTTCTCAGCTAACAACGTGACCTGTTGAGCAAATTCTTTATCATCAAAATCACCACAAATAATAAGTCCCTTTTCTTTACCATTAATTTGACTAGCAATTCCCTGTGCTTGAAAGTCACTTAGTTGTGCTTTACCGATGACCATATTTACTTCTTGTGAAAGAGGTTTTCTACCTTTAGTAAACAATTTTTCTTGAGAAAGATTTGGTACAAGCGGTTCTCTCAAAGGAATGTTAAGATGTACGGGGCCTGCTGGTGCTGAAATTGCTTTTCCAGCCGCTCGAGAAGCTACCGTTCTAACATATCGAATCATTTCGTCGGAACGTTCAGGGATTGCCATCTCAACAAACCATTTGGTGTGTTTCCCATATAATTGATTTTGATCAATCGCTTGTGGCGCACCAACATCTCTTAATTCATGTGGACGATCAGCAGTAATTACGATTAGCGGTACCCTTGATAAATTCGCCTCAACAACCGCAGGAAAATAATTAGCTGCCGCGGTTCCAGATGTGCATAAGAGGGCAACAGGAACTTTTCTTGCTTTTGCAATTCCGAGTGCGAAATAGGAAGCTGAGCGTTCATCAATATTCAAATATGTGGTCATCTCTGAATGCTCAGCCATCAAAATGGCAATAGGTGTTGATCTTGATCCAGGGCTAATGACAACATCTTTTACCCCTACTCTGACAAGTTCATCTACAAATGCTGCGACGTATGAAGTAAGACTATCAGTATTACTCATTATCAGATCCTCCTAAAGCCGAGAGCATTGGCCTAAACTTCATATTTGTTTCCAAATATTCACTTGAAGGCTCAGATTCCCCCACAATACCACAACCAGCAAATAATGAGGCTTCCTTGCCTTTTAGTAAACCGGAACGGATTGCTACAGCAAATTCCCCATTATCGGTTCCATCGATCCACCCAATTGGAGCGGCATACCATCCACGATCAAGTAATTCTACTTCTCTTATTTTATCAAGGGCTTTTTCTGATGGAAACCCTCCAAGTGCAGGTGTTGGATGGAGCTTTTTAACCATAGAGAGAGTGGTCACACCTGGCTTAGCTACACCTTTAATTGGTGTATAAAGATGCTGGATATCCCTCATTTTGAAGAGTTCCGGTTGATCTGAGGATGTAATTGTTTCACATGACTCCAACATGGCATCTTTTATCATGGATATAACAAACTCATGTTCAGCAATATTTTTCTGATCTTTTAAAAGTTGATTTCCCAATTCATCGTCTTGATCTACTGTTTTACCTCGTGCTATCGAACCTGCTAAGCATGTAGATTTAATCACTTGTTCCTTCTTTTTTACCAATCTTTCTGGTGAAGCACCAATAAAGCATGATTGTTCGTTTTCAAATGCGAATAAATAACTCATCGGTTGTTGTTCTCGTAAATTTACTAATACGTCATCAGCATCAATGGTCTCTTTGAAATTCAAGTTAATTTCTCGTGCAAGAACAACCTTTTCAACTTCACCTTCGTTAATATCCCGAACTACATCCGCAACTGATTTCATCCAAGCGTCCGGATCTACCTCAGATTTAACATAATCTATTTTCCTATAACTAGCTTTTATATTAGGAATTTTATCTAGTAGCTCGTCCTTAATTTTTTCTAACTCAAATAGTGAATTGTCTAATCCATCTCTACTAACATGATTGAAGGTAAAAAAACATTTCCCATCGATTACTGATAGGAGAATTTTAGGTAAAACAAAGGTGGCCTCTGAAAAACCACTCCATAAATCTGTCTTAGTTCTTTTAGGGTCAAATGAAAACCCACCTAGTAGAATAGGGCCTGTTCCATATGAGATCTCTTCTTTATTGTCTATTTGGTTAGCTAGGTGCTTCCATTTTAATTCAACCTCATCATAGCGCTTATGTTGATCATTCACTTCTATAGTATATGCTCTTCCAAGTCCAACTAAGATGGTCGTCCGTGTGGGATCTGCCCAAAAAGTACGCTCACCCTCAAAATACTCTTTTCCGGCCTTAAATAACAATAGGGGGTCAATGTCTGTAGCTTCCACAACTCTACTTAGAAGAACTTCATTAAATTGTTGTTTTTCTGTAGTAAGAGAGCCTCCACTCTGACCTTGTTTTTTCATTTCTTCTTGCTGTATTAGTACCAAAACTAATCCCCCCGTGTGAAATACTTACCGGCTAACACTAACACCATGCATTTTATATCTTGTCCCGATTTCTTGCATTGCTATGTACCTCATTGCCAAAGGTGTTTAGTGAGCCTTAATTAAAATATCTAATTTATCTCCGATTGCTATTATAAAATGGATTATATCCTATATATTATATCATTTTTTCTTATTGTTACTACCTTTAGCTTCATTATTCGACAACCTAATTACTTACTTAAAGATACATCTCACGTAAGGTTACTGTCAATTTAGAGACCCTTTTCTATTATCTTTCACTACTATGTAAGTTATTAAATGTATTGGAAATAAGTTTTTCCCTTTATTCCTTCTAAATCCATTGACACTTTATGTAGAATTATCTACACTATCTTTGTGACTTTTTATTGTCTTTTTTTTTACAACATAATTAGAGCATGTATGAAAGGAGAATCACATATATGCAACCACAATTACAAACACAAACCTCTAATGAGTTAAATAGAACAACTGGTTGGAAAGTTTGGTGGAAGCTGACACGACCACATACGCTAACAGCAGCATTTGTACCAGTTTTTATTGGAACAGCACTAGCCAGACTTGAAGCGACGATTAATATTCCTTTATTTATAGCGATGTTAGCTGCTTGTTTAGTGATTCAAATTGCTACAAATATGATCAATGAATATTACGATTATAAACGCGGTCTAGATCATGCTGGTTCAGTTGGGATTGGAGGAGCTATTGTTAGAGATGGGATAAAGCCTTCTACCGTATTACGTTTAGCTTTTATACTTTTTGGTTTTGCAGTTCTTTTAGGCATATATATATGCCTCCATAGTAACTGGTGGATCGCTCTTATCGGAACAATCTGTATGTTAGCAGGGTATTTATACACTGGCGGACCTGTCCCTATTGCATATACCCCATTCGGAGAAGTAGTGGCAGGAATTTTTATGGGCCTTATCATTATTCTAATTTCTTTTTATATCCAAACAGGTGAAGTGACAACCTCGAGTGTTATGCTATCTATCCCTATTGCAATTCTTGTTGGAGCCATATTAATGGCTAACAATATTCGTGATTTAGATGGCGATAAAGAAAATGGGAGAAAAACATTAGCTATTCTTCTGGGACGTAAAAATGCAGTGCGTTTTCTTGGGTTAATGTTTGTTGTTGCTTATCTGTGGATGATTACACTTAGCTTCACTGCATATGCCCCACTATCTGTCTTACTAGTATTAATAAGCATTCCAAAAGCAGTACATGCCATCAAAGGCTTCATTGGTAAAACAATTCCTATCCAAATGGCACCCGCTATGAAAGCAACTGCTCAAACGAATACTATATATGGATTATTATTATCAATAGGATTATTCATTAGTTATTGGTTATAACAGTATTAACGTGTACAAAGCTTGAGGAAATTTCACCCTCAAGCTTTTTTGATTTCATTCGTTTGATATTTGGAATCTCTTTAATAAATATTGACAATTATTTTTTTGACTTATTAGTTGATAATACATATATAACATTCTTTTTAACTTAAAAAAAGGAAGGAGTGCTTTAATTATGCTAACTCAAGAGCAATTATCAACCTTCCGTTCACAGTTGATAAAGGCAAAAAAAGATGTCGAGGAGCAGCTTAAAGAAGGTGACCATTTTGATCTTCAGCAGGGTCACTATCACGAGTCTGTAGGAGAGTTATCAAGTTATGATAATCACCCCGGTGACGAAGGTACAGAGTTATATGAAAGAGAGAAAGATATTGCTTTAAATGAACATATGGAAAAGCAATTAAAAGATATAAATTATGCTTTAAACGCAATCCAAAATGGCTCATATGGAGTATGTGAAAAATGTGGAAAAGATATCCCAGTTGACCGTTTGGATGCTCTTCCTACTACAACTTACTGTAAAGAGCACAGCCCGACAACCATTGTTTCCCATAACAGACCAATCGAAGAAGGGGTACTAATGACTCCATTCGGAAAGTTTGAATTTGATGGCGAACCAGATGAAGTTGAGGCTTATGATGCAGAAGATTCCTGGCAGGATGTTGCACGCTACGGTACATCCGAAACACCTTCCGATTTAGCCGATAGTGTTGACCATTATAATGAGGTTTATATTGAATCAGATGATCAAGTTGGATATGTTGAAGAGTACGAAAATTTTGTAGGCACTGATATTGAGGGAAAAGAGATCATTGTCTATCCAAATAACCAACATAAAAAATATGAAGAAGATTTAGATGAAGAAGGTATAATGACAATGTTTGGAGATTTACCTCGATATGAAAAGGATCCTTATACTGAGGATGAATAAATACACTTAAAAACGTCCGTCACAAGGGGCGTTTTTTTTATATATAAGTGTTAAATATTTGTTTTTTACAGATATTTAGACACTATTTTTTGTGATGAAAAATTAAAATAAAGGAGTTATTTATGAAGGTAACGAATTAATTTTAATAAACAAAACAAATAAGGATGGTGTGCCATGAATTCCCATGAAATTGATTTTACTCTACATGGTGATGATATGCAGTTTGTTGAAATTGAGTTAGATCCAGGAGAGAGCGCTATTGCTGAAGCTGGCGGCATGATGATGATGGATAAAGATATTGAGATGGAAACGATTTTTGGAGATGGAGCAAGTAATACTAAAGGGATTTTTGGAAAGCTTATGGGAGCTGGAAAACGTGTTTTAACAGGGGAAAGCTTATTTATGACTGTTTTCACAAATAGAGGTGCAGGTAAGAAGAAAGTTTCATTCGCAGCACCTTATCCTGGCAAAATCATTCCTATTGATTTAAGTGAGTTAGGCGGCAAAGTAATTTGTCAAAAAGATGCGTTTTTATGCGCTGCAAAAGGAGTATCCATCGGAATTGATTTTCAACGTAAATTAGGGGCCGGTTTCTTTGGTGGAGAAGGATTTATTATGCAAAAACTTGAAGGCGATGGTCTTGCCTTCTTACATGCAGGTGGTACAATTATCCGTCGCGATCTCAAAGCAGGTGAAAAGCTTCTAGTTGATACCGGCTGCCTTGTCGCATTAACAAAAGAGGTTGACTACTCTATCGAATATGTTGGAAAAGTAAAGACTGCTTTCTTTGGTGGTGAGGGTTTGTTTTTTGCTACTGTACAAGGACCTGGTACAGTTTGGATACAATCCCTACCTTTTAGTCGCTTAGCTGATCGAATTTTTGCAAGTGCACCAAGTAATGGTGGCTCATCTAGAGGGGAAGGTAGTATTCTTGGCGGACTTGGGGATTTCTTGAATGGGGATAATAGGTAGATTCTTATTGTTGTTTTGAGGCCCTGAAACCTTACCTACTTACAAAGATTCATAAGTATCAAAATAAATCACAGCAGTATAAAACGGGTTCCGTTGGCAGGAGAAACAATAAAATCAGCAAATGAATTAGCAGACCAATTAGCATAGCTATTTGGTCTCTTCATTTACTGTTAAGTCTTGATTAAATGGGATTTAACCTTAAAATTAGCACATTTTTATTTGTCAAATTAAAATAAGGGGAAATTTTTCCTTTAAACTGTAGAATATAGCTTGGTTAGGGGTAATTAAGGGTAAGTTTTCCCTTTAAGCAAAGCACAGCCACCCTATTTTCATGTTTTTTAAACAAATACAGGGAAATTTTACCCCTATTTTAACTATTTTCAGTCTTAATCCCTAATTAAAGGAAGTTTCTCCCCTTATTTTATCAGCCCATGCTGCGGATTCTCTCTTCTAGCTGTGTCAGAGGGTTTCCGCTTTTTTATCCCTGAGTGGGACCATGAAACGTAAAAAACTCGGTAAGTTCCGAGCTTTTTACTATTGCAGGTGCTAATACACTAAACCCTGGGTTTATTTCCTACTTCAATATTTAACCGGTTGTATGTTCCAAATATGTTTTGCATATTCTGAAATCGTTCGGTCGCTTGAGAACGTACCTGAGTGGGCAATATTGATTATACTTTTCTCTAACCATGAGTTTTGGTCTTGATAAGATAGATTCACTTGCTCTTGTGCTTGGATATAGGAGCCAAGATCTTTCAGAACAAAATATTGATCATTTTCTATAAGAAGGGAATCATAAATTGCATCAAAATGGTCAGCGGTATCAGGGAAGTAGCCACTTGTTAGTTGCTCAAGAACCTGTCGAATACGCTTGTCATGATGATAATACTCATGTGAATGGTACCCACCGTGTTGATAAAAATGTAGTACTTCTTCTGCTGTTAGTCCAAATGTAAAGATATTATTTTCGCCAACCTGTTCTAGTATTTCAATATTGGCACCATCTAATGTCCCTAATGTCAATGCACCATTCATCATAAACTTCATATTCCCCGTACCAGAAGCTTCTTTACTTGCAGTTGAGATTTGTTCACTAACATCTGCTGCTGGAAAAATATCTTCAGCTAATGAAACTCGATAATTTTCGATGAATACCACTTTTAATATATCCCGTGTTTGTTTATCATTATTAACCTTATCAGCCAATGAATTTATAAGCTTTATAATTTTCTTCGCATAATGATAACCTGGAGATGCTTTTGCTCCAAATATAAAGGTTTGTGGGAATATCTTAAAATTAGAATCTTCCTTTAGACGATTATATAAATACATGATATGTAAAACATTAAGGAGCTGTCTCTTATATGCATGCAATCTTTTTACTTGCACATCAAAAATAGATTCTGGATTAATAACAATACCTGTTTGTTCTTTGATACGCCCCGCTAAAATTTGTTTCCTTGTATTTTTCATTTCTGCAATCGCCATCTTAAAGCTAGGGTCCTTACTATAACTCTTTAGTTCAATAAGATTATTAGGCTTAGATATCCAGCTCTCACCAATCGTACTTTTTAGTAAATTGGTAAGTTGTGGATTTGCTTTTATCAACCAACGACGATGAGTGATTCCATTTGTTTTATTATTAAATTTATCAGGATAGATTTCGTAGAAATTTTTCATTTCTCGGTGTTTTAATATTTCTGAATGAATTCGAGCAACACCATTGGTACTATGTGTCCCGACAATCGCTAAGTGAGCCATTTTCACCATGTCGTGTGCGATGATAGCCATATGCTCGATATGATTCCAATTGCCTGGATACTTTTCCCATAATTCACGGCAGAACCGCTCATTAATTTCTCCCACAATCATAAAGATACGTGGAAGCAAAGGTTTAAAAATATGGACTGGCCATTTTTCTAATGCCTCAGAAAGTGTTGTGTGATTAGTATAAGAAATGGTATTAGTTGTGATTTCCCAAGCTGTATCCCAATTCATCCCTTCCTCATCAAGAAGAATACGCATTAATTCTGGAATTGCCAGAACGGGATGTGTATCATTTACATGTATAGCCACATGTTCATGGAGTTTAGAAAGATTTCCATATCTTGCACGATAATTTCTAATAATGCTCTGTAAGCTTGCTGAGACTAGAAAGTATTGCTGCTTTAAACGCAATATTTTTCCATCATCATGTGTATCATCTGGGTATAAGAATTCAGAAACGGCTTCTGTTTCACGCTTATAAACGAGTGCATCTTTTCCAGGTGGATACGGTGAAGGTTCTGCATTCCATAGTCTTAATGTATTTACAGTTGTTGTCTCGAAGCCAACAACCGGTATATCATATGGGACTGCTGAAATTTTCTCAGCATCAACATGTTTAAAATGAAGCTTCCCATTTCTTTCGATTGATTCGATTTCTCCCCAGAAACTAACTTCTACGGCTTGATCTGATTTCCTTACCTCCCAAACATTCCCATGCCTTAACCACTGTTCTGGGAGCTCTACTTGGTATCCATCCACTATTTTTTGATCAAATAAACCATGTTTGTAACGGATTCCACACCCATGACCAGGAAGGTCTAAAGATGCTAACGAATCCAAAAAGCAAGCTGCCAAACGACCTAATCCACCATTTCCTAGTCCTGCATCTGCTTCACTTTCTTCAATATCATCTAATTGAATGCCTAAGTCATCTAATCCTTCTTTAACAGTATTAAGAATTCCTAAGTTCAAAAGATTACTTCCTAACAAACGTCCTAGTAAAAATTCAATAGACAAGTAGTACACTTGTTTCTGATTTTTTGTACGCTGGGTTTCATTTGTTTTAATCCAATTTGAGCTTATATGTTCTCTCACCATATTACCGAGCGTATTATACTGATCACGCGGTGTTGACTCTTGAAATGGCTTACCATACATCATTTCTAATTTTTTTAAAAATGACTGTTTGAACGTTTCTTTATTAGTAAACACTGCTTTCACTCCTAGCAATTAACTCAGCATAAAGCTGGTTATATTTATATGCAGATTGGGCCCAACTATAGTCTCGAGTCATTGCTTCGTTTATGATTTGCTCCCAGAACTTCTTATTATGATAAAAAGTAATAGCTCTTTTAATGGTGTGCATCATGTCATGTGCATTATAATTTGTGAAACTAAACCCATTTCCTTCCTGCATAAATTCACTATATGATTGAATGGTATCATTCAGTCCACCAGTTTCACGTACAATTGGTATGGTTCCATATCTTAGGGCAATTAATTGACCTAGTCCGCATGGCTCGAACTTTGATGGCATTAAAAACAAATCAGAACCTGCATAAATTTTACGTGCCATCGCTTCACTAAAGCCAATGTATACCCCAACCTTATCTGGATATCTAGATTGCATGTGATTAAAGAATTGTTCAAATTCTAAATCACCGGTTCCAAGTACGATAAACTGAAAATCTTCATGATATAAAAGTTCTTCGAGAACTCTTTGTACTAAGTCAAAGCCTTTTTGGGAAGTGAGTCTAGAAACAACAGCTATAATTGGCACATCTTCTTTTTGGGGTAATCCAAAATACTTTTGTAACGCCTTTTTATTCTCAAATTTCCCACTTAAGTTAGTGGAATCATAATTAAATTCTATATATTTATCCAAAGATGGATTATAGTCATCGTCATCAATACCATTTAAAATACCAATTAAAGAATGGTTTTTCTCGCGTAAAAGACCATCAAGTTTCTCCCCATAATACTCCGTTTGAATTTCATTTTTATAAGTCGGACTTACTGTAGTAATGAGGTTAGATGAAACTAAAGCTGCTTTCATGAAGTTGACATTTCCAAAAAACTCAAGCTGATCGACATTGAAATAAGACTCATTTATATTTAGCAAATCGTGTAAAATAGTCCTAGGAAAAATTCCTTGGAACTGCAGATTATGGATTGTAAAAACTGAGCGCATCGATGAGTATAGAGGATCATTTTTATATTCATTGTGCAACAGAAAGTTTACCATTCCGGTATGCCAGTCATGACAATGAAGAAGATCAGGTGTTACCTCTAAATATGGTATCACTTCTAATACAGCTTTACAGAAGAAGGAGAATCTTTCACCGTCATCAAAATGACCATATAACGAATCTCTATTGAAGTAGTATTCATTATCAATAAAATAATACGTAACGTCATTATGGATAAGTGTTTCTAAACCGCAGTACTGTTCTCTCCATCCTACATTGACAGTAAGCTCTGCTATTTTCACCATATCTTCTCGATACTTTTTAGTGATAAGACCATATTTAGGAAGAATCACCTGCACATTTGTTCCAAGTTTGTTTAATTCTTTAGGTAATGCACCAGCAACATCCGCTAAACCGCCTGATTTAATAAAAGGTACACATTCTGACGCCACAAACAATACATTCACGAATTCATCAACGCTCCTTGTACAGTTCCTTTTCTCAAGACATTTGGAGAAGAAGTTGTTCCTTGAAGAGTGACACCATTTTCTACTCTAACATCCTTATCAAGAATCACCCCGTCCAAGTTGCAATTTGAACCAATCTGGGATTTTTGCATAATGACACTATTTTTTACGACAGTTCCTTTAGCGATCTTTACGCCTCTAAAGATAATGCTATTTTCGACATGACCTTCAATAACACATCCATTAGCAATCATTGAGTTTTTTACAGTAGCTCCGTTCATATATTTTGTCGGTGGCTCATCTTTAACCTTTGTGTAAATTGGACTATCTTTAAGAAATAATTGCTTCCAGATTGAAGGATTTAATACCTCAATACTATGATTATAATATTTTTCAATTGAATTAATAACAGCTGCAAACCCTTGATATTCATATTCATTTACGTTTAATTCATGATTTTGAGCCTTGACCACATCGACAATACTCCGGTACCCTGTTTGGTCTTGATTATTTATTAACTCAATTAACAGTGGCGTATCAATAAGATACATCTCTAATGATTGACCTTTTTGACGAATTTCAGTGATGTCACTTTTTGTTTTTATATGTCTATCCAAAATGACTTGGAAATCTATATTACAAACCGTATGACAGTTTGATATTAATACATACTGACCATTACTTCGATAAAGATAATCAAGGTTATTCTTTAATTGTTTAAATGATGCTAACTGCTCACTATTCGCTTCCTTTAACGGCGAGGGGAAAAAGAAAAGTCCATCTCTTTTTCTATTTAAATCCCATTCTCTTCCAGATCCTAAATGATCCATTAATGATCGGTTCTGATAACCATGGAAAACTGCTACACTTTCTATCCCCGAATTAACCATACTGGATAAAACAAAATCAATAAGACGATAACGACCGGCAAAAGGAATGGCTGACATTGAACGTTTTACAATTAAATCTTCAATCATGTTCTTATGGGTTGTTGCATCAATAATTCCCAAAAGTTTTTTAATCATCTTTCTCCTCATCCCCTCTATGATTGTATATATCTATTAGCTTGAGATAGGAAGTCAGTTCTTCCCATCTCATACAGATTAACCGACTAGTAAACTTTCTTCTGTTACTAGTTTCACTTCATCACTGCCTTTTTCTGCGACAATGACTGTATTATCAGGTATGTTCATCCCCTCAGGGATAATGGCTCTCTCAATAATGACGTTTTTACCGATAATCGCATCTGGCATAACGACTGAATCTCTTATAAATGAATCTTCCCCAACTTGAACCCCCTGAAAAATAACAGAGTGCTCAATATTACCCTCTATTACACACCCTTCATTAACAAGAGATTCATTAATGATAGCTGTAGGCGAAATATATTGAGGAGGTTGATTTGGGTTGACTGAATATACTCTCCACGAGTGATCAAATAAATTAAGACCTGAGTCTTCCTTCAATAAATCCATGTTAGCTTCCCACAAGCTTTTTACTGTTCCAACATCCTTCCAATAACCTTTAAAAGGATATGCCATTAATCTCTTTTTTTCATCCAATAAAAGTGGAATGATATCCTTACCAAAGTCATGACTTGAATCAGGATTTCTATCATCCATCTCTAAATAATCCTTTAAAACAGAATACTTAAAAATATAAATGCCCATCGAAGCTAAATTATTTTTAGGATACAACGGCTTTTCCTCAAATTTTGTTATTTCCAATTCTTTATTTGTATTCATAATCCCAAATCTACTAGCCTCTTCCCACGGTACTTCAATAACAGAAATGGTCGCATCTGCATCTTGTTCGATATGATACTCCAGCATTTCATCATAATCCATTTTATAAATATGATCTCCGGATAAAATTAACACGTACTCAGGATCATACTGTTTTAGGTATGGCATATTTTGAAAAATAGCACTTGCAGTACCCGTATACCACTTAACCCCTGTTGATTCTGTATAAGGTGGCAATACAGTAACACCACCATGTCTTCGATCTAGATCCCAAGCACTTCCTATTCCAATATATGAATGAAGTAATAGTGGCTGATATTGTGTTAATACTCCTACTGTGTCTATTCCAGAATTAGTACAATTGCTTAGGGTGAAGTCAATAATTCGATATTTCCCACCAAAAGGAACAGCAGGCTTTGCTAAACTTTTTGTTAAGGAGGCTAATCTACTCCCCTGTCCCCCCGCTAGTAACATCGCTACGCATTTTTTTTGAACCATTAATCATTCTCTCCCCTCTTTTTTTCACTGGTCGTAATACAGTTATCCCAAATGGTGGAATTGTCATCTTTATATGAAAAGGTCTGCCATGAAAAGGTGTGTCAATTGATTCAAGTTGCTTTTTATTCACCTTTCCTGAACCACCATATTGAATATCATCACTATTTAAAACTTCTTTATAATCTGTTAAAACAGGAACACCAATATTGTAAGTTTCATAGGATTCTTGTGAAAAATTACAAACAATTACTAAAAAATCATCTTCCTTACTACCTTTTCTAATAAAGGAAAAAATTCTTTGTTCGTGGTTATCTGCATCAATCCACTCAAAGCCATTAGAATGATGGTCTTCTTCATAGAGTGGTTTATGTTTTTTATACAACTTCATCAGTTCTTTAAAAAACTTTCGGATATTTTGATGCATTTCATATTCTTCCAATAACCAATCTAGCTGCTCAAGCTCTTTCCATTCAGAAAACTGACCGAATTCTCCGCCCATAAACAATAATTTTTTCCCAGGATGTGTGAGTAAAAATCCATACAATAAACGTAATTGCGCGAACTTACTCCAATAATCACCAGGCATTTTATCTAACAGGGATTTTTTCCCATGTACAACTTCGTCATGGGAAAAGGGTAAAATAAATTTTTCAGAGAAGGCATATAAAAGAGAGAATGTCACCTTATGATGTAATCGAACCCGATTCTCAGGTGTTGCTTCCATATATTCAAGGATGTCATTCATCCAGCCCATATTCCATTTGTACGTGAAACCTAATCCCCCATGCTCTACAGGCACAGTTACTTTAGGCCAGTCGGTAGAATCTTCTGCTATCATAAGAATAGTAGAATCATGTGTTAAAACTGTTTGATTTAATTTTTGGAGAAACTTAACAGCTAATTCATTTTTGTGTAGCTGATCTTGTTGATTTGGCCAATAAAGCATATTGGCTACTGCATCAACTCTAAATCCATCAATATGGTAATACTCCATCCAAAACAATGCATTGGATATTAAGAAGCTTTGAACTTCTGTACGACCTAAATCAAAATTCGCTGTACCCCATACATAATTTTCTCTATCTGTTTCTTGTTTGTATTCATAGGTTGGTTCACCATCGAACATATATAAACCATGAGAATCTTTACAAAAATGACCTGGAACCCAGTCTAGTAAAACACCAATGTCATTTTGATGACACTGATCGATAAGGAACATAAGATCATGTGGACTTCCAAATCGACTCGTTGCAGAATAATAACCAGTTCCTTGATATCCCCATGAGAGGTCGAGCGGATGTTCAATTAAAGGGAGCAGTTCAATATGAGTAAAACCATGTTCCTTAACATACGGAATAAGTTCATCAGCCATTTCAATATAGCTAAGTAGACTACCATCGTCCTTATTTTTCCAAGAACCTAAATGACACTCATAAATGAAGAAAGGTTGTGTGTGGTTATTTTTTTTCTTTTTTTGCTTTAACCATTTATCATCATTCCAGCTATAGTTGTCTAGATTATAAACAACTGAAGCCGTATTAGGTCGCAGCTCTGAATAAAATGCATATGGGTCTGATTTCAATAAAACTTTGCCATTAGATGTCAGAATTTCATATTTATAGATGGCACCTTCGATTACATCCGAAAAAAAACCAGCCCAGATTCCCTCACTATTGATTCTACTTAATGAATGATTGATTCCATTCCACTCATTAAAATCACCAACCACCCTAACTTCACTTGCATGTGGAGCCCACACGCAAAAACGAGTACCTTTGACATTGTTCATTACTTGAATATGTGCACCGAATAAGTTATATCCCTTAAAAAGATTACCCTCATGAAATAAGTGGATTTCGTATTCAGTTGGGGAAGTTAATGCCACTACTACCTTCATCCTTTCTATATATCATTGTTTATTTGTTCATATTGTCTTATTGTACATAACAAATTGGATATTTCGTAATAAATAGTATGACACCTTTCGACACTATTTGATTTAATAGGGTAATTAATTATACTTATATAATATACTTAAAAAGGGAGTTTTCTGTTTATTTAGAGGTTTTTGTTTGAAGGCTCTTGATTGTTCTAATATAGCTATTATATGCAAAATTTTCTGATATTTCAAACTAAATTTCAAAGAATACTTAGTAAATAATGCATTTGTTTACACTAGATAATATGTAAGACATTTTTGTATAAAAGTAATAAATGTCGAGAGAATCTTTGTAACATTTTAGACAATATCAGTTAGATTATCTGACAAATAGATAAACCAGGTTTTACAAGGTTCGTTCAATGAAGGACGAACCACTCAACTCCTGCCGAATCCAGCGGGCAAAGTTCTTTTCATTCCCTTTGTTTAGCTTTTGGCATGAGAAAGGGAATCAAACAACACTTTTCATTCCCTTTGGATGGCTTTTGGCATGAGAAAGGGAATCAAACAACGCTTTTCATTCCCTTTGGATGGCTTTTGGCAGTCAAGTCCTGATTATTGTGTAAAATTCTTATACAATGTTTTCAACAACTTTTTAGTGATTTATTGTTTTATCCCCATACATTTTTTTTTGCGAATTCTTCCATGGTTTTTTGTTTGCATATCCAGGAAAGGTTGTCAAAGGCACTTCACTTTGACAGCCTTTCCTGGATATGCGATTATTCCATAATGGAAGGTTCAAAAAACAACTAATGCATTAACGATTTTCTTTTAGCGTAAATAGACTCTTGATATTCCATTAATATTGCACCTATCAATCTAAAAGCAGATTGTGTATTTGGGAATATACGAATAACTCTTTCTCTTCGACGCACCTCTTGATTTAAGCGTTCAAGAGAATTAGTGCTTCGTATGTGTGGACGTATTTTTTCTGGATAATTCATGTACTGAATGGTATCTTCGAAACCATCTTCTAAGATAGCTAAAGCCTTCTCATACTTTGAGTTGTTTCCAAATTGGCTTATCAGTTCATCTTTGAATATTCGAATGTCTTCAATAGTAATGGCTTCAAAGATACGCTTAACCATCATACGTACATCAGTTGAATCTTTCTTTGGTAGCTTATTAAAAATATTACGTTTAAAATGTACGTTGCATCTTTGCCAGCAAGTTCCTACAAATTCACGTTGTATGGCCTTTTGTAGTCCTTTATGAGCATCTGATATCACTAGTTGTGGGGATTGAAGCCCGCGTGATTTAAGCTGTTGTAAAAAGCGGCTCCAACACTCATAATCCTCTTCATGATCTACGCTTAAACCTAGTATTTCACGTGTATTCTTTTCAGTTATAGCTGTAGCAATATAAACTGCTTTTGATACGACCTTGTGATGTTCACGGACTTTAATATACATGGCATCTACAAAGAGGTATGGATAGTATCTTGTGTTTAAAGGACGATTAGCCCAACCTTTTACAATTGGATCAAGCTTCTCTGTGAGGGAGGAAACAAACGATTTTGATACAGCTTCACCACAAAGTTGTTCAACAATCTGAGTAACCTTTCGAGTAGATACACCATTAATAACCATTTCTAACATAGAGATGACAAGAGCTTGATCACATCGTGCGTATTTTTCAAATACGGATGTAGAAAACTCACCATTACGAGTCCTTGGTACTTTAAGAGTTATTCTACCAATGTTCAAGATTAACTCACGTTCATAGTAGCCATTTCGATAATCACGGCGATCTTCAGAGCGTTCATAGGGAGATACACGTAAATAATCATTTCTTTCTTTCTCCATTACCTCATTTAAAACTAGAACAACAGCAGACTTAATAACTGCATCAATATCCGAATTCATTACTGATTCTTTTAAAACTTCCAAATCTAGGTTAAACTGTAAGTGGGTCATTATTATTCCTCTTTTCATTGTTTATCGTAGCTGAAAACATTGTAGCCAAGAGTGAATAATATGAACCCTTTTTCTTTTTACACAATTATACGGA